>JBCCXT010000045.1:0-32219 GCA_039191215.1 Pseudomonadota bacterium
CCAAACGCCCGACCAGAAAGCCACGCGCGCCCAGTTCAAGGCGCGAGCCTCTGCGCCCGCAACACGTTGTTTTTCAATAGAATAAGCGATCACACGGCGTTTACCGATGATTAGCCATGAATGTGGCACTGTTCGATGCATGGAGGATGCCACGCTATCGAGAAGGGCAATGACTCATGCAAAATCCAAAACTGAGACTGGCTGTTTTTGCCGCTGAGATGTTTTCTCGCTCTGCGCTGAACCGTGCCGGCGCTGAAATCGTCGGGGGAGAGTTGCGCCGCCGCCGGGCCCTTGCTTATCAACGGCTCTTCGAAGAGGCGCTTGATGAATTGCGCCGCCTGCCCAGTTCAACGCGGTAGGATCAGATCCGCGCGCAACCCGCCCAACTCGTCGCTATCATCCAGTCGCAGCGCCCCGCCATGGCGGCGGGCGACATCACCGACAATGGCCAGCCCCAGGCCCACGCCGGACCCGCGGTCTTGGTTGCGCGCTGTGTCAAGCCGTATGAACGGTGTCATCGCCCGGTCGCGGTCCGCCTCGGGGATGCCGGGCCCATCATCTTCGACCGTGAATCGGACCGATCTGGGCATCACATGAACCGAGACCTTGGCGCGGTTGCCGTAGCGCAGGGCGTTGGAGACGAGGTTTGCAAGGCCCCGATGGACCGCGGCCGCGCGCAACGGCACTTCTTCGTTCTGAGATGGCCCATGGTCATGAAAATCCACCTTGCCGCCACCGCGCCGCGCGTCTTCGACCACGGCATGGCCCAAAGCGACCGGGTCAACGGGCGCGGGTTCCTCTTGGGCGGCACCACGGGCGAAATCGAGAAAGGCATCAACCAGGCCCTGCATCTCCTCGACATCGCGCGTCAGGGCTTCGGTTTCGGCATCGCCGTCCTGCATCGACAGGGCCAGCCGCATCCGGGTGAGCGGGGTGCGCAAATCGTGGCTGACCCCCGACAGCATGAGCGTGCGCTCCTCGATGGCGCGCTCGATACGGCCGCGCATGTCCAGAAATGCCCGGCCAGCTGATCGCACTTCAAGTGCACCGGCGGGGTGATACTCGACCATTTGGCCCTTGCCGAACGCCTCGGCCGCGCGTGCCAGGCGCCGGATGGGGCGGAGCTGATTGCGCAGGAAGATATACGCAACCGCTGTCATCAGCAGCCCGGAAAACACCATCAGAACAAGCAATTGGTGCGGGTTGGATGCGGAAACGAGGCGGCGGCTGAACGTGGCGTTAAATGTCTCACCCGTCACCAATTGAAGCCCCAAATGCACAAACCGGTCATTGCGGTCGCGGTATAGATCGACCCACGTCACCTCCGCTAGCTCTCGCCGCAAGGTCAAAACCACAATCCGACCCGATAGATCATAAATCAGCCGCCGATTGTCCCGCCTGTCCGCCCATTCCGGCGCTTGGCCGGGCACAAGCGTGATCCCAAGCGGGCCGGCTACCCGGCGCGCCCCGTCGATCCCTTCGCTTTCCAAGCGCTGCACGATCAGACCTAGATCGAGCGCGATGGAGTTTGTCATCTGCTCGGTCACATCCTCAAAATGGCGCTGCAGGAAGACAACCGATACAACCAATTGCAGGCCAACAACCGGTACAATGAGGATGAGAGCGGCGCGCCCATAAAGCCCGCGCGGCAATGCCCGCTTGATCCAACCAAATACCATGGGCCATCTATACCCGCGGCAGTGTGGCTGCAAAGGGGGGCAGGGATGGAACACGAGGTTGAAACCGGGTTGAGATGCGTTTTAGCGCCTAATCCGTCGCCGATGACCTTCAAAGGAACCAACACCTACCTGATCGGGACCGAAGAGATCATTGTCATCGATCCAGGCCCGAATATGCCAAATCACCTAAGCAATCTGCTGTCGGCGATCGGGTCGGCCAAAGTCCATGCGATCCTGGTGACGCATTCACATCTCGACCATTCCGGTCTTGCGCGCCCGTTGGCAGCGGCCACTGGCGCGCCGGTTCTTGCTGCTGGCGACAGCACCTTTGGCCGCAGCGCGGTCATGGCCGGTTTGGCTGCGTCCGGCGCGGTGGGCGGCGGTGAAGGCATCGACCAGGACTTCGTGCCTGACGGGCAATTGACGCCTGGGGCAGTGGTCAGTGCCGGGGATCATCAGGTCGATGTGATCCCCACGCCGGGTCATATGGCAAACCATCTGAGCTTTGCCTGGAACGGCGCGGTTTTTTCCGGCGATCTTGTGATGGACTGGTCGACCTCTCTGATCTCACCGCCCGATGGCGATATGGGCGCGTTTTTTGCCTCGCTTGATCGCCTGTCTGCGCGCCACGACCGCATCTTTTATCCCGGACATGGCGCGCCGGTGGCAGACCCGGCCGCACGGCTGGAGGCGCTGCGCAAACACCGCCGCGCGCGCGAGGCTGCCATCCTTGCCGCACTTGATGCAGGACCAGCCATTCCGGCCGATCTTGTCGCGCGGATCTACACCGAAATAGACGCCGCACTTATGCCGATGGCCGAACGCAATGTACTCGCGCATCTCATTGATTTATCAGAGAAAGGAATTGTTGACACCGCGCGGCCATTAACGCCTGGCAACGTGTTTATGCAGCGTTGAAGGGTGCTGAAGGTTTTCATCACAGACCCCTGGACGCAGACCCACGCGCTTGTTATAGGACCCGTTAGTTCCGGCGTAGCTCAGCGGTAGAGCAGTTGACTGTTAATCAATTGGTCGTAGGTTCGATCCCTACCGCCGGAGCCAAGAGATCATATGCTTGATGAAATTCGGATTGGTGAGCCGATAGCTACCGCGTCCGCGGTCACAAAAATCCTGCTCCAAGATTTCTGTTCCTTGGCCGGAGCGCATTGCGTGACCCGGGCGGGTGAGGGCTCCCTTTGAGGGGGCGCGAGGGCGCGCGGATTATCGGCGGCTAATCAGGCGGTTTGATTGGCCTTGAACCACAATCTCTCGGATCTGCGCGAGATCTTGGTCCGAAAGCGCGGTCGCTGTCACCACTTCGCGGCTGGCGCGGCTTCCCTGATCAGTCTGCGATAGCGGCGGCAGGAGGCGGAATTCATACACCAAACGGCCGTCTTCGCGGCTGGCTTCCACCAATTCGGCCTGCCAAAACCCCTGGCGCGGCGGTAATCCCACGGCCGTGACCACAGCGCCGCCCGGCAACGGGTCGATCGTCAGGTCCACGACTTGGTCGACAAGCGGCCGGGGATCGGCTGCTTCAGGCGCCTCATCCGGCGCGGAGATGCGTTCTTCGCGGGCGCCGCCGAACCAATTGAGAGGGTTGAGCCGGCTTTCGCAGGCAGCCAAGGCCAAACATAGCCCCAAGCCGATCAGCGCGCGTCTCACCATTTGCCCCTCCGGCAATAACCCCGCCACTGCGTAGCCGATTGTACAGGCGTTGAAAAGTGCGGCCCATGCGCGTATCTCGCCAGCCGTGAGGCTATTTTGGAGTGCCTGTGTTGATGGCCAGCGCCGCGTTTGAAGACATCGCCGATACCTTCGACTTTCTCGACGATTGGGAGGACCGCTACCGCCATGTGATCGAGCTTGGTAAAGCGATGGCCCCGCTTGATGCGGCGTTCCGGGTGCCGGCCACGAAAGTGGATGGCTGCGCCAGCCAGGTCTGGATCCGGCCGCAAATTGACGGGTCGGTCTTTCACTTCCAAGGCGATAGCGACGCCATGATCGTGCGCGGCCTGATTGCTGTTTTGAGCGCGCTTTATGACGGGCTTGCAGTGCCGGAGGTTTTGCAGGTTGATGCGGCGGCGGAACTGGCCCGGCTCGGTCTCGACGACCATCTGTCGGCACAACGTTCAAACGGTCTGCGCGCAATGGTCGAGCGCATCCGACTGCTGGCCGCAGAAGCCGCCTAAAGTCGTGCTAGGGCAGGGCCTAGATCGCCGTAGCCTGTGAAACGACGCTCAAATCGTAGCCCCAACGCCTCTGCACAAAGACGGGCTTTTTCGGTCAGCGCCGGATCGTCGGTCTGGGCTTGATACACCAGCCGGTCATAATGGCCGAAATACATATCGCGCAGCTCTGGATGGCGGTCGAGGCCAAGCGGCTTAGTGACAAAAGACTCAAATTGCCGGACGAGGAAATCGGTTAGATAGAACGCGGTGAATTCATTTTCGCTTATCTCGGCAAAGCGTTCATTTCCTTCAAAAAAGCTGTAGCAATGCGGGCCTTCGACCATCTCGACACCAAGCCGAGCGCAGGTGCGTTGCAGGCGCCCGCCAGTGCCGCAATCGGCGTAGACCACAAAGATCTTGGCGTAGCCGTCGCGGTGCTTTTCGACCGCGCGCTCAACCGCGTTTGGGATATCATCGGGCGTGTTGTGCAAGATGGCCGGAAGGCAGGCCAGGTCGAGGTGTTCCCAGCCGTTCTGGCGCTGCAGGTCCAGGATCTCCCGCGCCAGTGCGCCGCAGGCCAACAGCAAGATGCGACCGTTGGTTCCGGGCGTACGGCCATCATGTGTCAGCGCATGATCATCCATACGGCAGACGCAAACCTACTGGAGCCGCTTCTGTCAAGTGAGCCGCATTACCGCCAGCAGCAATCCGGCAAAAACCACAACCGCGCCGAGCGCCTCTAAACCGCTCAACCGTTCGCCCAAGATGATGGCCGCCACCGCCATCCCGACAACCGGGATCAACAGCGCAAATGGCGTGACGGATGCAGCACTATGGCGGGCCAAAAGCGCTCCCCAAAGTGAAAATCCCACAATGGTTGAGATACCGGCCACATAGCCCACCGCCGCCCAGGTCGTCGGGCTCAGTGCTGCGATTGTGGCCAAAGGCGCTTGCGTTTCAGTTACCAGGGACAACAGCAGCATCGGCAGCGGCGGCACAATGCTTGCCCAAACAAAAAGCGGCAGCATGGCGACATTGGGCAGTGTCTTCAGCACGAGGTTACCGCAGGCCCAAGACAACGCGCCCAGCAAAACAAGCCCAAGCCCCAGGGCGGTCACACTGCCCCCGCCCGCCAGCCCGATCACCGCCATCCCGACAGCCGCAACCATGATACCCGCGACCTGCCAGCGCGTTACCCGCTCACCAAATAGCGCAACCGAAAGCAGGATCGTAAAAGGCGCTTGGGCCTGCAAAAGAAGTGCCGCCAAGCCGGCGCTCACATGCCCGTCCATGGCGGAGAATAAAAATACAAATTGGCCGGTATTAATCAAAAGACCGACAGCCAGGATGGCGGACCAAGGCGCAGAAGGGCGCGGCACAATCGCGATGAGCGGCACCAAAATGGCAAAGCGCAGCGCAACAAAAAGCGCAGGGGGCAATTCCTGCAAGCCGATTTTCATAGCCGTGAAATTGCTGCCCCAGGCGATAACAACAATGGCCACCAGCACAAGATCGCGCGGTGGCAAGCTCACCCTCACACGGCTACCCGGCCCTGATCGGTCAGCAGATAGACGTCCCGCCCATCGATAGCGACGGCAGATAGCGGCCCGCCGAAGCCCGCGCCGGTGTCAACGGCGAGGCGATTGCCCCAATGCTCAACCGATTTAACCGGGGTGTGGCCGTGCACGATGAGCGGTCCGTGATCTCGGGTATCGAGCAGAAATTCGTTGCGGATCCAGAGCATGTCTTGTGGGTCTTGATCGGGCAGCGGCACGCCCGGCGCGATGCCGGCATGTACAAAAACGCATTCGCCCAGCTCGTGCATGTAAGGCAAATTGGTCAGAAACGCCGACTGGGCTTTTGGAACGGCATTGCGCAGCGCCTTGTGCTGGGCGCGCAAGCCCAAACCCCAGCCTCGGACACCGTAACTTGCCATCGTTTCCTGGCCGCCAATGATCGGGTCGGTCCAGCGGATCTGGCGGTCTTCCAGGATCTCGCGGGCATCAAGTGTCAGATAGTCGATCATATATTGATCGTGATTGCCGCGCAGGACGACCACGCGGTCGTCTTTTTCGGCAAGATCGCTCAGATAAGCGACGACACCGGCGCTATCGGGCCCGCGGTCGACAAGATCGCCGAGATGGATCAGGGCCGCCGCGCCAGCGCCTTCCCGGGCCCGGTCGTCCTCGACACGGGCATGGGCGGCTTTGAGTTTGTCGAGATGGCCGTGAATGTCGCCAATAGCGTAAATCGTCATGCAGGGACCAAAATCAGGTGCAGCGACAGAGGTCAACTCGCTCCGCCGCCACAATCGAAAACACAATGTTGCCGATGCCATTTAGAACGACGATCAAATTACGGGCGTCGGCATTGCTGGTCTTTGGCCGCAGACCGCTGGAGCCGTTAAATTTGGCGTGCAGCAGAGCGGGCGAAGTCGAGCGCGGCAATGAGGCGCAAATTCCGGTACCGTGTGGGTCGTTCGCAGGTTTGGTCAGTTCGATCCGACATAATACTTGCATTGGATGGAAATCATCAGGCTCATGTGCGTTCATGCACATCGGCTCCCCAGCCATCACGGGCATGTGGGATTAGGTTTCAGCCGGTTTCTTTGCCACTGCAAGCCAAGTAGCGATCTGGCCAGACAGTCTTCCGAGCAAAGGATCAAAGCAATGACCGACAGCAATTACACCGCCTCATCTCCCGCCGCGCTGCCGCGAGTTTCACTCGACGCATTTTTTGCCATGTTGATCGCAGGCGCCGTCGCAACGGTTGCATTTGACATCTGGGGCCAGACGATCGCGCCCTGGCTAGGTTTAGGCAACCTCGCACCCACGCCGCTGGCGCAAGGATTTCTGGGCAAATTGGGATTTGCAGATGTGGGTCGGCCGGAAGGCTACTTCATGCATCTCTTTGTGGTTGGAATGATTGGCTATCCGATAGGCTATATGCTTGTTTTTAAGCCGCTTTGGGACCGCTTTGTGGGCGTTGGCGGCTGGTTGGCGCCCGCAGCCGTTTATGGCGCGGCACTTTGGGTTGTGGCCATCGGGGCCATTGCGGGTTGGGTCACGGGCAATGTGTTTTTGGGCTTCACGCGCATCACTTGGGTCGCACTTGCGGGTCATGTTTTCTACGGGATCGCATTGGGCGCCACCCTGGCTTGGCTCAGCCGCCGCGCGGCCTAAACCGTTCTGCGCCGCGGTCCGGCGCATGTGCCATTGCCTCCCGCCCGGTTTGTTCCGGGCGGGATTTGCAGTCGCCCGGATGCCGTTTTTCGTCGTTATTCACAGGTTTTGGCTGTGACCATCGCGCTATCTCTGGTCAATCTGTAGCGAAGAGGGTGCGCGCGATGTCGGACGAAGAAGACGAGATTGTCCTCAGCGAATTGGATGACGAAGAGCTCGTCAATCAGATGTTTGACGATCTCTACGATGGCCTGAAAGAGGAGATCGAAGAGAGCGTTCACATCCTATTGGGCCGCGATTGGGCGCCGTACCGGATACTCACCGAGGCGCTGGTCGGCGGAATGACAATTGTCGGCAACGACTTTCGCGACGGCATCCTCTTTGTGCCCGAGGTTCTGCTGGCTGCAAACGCCATGAAGGGCGGGATGGCCATCCTAAAGCCGCTTCTGGCGGAAACGGGCGCGCCGCGCATGGGTAAGATGGTCATCGGGACCGTAAAAGGCGACATCCACGATATCGGCAAAAACCTTGTGTCGATGATGATGGAGGGGGCTGGGTTTGAGGTGGTCGATCTGGGCATCAATAACGCGGTTGAGGCCTATCTTGAGGCGCTTGAGTCAGAGACCCCGGATATCCTGGGCATGTCGGCGCTTTTGACCACAACGATGCCTTATATGAAGGTGGTCATTGATACGATGGTCGAGAAGGGGATCCGCGAAGACTATATCGTCTTGGTTGGTGGCGCGCCGTTGAACGAAGAGTTCGGCAAGGCGATTGGCGCGGATGCTTATTGCCGTGACGCAGCGGTGGCGGTCGAGACCGCGAAAGACTTCATCTCGCGCAAACACAACCAACTGGCCGCGAGCTAGCGAAATGCGCCTCCTCACCTCCCCCTTGTGGGGGAGGGTTCGTCGGCGCGCTCGCTGGCGCTCCGGGAAGGGCGACATAGGCGTCGCTTGTAATTGTTCCTATTTTGTTCTAGCCCTTTGTGATGCAGGGCGAACGGGAAAACACACGGCTTAAAGCACGCGCGGCGCGCAGCAACACCTCTGGGCGGTTTGAACGTTATGCGTGGGAGGCAGAGCATGATGCTTGGCAAAGCGCCGATGATCTGCCGCCGGTACGAACCGAGGTCTCGCATGAGCGCGCGCGCAAGATCATCACGAAAAACAAGTCCCCCGATGTGCCCTTTGACCGCTCTATCAACCCTTATCGCGGCTGTGAGCATGGGTGCATCTACTGTTTTGCGCGCCCGAGCCACGCGTATCTGGGGCTATCACCGGGCTTGGATTTTGAAACGAAGCTGATCGCCCGGCCGGATGCGGCGCAGGTGCTGGAGGCGGAGCTAAGAAAGCCCTCTTACAAGCCCGAAGTCATTGCTATTGGCACCAATACGGATGCCTATCAGCCGATCGAGCGCGACCTTCTGATCATGCGTGGGATACTTGAGGTTTTGCAGGTCTTTCGTCATCCGGTTGGGATCGTTACAAAAGGCACGCTGGTCGAACGAGACGTCGATATTTTGAGTGAAATGTCGGATGCGGGGCTCGCGCGGGTTGGCATATCCGTAACAACGCTCGATCGCGATCTGGCCCGGCGGATGGAACCACGCGTGCCCTCGCCCGCGCGGCGGCTGGCAACAATCGAGCGGCTTGCCACTGCCGGAATTTCGGTGCGGGTCATGGTGTCTCCGATCATACCTGGCTTGACCGATCCGGAGCTTGAGGCAATCTTGCGCGCCGCACGTGATGCCGGTGCGTCAGGTGCAAGCATGATCACGTTACGTCTGCCGCTTGAAGTTGCCAGCCTTTGGCGCGACTGGCTTGCCGAGCATTATCCGGCCCGGATCAACCGCGTGATGAGCAAGCTGCGCGAGATGCATGGCGGACAGGATTACAGGGCCGAATGGGGCAAGCGAATGCAGGGCGAGGGCGTCTATGCACAGCTTCTCCAGGACAGATTCAGACGTGCCGTGCGGCAACTTGGGTTATCTGTCCAATTGCCGCCGCTTCGAACGGACCTATTCCAGCGCGGGGATCAGTTATCGCTATTTTGAGGAGCCGCCGAAACAAGCGAAACGGGGTGAAACAAGCGGCGCTGAACAAAAGCCCAGCACGCGGGAGGGTTCTCTGCAAAAGGCATCGCCTGCCCAGGTGGCGCAACGTGAGCGTTCTTTTCTCTGTGAGTACGCGAACCCTCAGCCTTGCTGGAATTGTCGGAGGCGCGGCAGCAATGCCCATTATCCCGCGACGCAGCCTAGACCGGGCCGCCTGCGGGTGCCGATTGGCGATGGCGGATGCGGTAGCTGCGGGGCGTTGTGCCATATTGCTCTCGGAACAAGCGATGGAAATAGCTGATATTTTCAAAGCCGCAATCGCTGGCCACATCCGCCAGCATGCGGTCGGTTCCCGAGAGCAGCATCGCGGCGTGCTGGATGCGAATGCGGTTGATGTACTGCGTCGGACTAAGGCCCAAAAATCGCCGTGTCTGACGGCAGACATGTTCGTGGCTGCGGCCGGCGGCGCCCAGAAAACCCTCCGCGCCCTGGCGAAAGACGCGCGGCTCGCGTGCGGCGCGGCATGCCGCCAGCAGCCAACCCGGCGCGCGGTCGTCAATCACATCGCTGGCGTCGAGCACATGGGTCATGACCGACAGAAGGAAATGTTCGATCCGAACCAGGCTGCGGTGGCTGGTTTGCAGCGTCAGCAAGGCGTTTACTGCGCGTTCACGCTGCGGCCCGGTTAACCTCAGGCTTACCGGCAGCTGGCCGGTCTGCCAGAAAAACCGCCCCGCAATCTCAGCGCCGTAGCGGTTGGCCAGATGGGCGGCGGTATCGCGGCGAAAGATCACATTTAAAATCCGCGCGCCGGTGCCGGGCACCGATTGCAATGCATGGCTGTCCGGCGGGCGCACGAACACAAGATGCCCGTCGTCCAGGACCTCTTCCACACCGTTGATCCAATGATGCGCTTGGCCCTGTTCGATCAGCATCAGCTCAAAGTAATCATGGGTATGTTCAAGAACCGGCGGCTGTTCTGGCAGCGACTTACGGGTAAAGCCAAAGGCCTCACCTGGGCGCAAATAGGTGTCAATCTTGAACATCTTTTGGGGCAATCGCATGGAAAAAAGCTCGTTTCTGGAGCTTGGATAGCTTGCTCATGATCAAATGTGTGCATGTTTTTGTCAATTGCGGGTCTGCCCAAGGGGCGTGTCGCGGCGTAGCGTGACCATGTCATCAGGTTTGGGAGGACATGGATGGCCTTGGCAGCGACGCTCGATCTGGGGTTTCGCCCGGTCCCTGTTGGCCCGGCGCGTTGGCTGAGCGATGAGCAAATCGAACACTACAACCGGCTTGGCTTCGTCCAGCCGTTTGATGTCTTCACCGCCACAGAGATTGCCGAAATCCGTGCCTATTTCGACCGGTTGATGCAGGATTTAGGCACGGCCGGTGCGTATGGCATCAATTGCTATCAGGCCCGGATGGCGGGAATTTGGGATATCGCGACCGATCCGCGCATTCTGGACCATGTGCAAGATATCATTGGGGAAAACATCATTTGCTGGGCGAGTGCGATCTTGTCAAAACGGCCCGGAGACCCCAAACGCGTGCCCTGGCACCAGGACGCGTCGTTCTGGCAATTGAGCCCTGCGCGCACGGTCACGGTTTGGCTTGCCATCGACGATGTGGACGCCGAAAATGCAGCGATGTGCTTTATTCCCGGCACCCATGATCGCGGACCGATTGAGACCGCCGAGATGGGAGAAAATTCGGTATTCCATAAAGGGATCGCAGATGCTGAGCGTTTTGGCGCGCCCTTTGCCAACAGTTTGAAAGCAGGACAGATTTCGATGCATGCAGATATGCTGGTGCACGGATCGGCGGCAAATTTGTCGCCGCGTCGCCGCTGTGGTCTGACGCTGCGCTACTGCCCGCCGGAAGTCCGCATCTTGGATGCCAATTGGGCCGCGGGCGTTGAGGCAATCATCGCGCGCGGCAGCGATCCGTCGGGCCATTGGCAACACCATGCCCGGCCTGCAAACGACGATATTTGCGCCACGACAAGCCCGCATGTTGTGGGCAATAACTAAAGGTCAATGCGGTACATGTTTTCCACGATCGAAGCCAAATGTTGCATGCATGAATGGCCCAAGCCGTGGCCAGGCCTCCCGACATCCATTGAGGCGCGCGGATGCTGATTACTTGGCTAGGCCATGCCGCTTTCAAGCTCGAAGACGCAGATGGGTTTTCGGTTATCACCGATCCCTACACGCCTGAGGGTGTCGGCTATCCGCCGATCCGCGAGACGGCCGATCTGGTGATCATTTCATCGCACGACGATGACGCCCATTGCCGCGCCGACCTGATCCCCGGTGCGCCCGCGGTGATCAATGCGCTGGAGTTGGCGCAAAAGGGCGGGCAGGGCGCGGCGGCGGGCCTGCGCGTCACGGCCATCGAAGCGGCTGAGTGGGACCACCATCCCGACCGCGCGGTGCCGGGGCAAAATGGCATGTACCGCTTCGCGCTGGATGGCGTGAAGGTGGCGCATATGGGCGATGTCGGAAACCCGCTGAGCGACGCCCAGATGGCGTTTTTCGAAGACACGGATGTGCTTTTGGCGTTGGCCGGCGGTTATTTGACGATTGAGCTGCCTGATCTGATGGAGATGATCCACCGGGTGAAGCCCAAGCTTATCATCCCGATGCATTTCCGGACGCTGACCTACCGGCCGCGCAACACATTGTGGATCGAGAGTTTTCTGGCGCATTTCCGTGACGATGCGGTCGATTTCGCCTGCAATCCTACCGCCACGATTGGACAGAGCGACTTGCCGGATGAGACCCGCGTTCTAGTGCTTGATTATCTGAGGTGAGCTCGGCGCGCGTGATTGCGCCGGATTGGCAATGCCCGCGGGACGCCGCGGATGACACGAAGCAAAATGAGACCCTAGGGAGGTAATTCATGAAACGCACCAAGACGCTTTTACTGGCAAGTGTGGGCCTTGCACTGGTTCTGGCAAGCGGCGCGCAGGCCCAGGATGTGGCGCGTGAAGATACGGTCATCTTTGATCTCGACCGCACGATCCAAGACCCCGAAAACTTCAACTGGATGACCGATGGCACCGGCATTCGCCGGATGCATGGCGCCCACCAAGCAATGTGGGAGCCGCTTTTCATCCTCAATTACGGCACGGGCGAGCTTGACCCGTGGCTGGCCACCGGGTTTGAGGGCAATGCCGATTCAACCGAGTTCACCATCACCTTGCGCGACGGGGTGACCTGGTCCGATGGCGAGGCATTCAACGCCGAAGATGTGGTCTTCACCGCCGAGATGGCGATGGGCAATGAGGAATTGACCGCGCGCGAAGTGGCGACACTGCGCTCTCAGGTCGCCAGCGTCGAACAGGTCGACGATCTGACGGTGCGCTTCACGCTGAACGCAGCCAATCCGCGCTTTGTGGTTGAGAACTTTGGCGTGCGCATTTTCGGCTCCTTCCTGATCATGCCGGAACATGTCTGGAGTGCTGCGGAAAACCCCGCGACCTTCACTTTCAACCCGCCAATTGGTACCGGGCCCTACACATTCACTTCCGCTGCGTCGAACCGCGCGATCTGGGATCGCAATGACGATTGGTGGGGCGCGGCCACGGGCTTCCAAGACTTGCCAGAGCCGCTGCGCGTTGTGTTCCTGGAATCGGGCGGTGAGGAAAGCCGGGCGCAATTGATGGCAACAGACCAGCTTGATGCGGCGCAGAACCTTTCGGTTGGCACCTTTGAGGCGATCCAGGCGCAAAACCCCAACGCGATGGCTTGGTTTGCCGATTATCCATACGCGGTCGCAGATCCCTGCGCGCGGCAGTTGGAGATCAACACAACCGTGGCGCCCTGGGACAATGCCAATATGCGCCGCGCCGTGGCGGAGATCATTGATCGCACGCAGATCGTGAACATCGCGGCTGAAGGAGCAACCGTGCCGTCAGAGACGATGTTTGCGCAATACGGCTCGATGGGTCCGTTCATCGACGCGGTTGTGGAGGCAGGCTATGGGCTGCCGGATACCGCTGACGTGGCAGCCGGCCAGGCGCTTTTGGAAGCGGAAGGCTGGGTTCGGGACGGCGATTATTATGCCAAGGACGGTGAGGTTTTGTCCGTTGAGATTCACGTCAACTCCGCCTCAACCGAATATACCCGCACGATCGATATGGTGGTCGAGCAGCTGCAGCGCGCGGGCATCGATGCTCGGTCCGTTCCGGTCGAGAACGGCGTCTTCTGGGGCGAAGTCCTGCCGTTTGGCGCCTATACGATGAGCTATTCGTGGCTGTCCTGCGGATCGGTCAATGAACCCTGGGCCTCAATGGGGCGTTACACGGTGGCGGATGTGGTCGCTGTGGGCGAGCGCAGCCCGGGCTTCAACAACACCTCGAGGTGGGACAGTGCGGCGGCTGCGTCATATTCGGCCATCGTCGATCAAATGGAAGGCATGGCGCTTGGCGATCCGGCAATCCCGGGGATGGTTGCCGAAGCCTATCAGTATCTCGACGCCGAGATGCCGTTCATTCCGCTTGTTCAAGCCTTCAAGCTGATGCCGTTCAATACGACGTATTGGAGCGGCTGGCCGTCCGAGGAGAACTACTACAACCACCCGTTCTTCCACTGGAATTCCGGCCATCAAATCATCCACAATCTGACCCGAGCTGAATAACCCAAATAGCCGGGGCCGCACGGTTGATTGCGGCCCCGGCTTCGTGCCGGGATAGGGGAGGAACGGGTGATGGGTCGCATCTCATCGAGCTATTTGATCAACCGCGCCACAACGCTTGTGCTGACGGTGTTGATCGCGGCGACGCTGATCTGGATCATCCCGCGCCTGTCGGGCCTGGACCCTGCCTCAGTTGCCGTGGGGCGCATGGCAGCCGGCGGCGGCTCGGTCGCCAATGCCGACGAGATTTTGGCACAGCTACGGTCGAGTTTTGGGCTCGATCAACCGCTGGTCGTGCAATACCTGCTTTATATCCGCAATACCCTGACCTTCGATTTTGGCCTCTCGACGGCAAGTTTTCCGACGCCCGTCGCCAGCATGATCGCCAATGCGTTGCCGTGGACGATCGGGCTGATGCTGATCTCGCTGATCATCACGTTCATCATCGGCAACCTCTTGGGTGCGTTGATGGTTTGGGAGAACACGCCCCGGATTTGGAAAGCCGCGATCCCGGCAGCGATGGTCTTTACCTCGATCCCGCCCATCCTGTCGGGGCTGCTTTTGATGTATGTCTTTTCAACCCAGCTTCGGTGGTTTCCGTTATCCGGCCCATATGGCCTGAACGTGGAGCCGGGATGGACGGTCGATTTCATCTCCTCGGTACTCTATCACGGCTTTCTGCCAGCGATGTCGATTGTTGTTGTGACCTTCGGCTTTTGGGCGCTTGGCATGCGCGGCCTGATGATCACGGTCCAGGGCGAAGATTACACGACGCTGGCGAAAGCCAAAGGCCTCAGGCCGCGCTACATCCTCTACCGCTACATGATCCGCAACGCGATCCTGCCGCAGATCACGGCCTTTGCGCTCAAGATCGGCATGCTGGTGGCAGGCCAGGTCCTGGTGGAGCGCATCTTTGCCTATCCTGGCATGGGCAAGCTCCTTTACGACGCGATCCTGACGCAGGATTACCCGGTGATCCAAGGGGTGAGCTTTGTCATCATCTTGATGACGGCGGTTGCGGTCTTTCTGGTCGATCTGGTCTATCCGCTGATCGATCCGCGCATCCGGCACGGGGGCTGAGCGATGACGGATCAGCATGCCGATGCCGCCGCCCCAGAAACCGCCGCGCCCGACACTGCAGGCCTGACGCGCGCCCAGATCCGGCGGATGAAGCGGTTCGACAATCCCTGGCGCAACCCCAAGCTCATTTGGGGGCTGGCGCTGCTGCTGAGCATCATCGCCCTGGGGCTATTGGGCCGCATCTTTTGGGATACCGATATGGTGTTCACGGGCGCTGGCATGCCGCGGCAGGGACCGGTGGGCGTCGAGAATCTGCGCGGGCAGGTCGGCACTTGGACCCATCCTTTGGGCACGGATGTGACCGGTAAGGACATCCTGGCTTTGCTGATCGTGGGCGCGCCGAATTCACTTTATGTCGGCATGCTAGCCTCGCTCATCGGCATGTCGATCGGCATATTTTTGGGCTTTTCGGCAGGTTTTATCGGCGGGCGCACGGATGACGTGATCCGGGTCGGCTCGGACGTGATGATCACGATCCCGCCTTTGCTGATCTTGGTGGTGTTTCAAGCGGCCTACGGAGACATCTCGCTCACGATCATGGCCATCCTGATCGCTTGTTTTGTCTGGCAATCGCCGACCCGGCTGATCCGGGCGCAGGTCCTGTCGATGCGGGAATCGGGCTATGTGCAGATGGCGCGCCTGTCGGGCGCCTCGACGGGGCATATCATGTTCCGTGAGATGCTGCCGAACCTGGTGCCCTACCTCTTTGGCTCCTTCATTGCCAATGTCACCACATCGATAGTGACGGCCGTGGGCTTGGAGGTTTTGGGCCTGGGCCCGCAACGCGTGCCGACCCTCGGCCGGGTGATCTATGATGCGATCAATTCCGGCGCCCTGATCCAAAACCTTTGGTGGTGGTGGGGCATCCCCACGCTTTTGCTGGCGGTGATGTTTGTCGGTCTTTTGCTCGTTAATCTGGGTCTCGACGACGTGTCGAACCCGCGCCTAAGGCGGCTGTGATGGGCTGCCCAAAGATCGGCGTCGCGCGCCTTGCTGGCGACCCGTTAGCCGAGCAAATCGGGGGTTAGTCATGACCATCCTGGATTTCAAAGATGTCTCGATCGATTTCCCAACCTCCAAAGGTGTCGTGCATGCGGTCACCGGTGTCTCGCTGTCGGTCGGCAAGGGGCGTCGCGTAGGCTTCATCGGAGAAAGCGGGTCGGGTAAGACCACAACGGCGCTCGCGGCGATGCGCATGCTGGCCGCACCGGGGTTCGTGTCAGCGGGCGCGATCCATCTCAACTCGCTTGATCAGCCCAATGTGCTCGATCTCAGCGACGAGGCGATGCGCCAGATACGCCTGTCCAAGGTCAGCTACATCCCGCAAGGCGCGATGAATTCGTTGAACCCGGTGATGCGGATCGAACATCAGATCTGGGACGGGATCGTCGCCCATGAAGGCCCCGCCGATCAGGCCGCTTTGCAGACGCGTTCCAACGCCGCCCTGGAAGGTGTCGGCCTTGATCCGCAGATCGTCGGGCCGCTATATCCGCATGAATTGTCCGGCGGGATGAAACAGCGGGTCTGTATCGCCATTGGCGTGTGCCTCAACCCCGATCTGATCATCGCCGATGAGCCGACAAGCGCGTTGGATGTCATCACGCAACGCCATGTTATGCAGACCTTGCGCGACGTACAGGCCAAAATCGGCGCGGGGCTGATCTTGATCGGTCACGATATGGGCCTGATGGCGCATTCGGTGGACGAGATCGCGGTGCTGAAGAAGGGCGAACTGGTTGAATTTGGCCCGGTGCGCCAGATCATCGAAAACCCGCAGCACCCATACACCAAAGAATTGATTTCATCGGTGCCGCTGGTCGGCGGCGAGAGCTTTTTGGACCCTGCACCGGCTGTGCCCGCCACCGGCACGGTGAGCGAGGATGGCACGCCGCTATTGGAGCTGCGCGGCGTCTCAAAGACCTATGGTACCGTTACGGCGCTGCATCCGATGAGCTTCACGCTAGATGGCGCGGTGCCCAAGATCATCTCCATCGTCGGGCAGTCGGGATCGGGCAAATCAACGATGGGCAGCTTGATGCTTGGTTTCAATCCGCCAAGTCAAGGTGAGGTCCTGTTCAAGGGCCTCGATATCAACCGACAATCGGCCGATGACAGTTTGGCGTTTCGCAAAGAGGTGCAGGCGGTTTTCCAGGACCCGTATGCCTGTTTTAACCCCTTCTACCGGGTCAATCATGCGTTGAAATTTCCTTTTGAACGCTTTGGGCTAAGCCGGGGGGCAGACCATAGCCAGGCCGCGATGGAAGAGGCGTGCCGTGCGGTTGGCCTTGCGCCCGAGACGGTGCTGGGCCGCTATCCGCACCAGTTATCGGGCGGCCAACGTCAGCGTTTGATCGTTGCGCGCGCGCTGATGCTAAGCCCGAAGATTCTTATAGCAGATGAGCCGGTCTCGATGGTCGATGCCTCCCTGCGGGCCACGATCCTGAAGAACATCCATGACCTGAAGGACCGTCATGGCATCTCGATCTTATACATCACCCACGATCTTGCCACGGCCTATCACGTCTCTGACTATGTGATGGTGCTTTATAAAGGGCATGTGGTTGAGGCCGGGCCACCGGCGGATGTGATCGGTGCGCCGCTGCATCCCTATACGCAGCTTCTGATTTCTTCGATCCCGTGGCCCGATTTGGACCGCGATTGGGGCTCCGCTGCAGCGGCGCGCGCAGCCCTTGATGAACTGGCAGCACTCGAAGGACGCCATGAGACCATTCTGCGCGGTGAGATCGCAGGCTTCACGCTGAGCCAGGGATAGGCCGCATATGTCGCACCGGCAGCGCCTGACGGCAGAAAAGATTGCGCAGCGCCTGCGCCTGGTTCGCCCGAAGGTCGCGCGCGCGCAGATCGCGATAGATCCCTTCATGTTCGAAGAGCTCGCCGATGCTGGTGCGCGGCCTGATCTCACCCAAGGGCCGGTTGGCAAACCCTTGGCCTGGAACAGCCATTGGGGCGGTCAGGATGTGCATTTTGTCCTGCGCTCGCGTTTCGCGGTGCCCAAAAGTTGGGAAAATCCCGCGCTTTATCTGCCGCTTGGGGTGGCCGGTGACATCTTCACCCATCCCGAAGCTTTGCTATATCTCGACGGCCAACCGGTGGCCTCTGCGGACCGCTATCACCACACGATCGAGCTGGCGGACGCCTATTGCGACGGCGCAGCGCATGATCTTTTGCTGCATGGTTGGACGGGGTTGACGGGTTGGCCGCCCGATGCGACCGACCGATCGCAGCTCTTGCTGCGCGAATGTGCGGTGATCGACATAGACCGCGTGCTTCAAGGTTTTGTCACCCTTGCCGAAACCGCGCTCGATTTAGCATCTGAGATGGAAGATGACCGAACCGAAAAGCACGCCATCCTGTCGGCGTTGGATGCGGCATTTCTTGTGCTTGATACGCGTGATCCGATGGAGGACACCTTTCGGGCCTCGGTCTCACCCGCGGTACAACGGTTGCAAGAAGGTCTCGACCGCGCCGGCCCGCCGCTCGACATCACACTGCACGCAGCGGGCCACGCCCATATGGATGTGGCCTATCTCTGGCCTGTCGCCCAGATCCGGCAAAAAAACGCGCGGACCTACAGCAATGTGCTGCGCCTGATGGAGCGGCACGACGCGTTCAAGTTTTCCCACAGCCAGCCCCAGCTTTATGCCTGGACGCAAGAAGACTTCCCGGAGATTTTTGAGCGTATTCAGACCCGTGTCGCCGAAGGCCGGTGGGAAATACTGGGTGGGATGTGGGTCGAACCCGATGCCAATATGCCCGGACCTGAGGCGCTCGTGCGCCAGATCATGCTTGCGCGCCGCTATTGCGATGAGACCTTCGGTTCGGGCTCGGAATGCCCGGTTCTGTGGCTGCCCGACACGTTCGGCTTTCCCGGCTGCCTACCGCAATTGATGGTTCAGGCCGGGCTGAGATGGTTTGTCACCAACAAGGTCAATTGGAACCAGTACAACCAGATGCCTGCCTCGACCACCTGGTGGGAAGGCATTGATGGCAGCCGCGTGTTGGCGCAGTTTCTGACCACGCCGCGCATGGTCCAGCATCTGCCATTTCCGACCAATTATAAATCCGATCTCACAGCGAGCGAGGTGGTCGGTACCTGGACGCGTAATACGATGAAAGATCGTGTGCAAGAATTGCTGATCGCGTATGGATACGGCGATGGTGGGGGCGGGCCAACGGATGAGTTGATCCGCAAGGCCAAGGCCTATGAAGCGATGCCAGGTGCACCGCAGGTCAAACCGTCAACGGTGCGCGCCTATTTCGAAAGCCTGGAGGCCAAAGCGCCAAATCTGCCGACTTGGCAGGGCGAGTTCTACCTTGAAGGGCATCGCGGTGTGTTGACCGGTAATGGCTGGATGAAGCGCGCCAACCGGTTGACAGAGCGCATGCTGCACCAGACGGAATTGGCCATGTCACTGGCGATGTTGGCGGGGCAGGCGCCCGACGATCTGACGGCGGCCTGGCGCAACCTTTGCACGCTACAATTCCATGACATCTTGACCGGCACGTCGATCCCCGAAGTCTTCGTCGATGCGCGGCGTGATTTTGCCACCATCGCTGCGATGGCCGAGGCAGCAATCACGCGGGCCATGACCGCAATTCACCGATCGGATGCCAGCCACCTGGTGCTTGATGCGTGCCCTCTACCGGGGCCGCGTTATGCGCTGCTGCCACCCGCGACGGGGCCGGTGGCTGAACACGGCGCCGCCCTGCCGATGCAGGAAGTGGCCTCTGGCATGCTGGTCGAATTGCCGGAAGCTGCGCCCCTTTGCGCCCGTGAATTGCAGCCGGCAGCGGCCCCCGCGTCCGAAGTTGATGGCGTGCGCGCGACACGCAGCCCCGATGGCGGCGCGATCTTGGAAAACGATCTTGTCCGGGTGGTGATTGGGCCGCAGGGCATGTTGAGTTCGGTCTATGACAAACGCGCCCGTCGCGAGGTTCTCAAAGACGGCGCGGTCGGCAACAAGTTGGAATTGTTCGAAGATCGGCCGATATCTTGGGATGCTTGGGATATCGACATCTTCTTTGAGGATCGCGGCGAGGTGGTCGCGGCGCTCAATAGTCTCGAGATTGTCGAGGCGGGTCCCTTGCGCGCGGTTGTGGAGCTGAAACGGGCGTTCCGGCGGTCAAGCCTGACGCAGCGCATCGCCCTCACGCGCGCCTCGGCCCGGATCGATTTTGACACTGAGGTCGATTGGCATGAGACGCATTTGTTGCTGAAAGCGGCCTTCCCGGTGGCCGTTCGGGCGACGCGGGCTGAATTTGATATCCAATGGGGCCAGATCGACCGCCCGACCCATCGCAATACCAGTTGGGATGCCGCGCAGTTTGAAGTGCCCGCGCAGAAATGGGCCGATCTGAGCGAGGGCAATTTCGGCGTCGCACTGCTCAATGATTGCAAATACGGCTACGATGTGCGTGGCGGTGTCTTGCGTCTATCACTCATTAAATCTGCGACCATGCCGGACCGAACGGCCGATCAAGGCCATCACCGGTTCACCTATGCGCTTTTGCCGCATGCGGGCGATACGCGGCTGGACGTGCGGCGCGAAGCTTATGCGTTGAATGCACCGCCAAGGGTATTTGCCGGGCCGGGTCAGGGCGGGGCAGCAGGTGCCCCGATTGTGCAATGCTCCGACCCGCGCGCGGTGATCGAGACCATCAAACCGGCCGAAGATGGCGCCGGTATCGTGGTCCGGCTTTATGAGGCGCATAACACGCGCGGGCCAATCGACTTGGTGTTGCACCCGGCCATTCGAAGTGTGGAGCGTTGCGGGCTATTGGAGACCGAATCTGTGCCGCTGAAGATGCAGGGCGACCGCGTAACCTTCCCGCTTGGCAATTATGAGATCGTGACGTTGCGACTGCGCCTTGCCGCGCCTTAGAAGACAAGGTTTTTTCGACCTTACGCCATAGCCCGGCCGTTCACGGCTTTGCGGTTTCAAAGCGGCCAGTTAAAAGTCCGGCGCCGGTCGAAGCATGCGGCGGCTAGCCCAAATGCTCAATGGCCAGTGCAATGCCTTGACCACCGCCGATGCACATCGTGACCAGTCCATAGCGCGCACCCGTACGCTTTAGCTCATAGAGCGTTTTGATCGCCAGGATCGCGCCGGTGGCCCCAACCGGATGGCCAAGCGCGATGGCCCCGCCATTGGGATTGACCTTGCTGGTGTCGAGGCCCAACCCAGCATTCACCGCACAGGCCTGGGCGGCGAAAGCCTCGTTCGATTCAATCACATCGAAGTCGGCCGCATTCATCTCCAACTGCTGCAACAGCTTCGTGACCGCAGGAATTGGACCGATCCCCATGACCTCATGCCGAACGCCCGCATGGGCGTAACCAATAAGCCGCGCGCGCGGCTTCAGACCGGCCTTCTCAGCAGCGCTGGCGGAGGCCAGAACAAGGGCTGCCGCCCCGTCATTGATGCCCGAGGCGTTTCCGGCTGTGACCGTGCCATCCTTTTTGAATGCGGGACGCAGGGCGGCCAGGGTTTCCATGCTGGTGCCGCCTTTGGGATGCTCATCGGTGTCGAATGCGACCATCTCTCGCTTGCGTTTGACCTCAACCGGTACGATCTGGCTTTTGAAATGCCCTGCCGCAATGGCCGCGGCGGCGCGCGATTGGCTTGTCACGGCAAATGCGTCCTGAGCTTCGCGGCTGATCTGGTTTTCGGCGGCCACGTTTTCAGCCGTCACGCCCATATGGCCAACGCCAAAGGGATCGTTCAGCGCCCCGATCATCATGTCGGTAAAGCGCATATCACCCATCTTCTGGCCGGTGCGGATCGATTGCGTTGCATGGGGCGCCCGCGACATGCTTTCGGCCCCGCCAGCGAGCGCAAAATCCACATCACCCAGCATGACATGCTGTGCCGCTGAGACGATGGCCTGGGCGCCGGAGCCGCAAAGACGGTTGACCGTCAACGCGGGCGTCTCTTCAGGGATGCCCGCCTCAACCGCGGCGACGCGGCCCAGATACATGTCGCGCGGCTCGGTATTGATGACATGGCCATAGACAACCGTTCCGATCTGGCCCGGCGCCACGCCGGAGCGCGCCATTGCCTCTTTCGCGACGGTCGCACCCAGTGCTGTGGGCGGTGTGCCCGCCAAAGCGCCGCCAAACGTGCCAATTGCGGTGCGCGCGCCGTCCAAGATGACTACATCTTCAACCATTTCTGCATCCTTTGCCCAGGTTTGCGCGTTCCGGCCTCATCGTGGTCGATCTGGCGGCAGGCGGCAAGCCTGGTCACACGTCAAACACCGGCGCGCTAGATCGGTGCGGCGCGGTATTGTGCAAAGAGCGCATTGATCCGGTCTCGGTCGGGCCCAACGCGGTGCCAATCGTCAAATTCCTTGGTCCCGGGTTTGCGCGGGCTAGAAAAGTGCAGGATGCGGATGTCGTCAAAGTCAATATCGACATCGTCTTCGGTGAAAAACGGGGTTTGGAAATTGTCGGCAAATCTGCGCAGCGGTTGGATGCCGTCCCCCATGAGCCAAAGCGACAGCAGGCTTTGATCGGCATAAGCCATGAAACGGCCATAACGCGCCGCAAGATAGGCCAGGCGCGCTAGATGCGTGCGGCTGCGCCAGGCGCGCGGCAGCGTAAAAAGACCGGCATTGCCCATATCATCGGCACGATCAGGGTAGCGCAGTCCGTCTTCGCGCAAGAGCCGGTGCAGCTCCGGTGACCATCTATGCTCCTGCGAAAAAATGCGCACCGCGTCCGAGCGTTCGTGATTGGCCACGATATAGGGCGTGTGATGGTCAAAAAGATCGTCGAGCGGGGCCAGCACCAATGTATCGGCATCGAGATGCATAATCGTGTCGAGCCCGCGCAGCGCACTGCGCCATAGCCTGAAACGCGCGATGACGGCATCCCGGTCCCGGTCACGGAACAGATGGCGGGTAAACTCCGGCGCGTCATCGGCTGGCAGAAGCACGGCATTCAGCCGCCTTAGACGGGCATGAAGTTCGGCATCCTGGCCTAAGTAATCGACCAAAAGCGGCGGATGATCGGGGTAGTTCTGCGCCATGCTGGCCAAGCAGGCGCAGGCATAGTCACGAAAGGAATCGTCAAAGCGCAGATAGATCGCATTGCCGCCGTCGGGGATGGGCCGGGCAGGCAGAGCCGGTGGGGCATGATCTGTGGCACGTTCGGCAAGCTTGTTTATGAGCCAATCAAACTGACGCTCGGCGTCGCGCCCCAGACGCGTCACCAAAAGCTCTGACCGCCCGGCCTCTTGGCGCAGCCTGCGCAGCGCTTCAACCGTGACGCCATCGGCCAGAACATGGTGCACGACATCGCTGCGATTGGCGGGAAATTTGTACGCGTTACTGTGTGGCTCACAGATCCGGATATCGCAATTCCGGTAAGTTGCCTCGACATGGTCGATCAGCGCATCGAGGCATGAGCTGCTCGGTTGAACCCTGGCCGGATCGGCAATCACCAGCAAAGTCAGGTGCGACAGGTCGTGGCGCAGATCGGGCCGCCGTTGCCAGAGATCCTGGTCCCGCATTGATTGGCGGTCATAGATATAGCCGGGCTCAAACGGCAGCGTCCTAAATCGCCGCGCGACATAAGCTTCGAGGGCTGCGCGATCCATCGCCTCGACGCGCGCAAGCTCGGCCATGTTTTGGCGGTAGAACGGGCCAAAGCGGCTTTCGGCGCCGCGCGGGTGGTCAAAATGATAGAGATTATGGCCGTCGACCTGTCCGAAATCATAGCCTAATCGCCGGGCGCGCAGGTCAAATTCCTCGTCCTCAGCGCCATAAGACACGAAATTTTCGTTATAGCCGCCGACAGCGACAAATGCCGCGCGTCGGCAGACAAAACCGCCGCCGGTGGCGCGATGGTTGGCATCGCCATAAAGCACCCGCAATCCCTGGCCGGCCCGGCTGTCGCCGGGGATGACCTGGCCGCGCGGGACATGTGGCAGGCCTGCCATAAAGCTCTGCCAATCGGTAAACTCAGCGGCGCGCTCGGTCGAGATGTTTAAGACCAACCCATCAAAAAGATGGCAAAAATCGGCGCCGCTGCGCAGCAAAGCCATCGCATCGGCCAAGGCCGCGGGCTTGGGCACCATGTCGATATCGGTTGAAAGCAGAAACGGTCTGTTCGACAGCGCCGCTGCTAGGTTGAGGTTGCGCGTTTTCCAATGCAGCCCGCGATCGGCGAGCCTGTGGACATGCACGCCCGGCAGGTCGGGCAGCGCCGCCTGGCCCTGTTGCACAACAATCAGCTCAGCGCCATCGGTCATGGCTGTGTAATAGGCATGTAGGCGGGTCAGGTTTTCCAGCCGCGCCGCACTATCGGCTTTCAGCGACAGCAGGATTGTGGTGTCGGACAGGTCGGGCTTGGTCATGGTCAGGACGCGCCGGGTGCGCAGCTTGACCGTTCACGCGAGCAAGAGTTGACAGGCTTGATCGAAGAGGGCCTAAATGACGCCATTCCCTGTCCAGCTCCGTAGCATAAAGAAATCGTCATGACTTTTTCGCACTCGGACCGCATTGTAAAGCTGCGCACCGCGCTGCTCATTGCTCTCTTTGCCGCCCTGTTTCTGCCGGTCAAGGCGGCCGCGGAAGGCCGATGGGCGCTGGTTCTGGCCGTCTCGGAATACCGAGAGATTGGCATTCTTGACCTGCCCAACGCCGCCAACGACGGCCGCACGATGGCCTCGGTCCTCAATCAGATGGGCTTTGAGGTCTATTACGCCGAGGACGCCTCCAAGGAGGAGTTCGACGCGATGGTCGCGCAGATCAAGGTCGAACAGCAAGGCAGCGATTTAGGAATGTTCTTCTTTGCCGGGCACGGCGTGCAGCTGGAAGGTGTGAATTATGCGCTGCCCAGCACCATCAGCCGTGCCGATGGCGGCAATCTGGAAAGTGCTGCCATCTCGGTCAATAATGCCATCCGCGAATTGGGGGAGACACAGGTTGAAAACCTGGTTGTGATCCTGGATGCGTGCCGCGAACCGCCATTCAGCAATGTCGAAGCGAGCGGCACGGGTCTGGCGCTGGTCGATGCGCCGCAAAACACGATCATCGCGTATTCGACCGCACCGGGAGAGTTGGCATCCGACGGCGAGGGGGCAAACAGCCCCTATACGGCGGCACTTGCAACGGCGCTGGAAGGCGGTGAAACGGATCTGCGCGATGTGTTGCGGCTGGTTCGCGCGCAGGTGCGCCTGGCCACCGGCGGCACGCAGACGCCCTGGTTTATCGACAATTCGCGCGGTGAGATGATCATTGCGCCACGCAGCCTGGAAGGCGCGGCCGAAGAACTACCGTTGCTGCAAGAGGGGGAGATTTCCCTGGCGGCGACAGCTTGGTGGACCATTGCCAACAGTGCAGATCCACGCGATTTCCAGACCTATTTGGAGCTCTTTCCCGCCTCCGAACAGGCCGCGGTGGCGCAGCGCCAACTGGCCATCGTCGATGACTTGCCGGATTTCCCGCTGATGGATTTAGGATTGCCGGAAACCAATCCGGTCATACCGGGCGGTTTAAGTTCGCTCATCACGGCCTGTGACGTGCTGGCATCCGGCGGCCGGGGCTATATGTCGCTGGTCGAAAGCGTGCCGCATAATCTGATCAATCTGCGTGCCGCGACCCGCGCCTGTGTTGAGGCCGTTCAGAACGATCCCGAAAACCCACGCCTTTTGGGGCTGCTTTCCGGTGTTTTATTCCTCGATGAGCGCTACCCCGAGGCGTTGCATTATGTGACCATGGCGATCGATCGGGGGCATGCAGGCGCCAATGGGCTGCTGGCGCAGATGTACCGGTTCGGCTTGGGTGTAGAGCAGGATATGGAACGCTCTGCTGAGGCGGTGCTGGCAGGTATACTGGGTGGTGCGGACGGGATGCGGGTGACGATGGGCGTCTATTACCGCGAGGGCCGGGGTGTGCCGCAATCCTTTGACGAGGCGCGCCGCTGGTTCGAATTGTCGGTGCATGCGGGCCACGTGTCCGGCATGTCGGCGCTTGGTGATATGTATCGCCGCGGCCAATTAGGCGAGCCAGATCCCGAACGCGCGTTGAGCTATTACCGGATGGCCGCCGCGCTGCATCAGTCCGACGCCGTCAACAATGTCGGCATGGCCTATATGCGCGGCGATGGGGTCGAGCAAGACACCGATGTTGGGCTGAGTTTTTTGAGCCAGGCCAGCGATTTGGGCAATCCTTATGCGGCGTACCATTTGGGCCGCGCATTCCTGACCGGCTGGGGTGTGGAGGAGAACCCGAACCAGGCAATTGCCTATTTCCGCCTGTCGGCGCAGCGCAATTTCCTGGGCGCTTATATCTCGATCGGGGATGCCTACCTTGCCGCCGATCCGCCGCAGCCATCCAATGCGCTGGCAAATTACATCATTGCGCGCGAGGCCGGTCTTCTTAAAGACACGTCCCGATCTCGCGAAGAGGCCCAAGAGGCGCAGGCCCGGATCGACGATTTGGCCGCAAATATGACCGATGCCGAACGATCCGCTGGTGAAGTGCAGGCGCAAGAATGGATTGATCAATACGGTCTGTTGGATTTTACCCGGCTCGGTCAATGACGGCAGCGCCGCTTCGCGACTTCCCTCTGATCTATCTAAGCTATGACGAGCCCTGGGCCGATGATGGCTTTGCGCAAGTTCAATCGGTGCGCCCCGATGCGCAACGGGTGCATGGCGTGGAAGGGCTGCATGCCGCCCATTTGGCCGCGGCTGATGCGGCGGGCAGCCCCTATTTCTTGACCGTGGATGCCGATACCGCATTGTTGCCGGGATTTGCCGAAGCAACCGTGCCCTCAGCTTATCTGACGCCCGATATGCAACCCTATTGGCCCGCGCGAAATGTTGCAAACGGGATCATCTCGGGCAATGGGTGCATCAAGTTGTGGCCCCAAGCGCTGATCGCGCGCATGCGCTCGCATGAGGCCGCGCCCAAGGGCCGGGTATCGCTCGACAGCGATATTCCACTGATCGAGCCTGGGGTGACTCGCCTTGTTCCGATGCCGGGCTGTTATGCGATGGTCGATCCCGCCAAGACCGCGTTTCACGCTTTTCGCGCGGGCTTCCGCGAGACGTTCTTTCTCGCCTGGCTCAAGCAAAAGTTCGACATACGCGGCACGGGCAAAGGCATTCCGCTGGCGGAGATTTTGGGCATTTGGTGTAATCTCGGCCGCCAGGCGGAAAACGGCACCTGGTTGATCTATGGCGCACGGCTGGGCTATTTTGCAGCGCTCAACTGGGCGGCGTTTGATCCGCGTTTGGTCAATGATTACAGCTGGTTCAACCGCTTCTGGCACGACCATGTGACGCCGCGTATCGGCAGTGGAGGCGCGCGCTGCGCGGGATCGGGCCACCGCTATGATAGCGATAGGTTGGACCGAGAAATTATCGCATTGGGCGAGGCGTTGACGCAGCGGGGCCTGGTGCCAATGGCTGAGCTTACGACCGAGGAGAGCGCGCTGGTTTTGAATGCCGATCTGATGCCGATCTTGCGCACGCCCCGAGAGCTATCGGCCCTGGCGCAGGCATTTCAGGACGGCCGCGGCGTTGCACGCGATACCGCTAGCGCTGCGGCGCTGTTTGGTGCCGCAGTCATTTTGGGCGATGGCGCGGCGCATTTTCATCTCGCACAGCTGGCCGTCGAAGCGAGTGATGCTTCGCAAGCAAAATTGCATTTGCGCAGTGCCGTGGCATCGGGCAGCCCAGAGGCGCCGCATCATTTGGCAACTCTTATGCAACAAGATGGCGCGTCGGGGCCCGAAATCGATGCGCTCCTGGACCTGGCAGCAGAGCGTGGATACGCCGAAGCGGAGGCATCGTAAGGGTTATGCTGATGCGCGATCTTCCCGTTTATCGCTGCGACCCGCTGCCGGGCAATCACGACGCGGATCAGCCGGTCGGTTTTGCGGACGCGCCGATGGCGGCGCCAGACGCGAAACTGGGCGATCTGGATTTAGGCGACGCGCCGGCATTGATCGTTTTAGCTGCGCATGTCGTGGCAAGCCTGGACGCCGAAGCGCTCCTGCCGGAGCCAGTCTTGATCGCGTCGGGGAAAATCAGCGGCTATCTGGCGCAAAGTGCTGTATCGGGCGGGTTTGTGCAGCCTGGCCTTTGGCTCGTGCCGCGGCAGGCATGTGACAGCCACGGCGCGCGGGTATTGGGCGAACTGACCGGCGCGCCGGTTCTGCCGGTCAGTATTGGGATAGTCTATGGCAATGACCGGCCAAAATCGGCCTTTGAATTGGCGTTTGAGCGGGCAAGAGGTGCCTTGCCGGTCGCGAAATCGGATGTCGCGGAGGCCGCCCTTTTTGCCTCCATCGGGGCGGATGCACAAAATGGTATCTGGTGGGTCTTGGGCACCTTTGCGGGCCTGTTGGATCGCGAGGATTGCGGCACGGCATGGCAGCGCGTTGCCGCCCTCTCAGACGGGGCGCTTGCGGACCATCACGCGGCGGCGGCACGAGAGGTTCGCGACTTGCGCGGGATGCCCGTGCAGGCGTTCAACGCGGCAAAGTCGCGGCTCATTCGCCATTGCCTGCCTGCCTATCCCGGTCGGCGCTATTGGGAAAAGTTCGACAAGGAATGCGCTTCACTTGGTGATGATGGCGAACAACTTGCTACGAGGTACCGCGCCGCCTCCGCATACCTTTGGGACGCGGCCTAATACTACCCCCGGTCGTTTCAGCGCAATGTCTGCGATATCCGGCCAGTGGTTGCGCATTCAATGCCGTCAGCAAAAATGACGGATTCGCCTAGCCCGATTGTGTGCTGTTCGGGCGCGAATTCTTGGCCGTCGCCGGTCTGCCAGCGCGCTGCCACGCGGTGCGTTTCGTTCAGCATGGCAGTCTGGCCATCGATATCGATGCGCACGACCGAGCGATAGGCAAACTCGCGTACGATGATCTCTAGCGGCTCGTCAGAAGTGTAAAACGTTGAGATCTGTGCCGTGCCGGGGATCTCGGAGCGATTGCCAAAGGCAGATTGGCGCAATGTGCCGCAATCAACCAATTTGCTTTCGCCGCCGCCGGTCGCCTCAACAAAGCTCGCGCCCTGCCGAGTGATCGTCAGTCCCAAGCCCTGCAATTGCGCCGCGACGGCTGCGCTATCGGTGCCGGCGGCAAGTCTGATCGGTGTTGATCCCGCCACGCGCGGCGGGCTGAAACTTGTCGTGCCAGATCCCATCACGCAACCTGAAACGAGAAATGCCGCGGCAACAAAGCCGACCCCCAAAAGCTGTTTTCTCATTAGTAAAGATCGCCTTCCATTGACTCGCCCAATCCACGCGACGGAGTCACATTTCCAAAGGCGCCGAGTGAGCGCAGCGCGCGCACGGCTTCGACTACATGGGCGCCATCGGGATGCAGGCTGAGATAGGTGTTATACCCCTCGGTCGTGTTTGCCGCCTGCGCCTCGCTCCAAACTTGGTCTTCAGCGCTGCTTTGACTGCCGACACGCGCCGGGCTTGCCGCGATCAAAGCCATCAGGAATGCGCGCGTAAAAACCGCCCATTTTGACAATTTCGCCATGCTTGACCCCGCGACTAACTGAATTCGAATCGACGCAATAACGGTAGTTTAGCGCAACTTGCCCCGGCGTCACACAGCGTGTGGCGCGAATTCAGCCTGTCGCAACGAAATTCACGCGCACATCCGATGCCGCGACCCCGTCGATCAACTCACCCGCACGGTCGCCGGTCCAGTAGCAGGTCTTGATCCCCCATTTCGTCAATATGAGCATCAGCCGAGCGGATTGGTAACGCGCGATCGCATCGGCGCGTTCTCCGGTGGCAGCGGCGATGTCTTCGGGCAGCGGCAGAAACTCACATAATCGATCTATGGTCGCATGATCGGGCTGTGAATGGGCCGACAAGATGAAAAGCGGGCGCGCGCCCGCCCCTTGCGCGGCCTTGAGGAATTGCGTCCGGCGGCGTTCGGCGTCGCGATTCAACTCATCAAGGACAAGCCATGCGACAACCGGCACCTGCTCGGTCGCTTCGGTATCACTGACGGCTTGGCGTCCCGCCTCAATCGCGTCTTTCAGGCGTTCGAACATTGGCCTCTTCCCCCGTGGTGTGCACAATCTTGGTGGACAGCGGAATTGTGGGCAACCAATATGATACGAGGTTTTCGTAACGGCGCCGCGCGGATATGGACATACACGCCGATCTAGTGATCGTAAGCGACTTTCGGTTCCCGGGCGGCACGGCAACGGCAATTGCATCCGAGATCGATGCGCTGTCAGCCGCAGGCTACCGGGTCGCCCTTGTGGCCCATGGCTCGGCCTTTTTGGCCAAAACGCGCGCCTTTCACCCCGCCATTTCCGGCCAAATTGCAAAGGGCAGGGCCATCCTGGTCCCGCCCGGCTCTCGCATCCGCGCGCCCCTGGCCTGCCTGCATCACCCAGCCGTCTTCGGCCAACCGCCGAGCGAGAACCTGCGCATCGATGTCGACCAAGCCATGCTCGTCGTGCACCACCCGCCGGTCGATCCTAATGGCGTGGCGCAGTATGACCTGCAAGCGATCATGTCGGCATTGCCGTTTTTTGTCCGCCCGCCTGTGCGGTGGGCGCCCGTTGGCCCGAAGGTTCGCGAGGCTTTTGCGCGCTGTCAAAAAGCCCCGCCTCTAATGGCCGAAGATTGGGTCAATGTAATTGATTCCAAAACCTATTCCGGCGCTCGGCCGGGGCTTTTGGGCGCGCGTCCGATCGTCGGGCGTCACAGCCGCCCTGATGCACTGAAATGGCCCGACACCGCGCAAGAAATGCGAGTGGCCTATCCCGATATCGACGATATCGATGTGCGCTTGATGGGCTTTGAGCCCGATGTGATCCCGGAATTGGAGCAAGTGCCAAACGGATGGCAGCTTTTGCCCTTTGGCGCGCAGGACGTGCGCCAATTCCTCGGCGGGATCGATTTCTTTTCCTACTACCACAGTGCCGATTGGACGGAAGCGTTTGGGCGCTCGATCCTGGAAGCGATGGCTTGCGGCGTGGTCTGTCTGTTGCCACGCGACTTTGAGCCGCTTTTTGGTGAAGCGGCGGTTTATGGTCCGCCCGAAGATGTCGCCCAGAATGTGCGCGCCTTTTGCGCTGCGCCGGAAACCTATGCCCGGCAATCGGCGTGCGCCGCGGCCTTGGTAGCAGAGCGTTTTTCGCCCGCCGTCGCGGCCGCGCGCATCCATGCGCTGATCGGCTCGCCGCAAAGCGACCTGCCCGAGGTCCTGTCTCCGGCACCGCGCCCGGTGCGACCGCGGGTCCTTTATCTGACGTCAAACGGCGTCGGCATGGGTCATCTCACCCGCGTCATGGCCTGCGCGCGGCGTCAGGTCGACCGGGTGGAGCCCATCATCGTGTCGATGTCGCGTGCCTTCACGATGGCCCGGCGTGAGGGGTTTTTGACCGAACACATTCCCTTTTCGCGCGCCATCGGCATGGAACAGGCGCAATGGGATATCAATCTACGCGCCGAGCTGTTGGAGCTTTTTCGTTTCTACAAGCCACGCGTTGTCGTGCTTGACGGCAACGTGCCCTATGAAGGGCTGCGCCAGGCGCTGGCTGAGCATGGCGATAGCTGGGCGGTCTGGCTGCGCCGCGCGATGTGGCCACCAGAGACAGGCGCGCATTTCCTGGCCAATCAGAACTCATTTGACGCGGTGCTGGAGCCTGGTGAGCTGGCCGGTGCTTTTGACCGTGGCCTGACGCTTGAGCGGCGCAAAAGTGCCCGCCTCGTCGCGCCGATCAGCTTTCTGCAAGATGGCGAGGCGCTCAGCCGGGATGCGGCGCGTTCGGTGCTGGGGCTCGATCCCGACCGGCCGGCGCTCTTTTTGCAATTGGGTTCCGGCAATAACCTGGAAATCAACGATCTGCGCGGCATGATCATCGAAAAGCTGACCCGCGATCCGCGCCACGAACCGCCGCAGATTGTCATCGGCGAATGGCAGATCGGCCGGGATCAACAAGACCCGCCGCCCGGTGTCACGGTGCTGCGAAACTTTCCGTTCGCACGGTTTCTGGGCGCGTTTGACTATGCGGTGGCCATGGCCGGCTACAATACGTTTCACGAGAACCTGCGCGCGGGCCTGCCGACCTTGTTTTTGGCCAATGAACACCCCGAACAGGATGAGCAATGGTTGCGCGCCGATTATGCGCGGCTGATGGGCTGCGGGTTGGCCGCACGGCTCAACAACCCCTATGACATCTTGCGCCAACTTTTTGTTTTGTCGGCGCGCACAACCCAAGTGCAGTTGCGCGCGGGCTGTGCCCGATTGCCCACGGAAAACGGCGCCGATGACGCTGCCGCGTTTTTGGCCGATCTGGCCCATACCGGGCGACCGCACCAGGCGGTTGATCCACCATGACCGGTGCGGCGCGGGTCACAATCGGCATGCCGATTTACAATAATGCGG
>JBCCXT010000046.1:0-31692 GCA_039191215.1 Pseudomonadota bacterium
ATGCGCGTTGATGGGCATCCCGGCGCTTGCCTCGCGGTCCGGCTTTACCGCTTGGGGTGTGGAAATTGCCCGCGATGTCAGCCTGACACTCATTGGTCGGCTGAAGGGTAGGCGGTTCATCTGTTTGGCGGGTGAAGACCGGCTGATCCGCGATGGCGAAGGGTCGGCGCAATGAGGCGGGCGTGTTGCCCAAAGGCCGGCCCAATCGGTCCGTCATCGAAAGAACGGCTGGGCGCGTGCGTGCCAGGGGTGATGCCAAAGCGTGGGGTCCGGCCATGACGCCGGCCCTGGGCGTGATCTTGGCGGGCGGCCAGGCGCGGCGGATGGGCGGCGGCGATAAGGGGCGTTTGATGCTAGGCGCGCACAGCCTGATAGAGCATGTGATCAACCGGCTCCGGCCGCAAGTGTCGCGCATGGCATTAAACGCCAATGGCGATCCGACCCGCTTTGGCGATTTGGGCCTGCCTGTGTTGGCCGATAGCATCGCTGATCATCCCGGTCCTTTGGCAGGTGTTCTGGCGGGGCTCGACTGGGCCGCGAGCCAAGGCGCTGCATCGATTGTCACAGTCGCCGCTGACACGCCGTTTTTCCCGCGCGACTTGGTGGCCCGCCTGGAGGCGGCAGGCCCGCTTGCCTTGGCCGCCGATGGCAATGGTCGGCACCCAACCTTTGGTCACTGGCCGGTGGCCTTGCGCGAGGATTTGCGCGACGCATTGACCAGCGGCCAGCGCAAGATCGTGGTCTGGACTGACAGCCATCACGCGGGCGAGGCTATGTTTCCCGGTGAGGACGCGTTTTTCAACATCAACACGCCCGATGACCTGGCCGCGGCAAAGGGGCGGATATGAAAGTCATTGGCATTGTCGGCTGGAAAAACACCGGCAAAACAGGTCTGACAGAACGCTTGGTCACTCATTTTTCGGGCCAAGGGCTGCGCGTCGCCACGCTAAAACACGCCCACAAGGATTTTGAGGTCGATGCGGCGGGCACCGATAGTCACCGCCATCGCATGGCGGGCGCGGGCCAAGTGATCGTCGCGTCGGCCACGCGCATCGCCCATATCCAAGAGCTGCACGGAGCTCCGGAGCGGTCGCTGGACGATTTGCTTGGCATGCTCGGCCCGGCTGATCTGGTTCTGATTGAAGGATGGAAAGGCGCGGCGCATCCCAAGATCGAAACGGTGCTCGGCGCTGGATCGGAAGAGCCACTAGCGCGACGAGATCCAACCATTCTGGCGGTTGCCAGCAATGTCGCGCCTGATGTGCCCTGCGCGGTTCTGCCAATTGACGATACCGGCGCTATCGCTGCTTTCATCGCCCGGGAAGTTGGCTTGTGAGAGCCTTTGACACCTTTGTCATGGTCGATTGGTCGGCCGGGAAACGGGCGCCGAAAAAGCCGGCAAAGGATGCGATTTGGATCGGTGTCACCGGTGATCGGGTATCTCGGCCGCCGACATACTGCCGTACCCGCCAAGATGCAGAGGCTGAGCTTGCGGCACTTTTCGCGGGTGAGCGGGCAGCCGGGCGGCGCGTATTGGCAGGCTTTGATTTCCCCTTTGGATATCCGCAAGGTCTGGCACGCATCGTTGCAGGCTCTGATGATCCGTTTGCACTGTGGGACTGGCTCTCGGCCAGGATTACAGATGCACCGGATGGCACAAACAATCGCTATGCCGTCGCCGAAGAGATGAACGCGGCTTTCGCGGGCCCGGGCCCCTTCTGGGGCAAGCCGGATGCCGATCTTTATCCCGGTATCCCCTACCGCAAGGAAGGCATTCAATATCAAGCCGTTGCCGAGCGCCGCGCCGCAGACCATGCCGCGCGCGCCGCGTCAAGCTGCTTTCAACTGGCGTTCCCCCCCACAGTGGGGGGGCAGATCCTCATGGGACTGCCGGTCTTGAACCGCCTGCGAAAGATACCGGGCGTTGCCGTTTGGCCGTTCGAGGAGATCGCCACGGCAGATATCGTGTTGGCAGAGACCTGGCCCGGCCTGATTGAACCGCTTGTCAAAAGCCAGGCAGAGCCCGATGAGATCCGGGACCGGGCGCAGGTCAGGCTTTTGGCCCAGGCCTTTGCAAGTTTGCCGGAGACCCGCCTTGCGGCACTGCTGCAAACGGTGCCGGAGGTTGCGCGCGAAGAAGCGTGGATACTCGGCACGGAGGCCCGAGACGAGCTTTTCGCCGCTGCCGATGGGCCAACGCCGCCGCCATTGCGCAACGATTGTTTTGCCCTACCCCCGGGCGTGGATTGGACACCGGTTGATGAGGCGTTGGAGAGGCTGCGGGCAGCACTGCGTCCGGTCGTGGACCAAGTCCACGTGCCTTTGGCACAGGCGGTAGGCCGCATCCTGGCGCAGGATGTCCACGCGCTCAGGGCCCATCCGCCGGCTGCCAATGCGGCGGTCGATGGCTACGGATTTGCCCATGCCTCGTTTGCAGGCGGTCGCTTGCCGCTGCATCCTGGGCGGGCCGCTGCTGGTCAGCCCTATCCAGACCATGTGCCCGCCGGCACGGCCATCCGAATTCTAACCGGTGCGGCCTTGCCCGCGGGCGTTGATACGGTTGTGCTTGAGGAGGATTGCACCGTTACGCCCGATGCCATCGCCTTTGCGGGCAACCTAAAGCCGGGCGCCAATGCGCGGGCAAGGGCAGAGGATTTCGATACCGGCGGCCAGCTTTTGCGTCGCGGCCAGTGTCTGCGATCGCCGGACCTGGCACTTGCGGCTGCTGGCGGGCACGCAGAGCTGGCAGTGTTCCGTCCGCTTCGCGTGGCTGTTCTGTCCACTGGCGACGAACTTGTCGCACCTGATGGCGGCGCTGGCACGGTTGATGCGAACCGTCCGATGCTTTGCGCATTGGCCGAAGGTTGGGGTCACGGGGTGGTCGATTTGGGCATCGCGCCCGACAGCAGCCAGGCCGTGCGGGATGCCTTGAACCGCGGTTCGTCGCAGGCCGATGTGATCGTGACCTCGGGTGGCGCCAGCGCGGGCGATGAAGACCACATCTCAGCCCTGTTGCGCGATGAAGGTCATATGACCGCCTGGCGCATTGCACTCAAACCCGGCCGCCCGTTGGCCTTGGCCATGTGGCAGGGCAAGCCTGTCTTTGGCTTGCCGGGCAACCCGGTGGCAGCCCTTGTCTGCGCACTGATCTTTGCGCGCCCGGCGCTGTCGATGATGGCGGGGGGCGGATGGTCTCTGCCTTTGGCGATGACTGTTCCGGCGGCATTCGACAAACGCAAAAAACCGGGGCGCAGCGAGTATCTGCGCGCGCGGTTGGATGGGCAGGGTCGGGCTGAGGTCTTCGCCTCGGAGGGCTCGGGGCGAATATCAGGTCTTGCTTGGGCCGAGGGCCTTGTGGAACTCGGCCCCGAGGCGCGCGAGATCGCGCCTGGCGATCCGGTGACCTTCCTGCCTTATACGAGCTTTGGCCTTTAGAACCTAGGCGCAGGCCCGGCGCCGCAGCATCAGAAGGCCACCCAGACCCGCCAGTAACAGCACGCTGCTCGCTGGCAAGGGGATAGGGGCGATGGAGACCTGTTCGGCGAAGCGCTCCGCGATAATTGTATGCCCCGCCTCGGTCGGGTGTAGATCATCAAAAAACAGGAACCCGTCGCAATTGGCCGCGCTAACGCCGAGTGCCGCAAGGCACTGGGCCGCAAGCGGTTGGTTGAAGCCAAACCCGCTTAGATCCCCCGCGATTTCCTGCAAAAGCCCGGCGGTGTCGAAAAACTGCACCTGCGCAGGATCGAATGCCGCAAGTGCCGCTTGCAGCGCCCCATTATAGGCCGCACTTGCCAAGGTCGCCTCGGTGATCGCGCCGATGCCGCCCTGTTGAACGCCGGGCAAAAGCCCCACATCCGGTGCGCCCATAACAACGACGTTGGGGATGCCTTCAGACAGAAGCGTGCCGACCGAGCTAACCACTTCGCCTACGGCGGCCGCCAATCGGGCTACCGGGTCTGCGGCAGAGCCGGAATCACCCACATCATTGCCGCCCATGAAAACCGCCGCCAACGGGTTTGAACCGAGTGTGAGGCCGCCGGCCAACTGGGCCTGGAAAGCCGCGATCTGTTGGGGCAGGTCGGACACATCAATCGGCACGGTTGCAATGCCAAGATCGAAGTTCAGCGAGCCCGTTGTGACTGCACGCGCCGATGCAAACGCGAAATTGGTGCCGGAATTGATGTCGGCGCCCAGTTGTGATGCCCAAGTATCGCCATCGCTCACCTGGCCGTTCCGGTCGAAGCCCGGCGGCGGGGCAGGCACGAAGGGGCTGATGAAAGTCGCAAAAAGATTGCCCGGATCGCTGTAGCTGTCGCCGAAGACGTAAAAATCTGAGAACCCGGTGAGCGTTGCGGCACTACCCGTGATGGGCATCATGCCCAGACTTGCAGCCGTTAATGCAGCCGCCGTCAGGTTGCGAAAAGTACTCATCTGAAATCTCCCCCAGAGATGCGCGTTATTATCAGCGTTTCGACGATGTAGGCGTTAGTCAAATAGAATTTCGGCTGCCATGCCAGCTTTGCGCCTTAGCCGTCGATGATTGCCTGTAAAAGCGCCACCGCCTCCGCGCTGTGCCAATCCGCATCGCCACGAAGGCGTCCGATCTCGCGCCCCTCACGGTCTATGATCACGGTGATCGGCAAGCCGAAGACAGTCATCTCTCGGGCCAGGTTCTGCCGCGGGTCAAGATATGTCGGCAGCGCCTCGATCCCTTCCTCCTCAAAGAACCGCCGCACGGCCTGGGGCGGGTTGCGCCCCGTTGCCAGGGTGACAACCTGAAAGTCCTCACCGCCCAGCTCTTGCTGCAATGCATCAAGCGACGGCATTTCCTCCCGGCAGGGTGCGCACCAGGTCGCCCAGAAATTCAACAGCACAACCTGGCCCTCAAAATCAGCCAAGGCGTGGCTGCCATCCTCCATATCGGTGAAGCTTTGCGCTGAGACAGCTACCGGCTCGTCATGAAACACGACGCCGCGCATATAGCCGGTCTGCAAGCTTGCCAGGTCTTGCGGATGGGCAGCATTTGCGCCAAGGCCGATGGCCATAGCCAAAAGCAAGATCGGTGAGACACGGGTCATGAGCGAGACATCCTCAAACGCAATGTGGGGCGGGCGGTTCGCCGACGGGCCGGACGCTATCATGGAGGCGATCAATGCCTCCATCGGTTTCGACCAGCGCTTGGCACGGCAGGATATCGAAGGCTCCCGCGCCCATGCGGCAATGCTCGCCCACCAGGGCATCTTGACGGATAAAGATGCCGAAGCGATCCGGGAAGGCCTGCTCACCGTTTTGTCAGAAATCGAGCGCGGGGATTTCGCCTTCTCCACCGCGTTGGAAGACATTCATATGAATGTCGAGGCACGCCTGAAAGCCCTTATCGGTGAGCCAGCGGGACGGTTGCATACCGGGCGCAGCCGCAACGATCAGGTCGCCACCGATTTCAAGCTTTGGGTGCGGGACCAAATCGATGCCGCGATCACCGGACTGAAGGCGCTGCAGCGCGCCTTTCTGAGCCAGGCCGAAATGGGTGCCGATTGGGTGATGCCGGGCTTTACACATTTGCAGGCGGCACAGCCGGTGACCTGGGGCCACCACATGATGGCTTATGTCGAGATGCTCGGCCGCGATGTCAGCCGCTTTGGGGATGCGCGCGCGCGCCTGAACGAAAGCCCGCTTGGCGCGGCGGCCCTGGCTGGCACCAGCTTTCCCATCGACCGTGAGATGACGGCCGCGGCTTTGGGTTTTGACCGTCCAGCGGCAAATTCGCTGGATGCGGTCAGCGACCGCGACTTCGCGCTTGAGTTTCTGTCCTGCGCGTCGATCTGTGCGATGCATCTGAGCCGGTTTGCCGAAGAGCTTGTCATCTGGTCCTCGGCGCAGTTCCGCTTTGTGGTTCTATCGGATCGCTTCTCGACCGGCTCTTCGATCATGCCGCAAAAGAAAAACCCCGATGCGGCTGAGTTGATCCGCGCCAAGATTGGCCGGATTTTTGGGGCGAATGTGGCGCTGATGACGGTGATGAAAGGCCTCGCGCTGACCTATTCAAAGGATATGCAAGAGGACAAAGAGCAGGTCTTTGACGCCGCCGATTCCCTGATGCTTGCCCTGGCGGCGATGACGGGCATGGTCTCTGACATGACGGCCAACAAAGCCGCCCTTGAAACGGCCGCATCGGCCGGGTTCTCCACCGCGACCGATCTGGCCGATTGGCTGGTCCGAGAGCTTGGCCTGCCGTTTCGCGACGCCCACCACATCACCGGCGCCTTGGTCAAGCTGGCCGAAGAGCGGGGCTGCGATCTGCCCGATCTGAGCCTGGCCGAGATGCAGCAGGTTCACGCGCAGATCACAGCAGAGGTTTTCGAGGTGCTGGGCGTGCGCAACTCCGTCGCCTCACGCAAGTCCTATGGCGGAACGGCGCCTGACCAGGTCCGGGCGCAAATCGCGCGCTGGCAAAGCCGCCTGGGCTGATGTAGCAAAAGGTATGACGCGTAGTCTTCTTTGCCTGGCGCTTTTGACGCTCGCTGCCTGCGGCGCGGATGGAGAGCCCGAGACCCCGGCCCCGCCACCTGGCGTGTCGATCACCGGCACGGTCGAATTTGGCGTCTCTGGAAGCTTCTAGAGCCCCGTTGAACTCCCGGCGCCAAGCGCCTACCCTTTTTTCCTTGAGCGGGTGCAAATTCAACGAAGACGGTTTCCGATGGAAAAGATCCCCATGACGCCCAAGGGTTATAAAGCCCTGGATGCAGAGCTAAAGACGCTACGCACAGTGGAACGCCCCGCAATCATTCAAGCGATTGCCGAAGCGCGCGAACATGGCGATCTGTCGGAAAACGCCGAATACCATTCCGCCCGCGAGAAGCAGAGCTTCATCGAGGGTCGGATCAAAGAGCTGGAAAGCATGATCGGGCTTGCCCAGGTGATTGATCCCGCGACGCTGTCTGGCCCGGTCAAGTTTGGCGCCACGGTTGAGCTCGTTGACGAGGATACCGAAGAAGAAAAGACCTATCAGATCGTCGGCGAAGCCGAGGCGGATATCGAAAACGGGCTGTTGAACATCAAATCACCGCTCGCGCGGGCGCTGATCGGCAAGGATGAAGGCGACAGTGTCGAGGTGAATACACCAGGTGGATCAAAGGATTACGAGATCGTTAAGATCACTTATGTCTAAACTCGGCGCCCCTTTCGGAGAAGGTCTGACCGAGATAACACCGCCCAGCCACGAGCGCATGGCCGAACGGCTTGCCCTGGTGGTCAGTGTTATTTGGTTTGTGATCTGTATGGTGGTCTGGTTTTTGCTGGACTGGTCGGGCACGGCCGTTTTCACCTGGCGTTTGGGGCTTATCGTGCCGATCGGTCTGATCTGGCTGGCGGTTTCGACCGTGCAGACATCTCGGCAATTGAAAGCTGAGGCGCAAGCGCTCGCGGCGTCGATTGCGGCACTGCAACGGGCCGAGCCGCCCGCCCCGCAGGCCGCACCTGATCCAACCGTCGGCGACAGGCTGGAAAAGATCGTCGCGACCCAGGCCCAATTGCAGGCTCAAATCGCAGCACTTGGCCCCGATAAGGTTACCCCCGCACCGCCAATTGCCGCATCCAGCGAAATCCGCGACGACCCGCAGACGAGCCTGTCGCTCGGCACCCCGGCGGAGGCTCTGCAAAGCCGGGTGACCATTCCCGAGTTCATCAAAGCAGTGAATTTTCCCGATAATGAAAACGACACGAAGGGCTTCGATATGCTGCGCAAGGCCCTGCGTGATCGTGCAACCGAGCGCGTCGTGCGGGCCAGCCAGGATGTGTTGACGCTTCTGTCGCAGGACGGGATTTATATGGACGATCTGCGGCCCGACCGGGCGCGGCCGGAAGTGTGGCGGGCTTTCGCGCGCGGCGACCGGGGCCGCGCCATCGCTGGATTGGGCGGCGTGCATGATCGCTCTGGCCTTGCACTTGCGGCCGGTCGGATGCGCCAGGATCCGGTTTTTCGCGACGCAGTCCATCACTTTCTGCGCTCCTTTGACCACGCATTTATTGCGTTTGAAAAACATGCCAGCGACGAAGAGATCATCCGGCTGGCCGATACGCGCACGGCGCGCGCCTTTATGCTTTTGGGCCGGGTCACGGGAACCTTCGATTAGGCCAATTCAGCGACGCGCGCATGGGCCGGGCAGCCCACCAGATGGTCATTCACAAGACCCGTGGCTTGCATGAACGCGTAGACAATCGTGGGGCCACAAAAGGTGAAACCCTGCGCCTTAAGCGCTTTTGACATGGCCTGCGATACCGGGGTTTGAGCCGGCACATCCGCCAGGCTTTGCCATTGGTTTTGCACCGGGGAGCCACCCACGAAATCCCACAAAAATGCATCAAAACCAACGGCGGCCTCGATTTTATGCCAAGCCCGGGCATTGCGGATCGTCGCCTCGATCTTGCCGCGGTGTCGGACGATGCCTGGATCGGCCAAAAGACGCTTCACATCCGCCTCGCCCCATCGCGCGATGAGATAGGGGTCAAAGCCCGCAAAGGCTTCCCGGAAGGCCTCGCGTTTGCGCAGGATCGTGATCCAGCTCAGCCCGGCCTGAAACCCGTCGAGGATCAGCTTTTCCCAAAGCGCGCGGCTGTCACGCTCGGGCACGCCCCATTCGGTGTCGTGATAGTCCACGTACAACGGATCAGCCCCGCACCAGCCACAGCGCTCGCTCATGAATTGCTTACCATTAATGCTATGTTCACGTTTTGGACCCATCCGTTGGGAAAGAAGTTTTTCCAGAGTGAGAAAGCGTCATGCCCAACCGCAATGCAAGCTTGGTCGAACCCAATCTCGCAAGCCCATTGGATTTTGCGGTGCATGAACGAACCGCCTCTGCAATTGATATGGTACGCGTGGCCCTTGATGCGGGCCGAGCGAAATTGGCGTTTCAGCCGGTGGTCAGCACACATGGCGGCGGGCGGGTATCGTTCTATGAAGGCCTGATCCGCATGATCGACCCGCAAGACCGGGTCATCCCGGCAGGCGACTTCATCGAAAAAGTCGAAGACAAGGAACTGGGCCGACAGCTTGATTGCCGCGCGCTGTCGCTTGGTTTGCGTGCGCTCAAGCACAATCCCGGCTTGCGGCTTTCGGTCAACATGTCCGCGCGTTCGATCGGATATCCGAAATGGATGGGCATTTTGCAAAAGCACATCCGCAATCACCCCGACGCGGTTGAACGCCTTATCCTGGAGATCACGGAAAGCTCGGCCATGATGATGCCCGAGCTGGTGATCGCATTTATGGAGGAGCTTCAGGATTGCGGGGTGACCTTTGCGCTCGATGATTTTGGCGCAGGCTTCACTGCGTTCCGCTATCTGCGCGATTTCTCTTTCGACATTCTGAAAATAGATGGCCAATTCGTCCGAGCTGTTGAATCCAACCCCGACAACCAGGTGTTGATGGCAGCCCTGATTTCTGTCGCGCATCATTTCGACATGTTGTCGGTCGCAGAATCAGTCGAGACGGCGGAGGCGGCAAGTTGGCTGTCGCGCGCAGGTGTCGATTGCTTGCAAGGCTATCTTTACGGCGCACCGCAATTCCGGCCTTCCTGGCAAGAGCAGTTGCGCCCGGCTGAGACGGCAGATGACCGCCACGAAGCGGCAATGGGCTGACCCTTTTTCCTGATCTGACACGCAGTTGGTTGTGGCCCCGCCGCACGCTCGCTAGCATTGACCTATGTCAATGACAGGTTGTGCCGCTATTGAAAGAAGCGCGGGACCAAAGAAAGGGAGCACCATGACCAACGTCGTTATCGCCTCTGCCGCCCGGACACCGGTTGGCAGTTTTCTTGGGTCTTTCGCCAATGTAACGGCCCATGACCTCGGCAAGGCCGTTATCGAAGCGGTTGTGGATCGCGCCGGCGTCGCCAAGGAAGACGTGTCGGAGACGATCCTAGGCCAGGTGCTGACCGCAGCGCAGGGCCAAAACCCGGCGCGCCAGGCGCATATCAATGCAGGTCTTCCGCAGGAAAGTGCGGCCTGGGGGATCAACCAGGTCTGCGGCTCAGGCCTGCGCGCGGTTGCCTTGGGCGCGCAGCACATTATGCTTGGCGATGCCCAGATCGTGGTCGCGGGCGGCCAGGAAAACATGTCGATGTCCCCGCATGCAGCCCCTCTACGCCAGGGCCAAAAGATGGGCGATCTGAAATACATCGACACCATGATCCGCGACGGCCTTTGGGACGCATTCAACGGCTATCATATGGGCCAAACCGCTGAAAACGTAGCAGAAAAGTGGCAGATCAGTCGCGAGGCGCAAGATGAATTTGCAGTAGGCTCACAAAACAAGGCGGAAGCTGCACAAAAGGCTGGCAAATTTGCCGACGAGATCGTGCCCGTTATTGTTCCAAACCGCAGAGGCGACATTACCGTCGATCAGGATGAATACATCCGCCACGGCGCCACAATCGAGGCGATGCAAAAGCTGCGCCCAGCTTTCGCCAAAGAGGGCTCAGTGACGGCCGCCAATGCGTCGGGCCTCAATGACGGGGCGGCAGCGACCTTGCTGATGTCGGCCGAAGAGGCCGAAAAGCGCGGCATTGAACCCCTGGCACGGATTGCCAGTTATGCAACGGCGGGCCTCGATCCGGCGTATATGGGCGTCGGCCCGATCTACGCGTCGCGCAAAGCACTCGATAAAGCAGGTTGGAAGGTCGAAGATCTCGATCTGGTCGAAGCGAACGAAGCCTTCGCCGCCCAGGCCTGCGCGGTGAACAAAGATATGGGCTGGGATCCAGACATCGTGAACGTCAATGGCGGCGCAATTGCCATCGGGCATCCGATCGGCGCGTCCGGCGCGCGGGTCTTGAACACGCTTCTCTTTGAGATGCAGCGCCGCGACGCCAAGAAGGGCCTTGCGACCTTGTGCATCGGCGGCGGCATGGGCGTTGCGCTCTGTGTCGAACGCGCTTGAGCAGATTTGAAGTGCCGCCCTTGGGTGGCGCGCAGAAATTACAGACGATCGGGAGGAGACCGAGATGGCAAGAGTGGCACTGGTGACCGGTGGCTCACGGGGGATAGGTGCGGCAATCGCGAAGCGGTTGCAGGCGGATGGCTGCAACGTGGCGGCAACCTATGGCGGCAATGACGAAGCGGCCGCGAAATTCACCGAAGAAACCGGCATCAAAACCTACAAATGGTCGGTCGGCGATTATGAGGCCTGCAATTCCGGTGTCTCACAAATCGAAGCCGATTTGGGCCCGGTGGATATCCTGGTCAACAATGCCGGTATCACCCGCGATGCGCCGTTTCATAAGATGAGCCCGGAGCAATGGCAGCAGGTCATAGACACAAACCTGACCGGCGTTTTTAACATGAGCCACAATGTCTGGCCCGGCATGCGCGAGCGCAAGTTCGGTCGGATCGTGACGATCAGTTCGATCAACGGGCAAAAGGGCCAGTTCGCGCAGGCCAACTACGCCGCCTCCAAGGCGGGTGATATCGGCTTTACCAAAGCGCTGGCGCAAGAGGGCGCGCGCGCCGGGATCACGGTAAACGTCGTCTGCCCCGGCTACATCAATACCGAGATGATGAGCACGATCCCCGAAAAGGTCATGAACGAAGTGATCTTGCCGCAGATCCCCGTGGGCCGATTGGGTGAAGCCGATGAGATCGCGCGCTGCGTGTCGTTCCTGGCAAGCGATGACGCGGCCTTTGTCACCGGCTCCACCATCTCCGCAAATGGCGGTCAATATATGAGCTGAGCGGCAATGGCGCGTGATGTGCGCTCAAACCGGCGCGCCCAGGGCCCCGTTCAGCCTGGGCGTGGCCGGACGTTCGATCCCCGCCGCCGGCCCGGCCGAGACGTTGATCCGGCTTCTTTCGCGTCCCCGGACCAAAGAAGAAGACGCTCTTTTGGTAAGTCGGTTGCCCGGTCGCTAAGGCCTACTTGGCGCGAACAGCCTGCACGCGCGCACCCTTCGGCACCGCACTCGGGTGACCTGGGGCGTTAAAAGCAGCTGTCGCTTTTGCGGCGCGCGTTTGAGATGTCAGGGGGCCAATCCTGTGCCGAGGGCCGCCATTACCGACGCCGTTTGACTGGGCATCAAACATGATGCCCACCGTGCGGAACACCGAGAGACTCTCCAGAAGCTCCCTGTTTGAGGAGACGCCAACTTTTTCGAAGATCATCTGGATCTGATCGCGAACCGTTTTGGGTGAGCGGCCCGAGTTCTCTGCAATAATGCCCACGCTTTCCCTGGCAAGCAGGCCTTTGCAGACCTCCGCCTCGCCTTGGGTAAGATCGAACACATCTCCAAGAAGACCGGTATCGACTGCATCTTTTTTCGAATTGGCCGACGAAGATGGCGAACACGCGTTCTTCGTCAAGGAGGTGTTTGTCGATGGCGCTTGCGTCGCGCAGGGACGGGCGAAAGGGCGAGATGGCCAACTTCAATGGTAGCTGATCACCCACTGCGCATACCACGAAGTGCATGAGCGCGACCGCAAAGCCTTCAAGGCGCATCGCCAAGCGCGGTCACAGCAGGGACCGTCTCAGCAGGAAGGCCATTCCCACAAAAGCCAAGCTGACCTGCGCCTCCAGAGCGTAGAAAAAATAATTTCTTTCGAATATGTTATCAGGCAATTTCTTCTTCTTTTGTTCGCATCAAAAGAGAGGAGGCGCGGGCAGCGACCACGAACCAAAGGAGGCCCGCATGCCCAAAACAGACACCGACACCGGTGCACTGCCATTCCCACCGATCACGCTGGTTAAGGAAAACTGGCTCGAAGATTTCAACGACCTTGACGGCACAGATGCCCAGAAGGGTGAGCTGATCCAAGCACTTTGGATCATGATGCTCACCTGCGTCGACATCTGCCGGTCGCTGCCATCGACGCAAGAGACCGGTGGACAACCGATCCGGCTCGCCGACATGCTAGGCCGCGCTGTGTTGTACTCTGAGGAGCGCAATTTGCCTTCCCGCGATGATACAAATGAGGATGTATCGGCAAACCCAAAGCCCTGATTTACTGCCGCATCAGTTCAAACAACCAAGAAAAGAACGGCCATGGCTTAGAAAGCCAAGAGACGCGCTGCCGTCAGCATGCGGAATCCAAAGGCTATGAGGTCGTTGCCGCATTCCCCGACACGATGAGCGGCGGTGGGAACTTGATGAAGCGCCCCGGCATGGTGGCGCTTTTGTCCTTCATGGATGTTCAGCCCGACAAACGTTTGTTGTCATCTTCGACGATCTAAAACGCGCCAGCCGGGATACCCGGGCGTTTTTGAACCTGCGCGATGCGTTCCGCGACCGAGAGGCCCAGGTCCAATGCCTGAACTTCCAGCTCGACGATAGCCCCGAGGGTGAGTTCCTGGAGAGGCTCTTTGCGGCCCAAGGTCAGCTTGAGCGCAAACAGAATGGGCGTCGGGTGGCGCAAAAGATGCGGGCGCGCATGGAGAGCGGCTTTTGGATACACAACGCCCCGGTCGGCTACCGTTATGAAAAGCGACACGGTCGTGGACGGGTTTTGGTGCCTGACCAGCCCTTTGCCGCCATCGTAAAAGAGGCGCTAGAGGGCTTTGCATCGGGCCGGTTCCAGACACAGGCCGAAGTGAAGCGCTTCCTAGAAGGCTTCCCCGACTTCCCCCATCTGAAAAATGGTGAGCTGAAACAACAGCGCGTCACCGATATCCTCACGCATCCGATCTGCACCGGCCACATTTGTTTCGAGAACTATGACCTCCATTGAATCAAAGGCCAGCACGAGCCGCTGATCTCGATCGCAACTTACGACAGGGTCCAGGAACACCGTCAGCAGGTCTCCAAAGCACCCAAACGCAAGAATATCGGCGATGACTTTGCGCTCCGTGGCATCGTCACTTGCGGCGGCTGCAATGCACCCCTGCGATCTTCGATCACACGCGGCAATGGCGGGCATTATCATTACTACCTCTGCCAAACCAAAACCTGCGAGCACTACGGCAAATCGATCAAGCGGGACCAGATCGAAGGCGAGGTCGGCGCATTGATCAAAGACCTGCAGCCGTCAAACGGTCTGATCGCCATGGCATCCGCGATGTTCAGGACCGCGTGGGAGGCACGGGACGCGCAATCCAAAAGCATACGCGCAGCCGCGGGCAAACAACTGAGGGCGTCGAGAAGGAAACCGCGACTCTACTGGACCGGATCATGGCTGCCTCCAACACCCAAGTGATCACTGCCAATAAGGCAAAACTCGCTGATCTCGAGCATGAAAGAGCCCGCTTGGCCGAAAAACGCGACAAACAGGCCGCGCCATCAGGATCGTTCGAAGAAAACTAGAAACTCTGCTTCTCTTTCTCTCTAACCCATTGAAACTATGGGAAACAGGCTCAACAATCGTCGGAAGAACAGTCCTAAAACTTGCCTTCGCCGACCGCATCCAATACGACCGGAATTAAGGACCTAGAAATCCGAAATTATCATTCCCATTCAAGATATTAGAGGGGTTCTCAGAGCCAAAGCCGAGAAGTGGTGCCGGTGATAGGACTTGAACCTACGACCCCATCATTACGAATGACGTGCTCTACCAGCTGAGCTACACCGGCATACTTCTCATCGAAGGCCAACCATGGCCCCACTAAAACCCCAACCCACCGCCTAACGCACTGGCTTCACACGTGAATTGCGAGCGGACCCGTGCCTTACAAATGACGTGCTCTACTAGGTGAGCTACAGTCGCCAATTGAACCCTGCTGGGGCCGTGATCTTTCTCTTTCCCACGACAGGCCTGGACCCGTCCCAGCTTCGGTTCACACCACTCGCTTGTTAACATATGGCCAGCGCGACCCGTTAAACGACTGCGAGGCGCCGGCTGCGATTTAGCAAGAGTACCGCGCTTTGCCTAGGGCTAATTTCGCGCTGATTGCGCAGTGTCAGGCTGAGTTTCCGTCATGTCAGGCGTTGGTATGTCCTGGTCGATGACATCGGCTTCGGCGGCGTTCTGCTGATCTGCGGTTTCGTTGGTATGGTCTGCGATGGAGCCAACGATCAAGGGTAGCATGCCCGCCGCATTGCCGGACATGACCTCCGACCCGGACGTCGTTTTCCAGGTGAGGGTATCAAAGCCCCCGTCGGTCACGGGCTGCCATTCGGGATAGACCTTGCCATCGACCTCACAGACCCATTGCGGTCCTGGAGACGCCGTCAGCGCTTTGGCAAGCCAAGCCGTCACCACGGAATCCTCCGATCCCTCGCCGCGCTCAATTGCGGCCATAAGGGTGAGACTGCGTTTGGTCGGTTCTGTTTCTGCCAGATTTCCGATCGCTTTGCGCGCGCCTGGGAAGTTCTCAGCCGAGATAAGCAATTCAGTCTGCAAAAGCATAACCTCAGGATCGCCAGGATGCCGGCCCAATAGCGGTCTGAACCGGGTCAGCCGCTGCTCCGGTGTCTCGGCAGGTTCGATCTCGGCAAATGCGGCCGCCAAGTCAGGATGCGGGCTGACGTCCCAGGCTTTACGCAGCACCTTGTTGGCGACACGCGGCTTCTTATCTTCGATCGCCATGCGCGCCGCCATGACGGCAGCGGGTACCAGATCAGGTGAGAGGCGGTTCGCCTCTGTCACTTCTGCGCGCGCGGCGTCAATCTTACCTTCGGCCAGCGCATCGCGTGCATGGGCCAAGGCCAAAACGGCGTCGCGCCGGCGGTGAACGTCACGCGGTAGGCCGCCTGCCTTCAGCTTTGCTGTCAGGGTTTTACGCGCGCCTTGCCAATCTTCGTCTTTCGTCTGCAGATCCAACAGCGTGTCCTGGATCTCACCGTTCTGCGGGCGCAGCGCCAACGCCTTTTCGGCAAGCTTCATGGCGGTATCGGTGTCGCCCTGGTCGAGCTTCTGGCGCACCAACCCGCGGATCCCGACAAAGCGCGTGCGATCATCCTGCACCATCGATTTGAGCGTCTTGGTCGCAAGCGCGGTATCACCCGCCATCTCCGCGCCCTGGGCGATGATCAGGTTGGTCAGCTCTGGCCGGCCTAAATAGCCTTCCGCCCGCTGCGCTTTGCGGATGGCCAATCGGCCCTCGCCTGCTGCCAATGCAAGCATCCCGTCGCTCAGCGCCTGGTAGCCGCGCCGCTCGGTGCGGCGGTTGAAGTAGCGCGACACGGCCGTTTCATCCCCGTTGAGAAACTTGAGCGTCGCCCAAACCAGGCCAATGATGCGGATGACCAGCCAAACGGCGGCAAAAGCGGCTACAGCCAAGATCAGCCCAAGAAGCGGCGTGATGGTGAACTCGCGACCGGCCACGGTGATGAATGCGGCTGTATCGAGATCCCAAAGAAAGATCACACCAAACGTCAAAGCTGCGACGATGGCGATGAAGATGATGCCGCGGAGAAGTGACCAAAGCATGTCGCGTCCTCCCTATTGCGTGCCGCCGAGCGTGCCGGCCAGCTGATCGAGCGCTTCAAGCGCGGAGACCCGAGCGGCTGCATCCTCGATCCAGTCGCCCATCGCATCGAGCGCCGGATCGGGCAGGGCAGTCAATTCCTCCAGTGCGGCGGTCACATTCCCCGTTTCCACCGCAGCCCCGGCGCGCGACAGAACGGCGTCGGGATCATCGCCTGGCTGTGGCTCCAGCGAACGACCGCCGACTTGGCTGCGTAGGAAAGCGCCCAGCCGCTCTCCGGCGGTGTCCCCGGCAATAGCTTGCAGGGCCAGCGGCAGCGCCGCACGCGCCGCGGCCGGGAAACGCGCCTCAAGCTCGGCCAAGGTCGGCACGCCGCTTTCAGCGACCATGCTGATCGCCTCTGGCACGTCGAGCGATTGCGCCTCCGCGACAGCTGCCAAAGGCTCGGCGAATGGCGTGCCCGACGCAATGGCGATCCGCAGCTCGCTGATTGCGGCCTGGGCGGTCGCATCACTTGCCGTCGCCTCGGCCCGGGCTTCAGCTTCGGCGATGCGGCCGGCCGCCTCATCGGCCATGGTGCGGATGTCTTCGGCCAAAATGGCGTTTTCAGCCTGCTGGGCGCTCAATTCTCCGCGGATCTGATCAATCGCGGCGGCCATTGCGGCCTCGTCAGCCTCGGGATCACCGCTAAAGACCGGCCGCGCCTCAACGTCGGCCAACCGCGTGTCGATGGCCGAAATCTCGGTTGCGATCGCGTCGACCTGCCCCCCCAGATCCGCGAGGGCGGCGTCGATGCCGCTGAGATCGGGGGCTGGCGGCAGCTCCGCCACGGCGGCGTTCAGGCCGTCTGTGGCCTCGCCCAAAGCTGCGATATCGGCTGATTGTGTCTGAAGCGTGCCGGACAATTCTTCCAGCCGAGTGTTCGTGCCATTATTGAGGTCAAAGACATACCCAGCGGCAAAACCGATGGCGCCCGCAACAATTCCGCCAAAGGCCAACGGGAAAAAGCCGGGCCCGCGTGCCTGCGCTTCGGGGTGTTCCATCGTGCTGGCAGTTGCCGCGACCGGCGCTTGTTCTTCCTCGGTGATTTGCGAGGGTTCTTCGGTGTCTTGATCGGTTTCTTCGGTGTCGGCCCCGGTATCCGCGTCGGACGCCTCCTGCTCGGCCTCATCACCCGTTTCCGGGTAAGGCGCCGTCTCGGAGGCAGCATCAGATGCGGCTTCAACTCCAGCTTCGACACTTTCAGCCGCGGTTTCGACGCTCTCTTCAGCCGCCGCCTCGGCCTGTTCGACGGCCGATTCAATCGGTGATTCAGATGGGGTGTCCGACGACGTATCCTTATTGCCTGCCACGACCCAATCCCTTTCCTACCGACCTCTGCAAAACGATCCCGGGATAATTCGCCCCGAGTCGCCCTGACTAAACTGGCACGGCACGGCAAGGTGCCGCTAGGGGGAAATGTTGCCTTTCATGAGGCGCAACATCGCATTAGCGCAGGGCGCGTCGGCAACCAGGGCCCGATCCCGCAAGGGCCCGGGCAGCGCGCCGTGAACGGCCGCTGACAGGCAAAGTGGCCGCCAATCGCCGATAGGTGCGCCAATCGCGTCAGAGAAAAGAACCGCGCTGCGCGGCGAAAATAGCGGCACGAAGACCGGGCGGTTTTGCGCCAACCTTGCAAGCGGCTGAGCTGGGCGAACGGCCCTTTGGTCGTAAATCTCGGCAGCTGCGGTTGCGATACCTTGCGATGTCAGACGCGCCGCGATGTTGCCGCGCGTATGTCTGCCGTGCAGATGAATGAGCGGCCCCGCCGGTTTGGCTGCAACTATTCCACTGACTAAATCCTCCGCCGTTCCGCCCGCTGTATGTGCCCTAAAGCCAAGCCCCGCAGCAATCTGTCCGGTGCGTTTGCCGACACACCAGGCCGCCATGCCGCGCGCAGCCTCCGCCTCGGCCACAAGCCGCACCGCATTTTCAGAGGTGAAGATGAGCCCTGAGAAACCGCCGAGCGGGGGGATCTCGCCGGTTGGCAAAATCTCTAGCAAGGGGATGATGCGCGTCTCTGCCAGGGGTTTCGTGTGTTCCGCAAACCGTTCGGATTGCGCACGGGCACGCGTCAGCAAGATCAGGGGCGCGCCATTGTCAGCCATAGGTGCGGATGTTAACTGCGCCCGGCAAACGAGGCAATGAGCGGCCATGCAAACGGGCACCACCATTTTAGGAATCGAGACAAGCTGCGACGACACTGCCGCAGCGGTGCTGCGTAGCGATGGTGGCGCGCCGCGCATCCTTTCGAACCGGGTTTTTTCACAGGCTGATCTGCATGCCGAATTTGGCGGTGTCGTCCCCGAGATCGCCGCGCGCGCGCATGCTGAACGCGTTGACACGGTAATCGCTGCGGCATTGGCGGAGGCCGAGACCTCGGTCGACGATTTGAGCGCCATCGCGGTGACGGCGGGCCCGGGGCTTATTGGCGGTGTGTTGGCCGGGGTGATGGTCGCCAAAGCGCTGGCCTTCGCTACCGATACGCCGCTTTTGGCCGTCAACCACCTGGCCGGGCACGCATTGACGCCGCGGCTGACCGACGGGATCGACTACCCCTACTTGGTGCTGCTGGTCTCGGGCGGGCATTGCCAGTTTCTGCGCGTCGCGGGGCCCGAAGAATTCACCCGATTAGGCGGTACAATCGATGACGCCCCCGGTGAAGCCTTTGACAAAGCGGCGCGCCTTTTGGGCCTGGAACAGCCGGGCGGCCCGGCGATTGAGGTTGCCGCCAAAGCAGGCGATCCGCGCCGATTTGCCCTGCCCCGGCCGCTGCTTGACCGGCCAGGCTGCGATACGTCCTTTTCCGGTTTAAAGACCGCGATCCTGCGCACGCGCGACGATTTGGTGACCGAAAGCGGTGGGTTGCGCACGCAGGACGTGGCCGATCTTGCGGCCAGCTTTCAACTTGCCGTGGCGGACGTTCTGGCGGCCAAGACCGCGCGCGCGCTGGAAGTCGCAGGAAAGATCACAGGCTTTGCCGTTGCCGGCGGCGTGGCGGCAAACCAGACCTTGCGGGGGGCATTGCGCGAAGTCGCCGCAGGCCTGCCCTTTTTGGCCCCGCCCCTGGCGCTTTGCACCGATAACGGCGCCATGATCGCCTATGCCGGGCTTGAGACATTTGTCGCCGGCAGGCGCGACGATCTAACCTTTGCCGCACGGCCCAGATGGCCGCTTGATGCCCGATCCGCGCCCCTACTGGGCGGCGGCAAACGCGGCGCGAAAGCCTGAAGAAGAAAGGGAGCCTCACGATGCGCTATTGGCTATTCAAATCCGAGCCGAACACGTGGTCCTGGGATCAACAGGTTGCCGAAGGCGACGCGGGCCAGGAATGGGACGGCGTGCGCAACTATCAGGCGCGCAACCACATGCGTGAGATGAAACTTGGCGATCGCGGCTTTTTCTATCACTCGATGAAAGAAAAATCGGTCGTAGGCATCGTGGAAGTCTGCAAAGAGATCCACGCAGACAGCACAACTGACGACGACAGATGGGAATGCGTGGATATCAAGGCTGTCCGTCCGTTTCAGCGGCCCGTGACCTTGGCCGAAGTGAAAGCCGAGCCGCGGCTGGGCGATATGGTCCTGGCCAATAATACAAGGCTTTCCGTTCAACCGGTGAGCGATGCGGAATGGCGCGTGGTTTGTGAGCTTGGTGACACGGTGCCCTGATACTCGGCACCGGATGGTTGCTTGGGCGGGCTTGAGATCTGGAATTTTCAGCGTTTGGCGCAAGTGACCTGCGAAAATCTCGTTCTCCGCAAGAAAGATGCCGCCAAAAAAGAGAGGGTCCCGCGCCCTGTCGCCAAGGGGGACCCTCTCACGCCCACGCGCACTCGCTCACACGTGTTGTAATTCGGGCCCGCCTTCTTGGCTAGGCAAATGCGGGATACTCCAATGCTTGCCTGTTGGCCAGCGCTAAGACCCTAGAGATTTATACAAATCTCAGCTGTAGACGGATTCTTTGCCGAAATGTTTGGTCAGCATGTAATACACGACCGCACGGTACTTGTTGCGCTCCGACTTGCCGTAGGTCTCGATCACGCTGTCAATTGCGCTATCAAGGTCTGGCCCATCGGGCAGGCCGAGTTTCTTTTTCAGAAAATTTTGCTTCACGGTCTCAAGCTCGGCCGGCTGCGAGGCAGCAACGGTCGAGGCGTCCGCATCGTAAATCGACGGACCGCATCCGATCGTTACCTTCTTCAGCAGCTCCATATCCGGTTCCATGCCGCACTTATTGCGCAGGTCATCTGCATATTGCGCGATCAATTCGTCCCTTTTGCCCATGGTCTTCTCCCAGAATTATCATGAGGGGCACCCTCGTTCTCCGTGGCGGGAGCCTGTCGTGAAGAGTGCCTAATTGGAAGGGGAAATCGGGCTGATTGCTCCCTCTGCAAAGAAACGTCGCTAGAATACGACATCCGCGGGCAGGTCGTGGCGGCAACTTCCCACTGTTGGGGGCGGCGTTGCAGGCCTGCTTGCTGAGCAATGGCGGCCTTGCGCTGGACGCTATTGCACGTGCCTAATGCGCCGGAACGGCGGCGGCCTTGAGGCGAAACGTCTGAGCATTGCCGCAATCGACGGCAAATAACGAGGTGCCGAAAATGGCGGACGAAACGGTCAGCTTCACCCAGATGAAAGACGGCACCGCCGAAGACTACGCGCTGCTCGCCAGGCTCGAACATCGCTATCTCGCGGGCACGGCCGACAGAATTCTGGCAGAGCTTCGGCGCCAGGGGGAGGTTACACTCGAAGGGTACCGGATCACCCGGCTGGAACACGCAGTGCAATCGGCGAGCCGGGCGGAACGGGACGGCGCGGATCTGGATTGGGTCGTGGGCGCGTTGCTGCACGACATCGGCGACGGGCTGGCGCCGCAGAACCACGACCGTTTCTCAGCCGAGGTGATCCGGCCTTTCGTGCGGTGGGACGTGGCCTGGGTGGTGGAGCATCACGGTATCTTCCAGATGCTCTATTACGCGCACCACTACAATTGGGACCGCAACGCCCGCGACCGGTTCCGCGACCATCCCTGTTTCGAAAGCTGCGCAACATTCTGCGAAAGGTGGGATCAGGCAAGCTTTGACCCCAATTACGACGCCCTACCGCTGGACCATTTCGAACCAATGGTGCGCGACGTCTTCGCACGAAAGGCCTACGCCGCAGAGGTGATCCGCGAGGGCTTTGTCTCTGCCTTGACGGCATAGGGGCCCCAGCATGCCGGGGCCCCTTGAGGTTTAGAAGCCAAAAGCGTCCAGAATGACCGGACCACCAATGAGCCCGTCATCCGGGTCGACCGTATCGACCGGGAAATCGCCCACGACCTGCGCGCTAAACCCGGAGGCAAGTTTGGGTGCCGCAGCCGAGGCGTCGTAGATCGGGCCCGGGCCTTCTGGATCGGGGCCGCTTTGCCCATCCGGCCCGATCTCGGGCGTGATGAAGACAAAGCTGTCCGTCTTGAGCTTACCCGCGAGGGCCAAGCCCGGATTGGTCACCTTCATCACGTCCAGCGCCAAGGCCTCCTGCCAGGTCAGCTCAAAACGCGCGGCAAAGTCTGGCGGCGTTTCGTGATCCACCGCACCGCGCTGGTCTGCATGCAGGCGCGGGTCAGTCCAGGCCTCCGGGTCGAAAACCCCACCATACGGCGTAGGTGCCGCATCATTGGGCTGACTGTCCGGGCCATCACCTTCCTCGACAGACGGGATCGGCTCCCGCTGCTTGATCTGGTAAGTTCCGGCCTCACGGTCATACGTTCCCGTCTGGGTCTCACCGCCTTGGTATGTCCCATCGGCATCATAACGGGTTTCAACCTGGGTGAAGGTGCCATGTTCGTCTTCGCTCCGAATGGAGAAAATCCGAATGTTGCCGTCTGTGTCCACGGTCCTTGCTTCGGTATGGCCCGATCCATCGGCGTTCACGGTCGATGTGATTGTCGTTTTGTAGTGGGAGTCACTTGACCCAAAAACAACCAGAGTTCGCGTGGTGCTTCCACCCTCCATGACCATGCTCTGGTCAAAGGGATTGTCAGCAAATCCGTCGCGGTCGGCCATGAAGCCAAGGTCCGCGCCCGCGCCCTTCCCAGGATTGGGGCCTAGACCGCCGAGCACGGGGTGCTGCGCCCAGGCATCCAAGAGCTCTGGCCGAATATGGCCAAACACCTCCTCAACCCGCGCGATAACCTCTGGATTCGCAAGCGCGTCAATTGGATCGGCAAAATCACCGCCGCTTATGTTGAATTCGGTCCAAACCTGTTTTGAATGATCGTCTTCAAGTGCCGGGCCGGGGATCAGCATCGGCAGAACCACACCTGCCGCATCCTCGCCCGACTTGTTCGGCCGGAACATTGGCTGGATGATGCCCAACGCTTCAAGGATCGCGCCCAGTTGCTCGACACTGTGCACGTAATCCAACTCCGTTTCAGGAGCGTTCAATTCGATATTTGTCTCGATCATGTCATCCTCCTTTCGGATCGACGCGGGAACATCCGCGCTACCGTTGGTCGAACGAGCAGGCCGAACCATTCAATTTTTTCTGGCGAAAACATCAAAAAAATTGCGGGGGTTGCTTCGAAAGTTAGAAAAAACAATCGGTTGCGGAGCGCAAAGAAGAACGTTTTTGCCTCACTGAGCGCGCGCCTGGTCAAAGTCCGGTGTGCGGGACTTTGTCGTCATTCGGTTTTGGCACTTCGCTGACGCAGCATCCCTTCGCTGTTGCAGCACGATCGTCGCTGCATTGCGATCTCTGTCGCCGGAGCGGTCATTGAAACTTGGTTTGAAAACCAGAACCAGTACCGCCCTTTCGCTGCAAATCGATTGGACCAGCGGGACGCGCACAAGAACACAGTTAAGGATCATCATCCGCTGAGGGATGGCGAATGGCAAGACCGTTCGCCAAGGTTGGTCAGATGCCCATGCGCTTGGCGATGACCAAGGTCTATCTGCGTTGCTTCCGCCGTTGCGAACAACTCGGCTTTCACGTGTTCACGGATGTAGGTGCGAGATGCAGCTACTTAAGCATGGGGCAGTCCATGGATAGGCCCGTACTTCGCTGCACCGGTTTTCTTATAGAATGCCCATATCCAATTGCCAAAATCGTAGTGCCACCATTCCGAAGGGATATTCGTAAAACCGGCCGACGTCATTGCGCAGTATAGGCAGCGCCGACGCCTCGCGTATATCTGTGCCACAGGAGCCTCAGTCCAACTGGCGGGACACATCTCATCAAACGCAGTTCCCATGGGCAAAGTGTCCCCATTGTGATCGGCCAAGCACACATCAACGGCTCCGCCTGTAAGATGCGGGCTTGGCGCCTGTGGATCATCGGACGGAAAGGCTGCATATTGCAGCGTGCGGCGTTCGATCTCCGCGTCGCTGGCGTTTGGTTGTGTCGCCTGAACCTGGTTACGAAACTCGGTGTAGAGCGCCTGCTGAAGCGTCAACGGCCGCCAGCCGTCCAAAACGACCAGGTTTAGGCCAACCGGTAACGTCGCCGCGGCGCGCTCCAATCGCCCTAAGACCTCGAGCCGAACCCAAACATCCGGTAACGCATCGTCATAACCACGGCTGCGATATACAGGGCGTGTCAAGAGGGTATCGGACCCTGATGTGGCGACTAACGGCTCTGCGTCTGTACCGGGGGCGATTTTATCTGCAGCGGCCCAAGCCAATGCCATGTCTTCGCGCAGCAGCATGTCAGAAGACAATGGACGGCAACCAAGTTGTAAGACTTGGTACTGCTATGATCACCGCAAGGACCATAACCGCAACCAGGATGAACGGCCATATTGCGAGGAAGAGACGGGTGATATCAACCCGGCCCACCGCTGCAGCCACGAAGATACACGCTCCCATCGGTGGGGTGATCAAAGCAATTGTGATGTTCAAGGTGATGATGATCCCCAAATGAACCGGGTCGACACCGGCAAGCTGAGCCACGGGCAGGAAAATTGGGGTCAAAAGCATCAAGGCTGATACCTCTTCCATAAACATGCCAGTGACAAAGGTAACCGTTGATATCGCCAGTAACGTAAGGAAGGGGTTGGAAACCAACGGTGTGAGAAGATCTGCAAAGGCCTGGGGCGCATTGGCATAGGCCAACTGCCAGGACACGATCGAAGAAATGGCGATTATGGCAAACACGGCTGACGTAAGGACCGCCGTCTCTGTCAGCGACTTCCATAGTCCCGCCACGTTTAGATTGCCCGTCGCGATACCCCACACCAAGACATAAGCAACCGTCAAAGCGCCGGATTCCGTTGGTGTCACAACGCCCAGGACAATACCCGCGACGATGATAAAGGGCGCCACTAGGGCGGGAAAAGCCGAGAGCGCCGCGCGCCAGATCTCGCCCAACCGGGCGCGCCGGTCCCTTTTGCCTACCTTGTACAGGCGCGCATAGACGACGTTCATCGCCATGAAGGCCAATCCAAGAACCAGGCCTGGCAAGACCCCACCCATAAACAATGCGCCGACAGAAGTCCCAGTTTGAGCGGCATATAAAATCATGAAAATCGAGGGGGGAACGATCGGGCCAATGAGTGAGCTAGCGGCTGTTAGACCGGCAGCGTAGGTTCCAGGAAACCCTGCTTTGCGCATTCCTGGCACCAAGAGCGTGCCGAGTGCCGAGGTGTCTGCCACGGCCGAGCCGTTTATGCCCGCGAAGAAAACACTGGCCACGACGTTCACGTGGCCCAGACCGCCGCGCAGATGCCCGACCAGCTTCTCCGCCAGTCCTAGCAAACGGGGAGTCATGTTCCCGTTGTTCATCAAATTCCCGGCCAGGATAAAAAGTGGAATGGCCATCAGGGCGAAGACATCGATCCCCCCAAACGCCTGCTGGGGCATAATCCGGCTCATCTGATCAAAGCCGACAAAGGCAAAGCCCACCACCGCTGTCATCATGAGTGATAAAAACAACGGCACGCCGATCAGCACATGGATCAGCATCACGGCCAACATAACAGCGATCATGTGTCGTCCTCGACTTCAGCTTCGCGCACCGCCTTCGGTCCGTGCAGCAGCACCAAAAAAAACAGCAAACCAAAGCCAACCGGAAGACTTGCCACAGGGACAGACCGAGAGATCTGCAATCCGGGTGTATTAAAGAAGCTGACCCGGCCGATGTATTCATAGGAGAACCAGGCCATCGCAGCTGTAACGCCAAGCGTCAGAAGCCATTGGTAAAAAACAATGACCCGGCGGACAGGGTTCGGGACGCGTTTTTCCAGGACGCCAACACGCATATGGGCGCCGCGCACCCACACGCCCCCCATGCCAAGCATTGCAACCAGGATGATCGTGTAGCGGGCGACTTCATCAAACCAAATGGGCGAAGCTCCCAAAAAATAGCGCGAGAAAACGCCATAGAGGATGAAAAACGTCACGCAAAGCACCAGGATTGCTGACACGCCAATGGTTAGGCGTGCCAGGATCTCTTGAAGTTTCGCTGCCAATGGCGTAGCCACCAAGGTCTTCGAACGCGGCTTCGATGAAGCTTGGGTCGATGTCTTGCTCGCCCAACCACTCGATGAAGCTTGGCTGACCGATGCTTTGAAACTCCGCCATCGCTTCTTCGGTAGGTTCGATGATCTCCATGCCGTTTTCGGCCAACCAATCAACGCGCGCTTCAACGTTGGCTTGGACGTCATCGCGCGTGATAGCGTTCGCTTCAACGATGGCTGCGTCCAGGATGGCGCGATCTTCGTCACTCAGACTGGCAAGCCATTCACCATTTCCAACGAGAAACTGCATGGAATACTGGATGTTGGCGCGCGTTAGGTAAGTTTGAACCTCGTTTAATGATCCAAGCCGGATATAGAGCGGCGGGTTCATTTGACCTTCCACAACGCCGGTTTGAAGGGCGCCATAAACTTCGGTCCAGGGCACCGGCGTGCCCGAGGCACCCATCGCCTCGTAGAGCGCAACTTGGGACGGATCCATCGCGCGCATGCGGAGGCCATCGAAATCGGTTGGGCTATAGATCGGCGTATCTGTTGTGGTGAATGCAAGGAAGCCGCCTTCTTCGATAACGGCCAAAAGCTCCGATCCCGTGCGGTCGTTAAACGCCTCAACGACCATCTGCCAATACGTCCCTTCGTCGAAGAAGGTGCGCGCCTCCTCAGGCGAGTTGAACATAAACGGCGTATTCGAGACGAACACTTCCGGCGCGATCGGTGACAAGCCCGCAAAACTCGCAACGTTTAGCATTGGAGATGCCAACGTGTTTTCCATGCGCTCCTGTTCCTCGCCTAGAGAGGAATTGGGGAATAATTCGAACTCAATGTCGGTTTGGGCTTCGACAAGTTCTTCCAGTGTCGTCGCAAAAAGATGAACGGCGTTCTTTTCTAGGTCGGGGGGGCCATTGTAGCCAAGCCGAACCACTTCAGCTTGTACACCGGCCGACGTGGACAACAGCGCAGCAATCACTGTGGCGGTTTTTAATTTCATGACAATCGATCTCCCGTTGAAGCTTGGTATTGCTCATATCTGCGCATCTAGGCGGCTCCCTGGAGGAACTGAGAATCACCGCAACCAGCGCGTGCACCAGAGGCTAGTTCGGTTGAAAAATGTTATCAAGCAATCATTTTTATGATAAAAGAGATGATGCTAACACTCATAACCTTAGATTGGCCTCTAGAGTTCGACTTGCTACCAGAGGTGCCAGAGGAGAGAGGAACTGTCGGAAAAACCAGACATATTGACGGATGCCATCAATATGGCGCATGCGGACTTGACGCAGCTTGAACGGCGCATTGCGGCGCATTTCTTGGCCAGGCCGGAGGCGATCATTGCCGAGACGAACGCGGAAATTGCCAAGGCGCTGAATCTCAGCCCGATGACACTGACGCGCTTTTTCCGCAAGCTCGGGTTTAAGGACACAGCCGACGCCCGCAACCAGGTGAAGAAGCTGCGTTACGGGCCAAAAAGTGCCCGCATAGACCAACGCTTTGCCGACAGTAGCACCCAGTTTGCGAGCCAAAACGCCGAAGAAAGCTTGGCGCTTTGCAATGCGGCGGTAAGCGCTGCATTTGCCATTCGCGAAAGTGAGGTTTGGACCAGGATTGTTGATCTTGTTCTGAGCGCTGACGCCGTGCACGTCACAGGATTTCAGACCATGTTTTACATGGCTGTTGGGTTTGCGCGACGCCTGTCATATCTGCGCGATAGGGTTCAGCTGATCGACGGCATCGACGGTGTTTATGCAGGTCTGATGCCAAGCAACGATGCCCGGAATGTCCTCCTTATTATCGACGTCTTTCGATACGGTGCCCACGCCCCGCAATTGGCGAAACTTGCCCGCGAACGCGGTGTGGAAGTCATTGTGGTTGCAGATGAATTTTGTGATTGGGCGACCGACATAACGCCTTACGTCTTACGTTACCCAGGAGAGACGCACTTTTTTCTGGCTATGCCGCAGGGCATCACAACCGGCCTCAATCTATTGTTGCAGGATGTGATTGCGAAACTCGGAAGCGATGCGGGTCAACGGATCAAAAAGCTATCCGAAGCCCAGGATTACTTTGGGTTGTTTTTGGACTGAGCGTGGCGGACTGCTGGGGTCGAAACCGATGGACGATATAGACCGTAGGATCATCGACAGGCTGCAAAAGAACGGGCAGATGTCCATGGCGCGCCTATCAGAATATGTCGGACTGTCGCAATCTGCGTGCCACCGACGGGTGAAAATTCTGCGCGAAACCGGTGTGATATCAGGCTATCATGCCAGCATAGATCGCAAACGGTTGGGGTTAGCCTTTCAAGCGTTCATCGAGGTCAAGTTGGTGTCTCAGCGCCGTAGTCAAATTGATGAATTCGAACGGGCAGTCGCGCGCAAACCCGAGATCCTCGAGTGCCATCTTATTTCCGGCGAATTCGACTATTTGATGCGCGTAGCCACGACCGATACGGGCAGCTACGAAGAACTTTATCGGCGTGTTTTGGCTGACCTGCCGTGTGTGTCTCAGCTCAAAACCCTTCTTAGCCTCGGTTCGGTTAAGGAGTTCAGGGGCTACCACGTGTGGTGATAGCCCCAACCTCACCGGGTCAAATTGTTCAAGCGGCCAAAGCTGATGCGAGGTCCTCAGTCGGATGTTCAAATTCCGCAGCCACAGCAGGATGTGTGATCCGGCCGTTCCAAATATTAAGCCCGCTGGCGAGGTGGTGGTCCCCGGACAGCGCCGTTTTCCAACCTTGGTCCGCGATACTTATTACCAACGGCAGGGTGACGTTGTTCAAGGCATATGTCGACGTGCGGGCGACCCCACCGGGCATGTTGGCCACGCAATAGTGGACGATCTGGTCCACCACATAGGTCGGATCGGCATAGGTCGTCGCGCGCGATGTATCAAAGCATCCACCTTGGTCGATGGCCACATCAACCATAACTGCACCGGGCTTCATCTCGGCAAGCATATCTCTGGTCACCAGCTTGGGTGCCGCAGCGCCGGGTACAAGAACGGCTCCGATGACAAGGTCGGCCTCCGCGACGTGATCGCGCAATGCGTTTGGTTGCGACATCTGCGTCTTTACCCGTGAGCCAAAATGGTTGTCCAAACGCTCCAGAACATCCACACTGCGGTCAAATATCGTGACCTCTGCGCCCAGTCCGACGGCCATGCGCGCCGCATTGAAGCCGACAATTCCGCCTCCGAGTACGACCACTTTTCCAGGTGCCACTCCGGGTACGCCGCCCAAAAGGACACCGCGTCCTCCTGCAGCCTTCTCCAAGGTTGCGGCGCCGGCCTGGATCGACATGCGCCCTGCTACTTGGCTCATCGGTTTCAACAACGGCAGGCCCCCATTTGCATCCGTGACCGTTTCATAAGCAATACACGTAGCACCCGATGCGACCAGATCACAGGTTTGGGCTGCGTCCGCCGCAAGATGGAGGTACGTGAAAAGGACCTGCCCCTCGCGCAGCATCGCGCGCTCTGCGGCCTGTGGCTCCTTCACTTTTATGACCATCTCTGCGGTAGAAAAGACGTCTGCTGCTGTCTCCACGACCTCAGCGCCCGCGGCGATATAAGAGCCGTCCCCAGCGCCGATACCTAGTCCGGCGCCGGTCTCGATAAAGACGCGATGCCCGCGCGAGCTAATCTCTCGTACGCTTTCTGGCGTTAGACCAACCCTAAATTCATTGTTCTTAATCTCTCTCGGAACACCAAGTATCATGCACCATCCTCCTTTAGCTGGCAGTTCTTCTGACAGATTAGCTGAACGCCTTGGTGTATCTGACCAAAGGCACCCTTCAAACCGCAGCTCATCAGGAAAATATCCAACGATTAGCCGTTTTGGCGGAATAAACTTGGATCGGCTATCTGCACAATTCTGGCGGTCAAAGTGGCCCAAACCAACATGTCAGAATTGTCCGGGGCAATATCACAAGGCTTGAGCCACCAAGTTGAATTCGGGAGGCAGTTTCCTTGTGGTCACTTCCAAGGGTTGACGTGCTGCAGCGAACCTGTCGCTCCTTCCACTCGCGGCTCGCCGAAGTTGGTGTTTTGCGCACAGATCATTCAACGAGCGGAAAGGACTTTCTGAACGAACGACCCAAGCGTAGCTTTATCCCGCGACCTGTAAGTTGCCACGGCACACTGCACTGCGCTTTCCACCGATGACCGGTCGTGCCGCCACTGTCCAGAGCGGCGAACCAAGCTTCTACAACGGTTTTTATGCTGCGTGCGCGAGCAGCACAGAAACACGATGACCGAGTTGGGCTCCGCACCGACCAACGCCGCATGAAGGACCGACACCCGCCTTGAAGTCGCGAACGCCAGGAACGCTCGCCAAAATAGCTCAGATATCGATGCGCTCAGCGATGCTTAAGGCATCTTCGAGTTCCACGCCAAGGCAACGCACAGTGCTTTCGACTTTGGTGTGACCAAGCAACAGTTGAACTGCTCGGAGATTGCCGGTCTTTCGATAGATTTCCGCCGCTTTGGTGCGGCGTAACCAATGAGTGCCATATCCACTCGGCGCTAGGCCAATCGCGGCTACCCAATCGCGGACAAGCCGCCCATACTGGCGGGTCGAGATATACGGTCTGTCGTGGAACCGGCTCGGGAACATAAATCGGCAGGCAAAAATCTCGGGCGATTTGACCCACGCCAGGACGGTATCGCGTGTGTTTTCCGTCAGTTCAAACTGGACCGGCCGCTTGGTTTTGCACTGGATGACCGACACGCGTTCTCACACACGATCATCCTTTACCAGGTCAGCCACGGCCAATTTGACCAAATCACAGCCACGCAGCTTGCTGTCGATGGCGACGTTGAATAAAGCCAGATCACGCAGAAAACCCGCCAATTCGAGCCTTGCCCGGATCGCCCAGACCTGTTTGGGCAGCAAAGGCCGTTTTTGACCGATGATCCGCCCCTTATTCCAGGCTCTGCGTTTCGGGGTAGTTGCAGGAAGTTGGACACTTGGCATGATTTGCCCTCCGTTCCTCCCTCCAAACCCAATCACCAGCACCATGCTGGCGATGAAACTGTATCGTCTTTGGCAATGGCAGCTTTCGGAAACCGACCGCCGGCATCGGTGCTGCATGCGCAGTCGGCGGCTCTGAGCCCGATTTGACAACAGGTGCACGTAGGACGAATGGCAGCTTGTGATCGCTTGCGAGAGAGCGCCGAAGCCTGCTCACGGCTACATTTTCGACGCAGCATCGAACACTAGACCTCTTTTTTGAGAGTTCTGCTTTGTTTGACCCATACTACTTGCGAAGCATACGCGGTACGATTTCCTCGGCTGTCTCGATCACAGCAGATATACGCGCTACGTTCCGTGCTCCAGGTCGAAAAGTCAGAAAGATCGGATAAGCAGGCGCATCATAGCCGTTCAGGCAACGAGCGAGTGTTCCGCTTTGAATTTCATTTCTCACCATGAAGTCCGGCAAATTGGCAAACCCTTGCCCGGCATGCACCAGCTCCAAGAGAATACCGAAACTTCGGACTGCAATCGGTCCAGACACCTTTACGTTCTCTTCAGTACCAGCCTTCACGAACCGCCACGTCGCACCAGGTCGATCACCGCGAAACGTTAGGCAAGGCAATGTCGCAAGATCAGCGGGCGATTTGGGCGCGTATTGCGCACGTATGTCTGGTGTTGCGACGAGCCAACGCGAGAATGCGCCTAGTTCGAGCGCGACCAGACGGTCATCCTTGAAAGTCCCAACCCGGAAAGCGAGGTCGGTCCCTGGGTCTTGCATGTCCTCAAACGCATAGTCTGGGCGCATCACAAGGGTCAGGTTTGGATGTCGATCTCGCAGGACCGGAAAAAGTTCCGTGGCGATCAGCCCTCCGAA
>JBCCXT010000047.1:0-30277 GCA_039191215.1 Pseudomonadota bacterium
CGCGCCGTTTGCGGCCTGGCCTTATCAATCAGACAGAGCTTTGCAGTGGTCCCACCCATATCAAACGACAGGACTTCGTCTTCGCAGGTATCTGCAGCGATGCGCGCGGCCAGGATGGCCCCGCCCGCCGGACCGGATTCGACCAATCGAACCGGCAGCCGCGCGGCCGTCTCCACCGTTGTCATACCGCCACTGGCGGTCATCATGAGCACCGGGCATAGAAGCCCTGCTTCCGTCAGTCTGCTTTGCAAATCAGTAAGATAACGCGCCATCAACGGCTGGATGTAGGCATTGGCGACTGTCGTGCAGAGCCGGTCGAACTCACGCGCCTCGGGGCTCACCTCGTGTGAGACCGAGATCGACAGCTCTGGCATGGCCGCCAAAAGGAGGTCGCGCAGGCGGCGCTCGTGCGTGGGGTTAGCGTAGGCATGTAACAGGCAGATTGCCACGGCATCGACCGCTGCGTCTTTAAGCGCGCGCGTCAGCGCTGGTACACGCGCGTCGTCGAATGGCGCGATCTCGCGACCGCTTGCATCCATCCGACCGGCAAGTGTGAAGGCATGGCGGCGCGGCACGATCAGATCTGGTTTTTCTAGGTCCAACGCGTATTGGCTGTAGCGTCTCTCATAGCCGATCTCGAGTATGTCGCGGAATCCTTGCGTGGTCACGCTGGCCACGGCCGCGCCGCGCCGCTCGATCAGCGCGTTGGTCGCCAAAGTGGTGCCGTGGACGAGGTCGGCAATATCGGCCCAATTGGCACCCGCTTGCACCAACACCGCCTCTGCCCCAGCCAATGCGCCATCTGCCGGGCTTTCCGGTGTTGTGGCGGTTTTCGCGGTTGCGCAGATTGTGCCAGCCGCATCGACCAACACGCTGTCGGTGAAGGTGCCACCGATATCGATGGCCAAACGCAAGGCAGAACGGGAATGCATGTAGGTCTTGAGCGCGAGGGAGCGGCAGGACGGGCGCGGCGGGCAGGTTCAGCGCAGGCGCAATGGCACCAGATCACAGCCAGTCGCACGCCGCAGGGTCGCGGATAGAAGGGTCCTGGGCTTGGCGGCAACGCGCATCATAAGGTTAGGCTGACGCATTCCGGCTCACCCGTCAATCACTCAGCGAAGGCCCAGGGTCAACCGGTCAGGCCAACCGGCCAAACCTCATCCAGTCTTTCAAATAGGGTCGCCACCGCTTCAGCGCCTGGATCGTTATGACCCGCCAAGCTCTTTTCGGACAGATAGCTCGCGCGACCGGCCCGGGCCTGCAAAATTGTGGCCGTTTTATCCGCCCCCGCACGGGCCGCTTTTGCCGCCGCTTCGATACCCATTGGCAGTGCGTCCAACGCAGGCATGAGCGCGTCGATCATGGTTCTGTCTCCGGGCCTTGCACCGCCGACCTGTTGCACACGATCGAGCCCCGATTTAAGCGCATCGACCGTATCGTGCCCGCTGGCCGAAGCATCGCCCGCCGCGGCAAAGAAAATTGCCAGCAACACGCCCGAGGAGCCACCCATCGTCTGGCTCAACTCCAACCCGATGGCGCGGTAAAGCTGAGTTTGGTCGGCCATGGGCAGCCGGTCAAAGGCGTTTATCAGCGCGCGCGCGGCGGTGGCCAAAGTACTGCCCGTATCACCGTCGCCGGATTTGGCATCCAGTGCATTGAGCGCATCCTCATTTTCGACGAAGACGCGGCAGCATTGTTCCAGAAAGGCCCGTGTTGGCGCATGATCGGACGGGATCGGCTGGATCGGCGACAGGCCGTCGGGCAATGGTACGACCGGGACAGCTTCGACCGGCGCGCATCCCGGCCACGCCTGGGGACCGACAGGCATCATCAACAGCGCCTCATCGGCCTTCGATACCGGCATAATAGAAACCGAAAAACCGCGCATATCCAGCGACGTCATCAATGGGGCAGGACCCACCAAAAACCTAATCTGGCTGGAAATCGTTGAGGCGACCAATTCTTCGGCCAAAACGGCCATCTCAAGTGGCGTCGCGCCGCCTAGGTTATTGAGAAGTGCTATTTGTGGGCCTGGGCCGATCTGGTTGGCGAGGCGGTCGACAACCATTTCCATCGCCGCTTTGGCCGTGCTGAAGGCAACCTGTTCGACGCCCGGCTCGCCGTGAATGCCAAGGCCAAGCTCTGCCATCCCCTCGCCGATGCGATCCTCTTTGGGCATACCGGGCAGGCGGCATGTATCAAGCGACATCCCGATGGATGAAACGCCAGAAATCACCCGCCGGGCCGCATCCGCCACGACCTCCAAATCTGCGCCCTGTTCGGCTAATGCGCCTGCAACTTTGTGGACAAATAGCGTTCCGGCGACGCCGCGGGCCTGCGGTTGGTCGGGCAGTGCCACATCGTCATCGACCACAACCATTTCGACCTTAAGGCCGAAGGCGCGCGCGCGTTCTGCGGCGAGGCCGAAGTTCAGCCGGTCGCCGGTGTAGTTCTTCACAATCAGCAGACAGCCTGCAGGCCCCGTTACGGCCAGAATACCGGCAAGGACCGCATCAACGGAGGGCGATGCAAAAACCTCGCCGCAAATGGCGGCCGTCAACATGCCTTGGCCGACAAAGCCCGCATGGCTGGGCTCGTGCCCCGATCCGCCACCCGAAACCAGCGCCACCTTGGATTTGTCGCTATCGGTGCGCACGACCACCTTGATATGCGGATAGCCATCAAGCCGGGCCAACCGCCCACCCGCGGTTCGCAACAAGCCGTCAATGGCTTCGGTGACCAAAGTCTCGCGCGAATTTATGAACTGCGTCATGGTCGAACTCCTTCAAGCAATGCGCGCGCCGGTGGCGTCGAAGAAAAGCGGGTTGCGCGGTGCGATGGCCAGCATATCGCCTGGGCGGTGGCTTGTATGGGCATCCGCGAGCGTCACGATATCGTGGCCATCAAGCGTGAGATGCAACCGGGTCTGGTCGCCGAGGTGCTCGACCCGCTGGACCTGGCTGGGTTTGCCTTCGCCTTCGGTGATATGCTCGGGCCGCAAACCCATCGTTTTGGCGCCGGTCGGCGCGTGGCCGAAAAGATCTGCCGGCAATTCGTTGATCCGCGGCAGGCCAAGCCGACCCGCAACGTAAAGGCTGACGGGGTTTTCGTAGATCTCACGTGGGCTGCCAAATTGGACCAACCGGCCCTGATCAAGCACGCCCACATGGGTGGCCATTGTCATCGCCTCGATCTGGTCATGCGTGACATAGAGCATCGTAGCCCCAAGATCGCTTTGAATACGCTTGAGCTCGACCCGCAATTCGGCGCGCAATTTGGCGTCGAGCGAGCTTAACGGCTCATCCATGAGGTAGATCGTCGGCTCGCGCACAAGCGCGCGACCGATCGAGACGCGCTGCATCTCACCGCCGGAAAGCTGGGTCGCGCGATTGTCGAGCTTATGCTCAATATGAAGGACTTCGGCGACGGACTGGACGCGGCGCGCAATCTCATCTTCGGGTGTTTTCAACACCGGTGAGCGGAGCGGAAAGGCCAGGTTATCGCGCACCGACAGATGCGGATAGAGCGAGTATTGTTGAAACACCATGGCCACGTTGCGCTGCGCCGGAGTGTCGCCGTTAACCATCCGTCCGTCGATCTCGATCACGCCGTTATCGGCGCGCTCAAGCCCCGATATCAGGCGCAAAGTGGTCGTCTTACCGGCTCCTGTCGGACCAAGCAGCGTGACAAAGGCACCGTCCTCGATCTCCATCGTCAGATCGGACACCGCTATGGTCTGCCCAAACGATTTGGTCACGCCACGAAGAAAGACGTCAGCCATGCGACAACACCCCTTCGTTCAGGTCGGAACGCAGCGCGCGCCCGCTTTGCCGGTCAAATAGCGTGACGGTATCACCGTTTAGCTCAAGGCCCACGGTTTCGCCCATCCGCGCAGGCTGATCGGAACTGATGCGTGCCTTAACCTCGCCCTGCTGCGTGTTGAGAGTCACGATCTGGGTAGTGCCAAGGTATTCTGCGGCCAGCACCTCGGCGCGGAGGGCACTCGCATCGCTCAGCCGGATATGTTCGGGGCGCACGCCAAAGGCCATGGCGCCGTCAAAGGGCTCTCGCAGTTCCGGTACCGCCAGGTTTTGACTGCCCAGCCGGACAGCTTTTGCCCCCGCCGCGACCGAGCCATCAAAGGAAAGGAAGTTCATCGCCGGGCTACCGATAAAACCTGCAACAAACATCGAGGCAGGCTTGTCGTAGATATCCTGAGGCGCGCCGAATTGTTCCACCACGCCATGGTTCATCACAACGATCTTGTCACCCATCTGCATGGCCTCAAGCTGGTCATGCGTGACATAGACGGTCGTCGCACCCATCCGGTCATGGAGCGCGCGAAGCTCTTCGGCCATATGCTCTCGAAATTCCGCATCCAGCGCGCCGAGCGGTTCGTCCATCATGAAGGCCTTAGGCTCGCGGACGATAGCGCGGCCCAAGGCCACGCGCTGGCGATCCCCGCCCGACAGGCCCGATACGGGGCGATCCAAAATGTCCTCAATGCCCAGGATGCGCGAGACTTCGGCAACCTTTTCGCGCACCCGCGCCCGCGGCATGCCTTGAGATGTCAGCGGATAGGACATGTTCCGCCGCACATTCATATGCGGATAGAGCGCAAACATCTGGAATACAAAAGCAATATCTCGCTGGCTGGCAGGCTTTTGGCCAACCTCTTCGTTGTCGATATAGATCTCACCCGATGTCGGCAGTTCAAGTCCGGCAATCATGCGCAGCGTCGTTGTTTTGCCGCAGCCGGAGGGGCCCAACAGCATGAAAAACTCTCCATCCTCGATCTTAAAAGACGAGGATTGCACCGCGTTAAAATCGCCAAAGTCCTTGCGGAGGTTACGGATCACAATCTCAGCCATGGTGCCCGTTGCGATGGTATGTGAAGGCTTCTGCGATGCATGAGGCCAGCGCGTTGCGGTCAAGCGGACGATCAACCGGGACCAGGACGGCCCGATTGCCTTCAAAGCTGAGCCGATCATCAAAGCGTTGGCGCCAGCGCTCCACCAAGTTGGTCTGGCAATGCACCAAAAGCTTCAGACTCTGGCGTTGAGCGTCCGGCCCGATCCGCACCGTCGTGCCCGATCTGCCAGGTAGATACGCAGGCTCACCCCATTTCAGGGTCTCCATAGGCGGCGGCAATCCCTCGTCCAGCGCGGTTTGCAGCACAAGCGCGCGCAGGTCGTGCGCATGCGCTGACGCCCCCGCTGGCAAAGCGCTGTAGGCCTGGGCGACGGCCGCATCCATATCCACGATCGCGTCAGCCATGGCCAAACTGGCCCGGCAGCACGCAAGAGGCAGCGTCACCGAGACGCTGCAAAGGCTGGATGGACGCGAACGAACCCAACATCACTCATCCTCCGGGAAATGGCTGACGATGATGAACATCACCGTGCCGACCAATGTGACGATGAAGGAATAGCTATAGGCCAAAAGCACAAAGGGCTGCATGAGCATGATGACGCCCGCGGCGATCAGGATGCTGGCAACCATTTCCCATGGTCCCCGGCGAAACCGCAACAGTCCTTGGATGAACCCGCTCATTTCCGTACCGCCCCGAATGTAATGCCGCGTAGCAGATGTTTGCGCAGAAGGATCGTGAAGACCATGACCGGCACCAGAAACAGCGTGGCCCCGGCCGCGACGGCAGGCCAGTCCATGCCGCCCACACCGATGATTGTAGGGATGAACGCGGGTGCGGTTTGCGCATTGCCCGACGTCAACAGCACGGCGAACGCGTATTCGTTCCACGCAAATATCAGGCAGAAGATCGCGGTTGAGGCGATGCCGGTTGCTGCTTGCGGCAGCACCACTTTGTAGAACGCCTGGAATCGCGTATAGCCGTCGATCAGCGCGGCCTCTTCGTATTCGCGCGGGATTTCATCGATGAAGCCCTTCAAGAGCCAAACGGCCAGGCTGATATTGATCGCGGTATAGAGCAGGATCATACCCAGATGGGTGTCGCTGAGGCCAAGGCTGCGAAACATCAAAAAGATCGGGATGGCCACCGCGATGGGTGGCATCATCCGCGTCGACAAGATGAAAAATAGAAGATCGTCTTTCAGCGGGACCTTGAACCGGCTGAACGCATAAGCCGCCAATGTGCCTAAAAAGACCGCCAGAAAAGTCGAGCCAAAACCGATGATGATCGAATTGACGAACCGGGCGCCGTAACGCGACGGGCCGGCGATCACCATGTCGCGGTCGCGCACGATCTCTTCCCACCAGGTATCGGGCGGGGGCAGTGCGTCGAGCTGGTCCTGGGTGACCCGAGTGCGTGTTGTGAAAAGGTTTACATAGCCCTCAAGCGAGGGTTCAAACACCACCAAAGGCGGATAGGCGATCGCGTCATTGGGCGTCTTGAAGCTGGTGCCAATGATCCAGATGAGCGGCGTGATTGTGATAAGCGCGTAGACAACAACAAGCGTGCCTGCGACCCACTTTTGCCGCTTTGACGGCTCGGTGATTGAATAGCTGCTCATCTCTCTTTGACCTTGTTCAGCGCCTTCACGTAGATCGAGGCAAGACCAAAGACGGTGACAAAGAGGATCACCGCATAGGCCGAGGCATAGCCGGTACGCCAGCGCTCAAACGCGTTGCGTTTAAGATCGATCGAGGTCAGCTCGGTCGTGTCACCCGGGCCGCCGCCCGTGAGCAGCACCACCAGGTCAAACATCTTGAAGTTCTCAATCCCGCGGAAAAGCACGGCGAGCATCAGAAAGGGCAGCACCATAGGAACAGTAATTGTCCAGAACTGTCGCCACTTGCTTGCGCGGTCGATCTCCGCGGCCTCATAGATGTAATCAGGGATACTTCGCAGCCCCGCCAAACAGATCAACATCACAAACGGGGTCCACATCCAGGTATCGACAATCACAATCGCCCAGGGCGCCAGATTGACGTCGCCGATCATCTGGAAGCTTGATGGGTCAGCGCCGGTGAAAAAGCTGATGACGTAGTTAAAAAGCCCGATCTGCGGCTGATAGAGGAAGGTCCAGAAATTACCGACTACCGCTGGGCTTAGCATCATCGGTAGCACGATGATCGTGGTCCAAAGATCATTGCCTTTGAACTTTTTGTTGATCAGATAGGCGAGTGCAAATCCGATCAGCACCTGGAAAAAGAGCGTCCAGAACAGAAAATGCGCGGTTGCTTGCATCGTCTCCCAGACGTCGGGATCGGTGAGGATGCGTTCGTAATTGCGAAGGCCGACATTCTCGACCTCGCGGTTTCGGTTGGCTCTGAAATTCGTGAAGCTCAGCCGGATCGTCCAGATCAGTGGGAAAATGTTTACCGCCAGAAGCAAAAAGATTGTCGGTGTTACAAAGATCCACGCAATCGCACGATCCGACAGACCGCGTATCCGCCCGGCAATGGGCGCAGGCGTCGCACGGGCGACCTTATCGACAGGCGTGTCGCTCATCACTTGGACCTTTTGGGGAGTTTAAGGTGGGGGCGGCCCAATGTCAGGCCACCCCCGGGAGGATTTTACAACCGGCCTTCGTCTTCGAAGATTTCCGTCCAGTCCTCAATCAGCAGATCCAGCGCTTCCTGCGCAGTGCCCTCACCGGCCACAACGTAGGAATGGACCCGGTCCTGCATCGACAAAAGCAGGTCGGCATAGGCCGGCTCTTGCCAGAAGTCGCGCACGTTCTCCATCGCAGTGAGGAAGTCGGCGGCAAAGGGCGCGCTATCGGTGAAGCCCGGGTCATTGAGGACCGAGTTGTGCACCGAATAGCCGCCAAGCTCCCACCACTGGGCCTGAATGTCAGGCTGGGCAAACCAGGCGATGTATTCCAAGGCAGCGTCGATATTGTCAGAATAGGACACGACTGAGATGCCCTGCCCGCCAAGGGTCGACGCCGGACGGTTCTGCGGCGGGTTCACGAAGAACGCAATGTTGTCGCCGCCGACATCGGGGTCCGCATAAAGGCCGGGGAAGAACGCAAACCAGTTCATCGCCATGGCAACCTGGCCGGACCGGAACGCATCAAGGCTTTCACCCATATAGCTGTCGGAATAGCCCGGCGGCGTCGCGGTCTCATAGAACGTGCGGTAAAACTCCAGCGCCTCGACCGCCTCGGGCGAGTTGACCGCGCCCTCCATGTCGTAGCTGCCAGGTTCATTTTCGTATTCGAACCCCCAGGCATACATGGCCCCGGTTACGCCCATGGTGATCCCTTCCGAGCCGCGCTCGGTGAAGATCGCAGCGCCGTAACGCGTCTGGCCGTCAATCTCCCGCTCCTGGAAAAACTGGGCAATTTGCAACAGCTCTTCTTGGGTTTCGGGCTCACGCAGTTCCTGGCCAGTTGCTTCCATATAGGCCGCCTGAATGTCCTCGCGCTCGAACCAGTCGCGGCGATAGAACCAGCCATTGGCGTCGCCCATCGCGGGCAGCGCGTAATAGTTCGGCTCACCCTTGGGCCAGGTCGAATAGGCGTAGACGGCTGCCGGCATGAAATCGTCCATGCTAATGCCCGCGCCGTCGAAGAAATCGTTGAGCTGCACGTAGTGGCCGTTTTCCGCGCCAGAGCCAAGCCATTGGCTGTCGCCGATAAGCAGATCGCAAAGCTGGCCGCCTGAATTGAGCTCGTTGAGCATCCGGTCAGCAAAGTTGGGCCACGGCACAAACTCGAACGTCATGGAATGGCCGGATTGCTCCTCAAACTGCCGCGACAATTCCACAAGAGCGTTTGCCGGGTCCCAGGCTGCCCAGCAGAGCGTCAGGTCTGCGGCCTGCGCCCCCGTGGGTACCGCAAATCCGGACGCCGCGACGAGTGCGGTCGCCGCCAATAGTTTTGATTTGTTCATTGATCTTCCTCCCATTCGTGACCGCGGCACGCCGCGGCCCCTCCGACACAAAAGTGCGATGTTAAAGGCGTAATTGAGGAACGTACCTCTTGTCTAGGATTTTTTTGAGGTACGTCCATCATTTTTCTTTCTACTCGTAGGATTCGTGGCCCGCATCGGGGTTAGACTCGCCAGATTATTGAATTCAGATGTTTAATGAGACCCAGGCCCCATTGCGAGCCGAGGATCGGACACAGGCATCGACAAAGGCGACACCGGTCAACCCGTCTTGAACCGACGGATAAGTCACGGCCTCATCGGGTATCTGCCCGCTTTGATGCGCTCGAATCGCACGCGCAGCCTCAGTGTATATATTGGCAAAACCATCCAAATAGCCCTCCGGATGACCTGGCGGTATCCTGCTGACACGGGCTGCGGCCTCCCCGCTGCCTGCATTGGCGCGGGTCAGTTTGCGCGGCGGCTGTCCATACGGAGCATGCCACAAGGTGTTGGGTTCTTCCTGTGCCCATTCAATACCGCCCTTTGAGCCGTAAATCCTGAGCCGTAGAGCGTTTTCATTGCCGGGTGCGACTTGGCTCGACCAAAGCATGCCACGCGCGCCGCCCACATAACGCAAGAGCACATGGGCATTATCGTCAAGCCGCCGACCGTCAACAAAGGTCTGGAGATCGGCGGCCAGCGTCTCCAGCGTCAGGCCGCTGACAAACGCGGCCAGATTAAAGGCATGGGTGCCGATATCACCAATGGATCCACCAACGCCGGATCGCGCCGGATCGGTGCGCCAATCGGCCTGCTTTTGGCCGGTCTTTTCAAGCGCTTCGGTCAGCCAGTCTTGCGGATACTCAACCTGGACCAGCCGCAAATCCCCGAGCTCACCCGCCGCGACCATTTCCCTGGCCTGTCGAACCATTGGGTAGCCCGTATAGTTATGCGTCAGAACAAAGAGCGCTTCCGACTTTTCGGCCAGCTTCGCCAACTTCTTGGCCTCAGCGAGGCTGGCTGTCAGGGGCTTGTCGCAGATCACATGGATGCCGCGCTGCAAAAACGGCTTTGCGGCGGCGTAGTGCATGTGGTTCGGCGTGACAATCGCAACCGCATCGATGCCCGTCTTCAGCCGTGCTTCACGTTTTGCCATCTCATCGAAATCGCCATAGACCCGGCCATCCGGCAGGCCAAGATCGGCGCCAGAAGCCTTTGATTTCTCAGGCGAAGAGCTAAAGCACCCTGCCGCTAATTCATACTGGTCGTCGATGCGGCTGGCGATGCGATGCACGGCGCCGATGAATGCATCCCGTCCGCCACCGACCATGCCGAGGCGAATGCGTGCCGGGCGAGTGTCAGAAGTTCCGTCGATAGGCATGTGTCCTTCCCTTTCTCACAAGCCAAGCATGCGGCGATTGGCAGCGACATCCGTGCCGCCATCGGCGAAATCGTCAAACGCCCGCTCCGTCACCCGGATGATATGGTCGCTGACAAAGGCAGCACCTTCGCGGGCGCCGTCTTCGGGGTGTTTCATAGCGCATTCCCATTCGACGACAGCCCAGCCGTCGAAATCGTATTGCGTCAACTTTGAGAACACGGCTTTGAAGTCGACCTGCCCGTCGCCAAGAGATCGGAACCGACCCGCGCGGTCTACCCAGGATTGATAGCCGCCATAAACGCCCTGCCGGCCCGTTGGATTAAGCTCGGCGTCCTTGACGTGGAACATCTTTATGCGCTCGTGATAAATGTCGATATTATCTAAGTAATCAAGGGCTTGAAGGACATAGTGCGACGGGTCATAGAGCATGTTGCAGCGCTCATGCTGACCAACGCGCTCCAAGAACATCTCAAACGAGATGCCGTCGTGCAAATCCTCGCCCGGGTGGATTTCATAGCAGATATCGACCCCGTTTGCGTCGGCGTGATCCAGGATCGGGCGCCAGCGGACGGCCAATTCATCGAATGCCGCTTCGACCAGCCCTGCCGGGCGCTGAGGCCAGGGATAAACATAGGGCCAGGCCAGCGCGCCGGAGAAGGTGACATGCGCTGCGATCCCCATATTGCGGCTCGCAGAGACCGCCATTTTGACCTGATCAACCGCCCATGCCTGGCGGGCGGCCGGATTGCCATGCACAGAGGCATCGGCAAAGCCGTCAAAGGCTGTGTCATAGGCAGGATGAACGGCAACCAATTGGCCTTGAAGATGTGTCGACAGCTCGGTGATCTCGACCCCATTGGCGGCGGCCACGCCTTTCACCTCATCGCAATAGGTTTTTGACTGCGCCGCTTTTGTCAGATCAAACAGACGGCCATCCCAGCTCGGCACCTGGACGCCCTTATAGCCGCAATCGGCCGCCCATTTTGTAATTGAATCCAAGCTGTTGAAAGGCGCCTCATCGCCCGCAAACTGCGCCAGAAACAGCGCCGGTCCCTTAATGGTTTTCACAAGCTTCCTCCCTCGCTTTCATATCAGTCAGACCCGCTACGGGTCTGGCAGGTTCTCTCGGATCACAATGTCGACGCGGATACGTTCTTGCGCCAAATCGGGTTCGGCCCCGTCGCAATGCGCCCGCAAAAGCCGCAATGCGCTGCGCGCGAGGTGCCCGGTATTTTGGTTGATCACACCGTCGATAATGCCTTCTTCCAGCAATCGCCGCGAGTTTTCGGTGAGTTCATGGTCGATGCAAACAATGTCGCGGTCGGACCGCTCCGACAGCGCCATTCCGATCCCGTTGATCGATGCGCCAACTGAATAAAGCGCAACGGCATCGGGGTTCTTCTCCAACGCAAAACGCGTCAGGCGATAGGTCAGCTCGGCATCATCATGGCCCTCGATTGAGGGCAATTGGACGAGGTTGGGAAAGCTCTCGGTCATGATTTGATCGAAACCGAAGCGGCGCTCGGCCATGTCACGCGACTGCATGGTTGTGGCCACGACAATCACCTTGCCCCGTCGGTTGCCAACAAAACGGCCCAGCAGAACTGCGGCGGTGCGACCGGCCGCGACATTATCGAACCCGACGAAGTGATCCCGCTCAGAGTTTGGCTGGTCAGACACTAACGAGACAACCGCCGTGCCTGCCGCGGTGAGCCGCGCAATCGCGTCACGCACCACGGGCGTCTCATTGGCCATGATGGCAACGCCATCCAAGCTGGCCCGCTCAAGCGCATTCAGCGCGCGCACCAGGGCCGTGTGGTCGCGGCTGGGAACAAGCGTCTGGCGAACATAGCAGCGTTCACCCAGCGGCCCGGCAGCAGCTTCATCAATTGCCGCGCGCAGGCCGCGCAAAAACTGCCCCTTCCCGTCGGGCAGAATAATGCCAAACCTGTAGGTGCGCCGTCGCGCAAGATTTGCTGCATTTGTATCGCGCACATAGCCAAGCTGCGACACGGCCTCCTGCACGCGGGCCACGGTTCTTTCGCGGACACCGGGCCGCGCGTTTAGTACCCGATCGACGGTTGCAAGGCTCACACCGGCCACTTTTGCGATGTCATGCACCGTCGGCTTGTTCATGGGTTTCCTTCCTGGCGCCACTATGGTTTTGATTCTGAGGTACGTCAATCATCGCAATGAGACGCGGTTTGAACCCATGCGCACGCCGGATGATATGCGACTGCTGCTGAAGAGAGTTTGGGCGTATTGGCAAGATCACATGCGTTCGACGGCGCACCAGACAGACCGGCCATCAGGCCGCGAAAAATAGCCCTGCCGCACCGTCGCTGAGCAGCCGAATGGCCGTCAACCCCAGAAACCCATAGACGATCTTCACAAATAGCCGCTGGTCGACCCTATGGTGCAGTCGCATTCCGAGGAATACGCCGATGAACAGGCATGGAACGAGGATCGCGCTGACGGCCAAGCTATCCAAGCTCATCGTGCCGGTGGACCCGTATGCAATTGTTTTGATTGCGTTCAATGAGAAGAAATAGACGGTGTTTGTGCCCACGAAGTCGGTCTTTTCCAGGTTTTGACTCAACAAATAACCCTTAACCGGTGGGCCTCCGGCATGGGCGACATAACTGGCAAATCCGGAAATTCCGCCCAGCGCCCAAATCGCAGTCCGGCCTGTCCGAGACACCTGCCCGGGCACCGCTTGACCGGTTTGTTGAAACACATACTGCAGCACAAAAAAGAGGGCGAGTAATCCGACCACGAACCTTATGACATCCGCATCCATATGTTGGAAGACAAGCGCCCCGACCAACAGCCCAACCATGGCAGCCGGAAGCAGCGAGAAGACAACCACTTTGCGCCAGTGCCGCCGATATCGGGCCACGATCAAAATATCCATAATCAGCAGAACGGGCATCAGAACGGCTGCAGCAAATTGAGGCGCCACAAATAGCGACATAATCGGCACAGACATGACCCCTAAGCCGCCGCCAAATCCGCTTTTTGAGATGCCAGTGATCAAGACGGCCAGCACTGAGGCTGCGTAGAATGAAAATGTTAAGTCCATGTCCCCGACCGCTGGCTTCGGTCGTTTGATAGCGGTGAGCTAAGAAACATGGAAACGCTTTTATTTAACTCTAAAAATCGTATCTATAGATTATGGACTTTAACTCTCTGAAGACATTCGCACTGGTCGCCGAGACGCTAAACTTCACCTCCGCGGCCGAACAGCGTCACACGGTTCAATCGGCGGTCAGCGCCCAGATTAAGAAGCTTGAAGCGGCTGTTGGAAAGCAGCTTATCTCCCGCGGTCGCGGCCAAACCATGTCCCTGACGGCAGAGGGCGAGGCGTTTGCCGTCTATGCTCGGCGATTGTTGGCCCTTTCCGACGAGGCAATCGAAACGGTTCGGACGTCAAATGCGCGCCAGATCTTGCGTCTTGGCACTACTGTCACACTCGCCATGTCGGTCGTTAGCGACGTCTTGTCTACATTTGCGGCACAACATGGCAATGTGCAGCTACAAATCCAATGCGATAGAAGCGACGCGCTTTTACGGCGCCTTTATGACGGCGAGATCGACATCGCCTTTATGATGGACCAGGGGCGCCATCCAGGACGGGCATTCGTGCATTCTCAGCCGCTCGTTTGGGTATGTACAGAGAGCTTCTCGCTGCCGAACGCAGCTAACATTCCACTTGCCTTTCTGACCGATGGCAGAGACCTTCGGGCCTATGCGTTGCGTGCCCTCGACGGGGCGGGCATGTCCGGCCATGTCTCCCATTTAAGCCCGCATCCGATCGGCGTTCGTGCATTGGTCCAATCCGGCCTGGCTTTGACGGTCATGCCAAAGGCGACGGTTGTAGCCCCGCTCACCACTGCGCCCGCTGAGTTGAACCTTCCGCGACTGTCGCCAATCGCACTTGCGGGCTATCGATCTCAGAGCAATGAAAGTCCTGAATCCAAAGGCCTTTTGAGCCTTCTGGAAGCGGCTATAGCGGCGAGTTAAAGGGCGCAATTTATACGCGCGTTAGGTTTTTACTTTACACAGTAAAATTGTCCTGAAACATTTCGACGACGTAAGCAACACGGATCGCGCTGCGGATGAGCAACGAAAAAGTTCGCAATATGGAGCAGTTCGCTGCACTGAGCGGCTTGTCGCGCCCGACCGTCTCGAAATACTTTAACGATCCCGACAGTGTACGTGCCTCGACCCGCGCGCGGATCGAGGCCGCGTTGGAGCGCTATGCGTACCGCCCCAACATCTACGCGGTGAACCAAAATAGGCGGCTGACAAAAACAGTGGGGATCGTGGTGCCGTTCCTGTCTGACCCGTTTTTTGCCGAGATTGCCCGCACGCTCGAGCGGTGCTGTATCGACGCCGGGTTTTCGCCGACGCTTTTCAGCGCCCATGGCGAGCGGGCGTTGGAGAATGACATTCTCGACACGCTGACATCGCTCAAACCGGCCGGCGTGTTACTCGCACCTCTGGGCCGCGCCTCCGATCACCGGGCTATCGAAAAATTCTGCCACGATGTACCGACAGTTCTGTTCGACAGCAATATCGAGGGCATGGGTCAAGCCTTTGTCGGGTCGGACAATTCCAGCTTTGTCGATCAAGCGGTGGACTACCTTTGCCGTACAGGATCCCCGCCTGCTCTGTTTGAGATGCGCACGCCTGCCAACCCAAACGCCAACAAGCGCCGCCACGCCTATATCGCGGCGATGGAGCGGGCGGGCTTCGCGCCCGACCTCATTCAAGTCGAAGGCGAGGGTTGGGCTTTTGAAGAAATCGGACGCCAAGGCGCCAACACCATCCTACAAGACGCGGGCGCGCCACGCCGCGACACGATCCTGTGCAGCAATGACCGTTTGGCGATTGGCTTTTTGGCCGCCTGTTACGAACGCGGGTTGCGCGTCGGGCATACTGAAGGCTGCGCGCTGCGCGTCGCCTCGATGGATGACCATCCCTTTTCGCGCTTCACCTGTCCGTCGCTGACGACGGTGGCGCATAATTATGCAGAGGTGGCAGAGCGCAGCTTTGCCGCGCTTTTGCAGCTAATCGAAAGCGACGGGCAGACACATGAGCGCACTGAAACACTTGTGCCCGCGCGGCTCGTACTAAGAGCATCAGCCTAGATTTTTACGCGCGTAAACTTTTTAGTTGACGCGCGGTTGCTTCTCCCGCAATGTGAAGTACACGTCCAACCAGGGAGGATTCGGATGTCACTGAAAACCGCGCTCCGCGCGTCGTGTGCACTTGCGCTTTGCGCATCGGCGACAGCGGCTCTAGCAGACGCACATTCTGCCACAATCACCATCGCAACCGTCAACAATGGCGACATGATCCGCATGCAAGGCTACACGGATCAGTTTACCGCAGAGACTGGCATCGCCGTCGAGTGGGTCACACTGGAAGAAAACGTGCTGCGCCAGCGCGTCACCACGGACATCACCACCCAGGGCGGTCAGTTCGACATCATGACAATCGGCATGTACGAGACGCCGATCTGGGGCGCCAATGGCTGGCTTGTCTCGCTCGACGGCCTGTCTGAAGAATACAATGTCGATGACATTCTGCCGGCCATGCGCGGTGGTCTCAGCTATGACGGCACGCTTTACGCCGCACCCTTCTACGGCGAATCCTCAATGATCAGGTACCGCACCGACCTTATGGAAGCAGCGGGCCTTGAGATGCCCGATGCGCCGACATGGGAATTTATCCGCGAAGCGGCGGCGGCCATGACCGACCGCGACAATGACATCACTGGCGTCTGCCTGCGCGGTAAAGCCGGTTGGGGTGAGGGCGGTGCCTTCATCACTGCGATGTCCAATTCCTTCGGCGCGCGCTGGTTCGACATGGATTGGAACGCACAGTTTGACACCGAAGAGTGGGCCAATACGCTCAACTTCTTCAATGACATGATGCAGGAATCGGGCCCCGCGGGCTTTGCGACAAACGGCTTCAACGAGAACCTGTCGCTGTTTCAGCAGGGCCTATGTGGCATGTGGATCGACGCAACCGTTGCGGCCTCCTTTGTGACCAATCCCGACGATTCCGAAGTGGCCGACCAAGTTGGCTTCGCGCTCGCACCCGACAACGGTTTGGGCGTCCGGTCGAACTGGCTTTGGGCTTGGGCGCTGGCGATCCCAGCCGGTACGCAGCAGCAAGATGAAGCGCTTCAGTTCATCGAATGGGCAACCTCGACCGGCTACATAGAGCTTGTCGCCGAAAACGAAGGCTGGGCCAACGTGCCTCCTGGCGCGCGGACTTCGCTCTACGAGAACCCGAACTACATCGAAGTTCCGTTCGCGCAGATGACGCTCGACTCGATCCTATCGGCTGACCCAAACAACTCCACCGTCGAAGAGAGCCCCTATGTCGGCGTTCAATTCGCGGCCATTCCCGAGTTTGCCGGTATCGCAACCGAGGTCAGCCAGGAGTTTTCTGCCGCCTATGCCGGTCAGCAGACTGTCGAAGAAGCCCTGGCAAACGCTCAGGCGATCACAAACGAAGCGATGGAAGCGGCAGGCTACCGCTAGGCACGTTTCGGCCAGGAAGGCGGCGCTGGCCGCCGCCTTCCCCAATTCCGCTTTCTGATCCAGTATCCGAAAACGAACCGGAGCGGGCCCTTTGGCCCGAACGCAGAGGATTTGTGTCATGGCGACCCAGCATTCCCGTACAGCAGCGCGCGTCATGATGGCGCCGGCAGTATTTTTCCTCCTGGTGTGGATGCTTGTACCGCTTGCCATGACGCTGTGGTTTTCGACCCGCCAGTATCTGCCACTTCGCGGCGGCGATCAGGGGTTCGTCGGATTTGAGAACTTCGCGCGTTTCGTCTCATCAAGCTCTTTCTGGCCTGCCGTCAGCACCACGCTGATCATTGTTGGCGGCGTCCTTTTGATCTCGATTGTGTTTGGCATTCTACTGGCCCTGCTGCTGGACCAACCGATGTGGGGACAAGGTGTTGTCCGCATCCTTGTCATCGCGCCATTCTTTGTGATGCCGACCGTGTCGGCGCTGGTTTGGAAGAACATGTTCATGGATCCCGTGAACGGTCTTTTTGCCCATCTATGGCGCTTTTTCGGTGCCGATCCGGTCGTCTGGCTCAGCGATGTGCCGATGTTTTCGATCATCATGATCGTGTCCTGGCAATGGCTGCCTTTTGCGACCCTAATCTTACTAACGGCGGTCCAGTCACTCGACAGCGAGCAGCTTGAGGCCGCTGAAATGGACGGGGCCAACTCACTGTCGCGATTTGCATTCATCACGCTGCCGCATCTCAGCCGCGCCATCACCATCGTCGTTCTGATCCAGACGATCTTCCTGCTGGCCATCTTCGCGGAGATCTTTGTGACAACGGGCGGTGCCTTCGGCACGCGGACGCTGACCTATCTGATCTACCAGCGTGTGCTTGAAAGCCAAAACGTAGGCCTTGGCTCCGCCGGTGGCGTCTACGCCATCATCCTGGCCAATATTGTCGCGCTTTTCTTAATGCGCATCGTTGGCAAGAACTTGGATCGGTGAGGAGGACCTGAAAATGGCACGCGCCGTCACATCACAACGCAAAGCGCTGAACACCACAATCGCTTGGACGATCGGCCTTTTGATTTTCTTCCCGATCCTCTGGACGATCCTGACGTCATTCAAATCCGAGGCCGAGGCGATTGCCAATCCGCCTATCTTTCTTGGTTTCGATTGGACACTGGAAAACTACCGGGTCGTCCAGGAACGCTCGAACTATATGAGATTTCTGTGGAATTCGGTCATCATCGCAGGTGGCTCGACCCTGCTGGGGATCATTGTGGCGGTGCCTGCGGCCTGGTCCATGGCTTTTGTGCCGTCGCGCCGGACCAAGGACATTCTGCTTTGGATGCTGTCGACAAAGATGTTGCCCGCTGTCGGCGTCCTATACCCGATCTATCTGCTCTGCATTCAGTTTGGGCTTTTGGATAACCGCTTCGCGCTTGTGGTCATCTTAATGCTGATCAACCTGCCGATCATCGTCTGGATGCTCTACACCTACTTCCGCGAAATCCCGGGTGAGATCCTGGAGGCCGCGCGGATGGATGGCGCGACGCTGAAGGAGGAAATCCTCTACATCCTCACGCCGATGGCTGTGCCTGGCATCGCCTCAACCTTGCTGCTGAACTTCATTCTCGCCTGGAACGAGGCATTCTGGACACTCAACTTGACAGCAGTTGATGCGGCACCGCTGACGGCGTTCATTGCCAGTTATTCGAGCCCCGAAGGTCTGTTCTTCGCCAAGCTGAGCGCGGCCTCAACTATGGCCATTGCGCCGATCCTCATCCTTGGCTGGTTCAGCCAAAAACAACTCGTCCGTGGCCTGACATTCGGCGCGGTGAAGTAAGGAGCCAACCAATGGGACGCATCACCCTAGATAAAGTGCAAAAGACCTTCGGCGAGGTTGAGGTTATACCGCCGCTGGACCTGACCATCGAGGATGGCGAGTTTGTGGTGTTCGTCGGACCATCGGGCTGCGGGAAATCCACGCTCCTGCGGCTGATCGCCGGGCTCGAGGATGTCAGCAACGGTCAAATTCGCATCGACGGGTCGGATGCAACAGCGGTTCCACCAGCCAAGCGCGGCCTTGCGATGGTCTTTCAAAGTTACGCGCTGTACCCGCATATGTCGGTCCGTAAAAACATCGCCTTTCCATTGCGCATGGCAGGCTTAGAGGCGGCCGAGCAGACCAAGCGCGTCGAAGGTGCGGCGGAAGTGCTGAACCTGACCGATTACCTCGACCGTCGTCCAGGCCAACTATCCGGCGGCCAGCGCCAGCGTGTCGCAATCGGGCGGGCGATTGTTCGCGAGCCTGCAGCGTTTTTATTCGATGAACCGCTCTCAAACCTCGACGCCGCCTTGCGGGTCGGCATGCGCCTGGAGATATCAGAGCTCCATAAACGGCTCGAGACGACAATGATCTACGTCACCCACGACCAGGTCGAAGCCATGACCATGGCCGACAAGATTGTCGTGCTGCGGGCCGGTATCATCGAGCAAGTCGGCAGCCCGCTTGAGCTTTATCGCGAGCCCCGCAACCTCTTTGTTGCAGGTTTCATCGGCAGCCCGAAAATGAACCTGATGTCCGGCGATAAAGCAGCACCTTATGATGCGACGACAATCGGTATTCGGCCGGAACACATCACTGCGTCCAATCGCGCGGGCACTTGGCAGGGCACAGTCGGTGTCTCGGAACATCTGGGCTCTGACACCTTCTTTCACGTCCATGTGGACGGAATTGACGAACCCATCACCGTCCGGGCACCCGGTGAGGTCGACATGCATTACGGCGACCAGATTTATCTGAGCCCGGAAGAGCCCCGCATTCATCGATTTGATGCAAGTGGTATGCGGATGGCATGACACGGTTGGCAGGCAAGAATGCCCTGATCACGGGCGCCGCCCGCGGCATCGGCAAGGCCTTCGCCGAAGCCTATCTTCGCGAGGGCGCCCATGTCGCCATTGCCGATATCGACACTGACGGCGTCCAGCAAACGGCCGCTGAAATCGGGGCCACGCCTATTGTCATGGATGTAACGGACATGGCCAGCATCAAGGCTGGCGTCGGCGCGACCATATCTGCTTTGGGCCGGATCGATATTCTAATCAACAATGCCGCGATCTTCACCGCCGCCCCAATCGCAGAGATCACACGGGCCGATTATGACCGGGCGTTTGGTGTCAATGTCGCGGGCAGCTTGTTTACCATGCAGGCCGTAGCCCGCCATATGATCGACCAAGGCATACGCGGTCGGATCATCAACATGGCCAGCCAGGCGGGCCGACGGGGCGAGCCGCTGGTGGCCGTCTATTGCGCGACAAAGGCCGCGGTCATCAGCCTGACGCAATCGGCCGCGCTGAACCTGATTGAGCATGGCATCAATGTGAATGCGATCGCGCCTGGTGTCGTCGACGGAGAGCATTGGGACGGCGTCGATCGCTTCTTCGCCAAATACGAAGGCAAGGCGCCCGGCCAAAAAAAGGCAGAGGTTGGTGCAAGCGTGCCTTACGGGCGGATGGGTCGGGCCGAGGATTTGACGGGGATGGCCGTGTTTCTCGCCAGCCCTGACGCCGATTATGTTGTGGCGCAGTGTTACAATGTCGATGGCGGCCAATGGATGAGCTGATGAAGGAAAACTCGCTCACCGCGCCTATCGCCCTGTCGAACGCGACTTTAGCGGCGTTATCTGCGGATGTGGCACGCCCCACCTATAACCGCGGAGCGCTGACCCCGGGCATCGTGCATATCGGGCTGGGAAATTTTCATCGCGCACACCAGGCATGGTATTTGCACCGTTTAATGCAGGCCGGTGAGGCGCTCGATTGGGCGATCTTGGGGGCAGGTGTAAGGCCCTATGATAAAACGATGCGCGAAAAACTTCTTGCGCAAGAATGCCTAACGACACTGATCGAGCTTTCGCCCGATAGCCGCGCGGCAGAGGTCACAGGCCCGATGATCGACTACCTACCCATTGAAGACGGCAATGGCCCGCTTATTGCCGCCATGTCTGATCCGGCGATCCGCATCGTTGCAATGACCGTGACAGAGGGCGGCTATTTCATCGATGGGACCACCGGCGGCCTCGATTTGGATCACCTCGAGATCATTCATGATGTGAATAACCCCGATCGACCGCGGACGGTGTTCGGCGCGATGGTGTCAGCACTTGCCGCGCGCAGGGCGGCCGGGCACCCGCCCTTTACCGGGCTAAGCTGCGACAACCTAAGCGGCAATGGCGCGATACTTCGTCAGGCAATCGTCGGCCTGGCCCAGCAACGAGATCCAGAGCTTGCCCGTTGGATCGACCAAAAAGGCGCGTTCCCAAATTCGATGGTCGATTGCATTGTGCCTGCAACCGGACCCGCAGAGCTGGATCTTGTCCGTCAGGTGGGCATCGACGACGCCGCACCGGTCAGCCATGAGAACTTCCGTCAATGGGTGCTGGAGGACAACTTCGTATCCGGCCGCCCAAACTGGGACCGCGCGGGCGCGATCTTCACAAAGGACGTACATGCTTATGAGATGATGAAGATCCGCATTCTGAATGCAGGCCACCAGGTTCTGGCCAATGCCGGAGAGCTTCTCTCGCTCGAAACCATTGCCGATTGCATGGCCGATACCCGGGTCAGCGCATTTTTCCACAAGCTCCAGGTGGAGCAAATTCTGCCCTATGTCGACGCTGTTCCCGGCATGACGCCAACCGCGTATCTTGCCCTGATTGAGAAGCGATTTTCCAATTCCGCCATCCGGGACACAACGCGGCGTGTGGCGTTCGACGGCTCGTCCCGGCATACCGGTTTCGTTATGCCCATATTGCGCGATGCGCTGGCTGCTGGCGGATCAGTCGAAGGGCTTGCCCTGGTCGAGGCGCTTTGGGCGCGAATGTGCGCCGGAACCCGCGAAGATGGCAGCGTGATAGAGCCCAATGATCCAAACTGGGACGCATTACACGCTGCGGGACTGGCAGCGAAGGATCGACAGCTGGCCTGGCTTCAAAAAACCGGTCTCTATGGCGACCTCGCCTCCGCGCCGAGCTTTGCGGACGCGTTTGTGCGGTGGCTTAAGCAGCTTTGGCGCGATGGAACGGAAGCCACGATCGCGGCGTATCTCCGGCGGTGATCGCCGCCCAAAATTGGGACGCACGGGTCGCCGCGCTGGCATGCTACATCCCAAATTCGGCGCTAATGCGTTAGCTCTGAGCGCGCCGAAGTGACAGCCATCCAAAACCCATGGATTGCTATCCCCGTTCAGAAACTCACGTTGCGCGCTAGGCGCCAGTTTCTGAATAGAAAAGTTCGCCGCCTTTAGGTCATTTGAATAGCTAGCGCACCAACCATCGAGACCGATATTACCCGCGCCCATGTGGCATAGGCGATCAACGCCCAGGTTTCAGGACGGCAGGTCACCTGTCGGACCTTGATCGAGACGGCAGATATGATCGGCAGGCCCTCGCGGGAATATCTCCATCACCAGCGGGTCGTGACCCGGGATCAAAAGGCTGCGGTCGGAGGCGAGCGAAAGCGTTCTGTCCCATCCGCGGACCATGTCTTCCAAATCGATCACAATCGGAAAGGGTTTGCGCAAAAACACGTTCTCATAATAATGCGCCGCGTCAGAAGCGAGGCAAAGCCAGCCCGATGCCGTGCGAACGCGTACCGCCTGCAAGCCGCGCGAATGCCCGCCGATTTTGTGCACCGTCACGCCATCGGCAACCGCGCCGTCGCCGTCGTGAAAGGTGACCCGACCCTGGTAGAGCCTTTTCACCGCCTCGCAGACATGCGCCCCCGTAAACGGCATCTGCATCGTCGGATCACACATGCAGGGGCCCGTCGCAAATACCATTTCCGCTTCTTGCAGATGAATCTGCGCATTTGGGAAAAGATGCAGCCCGCCGGCGTGATCGTAATGCAGATGGGTGCAAATGAGCGTGTCGATCTGATCGGGCCGCAGACCCAACGGCGCCAAGGCATCAACCGGATCGCGCCTGATAGGCCGGCCGCGCAGCGAACCTTCGGCCGCGTCGTAGCCGGTATCAACCAAGATCACTTGGTCGCCCGATCGCAACACCCAGACAAAGTAGTCAATGCCATGCGGCTCATCGGGGCGCGGATCAAAGAGAAAACTGTCAGCCCGAGTTCGGCCGGGCCGATCGGCATATTTGACGGCGTAAACCTCCCAAATCATGCGTGCAGTTCCCTCCAGGTTTCGACCGTCTTTGATGCCACCATATGGGCTGAGGCCGCGTCAAAGAGAAGAAAATGCTCGCTTGCCAGGTGCAGGTCGAACGATGCGCGATCCGCATAGACCTCATAGAGCAGTATCTCTCCGCGCCTGTCACCGTCTGAAAGCACGTCAAACTGCTGGCACCCGGGCTCCTGGTTCAGCGAAATGCAGGCGTTGGTTTTCACCAATGGCATGAAGACAGAAAGATGCTCCGGCCGGATCCGAAGCCGCACAATTACGACATAGCTCATAAGGGACGTCCCATTACTCGGTTAAAGCTGCGTTTGATCAAAGACAGCTGGGACAACACCAAAGCTACATTGAGCAGTAATAGTGTTGCGGCACCCGGGCGAGTGATAAAAACGCTTAGATCACCGCCGGAGACAAGCAGCGTCCGGCGAAAGGTTTCGTCAAATAGCCCGCCGAGGATCACACCGATCACCAGCGGGGCAATGGGGTATTTTAATATGCCCATCAGTGTCGCCACCGCGCCCACCGCAAGCATCAGGTAAAGATCGTTGATCCCGCCGCCGACCGAAAAGCTGCCGATTGTGGTCAAGACAAGCACAATTGGCAGAAAGACCGTGCGTGGAATGCGCAGCACCAGGATGAAGATGCGCGCGGTAAAAAGGCCCATCAGCATCATGGTCAGCGACGCCATTACAAGGATCGCGACGATGTGCAGGATCAGGGCGGGGTCGATTGTCGGGCCGGGAATGACATTGTTGATTTTCAGCGCGCCAAGTAGGGCGGCGGCCGGGGGCGAGCCCGGTATTCCTAGGACCAAAAGCGGGATAAGCGCACCACCGATGGCTGCATTGTTGGCCGCTTCGGCCGAGATCAGCCCGCTCATACTGCCTTTGCCGAAATTCGCTCCGTCACGGGATGAGGCCTTCCCGACGCCGTAGCTCACCCAACCGGCCACATCCTCACCAACGCCGGGTAATGCGCCGATCCCCGTGCCGATCACACCGGATCGCCCGATGACCGGCAGCCGTCGCAAGACCTCTCTCATGCGGGGAACGATGCGGCCGACCCGCGGGGTTTCGCGGACCAATGTGGTCGCGCGGAGGCCGTCAACAATCTGCGGCACAGCAAAGGCGCCCATCAGAACAGGCACCACTTGAAAGCCCGACAAAAGATAGGGCCAGCCGAATGTGTAGCGGTTTTCCGAAAGGATCGGATCCAGCCCGACCATCGCCATCGAAAGGCCGATCAAGCCAGATATCCAGCCTTTGAGCGGAATATCCTCCGACATCAATGTGCCCGACAACAAGACACCAAAAAGCGCGAGCAAGGCTTTCTCCGGTGAGGCGATGTTGCGAGATATCGCCAGCAGCAACCATACAAAAAGCAGCAAGAACAGCGTGCCAAAGAGTGTGCCGATGAAGCTTGCCGTGGTTGTCAGACCCAAGGCTTCGCCGCCCCGGCCTTGCTTGGCCAGTGGGTAGCCATCCATCGCGGTGGCTGCACTGGCCGCAGTTCCAGGGATGTTAAGAAGGATCGACGGGTACGACCCGCCATAGATTGCCCCGACATATGCTCCAATAAGCGCAATCAGCGAGAGATCAAGCGGCACGCGGTTACCAAAAAAGCCGGTAAGGATGGTCACAGCAAGTGTTGCCGTCAGGCCCGGCAGCGCCCCAAAGACAATACCCAGAAAGACGCTTGCCACCAGATAAAGATATGTCCGGGGGTCAGCGGCAAGGTGGAACAGCGCGTCACCAAAACCAGCCAATTGCGCCAGCATGAACTCCACTCACTCACCCTCACCGAAGGTTTCCCGCCACCAGGGACGAAGCTGGGTATAGTAGGCAAGTTCGATCTTTGAGAAGAATACACCAGATCGGGCCGGCACGTTCTGGCGAAAGCCGAAGGCCATGGCGATGACCAGAACAAGCGGCACGGCGAGCGACAGGCCGGCCATTGTTCTAGCCACGCCACGCCCTTCGGGCCAATTTCTTGCATCGTATAGCATCGCACCGGCCAAAATGACCCAGGCCGCAAGCGCGACCCAGTCGTCGTCGCTGGCGCGCCATTCGCTTTGTGGCAGATGCATCAACATTGCATAGCTTGCCGGGGCCGCGACCAACGCTGTCGCGATCCATCGGGCGCGACTGTCGCCGCGGTGGAAGCCCCAAAACAGTGCTGTCAGGACAAGCGCACTTGCGATCACGAAGTCAACCCGGGGAACGAGGCCCGCAATGTAGCTGAGAAGGCAAATGGCCAGGGCGGTGATCCGGGCAAGCTCTGCGCGGTCCAGATCGATACCCGCGTCGCCCAAGGCCCGCGCGGCACCACCCTCTCGGATGGAGATGACCATAAGCCCAAAAGCACACAAAAAAAGGCACCCAAACAGTCCGAACGGCACAAGTGCAGCCGAATTGAACCACTCCGCCGTGCGCACACCAGCATTGGCGGTATTGAAAAATGGAATTTCCGCCGTCTTGAAAAGAAAGAAAACCGCCAGCGCCATGAGCACCAAAGACGTCCAGAAGTCGCGTGCTCGCAGCACCAGTTTCGCTTCGATGTCCATCAAGCACCCCTCAAAGATGTAGTCGGAGCCCGGTTAGCCCGGGCTCCGAAGAACACGGCGTTAGGGCCGTGGGATCCCTAGGGAGGCGGGGTCTACTTCCGTTGCGCCTAAATCAAATAACGTCCAGGCGAAGGTTTGCTCAAGTGTTGTGAATACGTCCGAGGCCGCATCGCCCGACAGGCCGGACAGAACATAGTTGTTCTCTTCCGCCCAGGTTGTGACCGTATCGCCAGCCATCGCGGATTCAAATGCGCTGACCAAGGCAGCTTTCACCTCATCATTGGCGCTGGCATGGACGGCAAAGCCGATCGATTGGCTGAGCGGCAGATACTGGTCGAGACCGTCATAAATGTCGAACGCGGACGGCACCGATGCACCGCCAATCTCTGCTGCATCGGGCACCAACATGGCAAGCGGGCGCAACTCGCCACCTTCGATCAGGGCGGCCTGTTCGGCAAGCGAGGTCACAACCGCCTGCACTTCTCCGGCGAGTGCCGCTTCTTGGCTGGGCGCGGAGCCGGAATAGGGGATGAAGTTGAACGTGGCACCTGTGCCGTTTTCAAGTGCCAAAAGGTTGAGGTGGTGGATTGAGCCCGCGCCGGAAGCGGCGGCAGGAATTGTGCCAGGTGCCGCACTTGCCGCATCAATCAGTGCTTCGATCGTGTCGAACTCACTATCGGCAGGCACCGAGATCAAATCGGGCGAGCCGCCGACGATGAACGGATACCAAAACTCAAAACGTTCATCCCATCCGCCTTGGACGGCGGCTGTTACGTTCGATTCGCTTAAGCCGACCAGAGTGTAGCCGTCATCTGCCTGATTCATCACGTGAACCATGCCATTTGACCCGGCAACGCCGCCGGTGACGTTGGTGACAGCGATGCCAACGGGTAGGTGCGCCTCCATCTCGGCCATGATCATGCGGTTTATCGAATCTGTTCCGCCTCCCGCGCCCCATACGACCACAGTCGTGATGTCGCGGAACGGATATTCCTGAGCCCAAGCGCCTCCGGAAAGGGCCAAAGCCGACAAAAGCGCCGCAGTTTTTAGAAGTGATTTCACGTCATGTCCTCCCCGACGTATTTCATGTTGCATAATTTTGCGTATACATTAAGTTTGACGCTGTCAAGGAGTTCAGAAGGTGTTTGCCGTGCTCTGGGAAGGGATGCATCGATGCCGCAAAAACTTGAGATAGCCGTTTTTGACGGCGACGGTATCGGGCCTGAGATTATGCAGCCAACGCTAGAGTTGCTCCATCGGCTAAGTATCTCGTCTTCAGAATATACACTCGAATTCAAACACCTACCGGCAGGTGCGTCGCATTACGCCGCCTCTGGCGCAGCCCTGCCGGCCAGCTCGATTGAGGCCGCGCGGACAGCCGATGCGATTCTATTGGCCGCAATGGGCGACCCGATGATCAGATATGCCGACGGCACCGAGGTTGTCCCCCAGATTGACTTGCGGGTTGAGCTTGACCTCTTTGCAGGCGTTCGGCCCGTGCGCATCCCGACAGGTGCGCTGAGCCCATTGCGCCTGCCTGAAGGCCGGATGGTCGATTTTGTGCTGCTGCGCGAGAGCACCGAAGGGCTCTTTTTCTCGAAAGACACCGGCACCGTCTCGTCGGACGAGGCAAGCGAGACCCTCAAGATCACGCGCCACAAGACCAAGCAGCTGGTCCGGTTTGCCATCGATCTCGCCCGTAAGCGCAAAAGCTCTGGCGCGGGGCCGGGGCGTGTGACCTGCATCGACAAAGCAAATGTCTTTCGCGCGTTTGCCTTTTTCCGGACGGTGTTCGACGCAGAGATGGCAGAGGCCGACGACCTGTCAGCCGATCACGCTTATGTTGACGCCGCTGCCCTGTGGATGGTCCAAAAGCCTTGGATGTTCGACGTGATGGTAACCGAAAACATGTTTGGCGATATTCTATCAGATCTTGGCGCAGGCCTGATGGGCGGGCTGGGCGTCGCCCCTTCAGCAGATATCGGACACGAGCACGCGGTCTTTCAGCCGTGCCACGGCTCTGCCCCCGATATCGCCGGGCAGGGGGTGGCCAACCCGTTTGCGATGATCTTGTCAGCCGCAATGATGCTCGATTGGTTGGGCATCCGCAAAGACCTGCCTGCCATGCGCGATCATGCGGTGCGGCTGCAAAACGCAGTCGATCTTGTTATCGCTGAGCGACAGCACTTAACACGCGATCTTGGCGGAGATGCAACAACGCGCGATGCTGCAGGCGCGGTTGCGCGCGCCTTGACATGACCCTGCGGGTCGCTTGCCTGGGTGCGGGCTATTTCGCGAATTTTCAATTGGATGCCTGGGTACGGCTTGACCGGGTGGAACTGGTTGGCATTGCAGACCTTAATCCGGCCCGTGCAGCGCAAGCCGCCTTAGCCTATGGCACCGCATCCTACCCCTCACTCGAGGATATGCTGGCAACGACCAAACCCGACATCCTCGACATTGCCGTCCCGCCCGAGGGCCACGCGGAGGCAATTGCAACCGGTCTTGACCACGGCCCATCCGCGATCATTTGTCAAAAGCCTTTCTGCACCTCGCTCGCAGAGGCCGAGCGCATGACCACGATCGCACAAAGGGCAGGCATCCGGCTAATCGTGCACGAAAATTTTCGCTTTCAGCCCTGGTATCGCACGATCCGCGAGGCGCTACGCGACGGCCAAATCGGAACGCCGCAAAACCTGACCTTCCGTTTGCGAACCGGCGATGGGCAGGGCCCGCAGGCCTATCTGGACCGCCAGCCATATTTTCAAACCATGCCCCGGTTCTTGGTGCACGAAACGTGTGTGCATTGGATCGATGTATTTCGCTTCCTTCTCGAAGCCGACCCTACCGCCGTTTACGCCGATTTGCGGCAGTTGAATGCCGCGATCGCGGGCGAGGATGCCGGCCACCTGATCTTCGATTTCCCCGATGGCGCGCGGGCTATTTTTGATGGCAACCGACTGCTGGACCATCCAGCCGAAAATCCGCGCCTGACCTTGGGTGAGGCGGTGATTGAAGGGCCAAGGGGGTGCCTGACTCTCGATGGATATGGCTGCGTCACGCAGCGGCCTTTCGGCAAGCAACAAGCTACTACGCTTCTGGCACCACAGGCTTGGCAAGGCTTTGGCGGCGATTGTGTTTATCAGTTGCAATCACACGTGGTTGCGGCTTTGCTCGACGGCAACCCAATCGAAAACGAAGCCCAAGACTATTTGGTCGTGCGCCGGGTCGAAGAAGGCGCTTATCGATCATCCCAAATGGGCTGCAAGATCTCGTTGACTTGACATGCCCGACTACGACAGCCAGCAAAATGAGCCCCGCCCAAAAACAACAACGGCTTTGGCGGTCGAGCGGTTAAAGTCGATGATCTTGTCGGGTGAGCTTTCTGCGCGCTCTGACCATCTTGAAAGCGAACTTGCCGCGAGACTTGGGATGTCACGGACGCCGGTCCGGGAGGCGACATTGGTCTTGCAAAGCTTAGGCCTTTTAGAAGTTCGCCCCCGCAAAGGTGTCCGCATCCGTCCTGTTACCATCGACGATATGAAAGAAGTCTATGAGGTCCTGACCGAGCTCGAAAGCCTGGCTGCAGCGCGCGCCGCGGGCTTTGGCTATGACCGCACTGACCTCGCAATTCTTGCCGAGACGATTGAGCGTATGGAAGACGCGCTTGCCGCCGAGAACCGCGAAGCCTGGGCCGCGGCGGATGAGGATTTTCACAGCGAGCTTGTTCGTCTCGGACGCAACCAACGGCTGGCGGAGATCGTGAACAACTTCAACGACCAGGTTCGCCGGGCCAGAACCGCGACCCTTTACGCGCGGCCTCTGCCGACCCGGTCGAACGAAGATCACAGCGCACTTTTCGACGCAATTCTGTCGGGCGATGTCGAACGCGCACAGGAGGTGCACCGCGGACACAGAATCCGGGCGCGACAATTACTGACGGAACTGCTGACTAAGCTGGGCCTACGCTACATTTAGCGACGAGCCGCGCGCAAGGTCACGATGCCAGTGCCGCAGCGCTAGAGCCACCATTGCGGCACCGACAAGTGCCACCGGGCAACCCCAGCAATGCCCTGTTTTCAGCGCGAAGATTATGGGGGAGGTTGCACTTGCCCCCGTCGCACAAAGCGAAACACCCATGTGATAGGCCCATGCCATATGCGGGATCGCAACCGTCAGGCCGATCGCAACACTGCCGGTGCCGACAAGCAGCATCAAGTGGGCGGAAATGGAACTGAAAACACGGGTCATCTGCGCATACCTTTTCGAACTCGGGATCGACAAGATCCGAAGCGCGGTTTCATCGCCTGAGGGGACATCCGAATTGTAGGCATCAGCCAACTCATCCTAAGAAACCAACTACACCATCACGGCCATCTGGGTTGATGATCACCCCGCGATACCGCAATCAATTAATGTTAACACGATGAAAAACATCGGTAAAGCTTCACGCGCGAAACTCGCCGCTATCGAACAGACACCCACTATATCAAGTGCATTGGCCACGTTTTGGCATCAATCTAGCGGTCAAACCGGTCTGACGAAGCGCCGGGCCGCGTTGCAGCAACCAAAAGGAACACGGTTTTAACCTCCGCGGATCAATCACAGCGCCTGTGTCGGGTACCAATTCCGTCCTGACGCTCGATCTCACAAGCAAGCCTTTTTGGTTCTGTTGGCTCAGGCGAAGATGTCGTGATCGACCCAGACCCAGGCGAACTCTTCAAGTGTGTGTCGCTTCTCGCTATCGCGGGAGCGTTCTTCTTCGATGAAGATCGTGGCGCCACCGTCGCTTATGTCC
>JBCCXT010000048.1:0-29760 GCA_039191215.1 Pseudomonadota bacterium
CTCGGTACGGCGCACCTCGCGGAGCGCATCCCCACGCGCCATGCCTTGACCGACAAGCACGTCAACCTGCCGTAGCTTCGTGACAATCTCCTCGGGCTTGTGTCGATAGTTCGCCATTCTCTGTCCTCCGTTTCCTAAACAAAAAGGCGGACCACTTCAGGGGGAGAGGATCAGCCGAAGGCGTTTCCAAAAGCGGAATCCAAGACTTAGCGAACTTGGCGCTGCTGGCGCCTGAAGCCATTGAGGCCATCCTGTCTGGCGAGAACCCTTCCGGCCTCACAACCGACTATCTGATCAAGAACCGCTTCTCGGCCGTCTGGTCGGAACAGCGCGCCCAGTTCGCCGCAATCTAACTCACCACAATCTGCAAACTCGTACCGCCGACTTCGCAAACGGAGACTGCTCCGCCATTTGCGGGCAGATCTCCGAGATCACGCGGTGCCTGGCGGAAGAACGCAAAGCTAACCAGAGGAAATAGCGGCACAAACTAGGGGAAGCTTGTGCTCCGCCAAAAATCGAAGAGTGCTTGGCGGAGGAGGTGGGATTCGAACCCACGGTACGCTCTCACGCACGCCGGTTTTCAAGACCGGTGCCTTCGACCACTCGGCCACTCCTCCGGCCTGGGGCTGCGTTACAGGGCCGGATGCGATTCTGGAAGAGCAGGCGCATCGCCGCCATTTGGTGCGAGCTAGGGCTTTCCAGGACGCCGATAACAGGATATCTTTGTGATAAGCGCAGCCAATGCGCAGCATGAGGCATTGTCATTGCGGTCCAGGCCACGGCCATAAAAAGCCGGATCGCCCTTGAGCAGGGGCTTTGAGATGAAATCCTATTCACGGATCCGAGGCGTCAGTCGCTTGACGTTGATTTGCAGCTTTGCGCTGGTTCTGGCTGCTTGTGACGACGGGATGCAATTGCCATTTGGGCAAACCACAGCCGAAACGCCCACCAACCCAACCGCCGCCAGGCCCACCGAGGTCAGCGGGCAGGAGGTAGAGGCGCCAGACGTCTTTTTAGCCGAAGAGACGGGGTTGTGGGACGGTCGGCCGTCGCTTGGCGGTGTCTGGGTGGCTCATCCCGACGTGACCGACCCTGAGCGGGTTTTGGTCACCAATGAAGCGACCGGGGATACGGTCGTGGGGGCGCTCTTCCGGCGCGAGCGGGAAAATCCTGGCCCATCTTTTCAGATCTCCTCAGACGCGGCCGCAGCGCTCGACGTGATCGCAGGCCAACCGACTGAATTGACCGTGGTCGCCTTGCGGCGCCAGGAATTGCCCGAAATTGACATCGCCGTGCCGCCGCCGGAACCGGCAGCCGAAGAAACCGACAGCCCCGGTGGTGGTGACGCGGCCCTGCCATCTGCCATTGCAGCAACGGCGCTGGAGGCGATCAACGAGGTCGACGAGGTCGCTGAGGTCGCTGAGAGCGCAGCCCCACCCACTTTGGATGTGGCAGCCGTCGCGGCAGATGCAATTGCCGTGACCGATGGGCCTGAGCCGATACCGCAGCCGGTGGTTGCGTTGCGCGCCGATGACATTGTCGCCGCGACATCAGCAAGCCCGTTGCCGGAGGCGCTGACCAATGTGCAGGCGACATCGGCGTCGCCAGCGCCAGCACCGGTTCCGGTGCCCGCCCCGACGCCGGTGGCGGCCCCGCTGCCCATACCAGAAGCAGAACCAGAACCCGAGGCAGACTTGGCCGAGGAAGTCGCAGCACTTGCCCCCACACCCGAGCCTGAGGCCCGCCCTGCAGCGCCCGAGCCGCTCGAGCGGCCGTTCATCCAAATCGGCATATTCTCAGCCGAAGAAAACGCTGAAGGCGTGGCCCAGTCACTACGGCAAGGCGGGGTCATCCCCACGGTTCTTGATCAGTCAAACGATGAGCGATCGATGTGGCGCGTGGTCGTTGGACCAGTGCCAACGGCGGATGATCGCGCAGCGCTGCTGGAAACGGTACAGGGATTGGGCTACGAAGACGCGTATTTCGTCACCAACTGAAAGACGCCATGAAAGCTGCCCTCCGCGCGTTTCTCGCCGCCGTTGCGTGTTCGGTCCTACCCTATGCGGGGCAGGCCCAAGGCTTTGTTACCCAGGCCCGCGCTGCGTATGTGGTCGATCACAACACGGGCCAAGTCCTGCTCAGCCACAATGCTGAGGAACCTTTGCCACCGGCTTCGATGTCCAAGCTCATGACGCTTGCCATGACATTTCAGGCGCTAAGTGATGGGCGGCTGGCCCTTGATACGGTTCTGCCTGTTAGCCAGCACTGCATGGATTACGGCGGCTCGACCATGTTCCTGACGACCCGTGACAGGGTCTCGGTCGAGGATCTGATACGCGGCGTTGTTGTGCTGTCGGGCAATGATGCGTCCTGCGTCTTAGGCGAAGGGCTGAGCCCAGATGGCACAGAGGACGGTTTTGCCCAAATGATGACCGTGCAAGCGGGCCAATGGGATATGGCCCAGTCGGTGTTTCGCAATGCAAGCGGCTGGCCGGCCGAGGGTCATGTGATGAGCATGCGAGATCTGGGCATCCTAGCGGAGCGCCTGATCACCGAATACCCGAGCTACTACACCTATTTTGCTGAGACGGAGTTTGCCTTCGATGGCCGGGCGCCGGACAACCGTTTCAACCGCAACCCGCTTTTGACCATGAATATCGGCGCCGACGGGCTGAAGACGGGCCATACCCAGGAGGCAGGCTACGGTCTTGTGGGCTCTGCCGTCCAAGGCGACCGGCGTGTCACCTTTGTCATCGCCGGGCTGGCCTCGACCCAGGACCGGGCTGATGAGGCGGAGCGGATCGTGAATTGGGCGTTTCGCCAATTCGCGGAGCAAGAGATTGTATCTGCGGGTACAATCCTGGCCGAAGCGGATGTCTTTTTGGGCGATGTCACCTCCGTGGGGCTGACGATCGAAGAGGATATCTCGATGCTTTTGCCGGCGCTGATGCAGGACGGAGATGTTGAGGCGGAAGTCCGGTATCGCGGTCCGCTTGAAGCGCCGGTTGCGGCGGGCACAATGGTCGGTGACTTCATCGTCCGCGTGCCGAATTTCGACGAGGTGCGCGTCCCGCTGGTCACCGCCCGGGAGGTCGCAACCGGCAGCTTTTTGGTGCGCATCCGCACCGCGGCAGAGATTGTGTTGGAAGAAGTGCTGGGCGGCCGGCTTAGCCAAAGCTGATGCCTGCTGCATCGCGCGACGGGCTTTTTGTCAGCCTCGAAGGCATTGATGGCTCCGGCAAGTCGACGCAGATCAAACGCCTGGCCGATGCGCTTCATGCTGAGGGTCGCCAAACCGTGGTGACCCGAGAGCCTGGTGGCGCACCAGGAGCGGAGGCGATCCGCCGCCTTCTTGTCGAAGGCGCGCCCGATCGATGGTCGCCAGAGACCGAAATTCTGCTCTTTTCCGCGGCGCGCCGGGATCATCTGGAAAGCACGATCCAACCGGCACTGGCGGCGGGAAAGATCGTGCTGAGCGACCGCTTCGCCGACAGCACGCGCGTCTACCAAGGTGCGACGCGGGGCGATCTGCGCGCCCTTGTCGATCGTATCCATGACGCGGTTATTAGCGTGGAGCCTGATCTCACCATCATATTGGATATGGACCCGAAAGCAGCCTTGGCGCGGGGGTTGGCCCGCGGCTCCGGCGAAGACCGGTTCGAAGAATTTGGGCTGTGGTTTCAGGAAAAACTGCGTGCCGGGTTCCTTGATCTGGCGGCCGAGTTTCCCGACCGCTGCCAGGTTGTGGATGCGGGGCGCGGCGCCGACGACGTCGCCGCCGCAATTGCCGAGATTGTGAGGGCCCGGATTTGATCGTCTCCGATGCCGAAGCCCCGCCAGAGGCCGACAAGCTCGATGGTGCGCCGCATCCGCGTTTTGCAAACCAGGTTTTTGGCCATATGCAGGCCGAGGCTGAATTCCTATCGGCCTTCACTGCTGACCGGATGCACCATGCCTGGATGATCACCGGGCCAAAGGGCATCGGCAAGGCGACACTGGCCTGGCGGCTCGCCCGGTTTCTGCTGGCCACACCCGACGATGACGGCGGCATGTTTGCGGCACCTGTCCCCCAGACGCTTGACGTCGCCGCTGATCATCCGGTTGCGCGCCGGATGGCGGCCCTGGCCGAGCCGCGGATGTTCCTGCTCCGGCGTCCCTGGAACAGCAAAACCGAAAAGATCTCTACCCAGATCACCATTGACGAAACCCGCAAACTCAAAGGCTTTTTTCAGATGTCGGCGGCAGATGGCGGGCGCCGCGCGGTGATTGTCGATGCCGCCGATGAGATGAACGTCTCGGCTGCAAACGCGCTGTTGAAAGTCCTGGAAGAACCGCCCGATCGATCGACGCTGTTGTTGGTCAGCCATCAACCGGCACGGCTTTTGCCGACGATCCGGTCGCGCTGCCGCATGCTCCGCCTGAACCCGCTTGGGTCCGACGATCTGGCCTTTGCGCTTGATCAGACCGGGCTTGTCACCGAAGACGGCGCCGGTTTGCACAGGCTTGCCCAAGGCTCCGTCGGCGAAGCGGTCGCGCTGGCCGAGGCAGGCGGGCCTGCGCTTTACAGCCAGTTAGTGGCGCTTTTTGCCAGCCTGCCGGATCTTGATCGCGCCGCCGCGCAGCGCCTCGCGCAATCGAACACGTCAGAGATGCAGTTCAGCCTGGTGCTGAAACTGATCGACCGCATCCTTGCCCGGCTTGCCCGAACCGGCGCCACCGGGCAGGCGCCGCCCGAGATCATCGCCGGTGAGGCCGACATGCTGCGTCGATTGGCGCCTAATCCCGCAGCATGCAAGGATTGGGCCGCCCGTTGCGAAGGCCTAACAGCGCGCGCGCGTCGGGGCCGGGCGGTCAATCTTGACCCCTCGCTGCTCATCCTGGATATGTGTCTGGCGCTGCAGCCTGGCGCCTAAGGACTGGTCCATGCCGAACGCCCTGGAAATCGTCGACAGCCACTGCCATCTCGATTTCCCCGATTTCGACGGCGAGGTCGCGGACCTGGTCGATCGCGCCGCTCAGGCGGGGGTGACCCGCATGGTCACGATCTGTACCAAGCTGCGCAATGCGGGCGCCGTGCAGGCGCTGGCAGAGGCGCATCCGCCGGTCTTTTGGGCGGCAGGCACCCATCCGATGAGCGCGGCGGAGGAACCTTTGGCCAGCGTGGACGACCTCGTCGCGCTGTCTCGGCACCCGAAATTTGTGGGCGTAGGCGAGACCGGCCTCGATTACCACTACACCGCCGACAGTGCCGCCCAGCAACGCGAAAGCCTGGAGGTGCATATTGAGGCCGCCCGCCAGACCGGCCTGCCGCTCATCATCCATGCCCGCGCCGCTGATGACGACATGATCCGCATCCTGACCGCCGCGTATCAGGCCGGGCCGTTTTCCTGCGTCATGCATTGCTTTTCCAGCGGCCGCGCCCTGGCAGAGGCCGCACTTAGCCTGGGCTTTTATCTGTCGATGTCCGGCATAGCGGCATTCCCCAAAAGCCAAGCGCTTCGGGACATTTTTGCCGCCGCACCGCTTGACCGGGTGCTGGTCGAAACCGACAGCCCCTATCTCGCCCCCCCACCGCATCGCGGCAAACGCAACGAGCCGGCCTATACCGCGTATACCGCGCGCGCGGGGGCCGCGATCTTTGGGCTGAGCGAGGCCGAATTTGCGGCGGCCACGACGGCAAATTTCGACCGGCTTTTCTCAAAAGCTGCCGCCTGGGCTCGGGCGGCCTGAAATGGCGGAACTGCGCTTCACAATCCTGGGCTGCGGATCATCGGGTGGCGTCCCGCGAGTGGGCGGTATCTGGGGCGATTGCGATCCGCAGAACCCAAAAAACACACGCCTGAGATGCTCGCTGCTGGTGCAACGGATCGCAGATGACGGTGAGACGGCGGTCTTGATCGATACCTCACCCGATCTGCGCCAACAACTTCTGGCCGCCGGTATCGGCAGGCTCGACGGGGTGGTCTATACCCATTCCCACGCCGATCATGTCCACGGCCTCGACGATCTGCGCCCGATTGTGTTCAACATGAGGGCGCGCCTGCCGGTTTGGGCCGATGCGACCACCTCGCAAGACCTCATCGGCCGCTTCGGCTATGTTTTTATCCAGCCCGAAGGCTCGCCCTATCCGCCGATTTTGGACCTGCACCGCCTGGACGGCGCGATTGAGATCGACGGCCCGGGCGGGATGATCCGGTTGGAACCTTTTGAGGTCGACCACGGCGCCATGTCGGCCTTGGGATTTCGGATCGGCGATCTTGCTTACCTTCCGGACGTCTCCGCCATTCCCGATCAGGCCTGGCCGATGCTGGCGGATCTGGATTGCTGGATTGTCGATGCTCTTCGGCGTACGCCGCACCCGACCCATGCCCATCTGGAGCGCACGCTCGGATGGATCAGCCAAGCCCAGCCGCGCCGTGCGATCCTGACCAATATGCATCTCGATCTTGACTACGCCACTGTGCTTGCGGAGACGCCGGACAATGTGGGCCCCGGCTATGACGGGCTCTCGATAAGCTACGAGGTTTGAATGGCCGATATCCTGGCCGTCATCCTGCCGGTGTTTCTGGTCGTCGGCGCGGGATTTTTGGCCGTCTGGCGCGGCTATTTCAGCAATGAAGCGGTCGATGGGCTCAACATCTTCACGCAGAAATTTGCCATTCCTTGCCTGCTTTTCTTTGCCATCGCCACGCTCGATTTGGGTGCAGAGTTTGATCTCAGACTGCTGGTGAGCTTCTATACAGGCTCGCTCACGGTTTTGCGGTCGGCCTGTCAGGCGCGCGGTACCTCTTTGCTAGGCCCTGGCCAGATTGCGTGGCCATCGGCTTTGCCTGTATGTTCGCCAATTCCGTGCTGTTGGGGCTGCAAATCAGTGAGCGAGCCTATGGCGCGGCCGCCCTTGCGCCCAATTTTGCCATCGTCTCGATCCATGCCGCGGTCTGCTATTTCACCGGTATCGTCGCGATGGAGATTGCGCGTGCCTCAGGCGCCAGCGCGTTTGTTCTGGCGCAAAACGTGCTGCGCAGCATTTTCGGCAATGCATTGATGATCGGGATCGGGCTGGGCTTTGCGGTCAACCTGTCGGGCATCGCGCTGCCCGGCATCTTGGCCTCGGCGCTTGAGCTGATGATCCGCGCGGCCCTGCCGACGGCCCTTTTTGCCCTGGGCGGTGTGCTCTACCGCTACCGGCCGGAGGGCGACGCGATGACCATCGCTTTCATCTGCGCGGTTTCTCTGGTGCTCCATCCCGCGATTGTCTTCACGATGGCCCGCATGGTGACCGATCTCAGCCATGAACAATTGCGCGCGGCGGTGGTGACAGCCGCCATGGCGCCCGGCGTGAATGCCTATCTATTCGCCAATATGTACGGGGTGGCACGCCGTGTTGTGGCATCGTCTGTATTGATCGGCACGGCGATATTGATCCTGACAGCCTCGGCCTGGATCGCGCTTTTGCCCTGAACTTGGCCCCGCCAGGCGAGGTCAGCCGGGGCTCATCCCGCGCAACCGCTCGGAGCGGCGGCGAAGCAGTTCAACCACCGTCAACAGCGCGATCGAGATCACCACCAGGATTGTCGCAACGGCCAAAATTGTCGGCGATATCTGCTCTCTGAGCCCGATGAACATCTGCCATGGCAGCGTTTTCTGACCGGCGGAGCCGACAAAAAGCACCACCACCACCTCGTCAAAGGAGGTGATGAAGGCGAAAAGCGCGCCTGAGATCACGCCGGGCAGGATCAGCGGCATTTGCACCCGAAAGAAGGTGCGCACAGGCCCCGCGCCAAGAGAGGCGGAAGCGCGCGTCAGCGAGCGGTCAAATCCCACAAGCGTTGCCGTCACGGTGATGATGACAAACGGGATGCCCAGTGCGGCATGCGCCAGCACCACGCCCCAATAGGTCCCTTGCAGGCCAACCCGGCTATAGAAGAAATACATCCCCGCCGCTGAGATGATCAGCGGCACGATCATGGGCGAGATCAGGATCGCCATGATCACACCGCGAAACGGCACATGGCTTTGGCTGAGGCCGATCGCTGCCAATGTCCCCAGCACCACGGAAAGCACGGTCGCCATTGGGGCAATCCGCACCGAATTTGCCAGCGCCTGCTGCCAATTGGGATTTGCGAAGAAGTCCTCATAATGCTGGGTCGAATACCCTGCCGGGTCGAGCCGCAGCATTTCCGGCGTGAAGGTGAAGAAATCCTGCGCGTTGAAGCTGAGCGGGATGATGATCACAATCGGCGCGATCAGAAAGAAAAAGATCAGCCCACATAAGACGCGGAAGCCGTAATACCAGGTCCGGTGAAGCGGGGTTGCATAGGGCGGAAGGTCGGACATGATCTTTATCCCAGTTTCACGTTATCGATGCCCACGATGCGGTCGTAGAGCCAGTAGAGCACCAAAACGAGCCCCAACAAGATCGCCCCAAGTGCGGCTGCGAGGCCCCAATTGAGCGACTCGGAGATGTGGAAGGCGATCCGGTTTGAGATGAACAGCCCGGTGCGTCCGCCGACAATCTCGGGCGTGATGTAGTAACCGATGGACAGAATGAAGACGAGGATCGAGCCCGCCCCGATACCCGGCACGCTTTGCGGGAAATAGACCCGCCAGAAGGCCGTCCAATTGTTCGCGCCAAGCGACTTTGCGGCGCGCACGTAAGAGGGCGGGATGGTCTTCATCACCGAAAACAGCGGCAGGATCATGAAGGGCAACAGGATATGTGTCATCGCGATGATCGTGCCAAGCTGGTTGTTGATCAGCTGCAATCGCGCGTCATCGGCCACGATCCCGACCCAGACCAGGATGTCGTTGATCACACCTTCTTGCTGCAACAGCACCTTCCAGGCCGACGTCCGGACCAGAAGCGAGGTCCAGAACGGTAGCAGGACCAAGATAAGCAACAGGTTCGAGGTCCGCAGCGGCAGGTTCGACAGCAAAAAGGCAATCGGATAGCCCAATAGGATGCAGGTGATCGTGATGACAAGTGACATGAAGATCGTGCGCTGGAAGAGCAGAATGTAGACGCGCTGGTCATCAGGCACAGCCTCGACGCCTTCGGGCGTCAATTGCAGATCGACCGAGGCAAGGTAATAGCCAGACGTGTAGGGCCCCGCGAAGGTCTGGATCGTGGCCCAGATCTCGGGGTCGAGCCAGTCCTCGTCGATCTCCTCGAACGCGGCGGCGTAGCTTTGGGTTTCAAAGCCTGGCACGGCGGCCAGGGCGGCCCGCATTTCCGGACCGTCAAAGGCGCCAAGTGCGGCCGGTCCCTCCATCGCCGCCATGTCGTCGTAAAGGGCTGCATAAAAGAGCGGCCAGGTCTCTTCCTCGGCCGGGTTGTCGCCATCGATGTCGATGATCGTCTGGCCCCAGGCTTCGTAAATGTTGGCCGCGCGCGGGAAGACAGCGGCAAAGTCGGGATTGGCTGCAAATGTCGCGCCCGTATCTGCCTGCCAGGCAGGGTCAGCGGCGAGGGGGAACAGAAATTCGGGGTCTTCCCATTGCTCATCCAAGTCGGTGAATTGATCGAGATAGACCTCGCCCACCTCATCGATGCCACGGCCCGAGCGGCGGAAGAGCGACGACATACCCGTCGTTTCATAGTTCAACCGGCTGCCCAGGCGGGTATGTGTGCGGTTTTCCACCGCGATGGTCAGATCAAGCGCCATCGCGGCATAGACGTCTTCGCCCGGCGGCTCTGACAACTCTGTCCAGCCCGCCAACGCTTCCGTGGTGCGGGGTATGGTCTCACCGACGATCTGATTTTCGACAGAGCGGAACAGCATATCCGCAATCGGCGCCACGAAGGTGATCAGGATAAACAGCAAAAGCGGGGCGATCAGGGCCAAGGCGCGCAGTTTCTGCGCGCGCAAGGCGCGGGCCAGACTGCGTTTTAACGGGCGGCCATCGGCTGCCAGCATGGGGCCATCATTGGCGATCTGCGGCTCAGAGCGCGGCGTGGGCGCCACATGGCCGGCTGTTGCATCTGTCATCGCGTCCGCCCCGTCATGTTTGATTAGACCCCTTCGACCACGATGATCGTGCTGTCGGCGCAGCGGCGGCGGATCTCGGCCACCTCTTGGTATTCGGGATCATGGTAGGCCGTCAGTGCGGCCTCATAGCTGGGAAACTCGATCACGACATGCCGCTCGCCGGTTTTGCCCTCCATCACTTCGGACTGGCCGCCACGAATGACAAAACGCGCGCCATGGCTTTCCAGGATCGGCGTGTCCCGGCGCACATATTCCGGATAGCCCGCCGCATCTGTCACGGTGATATGGCCGATGATGTATCCTTTCGCCATGAGCCCCTCCCAGGATGAGTGTCGGGGGCGGCCCGGATCGAGCCGCCCCCTGTCTGCAAGCTGTTACTGGGCCAGCCATGCCTGGAAACGCGCATCCAGGTCATCGCGGTAATCGGCCCACCATTCGTAGTTGAACAGGAACGTATTGACCGAGTTGGCCGGATCGGTCGGCATATGCGGCGCCATTTCGATCCCGAGATCGGCATGCTGGCCAACCAAAGGAGCGGAAGACGCCCGCGCGGGCCCGTAGGAGATGTAGAGCGCCTGGTCCGCAAGCCGCTGCGTGTCCGTGGCGAAGTAGACAAAGTCGAGCGCACGGGCCAGACGGTCTTCCGGCAGGCCGGTCGGGATGATCCAGCCATCAAGGTCGAACATCTGCCAGTCCCACAACATGGTGACGGGCTGGTCCTGCTCTTCGATCAGGCTGAAAAGACGCCCATTATAGGTCGAGCCCAGAACAACTTCGCCATCGGCCAGAAGCTGCGGTGTATCCGCACCGGCAGACCACCAAATCGTTTCTTCTTTGATGGTGTCGAGCATGGCAAATGCCATGTCGATGCCTTCGTCGGTCTCCAGCATGTCATAGACATCTTCGTAGGCCACGCCCGAGCAGAGCAGCGCCCATTCCATATTGGCAATCGGGTTGCGCTCCAGCGAGCGCTGGCCGGGGAAGGTTTCCAGATCGAAGACGTCGCAGACGCTGGTGGGCTCGGCACCACCCCATGCGGCGACGTCGTTACGGAAGCCGAATGTGGTGGAATAGACGATCTGCGGGATAAAGCAGTCGCTGACGATCAACTGGCCGAAATCGTCGGTTGCAGACGTGCCATCCGGCGCAGGCGCCAATTGCTCGTCATGGTCGATCTCCATAGCCAGGCCTTCGTCGCACAAACGCATGGCGTCTGCGGCAACCACGTCAACGACGTCCCACGTGACGTTGCCAGCCTCATTCATGGCGCGCAGCCGGGCCACAGCCTCCGACGAGCTTTCGTCCCAGATCACTTCTAGGCCTTCATTCATGGCTGCGTAGGGATCGGAATAGGCCCGCGTTTGGCTGAGCTGATAGGCACCGCCCCAGCTCACAAGCGTCATCGAGTCTGCCATATGCCCGTCGGCCAAAGCCGGAAGGGCCGCAAAGCTGGCCGCGGAGGCTAACATCGCTCTTTTTAGATACACTTGATTTCTCCTCTGTCGATTTATTGGTCCTTGGTCTGTTTGGACCGTTTTTGATGGGTTGGTGTCCTTCACCTCTGGGCCGGTTTGTTTCCACCGGCCATTTACAGGGCCCTCACGCGTCGAGAGCCCGGCAATCCTGTGCGCGCCATCCAATATCGATGACCTCGCCTGGGGTCATGCGTCTTTGATCCGGCGCATTTCTGGTTTTGATGACAAAATCCTCGTTCCCGGCGACGCTGAGGCGGGTCCGATAGATATCGCCCATATAAATGAACTCTTTCACCTCCGCGCGGAGGGTATGGGCATCGGGTGCCAGGCGTTCGCGGTTCATCTCAACCCGTTCTGGCCGGATCGAAACGCGGGTCCGTTCGCCGGGCTGGCTGACATTAACGGGCACCGTGTCGATCAGCTCTCCATTGTCGAGCCTGACCACCGCCAGCCCGTCGTCGATCCGGTCGACCGTGCCGGTCAACGTGTTGTTTTCGCCTATGAACTGCGCAACAAAGCTGTTCTGTGGCTCCTCATAAAGCGTGTCCGGCGCGTCGAGTTGTTGGATCACCCCGTCATCGAAGACAGCCACGCGGTCTGACATCGTCAGTGCTTCGGTTTGGTCGTGCGTCACATAGACAGTTGTGATCCCCAACTCATGCGCAAGATTTGTGATCTCAAACTGCAAGCTCTCGCGGAGCTGTTTGTCGAGCGCGCCAAGAGGCTCATCCATCAAGACAAGCTCAGGCTCGAACACCAAGGCGCGGGCCAAGGCGATGCGCTGCTGCTGGCCGCCCGAAAGCTGCGCCGGGCGGCGGCCGCCAAAGGCGCCCATCTGCACCATATCAAGCGCGCGTTTAATCTTTTCGTCGCGCTCGGACTTGCCCATGCCGCGTACTTCAAGCGGAAAGGCCAGGTTCTCGGCCACGGTCATGTGGGGAAAAAGCGCGTAGTTCTGAAATACCATCCCGATGCCGCGTTTGTGCGGCGGAATATTGTTGATCGGCGATCCGGCGAGCGTGATCTCACCATGGGTGGCGGTCTCAAATCCGGCCAACATCATCAAGCAGGTTGTCTTGCCTGAACCTGAGGGGCCCAACATCGTCAGAAATTCGCCCCGACCGATGTGCAGATTGAGATCTTTTACGACCAGCGTTTCGCCATCGTAGCTTTTTTGCACGCGATCAAATGCGACAAACGCCGTGCCCCCGTTAGCGGTCAATGCTCCGCGTCTCCCTGTTTGTGCCCGACAAGTGACTGCCGTTTGCGTCCCAGCCCGAACCTAAACACGGCAAAGCGCGGCATGCAACAATTGCTGACTAGCAGATAGGCAGTGATGCCTATCTATCGGGCAGTCGCAAGTGTCAGCGCTTACATCCGCGGCATCCCCAGACTTGTGAGCCTTCGGGTCTTCGCGTACCCATCCCGCGCGAAAGGAAGTGATGCGCGACCCTGTCCCCGATAAGCCAGTGCGGCACCAAATGCCCGCAACCGAGCTTGTGCTCCGGTTGTGGCGTGAACATGTGCGCGCGTATCTTGGCCAGTTGATCGTCGCGATACTGCTGATGTCGATCGCAGGCGGCACGCTTGGCCTTGCCGCCTACATGATCCAGCCGCTCTTTGATCTGGTGCTGACTGCAGGCGGCGAAGGCGGCGGCGTGATGTGGGTGGCTTTCGTGATCGCGGGCATATTTGTGCTGCGGGCCGCGACCGGTTATCTGCACCGTCTCATCCTTGTATCCGTCGGCCTTAAGATCGTGGCTGAATTACAGGTGCGCCTGGTGCGCCACCTTCTGACGCTGGATTTGCGGTTCTTTCAGGATCACCCGCCCGGCGAGTTGCTGGAGCGGGTGCGCGGTGACACCACGTCCCTTCAAGGGATCGCATCAAATGTGCTGATTGCAATCGGTCGTGACAGCGTGTCGCTTGCCTCGCTTCTGTTTGTGATGTTTCTCAACGATTGGCGCTGGTCCTTGCTGGCGCTGGCGGGCGTGCCGCTGTTGATCCTGCCGCTGTTTTTTGTCCAACGCCTGGTGCGGCGCTACACCTATACAGCGCGCGAGGCGGCGGCGGGATTGGCGATCCGGCTCGATGAGGTTTTCCACGGCATCCAATCGGTCAAGGTCAACCGCTTGGAGGAAAACCAAAAGAGCCGCTACAATTCCGGCATCTCGGATTTCCTGCGCCGACAAATGCGATCGGAGCGGGCCAAATCTGGCACCCCGGCAATGGTTGATCTGATATCAGCGGTCGGGTTTTTGGCGGTCATCGGTGTCGGCGGGCAAGACATCCTGTCGGGGGAGAAGACCATCGGCCAGTTCATGTCGTTTTTCACCGCGCTGGCGCTTGTCCTCGACCCGATGCGGCGCCTGTTTTCTCTGACCGCGCAGCTTCAGGCCGGGGCCGCGTCGTTGGAGCGTCTTTATGAGCTTCTGGAGATTGTGCCGACCATCCGACCGGCGGAAAATCCGGTTGCGGTAAGCCCCGGTGCCATCGCGTTTGAAGACGTGCATTTCAGCTATGGCGCGACACCGGTTCTACGTGGGCTGAGCTTTACGGCGGCTCGAGGGCAAACGACCGCACTTGTCGGGCCGTCGGGTGCCGGCAAGACGACCGTTTTCGGGCTGCTCACCCGGCTTATTGATCCCGTATCGGGCCAGGCGCGGATTGGACAAGTTGCCACAACGCAAGCGGATTTGGATGGATTGCGCGACCTGATCGCTGTTGTCGGCCAGGACACTGCGTTGTTTGACGACACAATTGCCGAAAACATCCGCATGGGGCGGCTTGATGCAACGCGCGAAGAAATCACTGCGGCAGCCGAGGCAGCTTTGGTGACCGAATTCACCGACGCGCTGCCCGATGGTCTGGCAAGTGCGGTTGGGCCGCGCGGCTCCGCGCTCTCGGGCGGGCAGCGACAGCGGGTGTCGATCGCGCGTGCCATTTTGCGCGACGCGCCAATCTTGCTGATGGATGAGCCGACTTCAGCGCTCGATGCGGAATCGGAGCGATTGGTCCAGGCCGCCATTACCGAGCTGTCGCGCGGGCGCACAACGCTGGTCATCGCGCACCGCCTGTCCACGATCCGCGACGCCGACAAGATCATTGTCATCGACCAGGGCCGCGTGATCGAAGAGGGCACGCATGACACGCTGATGCAGGCCGACGGCGCTTATGCGCGGCTGACGCGCTTGCAATCGGCCGGTATCGCGCCGCCGATCTAAATTGTGAACGCCCCGGGCATTGACATGTTTGTGACCCATTGTGAGGTTAGCCACCTTGGGGACACATGGGGTAATGATGCGACTTTTCTTGGCACTGATGGCAGGGCTTTTTTTGACGAGCACTGCTGACGCGCAATCCGGTGACCCGCTCAGCACACCACTTGGAAGTTACTACCAAGCGCTTGAGGCCCGCCTTGTTGGGGAAGGCCGGTTGCGCCAGGACCGGACCGGCCATGGCCTGGCGCCCGACGAATTGGCGCAGTCGTTCATGGCCATCGCCATGCGCAGCGAATACCGGATGGGCAATGGTGGCATCGTGCGCTCAGGCCATGCCGCGCCCTTGCGCCGTTGGGAACAACCGGTGCGGATCTCCTTGCGCTTCGGGGCATCGGTGCCGTTGCCTCAGCAGACCCGCGACCGCGCCGTTGTCAGCGATGTTGCCGGCAGGCTCAGCCGCGCCATGGGCCACCCGGTCTCTATGGTCGGCCAGGGCGCGAATTTCCATGTGCTTGTCCTTAATGATGCGGAGCGGTCGGGCATCGCCCCAATTTTGCGTGAATTGGTGCCGGGGATTTCCAACAGCGCCGTCAACGCCGTGCGTCGGATGAGCCGGAACACGTTTTGCATGGTCATTGCACTGCCCGCCGCCGATCCACGTCAGGGTTACGCCCAGGCCGTTGCCATCGTGCGGGCTGAACACCCGCCGCGCATGCGGCGGTCTTGTATCGAAGAGGAACTGGCGCAAGGCATGGGTCTGGCCAATGACAGCCCCGATGCCTGGCCCTCGATCTTCAATGACGATGAAGAGTTTGGCGTTTTGACCCGCCATGATGAGCTGCTCTTGCGGCTGCTCTACGACCCTCGCTTGGTGCCCGGCATGTCGGCGCGCGACGTTGCAGCGCTGCTGCCGCAGCTTTGCGCACAGCTCTTGGGCCACGGCTAGGCCGCTCCGGGCCGGTCGCTTAACTTCGGAAGGTCATTGAGGCCAGATCGGGAAACAGCACGATCAAGGCTGTGACCAGGAACATCACGATCACAAAGGGCAGCACGCCCCGGAAGATGTCGGCCAATTCCACGCCCTTGTCGCGCAAAGTCGCGGCCACAACAAACATGACAGGCCAAATGGCGGCGTCAGCAAGCCGATCTCAACCGCGATCACGGCCCGGATACCGAACCAGATCAGATCGCCGCCAAGTGCCACAACGGTCGGCAGCGCGATCGGCACAACGATCAGCATGATCGAGATCGATTCCAGGAACATGCCCAGGATCACCAGAACGATCACGTAGATCAGCACAAATTGCAGCAGGTTCAGCTGCAAGCTGTTGATTTTTTTGCCGATGTTTTGCGCAAACCCGGATGAGGCCAGCATGATCGTGAAGATGTTGGCGGCCAGGATCAAAAACAGCACCGTGGTTGCAATCTTGCCGGTCTCAACCATCACTTCCCAGAGCTTGGCCAGCGGCAGGCGCCGGCGCATGAGTGCATAGATCAGCGCGCCAGCGGCTCTGACCGCCCGCCTTCGGTTGGCGTGAAAAAGCCGCCATAGATTCCGCCCAACACCATTGGTTCAAGGCGATCAAGCCGAGATATTATCCGATCCCCGATGACGGCCCGGTTGGCCAGCTGTTAAATATGCTCGGCCGCCATCCCAACCGTCCGGCACATTTCGACCACCTCATCACCTGCGACATCTATCAGAAACTGACCACCGATATCTTCGATCCGGATGATCGGTACATACATTCCGACGCGGTCTTTGGCGTCAAAGAAAGCTTAATGGCGGAATTCAAACGCAGCGAGGATCCGGCCAAAGCCGCCGCGCATGGCTTTGATGGCGTCTATTACGATGTCGAATACGATTTTGTCTTGGCAAAGTCGGGCTGAGCGGCGCGGTTGACCAATCAACCCGCTGTTCGCACGAAGGTCTTTTACCATTCTAAAACAATAGGCTAGGCGTCGATTTCCTCAAGCTCTGATAGCAATTTCATGTGCCAAGCCAGCGCCTGGTTAGAGCTTAGAACCGGCACGCCGAGCTCCACCGCAAGGGGCTGCAAAATCGCGGCGGTGTTGAGGTTGGTGCACGACAGGAACACACCATCCAGATCGGCCCTTTGGCATAGATCTTTTGCCGCTTGCGCGGTTGCGTCCGGGGGGATGCGCGCGACGCGTGCCTCGTTTTGCTCCTCCAAGGACAGGCTTGCCGCGATGGGCACACCGCGGGCCTCAAAAGCCGCTTGCAATCCATCGGCCACCGCTTCGGTATACGGGGAAACGAGGCCCACGCGGCCCAATCCCAGATGACGGATTTGCGCGACGGCCGCGCTCAGCGGGTCGGTCATCGCCCGGCTGGGCACACCGGCTGCGACCAGTGCCGCAACCGTCGCCGAGCCCAAAAGCGCCGTGCCGGATGTGCAGGCATAAGCAACCACATCGAAATCCGCAGCCGCGGGCAAAAGGGCCGCCGCATCGGTCAGGCGCGCCCGCATAGCTTCGATGCTCGCCGGGGTCAGGTCGTCGCCGGAATCGATCCGCGTCACATAGAGCCTCGCGGCATGCGGCGGGATGAATGCGCGAAACTCCTGCTCGATCGTTTCATCGACGCGCAGCACGATCAGACCCATCGCGGGTATCTTACGCGGCGACGCCAGTGAAGTCGCTTCGGTCATATCGCGATCTCTCGGGGGCCACGTGGCGCGCGCGGTGCCAAAAGCTCGGGCCCGTCCGCGCGCAGCACGATGTTTTCCTCATGCACCAAGAACCGCTCGCCCGCGATAAAGGCCGATGGCTCCAGCGTCAGGGCCATGCCCGCGCGCAGCTCGGTCTGATCGAGCGCGGTGAAGGACGGCCATTCTGTTAGCGTGAGGCCCAAGCCATGGCCCAAGCGGCCGCCGCAAGGTTGCACGCCGCGCGCCAGCAAGCCGTCAAACAGGATGCGGTGCGCGTCACAGGCCAGCATACCGGGGCGCAGTTGCGCCAGCGCGTCTTCGGTTGCATCCCAAAGCGCGGCATCGACCCGTCGCGCCGCATCTGATGGCGCGCCGATAAAGACATTGCGGTCGAAGTCGCAGAAATAGCCGTCTTTCACCGCCCCGGTATCGAGCATCATGACGTCTCCGGCCGCCAAAGGCACCTCACTTGCCGGTGCGATGACATCGAGATAGCCGTCGCGCCCCGCTGCCCCGGCCAGATAGCTGACCCAATCGGCGCCGTTTTGCAGCAACAGCTTTTGAAAGTCGCGGAACACGGAAGCAAGCGGGCGGCCGACCGCCACGATCTCCTCCAGCGCGGCGAAACTGGCGCCCGCAATCGCGCAGACCCGGCGCAGTTTCTCGATCTCAGCCGGGCTCTTGATCTCCCGCGTGCGCTGGATGGCGTGGGTTGCATCGACAAGGCGCCTTGGGGCAAGGGCAGCAGCTAGGCGGGTGTAATCGGCAAGCGGCATACGCAGGCTGGTCTCCGGCCCCATCGGCAGTCCGATCTGGCCAGTATCCGGCACAAGGGAGGCCAACGTATCGGTCAGCAGGCTCACGCCGTCGTCGCGCGGATCGGGCGCGTCCCACGCGTGGATCTCGGGCAGCCAGCTCTGCGCCATCAGCGGCACGCCGATCGTCGGGATGACTGCAACCGGCGCGCCGGTTGCCGGGACCAGCACAAACCAGGGCCGCGCCGGGCTTTCCCAAAACCGCGTCAGAAACCCGCTGATATAGAAGATGTCGGCGGGGCTTGTCAGCAAGATCAGATCGAGCCCGCTTTGCGCCATCTCGTGCTGCAGCCGGGTGACACGCGCCTGAAATTCCGCCGCCGGAAAGATCAGCGACCGCTCATCCATCCTCGGGCCCCTCGCTGAGGATCGCCAGGACGCGCGCCTGCCGTCCCAGCCCCAGCCCGGCGATCAGCGCTGCCAGCCCCGACCCGCCCGAAGGCGTGGTCGCCAGCCCGTGTTGGGCCAAGATCGCCACACCGTCGCTGGCCTCCGCTTCGGTTATCGTGACAAATTGGTCGGCGTCATGGGCCAGCGCGGCAAGGGCCACAATCGACGGCGTCTTACAATCGAGCCTGCCCATGTTGGATGTCGGGCCATCGGCTGTCACCAAGGCGCCCGCCATCACGCTTTCGACAAGCCCGGGCGCATGGGCAGGCTCGACCACGATGATCTGTGGGCCGTCGCCCCAAACCTGCCGGGCATGGGCCGCGACAGCCGCGGCCATACCTCCGACGCCGGCCTGCAACAGGATATGGCTGGGCGGCTGCGGCACCTGGCGCGCGGCTTCGGCTGAAAGCTGCAAATAGCCTTCCATCACCCGGCGCGCGGGTTCGCGGTAGCCGTTCCATGTGCTGTCGGATAACAGCGTCCAGCCGTGTTTGCTGGCTGCCGCCTCGGCGGCGTCCATGCTGGCTTCATAAACGGCACCCTCCCGCACCACATCAGCGCCATAAGAGGCCAGCCGGTCGGCGAAGGCCTGCGGGACGGTTTCAGCGATATAGATCACCGCGCGGGCGCCAAAGATGCGTGCGCCGGCTGCAACTGAAAGGCCGTGATTGCCCGCGCTGGCGGCAACAAAGGTGCGGCCCTGCAGCGCGTGCGCCCAATCGGTGGGGGCGGCCTGGGATGCCTCGCGGGCGATGACAAACGCGGCCCCCAACGCCTTGAAGCTGCCAAGCCCCATCCGCCCGCGTTCATCCTTAATCCAAACGCTTTTGACGCCGGCCAGATCGGCCAGGGCCCGGCTGTCATGCAAAGGTGTCTCATGATGGGCCGGGCACAGCGCCAAAAGGCGCGCAACCGCATTGGGGTCGGTCAGAACGGCCTCGGTTCCAGGCAGGAAACCGGGCGTGCCGCGCCAGCTATTGTCCCGCACAATTGCCATTTGCTGGTCCCCCCTGGCGTTTGGCCGTGTGTGGCAATACCCACCGCGCCGTCATGGCTGCGCTGCGCGCCCTTGGCAAGCAAAGACACGCGCCAAGCGCAGCCGCTGACCCACCTGACCCACGCAATGATCCAGCACGGGCGTCAGGCCGGGCCTTCGGCAACCTCCGACGACGCTTGGGTGTCGGCCGCAGCGGCGGCGGCGCGGCGCGCTGAGCGGCGGAAAAACAGATCATAAAGCACCGGCGCTGCGACCAGCGTCAGGATCGAGGCAAAAGCCAACCCCCCCATGATCGTCACCGCCATTGAGACGAAAAACGCGTCACCAAGAAGTGGGATCATGCCCAAGATCGTCGTGGCCGCTGCCAAAAGCACGGGCCGCAGACGCGCCGTCGAGGCGGACACAATCGCCTTTTGCAGATCCGGCTCGTCGCGCCGGACAATATCGATCTCCTCGACCAAAACGATGCCGTTTTTGATCAGCATGCCCGACAGGCTCAAAAGCCCCAGCAGCGCTGTGAAGGTGAAGGGCAGCCCGGTGCCCAGCAGGCCAAGCGCCGCGCCATTGACCGACATAGGCACCAGAAGCCAAATTATCAGCGGCTGACGAACGGCGTTAAAAAGCAGCACCGAGATCAGCACCATGATCAGCCCTGTCATCGGCAATTGCGCGCCCAGGCTTGCATTGGCATCGGCGGAGGATTCGAACTCGCCGCCCCATTCCATCCGGTAGCCGATCGGCAGCTCCATCGCTTCGACGGCGGCACGGATCTCGGCATGGACAGAGGCGGCGGTCAGATCGGCGGGAATGCTGGCACCCGCGGTGATTGTCGGCACCCGGTCAATGCGCCGAATAAGCGTGTCTTGGGTTTCGAAGGCAAAGCCGTCAACGACCTGTTCCAGCGGCACCAGACTGGCGCCGTCCTGACTGGCAATGACATTGTCCAACAGCCGCGTCTCACTGTCCGGCGCGATTCGCAGGATGATCGGGATCGACCGGTCGCCTTCGCGGTAAGCGCCGGAGACAATGCCATCTGTAGCAAAAAGCAACAGGTTGGAGACGTCGTCGCGGGTGATCCCGGCAGCCTGCGCGCGGTCCGTGGCGTAGTTTGGCCGCAGCACCATTTCCTGCTCGCGCCAGTCGATACGCGGCGCCAGGATATTGTCGGAGGCGGCGCTCATGACGTCGATGGCGTCTTGTGCCAAATCGCGCAGCACTTCGCTGTCGCGGCCCAGAAACCGCACCTCGATCGGGCTGCCGCCGCCCGGGCCGAAGACCAAGCGCTCGGTGCGAAATTCACCCTCGGGCAAAGCTTCGACGGCGAATGCCTCCAGATCGGCCTGTAGCTGCGGGATCTCCTCGAGCGTCGCGGTGCGCACGATCAGATGCCCGTAGGCCGGGTTCGGCGGCTCAGAGCTATAGGTCAGCAAAAACCGGGTCGCGCCCTGGCCGATATAGGTCGACACGGCCAGTACATCGTCGCGCTCCGCCAAAAAGGCCTCGACCACGCGCATCCGCTCAGCCGTGACCTCAACCGGTGTGCCTTGCCGCATCGTGTAGTGGACAAAAAAGAGCGGCGTGTTGGAATTGGGAAAAAATTGCTGTTTGACCTGGCCGAAACCCACATAACAAGCCGCCGTCACCGCAATAAGCGCCACAACCACCGCCAGGCGCACCTTCAGCGCACCGCGCAGCATCGCACCATAAGCGCGGTAGATGAACCCGCCATAGGCATCGGCACCATCACCTGATCCGCGCTGGAAGAAGTAATGCCCCAAAAGCGGCGTCGCGGTGACCGCCAGAACCCATGACAGCAGCAGCGATATGCCGATCACCGCAAATAGCGAGAACATGAATTCACCGGTCGAGTCGGGGCTGAGCCCGATCCCGGCAAAGGCCATGATGCCAATGACCGTCGCACCCAAAAGTGGGATCTGTGTCTTGCCGGTGCTTTCATCGGCCGCATCGCGCGACGACTTTCCGCGCGCCATGGCAATCTGCATGCCTTCGGCGACGACAATGGCGTTATCGACCAGCATGCCCATGGCGATGATCAGCGCGCCAAGCGAAATCCGCTCCATCTCGATCGAAAAAAGCGCCATGAACAAAAGCGTGCCGACCACCGTCAACAGCAGCGTCACACCGACCACAACGGCCGCGCGCGGACCCATGAACAGGCCCAAAACCAGCACCACAATGCCCACCGACATCGACAGATTGACCAAAAAACCGTTCGAGGCCTCATCAACCACGACATGTTGCTGATAGATCGGGTGCAATTCCGCGCCATAGGGGATGTAGCGCTGCAGATCGGCTAGATGCGCATCGACGCGCTCGCCGATCTCGACGATGTTTTCGTTGTCGAGACCCGAGATCCCGATGGTAAACGCCTCCACCCCGTTGAACCGGATGATCGTTGCCGGGTCATCCTGGCGCCCCCGGCTGACATCAGCGATATCAATGAGGTTCAACAGATCGCCGCCGACCCCGATGGTCAGTGCCGCGATCTCGGTGACGCTGTCGGAGCCTTCGGGCCGCTCGATCAACAACCGCTGGTCGCCTTCGGACACAGACCCCGCTTCGGCGACGGAATCCGATGTCGCGATTGAGTTCACAATGATCTGCGGGTCGATGCCGAGATTGGCCGTGAGCGTCAGGTCCGGCTCAACGAAGATCGCCTCCTCGGGCAGACCATCGACGGCCACGTCCGCAACGCCGTCAACCGTCAGCAGCTCCTGGCGCAAAAAGGTCGCCAGATCATAGCGCTCGGCATCGGTGAACCCATCCGCGGTGACCGCAAAAAATATGCCGTAGACATCGCCGAAACCGTCATCAACAACCGGTGTTTCAGCCCCTTCGGGCAGCTGGCCGGCGACATTTTGGATCTCTTGGCGCAGATCGGTCCAGATCCCTGGCAATTGGTCGCCGGGGATTGTGTCGACCACTTCGACATCGATGCGTGAGATGCCCGGCCGATTGGTCGAGGTGACCTCGCTGACCGAACTCATGCTCTGGATCGCCGCCTCCAGCCGCTCTGAGACCTCGGTGGCAACCTGTTCGGCCGAGGCGCCAGGATATTGTGTGATAACAACGGCTTGTTTGATGGTGAAAGCCGGGTCTTCCAACCGGCCGAGGTTCAGAAAACCCCAAATACCGCCCAGCAGGCAGATCAGCATGATGATCCAGGTCAGGATCGGGCGGTCGATGGCGGTGCGCGCGATGCTCATCTGGGCCGCGCCTTAATTCGGGTAGCCGGCAAAGCGGCGCACGGTTTCTCCGTCAGCCACGGTATGGGCACCGGTGCGCACAATCAAATCGCCCGGTTCAATTCCGTCCGACACAACAACCTCGCCGTTGCGATCGGGCGCGAGCGTGACGGCAACCTCTTCAAGCGTGCCCAAATCGTCCTCGCCGGGAACAAAGCGCATCACACTGGTCGCGCCATCGCTGGCGATGCGAACGGCCGATGGCGGCAAGCGCATAAAGGTATCGTCGCTGGCCAAGGTGGCAAATACCGTAGCCGAGCTTCCGGGCAGGACGTTGAGCCCTTCGGGCCGTGACAGGGCCAGCGTGATGCGAAAGGTTTGGCCCACCGAGGAAGCCTCGGCGTTGAATTCCCGGATCTCTAGCGGGTAGGTTTCATCGCTGGTCGGAAACTGCGCGACCAGCGCAACCTCGGCGTCTTCTCCAGCGCGTTGGAACAAGACCTCGGGCACGTCGATCTCGATGCGCAACTCGGACATATCGTGCAGCCGGACCACCGGGGTGCCGGCATTCACGGTGCTGAAATTGGCGATGTTGCGAGACGCCACAAGCCCGTCAAATGGCGCGGCCAATGTGGCGTTTTCCAGCGAATAGGTTGCATTGCGCAGCGCCACCCGGGCCAGGCCAAGGCTTGTTTCGGCATCCTCGCGGCTCACCTCGGAAACTGTCGAAAGTTGGTTTTGCCGCGCCAGCGCGCGTTCGGCCTGATCGAAATTCAGCTGCGCCTGTTGCAGTTGCAGCTCGAACGGCTCTAGGTCGAGCTCCGCGATCAGCGCGCCTTGGGCGATGGGCTCGCCCTCGGCAGCGGGAAAGCGGACCACCTGGCCCGAGACTTGGAAGGCCAGATCGACCGTCTCACGCGCCACGACCTGGCCAAAAAACTGCCGCGTCACGCCGCCGCTCTCGGCGCCCACGGTCATCAGATGGACCGGACGCAGCACCGTTTGGGCCGCCATTGGATGCGCCGTGGCTGCCAGTAAGCAAACCAATCCTGTCATCATAATTATTCGTGCCATGAATCATCCCCTGACATCGTTTTTTTTGCAGTCTAGCAGTGACGATCAGAGGATGCCTGCGCTAAATTGCATGGCCGAACCAGGCTGTTTTTCCGCCGTTACGCCAAAGGCCCGAGCCACCATGAGCTATGTCTTTCACTGCACCGTCCAGCCCGACTGGATCGACTATAACGGCCATATGCGCGACGCATATTACGGGCTGGTCTTCAGCCTGGCGGTTGACGCATTCCAAGATGAGGTCGGGTTTGACGCCGCCTATCGCGCAGCGACAGGTTGCACAATCTATCTGCTGGAAGACCACAAATACTTTCTCGCAGAGGTCAAAAACGGCGCCGAGCTGAAAGTCGAGACGCGGCTGATTGGCGTGCGGCCGAACCGGTTTTTGCTGCAGTCCTGCCTCTCTTCAGGCGGTGTGGCCTCCTCGGTGGGCGAGTTTTTGGAACTTCACGTACAACAGCGCCCCGAACCCCATGCCGCAGCGATCCCAGATGAGATTTTGGCGCGGCTGCAGGATGCTGTTGCGCCGCGCGACGACGCCCTGCCAAGCTCGCGCGTGATGGCGCTGACGCGCAGCTAACAGGGGCACAAAAAAGCGGCCGGGGATGGGAACCTCGGCCGCATTCACTCGCTACAAAAGTCACTCAGTATCCGTTGCCATCCCCTTCAGAACTGGTGATGGGGCTTGTGCTTGGGCTCGCGGTGTTGGTGTAGCCGTCGCCGGGCTGGCAGGCGGCAACGGCCAACATAGCGGCGGTCAGAATGATCAGGCGTGTCATCTCGGAAATTCCTCTTAGTAGATTGCTGCAAACCAGACGCCACCGACGCCGTGGCCGGTCGTGTCACCCTGGCGGGCATCGCCTTGCCAGAAGTAAAGCGGCTGACCGTTGAGCGCCCATTGCCGCGTGCCGTCATTGCGCTCGATGATGCCAAGCCCGCCCTGCGGCTCAGCGGCCGCTTCGGCCAGGAAGGGCGGCCAGGCTGCTGCGCAGCTATCGTAGCAGTTCGAGCGATTGCGCGCGTCCTGGCTAAACGTGTAGAGCGTCATGCCGCTATTGGCGGCGGCCAGGACTTGGCCCAAATCGGTTGGGACGGCGACAAGGGCCTGGGCCTGGGCCGATCCGCCGAATGCGGCGGCGATCAGGGCGGCAGAGAGTAGCGTGCGTTTCATGGTCTTGATCCTCTGTGTCAAATTTTGCTGTCAGGTGGCGGGCCAATTCCCGTTCACTGCAGGCCTTACGCGGCGGGTCGGCGGTTTATTCCCGGCCGCAGAACTTTTTTTGAAATTTTTTTGCCCTCTGGTGCGTAACGCCTTTGAAAGCAAGGAATGTCCGATGAACCAGCCCACCCGTAACTTCGATTGCATCGCTCTGCCGCGGCAGGCAGGGTGGGTCTTATGGGCCGCAACACGCGAGACCGCCGTGACAACAAACAGCCTCAAACAGGACCTGATCGCATTGCTGCCGCGCTTGCGCCGGTTTGCCCGCGCGCTGACCCGGTCGGTCAGCGAAGCCGACGATCTGGTGCAGGAGGCTTGTCTGCGCGCGCTGTCGCGGGCCGAGCTTTGGGATGAAAGCCAGCCGCTTGATCGCTGGATGTTTCGCATCACCCGCAATCTGTGGATCAGCGAGGTGCGCAAGCGCAGCGTCCGACTTGGCGCGGGCCATGTTCCGGCCGAAGACAGCGATGAATTGCGCAGCGTTGAGACCGGCGAGGCCGTGCTTGCGGCAGCCCAGCTGCAGGGCCGGATCGCTCAGTTGCCGGGCGATCTGGCGCCGATCTTGCTGGCGGTGTCGGTCGAAGGGTTCAGCTATGCCGAAGCCGCCGATCTCTTTGGCGTCCCGATCGGCACCGTGATGAGCCGCGTGCACCGGGCGCGCAAAATTCTTGCCGCAGCGCTGGCCCAACCCGGAGGAGCCGCCGAGTGACGATTACCGACGAGATGTTGAGCGCGTATCTTGATGGCGAATTGGCCGTGGCCGAGGCCGAGGCCGTGGAAGCGGCCCTTGCGGCGCAGCCTGATCTCTTGGCCAGCCTCGAAGCGCTGATGGAGGCCGATCAGCTTGCCCAATCCGAATTTGCCAGCATTGGTGCTGAGCCTGTGCCGCTCGCACTTGCCCGCGCCATCCAAGAGGCGCCCCTTGCGGGACCGATCCAGGCCAATGATCCGGCCCCACCAACCGCGCAGCGCCGCGCCGGCCCGCTGGTCGCGGCCGCCGCCGTTTTGGCTTTGGCAATTGGCGGCGCTGGCGGGTTCCTGCTGGGGCAGGGCGCGGGTCCGGGTACGGAGGTCGCGGCAGCCCGCGGTTGGCTTGATGATATCGCCGATTATCACGCCGTTTACGCCAACCAGGTCCGCCATCTGGTCGAAGTTCCGGCCGAGGAAGCGGACCATATCGAGACCTGGCTCAGCGCCACGCTCGGCTCGGCGGTATCGGTGCCCGATCTCAGTGCCGAGGGTTTGAGCTTTGAGGGCGCCCGCTTGCTTGTCGCCGCCGGCCGCCCCGTGGCGCAGCTGATCTACACCGATGCCGAGGGCGCGGTAATTGCCTTGTGCCAGATCACCTCCGCCACGCCGGCCACCGATGTCGCCAGCCGCACCATCGGTGCCTTCGATCTGGTCACGTTCGGCAATGACGAGGCAAATTTTGTCGTCATCTCAGATCAGGGGCGGGGTGATCTGCAAACCATCGCCGCGGCGGCCGCCACCCAGGTCTGATGATACAATTGAAACACGCCAAAAGCGTGCTGAAATCGGCCTGAAACACCGTCGCGCTACGGGGGCTTCATGAACGATATCGACAAACCCGGCGCCGACCTGGCCACGATCCCAATCGAGCTTTTGGCCGATGCGGTCGATGCGCTCGAAGAGGGTATCGCAATTGTCGATGGCGCCAACCGGCTGGTCACGTTCAACCGCCGTTTCCGCGACTTGCTTGATGCCGGCGAGGCCCTGGTCCCCGGCGCCGATTGGGCCACGCTCGATCAGGGAGAGCTTGCAGACCCAAACGCGAAGTCCTGGTCCGACCTGGCCGAGCGGGCGCATGCATCGGGTGCCAAACATGTCGAGCTGCGCGTCTTGGGCGAGCGGTATTTTGAGCTTACCTACCGGCCGACCCGCCATGGCGGCTTTGTGGTGACCCGCACGGATGTGACCGACCGCCATCTTGCCGAATTGCTCGCGCGCGAACGGGAGATGCTGCTGACGGCGATTTTGGAGACTAACCCAATCCCGGTTGTCATGGCGCGGGTCTCCGATGGCAAGATCGTCTACAGCTCTCCAGCCGCGCAAGAGATGCTGGCGGGCTCTACCAATGCGCGCGCGGCCTATTTCGACCCCGATGCGCGGGCCGAATACATCCGCCTGCTGCAGACCCATGGCAAGGTCGAGGATTTCCGCGTGAAGCGACGGTTTCTCGATGGCTCGGTCAAGACGATGTCGCTCAGCGGCGCGCTGACCGAATTTGGCGGTGAGATGTGTGTCGTCTCCTCGGTCAGCAACCTCACCGAGATCCTGCGCCGCGAGGCGCTGATCCGACGCGTGGTGGAGGCCTGCCCGGCGCCGGTTCTGATGAACCGCGCTGCCACCGGTGAGATCCTCTATCGCAGCCCGATGGTCGATCAGTTGTTCGGTGTGGGCGATACAACCAGCGTGTATTGGGCCGACCCCGCCGACCGCGCGGCGTTTTTGGCGGCATTGCGCCGCAAGACGGAGCTTTTGGATTGGCGTGGCCAATTCGTGAACGCGGCCGGAGACACATTTCAGGCTTCTGTTTCGGCGCGCGTGATCGAATTTGGCGGCGAAGAGGTCATCGTGTCCCATACCCGCGATCTGACGGCCGATCTGGCGCTTGAAGCGCAGCTCGACCACCAGCGCGAACAGATGTTCCAGAACGAAAAGATGATGGCGCTCGGCGGCCTGATGGCCGGTGTCGCGCATGAGTTGAACAACCCGCTATCGGTGGTTGTCGGCCATGCGATGATGCTGGAAGAAGAGGTCCGCGATCCGAGCACACTGCGCCAGATCGCAAAGATCTCCGCCGCGGCCGAGCGCTGCGCCAAGATCGTCAAAGCATTTCTCAGCATGGCGCGCCAGGAACCGGCACGGATGGAGCATACAGCGATCAACGATGTGATCGAAACCGCCGTCGAGGTCGCCCGCTATGGCGAGACACACGCGCCGGTATCGGTCGCAACCGAGCTTGACCCGGACCTGCCGCCGGTCAGCTCCGATCCCGACCAGATCGCGCAGGTTGTGATCAACCTGGTGATAAACGCAGCCCAGGCCATGGGCCAGACCGGCGGGCAGGTCACCGTGCGGTCGGACCGGTCCGGCAGGGATGTGCGGATCAGTGTCGAGGATGACGGCCCCGGCGTGCCTGAAGCGATCCGCGCGCGGATATTTGAGCCGTTTTTCACCACCAAAGGTGTGGGCCAGGGCACGGGGATCGGACTGGCGATGTGCCACCGGATCATCTCTGCCCATAAAGGCACAATCCGGCTTGAAAGTCCCAGCGGCGGCGGGGCGCGGTTTGTCGTGGCCTTGCCGATGGCCGAGATCGAAAGCGAACAAGCCGACAAGGCGCAGGCGCCGCATCAGACGCGCGACGCGGCCCGCGTGTTGGTCATTGACGACGAACCGGCGGTGGCCGATCTCAATGCCGAGATACTTAATCGTGGCGGCTTCGATGCACGCGTCGCCTACACCGCGCAAGATGCCTCGGCGCATCTGTCCTCGGGGCCTTTTGATGCCGTCCTCAGCGATCTCAACATGCCCGATATGGATGGCCGCGGCGTCTATGACGCGGTCTGCGCATCGCAGCCCGATCTGGCGCGGCGCACCGGTTTTCTGACTGGTGACACGATGGGTGCCACCAGCCAGGCCTTTCTGGGTGAGGTCGGCCGGCCATTTATCGAAAAACCTGTCTCCCCGTCGGAGCTTCGCGCCTTTGTCGCCCAACTCGTCTCTGGAGGTCCTGAATGAATCAGACCCGCTCAATCCTGGTCTGTGATGATGAACGTGATCTGCGCGAAATGCTGCAGGAATATCTGCAAAAGCGCGGCTACGATGTGGCTTTGGCTGAGGATGCGACCGCTCTGCGCTCGCGGCTGCAGGCCCAGATGCCCGATCTGATCGTGCTTGATATCAACATGCCGGGTGAGGACGGCCTGAGCGCGCTGCGCAGCTTGCGCAGCGAAAACGATGTGCCTGTGGTCATGCTGACCGCCGCGGGAGAGACGATCGACAAGATCGTCGGGCTGGAACTGGGCGCTGACGACTATCTCGGCAAGCCGGTTGATCTGCGCGAGCTGGAGGCCCGCATAAAGGCCGTGCTGCGGCGCCGATCGAGACCGGCCGATCCTGCCGCCGCCGCGCCGAAAGGCACCGTTCCGTTTGGCCATTTTCTGCTTGATCTGGGCGGCGCCAAGCTGCTGAGCAACGACGGCGCTGATGTGGCGCTGACGGCGATGGAGTTTCGGTTGCTGAAGCTTTTTGCCGAAAATCGGGGCCGGGTGCTGAACCGCGACCAGATCCTCGAACAAGCCCATGACCGGTCCTGGGACCCGTTCGACCGGTCGATTGACATCCGCATCTCAAGGTTGCGGCGCAAGATCGAACGCAATCCGCAAAAGCCCGAATTGATCCGGACGGTGCGCGGGATCGGCTATGTCTTCGATCCTGACTGATCCGCGCGCCGATTGAAACGAGCGTCAGCCAGGATCTGCAAGCTTGCGGTCGCTCTTCGGGCCGCGGTCTGATGGTGCGAAACAGTCGATCGGCCTAGACTCAGGGCCCGTTGGTTTCCGGGTGGCGGCGTGGTTCACGGTTTGAAGATGAGCGGCGGACATGCCGGTCCTGTTCCGGCTGGCAGAGGCGCAGGGGGCGCGTCTTGAGCCCTTCTTCCCGACATCTCATGCAGTGC
>JBCCXT010000049.1:0-29412 GCA_039191215.1 Pseudomonadota bacterium
CGCTTCGCCAAACGCCACCGCTTTACCGGCGATGACATGCATCAACGGGCCGCCCTGGATGCCAGGAAAGATGGCGGAGTTGAATTTCTTGGCCAGCGCCTCGTCATTGGTCAGGATCATGCCGCCGCGGGGCCCGCGCAGGGTTTTGTGCGTTGTAGTGGTGGCGACATGGGCGTGCGGGAACGGCGAGGGATAATGCCCGGCGGCCACAAGGCCGGCAAAATGGGCCATGTCGACCAGCAGATAGGCGCCGACGCTGTCTGCAATCTCGCGCATGCGGGCGAAATCGATGATGCGCGGGATGGCTGAGCCGCCAGCGATCAAGAGCTTGGGTTGATGGGCCGTTGTCATCTCGGCGACCTGGTCGTAGTCGATCTCCATATCCTGGCGGCGCACACCGTATTGCAAAGCGTTGAACCATTTGCCTGACTGGTTCGGACGTGCGCCATGGGTCAGGTGGCCGCCTGCATCGAGGCTCATGCCAAGGATCGTGTCACCGGGTTGGATCAGGGCTTGGAAAACGCCCTGATTTGCCTGCGAGCCGGAGTTGGGCTGCACATTTGCAAACCCGCAACCAAAAAGCTGTTTGGCGCGGTCTATGGCAACGTTTTCGGCGACATCGACATGCTGGCATCCGCCATAATACCGTCTGCCTGGATAACCTTCGGCATATTTGTTGGTCATGACCGAGCCCTGCGCCGCCAAGACCGCAGCGGAGACAATGTTTTCCGACGCTATCAGCTCGATCTCATCGCGCTGGCGGCCCAATTCGGCGCCGATCGCGGCCGCAATATCAGGATCGCGGGTCTCGAGGCTTTCGGTGAAAAATCCAGCGTCGCGGTGCGGGGCGTTCATTTGAGCTCTCCCGTGGGTCATGAGTGACGAATGTCGCGCCCGTTTAGGGCAATTGCGCTACCGGGGGAAGCCGGGAATTGAGCGCCGTGCCGTGCAAATTGACACGGGCGCACGCCAAGGTCGCGCCAGACCGTTACGGTCCCGATAGAAAGCCAGATGCAAAGGGCGCGGCCCTTGCAATGCGCGTTCAAGCCACAAAGAAACGCGCGGCAGCCTGCAATAGAAGCTGGCCTTCCACACGATCCCGGCAAATGCCGCGCGGCTTCACAACCCCGAGGGATTGCGTTTTGTCACGCTGCGGGGGACAGATGGGCCAAGATAGGCGCGGGAGAGCCATGTCAGATCAGCTCAAAATCGCTTTTTTGGCGTCCGAGGCCGAGCCCGCGCAACAGGCACTGGCTGAATTAGTTGCGCTATACGGCCATGTTGCACCGGACAACGCGCAAGTCATTGTCGCTTTGGGTGGGGACGGCTTTATGCTGCAGACCCTGCACCGCACGGAACATCTGCCGGCACCGGTCTACGGCATGAATCGCGGCACGGTCGGTTTTTTGATGAATGAATTCAGCGCATCAGGGCTTTTGGACCGCTTGGCTGCAGCCGATGAGGAGGTGATCAACCCATTGCGCATGCGGGCCCGCGCCCGCAGCGGCGATGTGCACGAAGCCTTGGCGATCAACGAGGTCAGCTTGCTTCGCCAGGGCGCTCAGGCCGCGCGCCTGCGCATCTGGGTCGATGAGCGGTTGCGGATGGAGGAATTGGTCTGCGACGGGGTCATGGTGTCCACGCCTGCTGGATCAACGGCCTATAATTATTCCGCCCACGGGCCGATCTTGCCCATCGGCGCAGAGGTGCTGGCGGTAACAGCTGTGGCAGCGTTCCGGCCGCGGCGCTGGCGCGGCGCCTTGATCCCGAAACGTGCCTCGGTGCGCTTTGAAGTGATGAACCCGCCCAAACGCCCGGTCATGGCTGTCGCCGACAGCTCCTCTGTGGCTGATGTGGTTGCGGTTGAGGTGCAATCGGAACCGGCCATCCGCCACCGCATCTTGTTCGACGAAGGCCACGGCCTTGAGGAACGGCTGATCCGCGAACAATTCGTCTGAGAGGTGGCGGTGGTTCGGGCGCAGTCGGCGTCTACACGATGCCAATTCGTTGGCGACAAGCCAAAGCCCTTCAAAACAATGACGCGACTTGCGCTCAGCCTGTCCCCTCCCTAATGCTCGGGCGAGGGTAGAGGAGGGCGCCAAATGGCCGACAGCAAGACCACCGACATTCGCGATGCGGCGCTGCGCTATCACGAAGACCCCAAGCCCGGAAAGCTCGAGATCCGTGCCACCAAACCCTTGGCCAATGGCCGCGATCTGGCGCTGGCTTATAGCCCGGGCGTCGCGGAGGCCTGTCTGGAGATCAAAGAGGATGCCGGTCATGCCGCGCGTTATACCGGTCGGGGCAATTTGGTGGCCGTGGTCTCGAACGGCACGGCAGTCCTGGGCCTCGGCAATATCGGTGGTCTGGCCTCCAAACCGGTGATGGAAGGCAAGGCAGTTCTGTTCAAGAAATTCGCCAACATCGATTGTTTTGACATCGAGTTGGATGAGCCCGACCCCGAGCGCGTCGCCGATATTGTCTGCGCGCTGGAGCCGACTTTTGGCGCCATCAACCTCGAAGACATCAAGTCACCGGATTGTTTCATCGTCGAAAAATTGTGTCGCGAGCGGATGAACATCCCCGTTTTTCACGACGACCAGCACGGCACGGCAATTGTTGTGGGTGCCGCGGCTACGAACGCCTGCCGCGTCGCTGGCAAGACTTTTGCGGAGATCAAGATCGTCTCCACCGGCGGCGGGGCTGCGGGGATCGCCTGCTTAGATATGCTGCTGAAACTCGGGGTGAAGCGGGAAAACATTTGGCTTTGCGATCTGGCAGGCCTTGTTCACGCCGGGCGAGAGGCCGACATGACGCCGCAAAAGGCGGCTTATGCTCAGCCTGGCGGGCCGCGCGGCTTGGGCGACGTGATTGCCGGTGCGGATCTGTTTTTGGGCTTGTCGGGCCCGAATGTGTTGAGCGCGGATATGGTTGCCAAAATGGCCAAGCGCCCGATCATCTTTGCGCTCGCCAACCCCACGCCAGAGATCATGCCCGAGGCGGCACGCGCAGTCGCACCGGATGCGATCATCGCCACAGGTCGGTCGGATTTTCCGAACCAGGTCAACAATGTGCTGTGCTTTCCGTTCATTTTTCGCGGCGCGCTGGACGTTGGAGCAACCGATATTAATGACGCCATGAAAGTGGCATGCGTCGAAGGCATCGCAGAGCTTGCGCGAGCGACAACATCGGCCGAAGCGGCAGCCGCCTATAAAGGCGAAAGGCTAAGCTTCGGGGCCGATTATCTGATCCCCAAACCGTTTGATCCGCGCCTGATGGGCGTTGTCGCCTCTGCCGTGGCAGGTGCCGCGATGCAAAGCGGCGCGGCCACGCGGCCTTTGCCCGATATCGACGCCTATAAGGCGTTGCTGGATCAGTCGGTGTTTCGCTCCGCACTCATCATGCGCCCGGTCTTTGAGGCGGCAGCTTCGACTTCACGCCGGTTGGTCTTTGCCGAAGGTGAGGATGAGCGGGTCATCCGCGCAGCCCACGCCATGCGTGAGGAGATGACTGATACGCCGATTTTGATCGGGCGGCCTGACGTTATCGCCGGTCGCGCCGAGCGGGCCGGGCTGAAGCCTGAGGCCGTCGCGGGCTTTGAATTGGTTAATCCCGAACAGGATGCGCGCTACCGCGAATATTGGGAGAGGTATCACGGCCTGATGGCGCGGCGCGGCGTGACGCCTGATCTGGCACGCGCGATCATGCGCACCAATACCACCGCGATCGCTGCCGTCATGGTGCAAAAGGGCGATGCCGACAGCCTGATCTGCGGCACATTCGGACAATATTTGTGGCACTTAAAGTATGTCACCGAAGTGCTGGGAACAGACGAATTGCACCCGATCGCCGCGCTCAGCTTGGTGATCCTAGAAGACGGGCCGCTTTTCGTCGCTGACACGCAAGTCCACCAAGACCCAGGCCCCGGTGAGATTGTCGAGACGGTTATTTCTGCCGCGCGGCATGTCCACCGTTTTGGGATCGAGCCGAAAATTGCCCTGTGCTGTGCAAGCCAGTTTGGCAATCTCGATAGCGGGTCGGGGCGGAAAATGCGCGCGGTCCTGGAACGGCTTGATGCGATGGATGTCGATTTCGAATATGAAGGGGAGATGCAGCTCGACAGTGCGCTTGACCCAGCCCTGCGGGCGCGGATTTTTCCGCAATCGCGGATGGAAGGCGCTGCCAATACGCTTGTATTTACCTCAACCGATGCGGCCGGGGCTGTCCGCAACACCCTGAAACAGAAAGCCGGTGGACTGGAGGTTGGCCCGATCTTGATGGGTATGGGTAATCGGGCCCATATCGTAACGCCCGCTATCACCGCGCGAGGATTGTTGAATATCTCCGCCTTGGCCGGAACGCCGGTGAGCCATTACGGATGAAAATATGTCGAGTTGCGCATCGGTGGGCGCGGCTTCTCGGGCCACGGGGGCCCTCGGCGCCGCGCGCCGGCTGGCAGCTTTTTGCAGGGGGTGGACCCCCTGCACCCCCGGGCGGCAATTTTCCGCGGCAGCGCGGCGCGGCGAGGGCTCCCCGAATGGGGGGCTTGAGGCGCGCCGCTCCGTAGTGCGACATGCGGCAATTGCACCTGCTTGGCAATCTCTGTCCGCGCGACCTAAGCTGCGGCCCAGGGAGACGCGCGCGGCGTAAGGAGGCAGATATGGGATATCGCGACATATACGAGGCAGCCAAGGAGGATCCGGAAGCCTTCTGGATGGAAGCCGCCGCATCGATCGACTGGGATGAACCGCCCAGCAAAGCGCTTTTTGCTGATCGCGCCCCGCTTTATGAATGGTTTGCTGACGGCAAGCTCAACACCTGCTGGAACGCCGTTGACCGCCATGTTGAGGCCGGTCATGGCGCGAGCAGCGCGATCATCTATGACAGCCCCGTCACCGGCACGATCAAAAAGATCAGCTACGCCGAGCTTCAAACCCGCGTCGCCTCGCTTGCAGGTGCGCTGGCGGCCAAAGGCGTCGGGATCGGTGACCGCGTCATCGTATATATGCCCATGGTGCCCGAAGCGCTTGAGGCGATGCTGGCCTGCGCACGGATCGGCGCGATTCATTCGGTCGTGTTTGGCGGCTTTGCCGCGCAGGAGCTCGCCACCCGCATTGACGATGCCCAGCCCAAAGCCATCATCGCGGCAAGTGCGGGGATAGAGCCCGGCCGCGTGGTCCACTACAAGCCGCTACTTGATGGCGCCATCAATCTGGCCAGCCATAAGCCTGATTTTTGCGTGATTTTCCAGCGTGATGAAGAGGTTGCTCAGCTTGTTCCCGGCCGCGATGTCAACTGGCACGAGTTCCAATTCGGTACCGAGCCTGCGGCCTGTGTGCCGGTACCTGGCAACCACCCTGCATATATCCTCTACACTTCGGGCACGACCGGCCAGCCCAAAGGTGTGGTGCGGCACACAGCCGGGCATCTCGTGGCGCTCAATTGGACGATGCGTAACCTCTATGACATGAACCCCGGAGAGGTCTTCTGGGCAGCCTCGGATGTCGGCTGGGTCGTTGGCCATTCCTACATCGCCTATGCGCCGTTGACCTATGGCTGCACCACCATCTGCTTTGAGGGTAAACCTGTCGGCACTCCGGATGCAGGCACGTTCTGGCGTGTGATCCGCGACCATAGCGTGAAATGCCTTTTCACGGCGCCGACGGCGTTTCGGGCGATTAAGCGCGAGGATCCGACCGGCGCCCTGGTCGGCGATTACGATCTTTCATCGCTCGAAAGCCTGTTTCTGGCCGGCGAGCGGGCCGATCCCGACACAATCGCCTGGGCTGAAGACAAGCTCGGCGTGCCGGTGATTGACCATTGGTGGCAGACCGAAACAGGCTGGTGCATTGCCGGCAACCCGTTGGGCATAGAAAAGTTACCCATAAAGCTCGGTAGCCCAGCCGTGCCGATGCCGGGCTACATTGTCGAGGTCCTTGATGAGGCGGGCCATCCCTTGCCGGCAGGCGATTTGGGCGCAATCGCCATCAAGCTGCCGCTGCCGCCCGGCACATTGCCCACGCTTTGGAATGCCGAGCAGCGCTATCGCAAAAGCTACCTCGATCACTTTCCAGGCTATTACGAGACAGGGGATGCGGGATACATTGATGAGGATGGCTATCTCTACATCATGGCGCGCACCGATGACGTGATCAACGTGGCCGGCCACCGACTGTCGACTGGGGCCATGGAGGAAGTGCTCGCCAGTCATCCAGATGTTGCAGAATGTGCGGTAATTGGCCCGTCCGACCCCCTAAAAGGCCAACTTCCTGTCGGATTTTTATGCCTCAACGCCGGAACGGATAAGGCCGCAGACACGGTGATTGCGGAATGTGTGACCCTGGTGCGCAAGCAGATCGGGCCTGTGGCCGCGTTTAAATCGGCCGTGGTGGTCGACCGGCTGCCCAAGACTCGTTCGGGTAAGATTTTGCGGGGCACAATGGTCAAAATCGCCGATGGCCAAGATTTTAAGCCGCCCGCGACAATCGATGATCCGGTCATTCTCGACGAGATCGGTGCCGCGCTTAAATCGCTCGGGTATCCCGCCGCTGGCTAGTCCTGTGATCTGGATTGGCAACTGGTTGGCTGAGCGCCTTGGATCATATGCACCCGGGCCAGCATCGGGGCGGGCCTTGTGCTTTGACGGCACCCGGCCCAGAGTATCGGCGTGAACTTTGGGGACGCTCATGAAGCTTATCGATGAGGCCGCGAAGGTCCGGGCCAATGCCTATGCGCCTTATTCAAATTTCCAGGTCGGTGCCGCGATTCTCTCGATCGAAGGCAACACATATGTGGGGTGCAATGTGGAAAACGCGGCCTATCCGGAGGGCACCTGCGCGGAAGCGGGCGCCATTGCGGCCATGGTGGCTGCGGGCGACCGGGCCATCGCCGAAATCGCCGTGATCGCTGACAGTCCCAAACCGGTGGCGCCTTGTGGTGGCTGCCGTCAGAAGCTTGCAGAGTTTTCGTCGGCCGATACGCCGGTGACGCTGGCCACAACCACCGGCGCCCGGCTTGAGACCACCGTGGCGGCGCTCTTGCCCGGCGCCTTTGATGCGGACTACATGGGCTGATATGGAAGCGCGCACGATCCTTGCCCGTCTGCGAGACGGAGAGACCCTGAGTGAGGCCGAGATCTATTGGTTCGTCAATGGGTTGAGCTTAGGCGATGTGACGGACGCACAGGCCGGCGCCTTCGCCATGGGCATCTGCACGAACGGCCTTACACCTGCGGGACGCGTGCAGCTGACCCATGCAATGCGCGGCTCGGGCCGCACGCTTCATTGGGAACTGGACGGGCCCGTGGTCGACAAGCATTCTACTGGCGGAGTGGGCGATTGCACGTCGCTGGTCCTGGCTCCGGCTTTGGCCGCCTGTGGCGCCTATGTGCCGATGATCTCGGGCCGTGGCCTGGGCCATACAGGCGGCACGCTCGATAAGCTCGAAGCGATCCCAGGGCTGCGGACCCAAATGCCGGTCGATATTCTGCAAGACCTGGTCGCCGATATCGGCTGCGCCATTGTCGGCGCAACTGACGATATCGCGCCTGCCGACCGCCGACTTTATGCGATCCGCGATGTCACCGGCACCGTCACATCTATCGATCTGATCACCGCGTCGATCCTTGCAAAGAAGCTCGCGGCGGGCAGCGAGGCGTTGGTCCTCGACGTAAAGGTCGGCTCGGGCGCGTTCATGCCCGATCCAGAGGCCGCGCAAACCCTGGCGCGCAGCCTTGTTGAGACGGCGCAGGGCGCGGGCACCATGACCTCAGCGCTTCTAACGGATATGGACCAGCCATTGGCGACCAGTGCCGGCAATGCGCTGGAGGTGATCGCTGCGATGGAGGCGCTGACCGGGGACGGCCAATCAGCACTGGCGCGGCTCTCGGTGATGCTGGGTGGCGAGATTCTGGCGCTTGGTGGCCTTGCGGCGGATGCCGATGACGGCGCGGGGCGAATTGAGCGTGCCATTGCGCGCGGCGATGCGGCAGAGCGGATGGGCGAGATGATCGCGGCCCAGGGCGGACCGGTCGATTTCACCGACCGCTGGCGCGACAGGCTGCCTGCGGCACGCGCGATGGTGGACCTTTTCCCCGATGAGGCCGGATTTCTGGCAGCGGTCGATACCGCCGCTCTGGGCGAGGCGGTTGTGTCGCTTGGCGGCGGGCGGTTGGTGGCCGATGATCGGATCGACCCGGCCGTCGGCCTGACAGAGATCGCAAGGATCGGTGCGCGCGTTGATAACGAACGCCCGATTTGCCAGATCCATGCCCGCAACGCCGAAGCTGTCGAAGAGATCGCAGATACCCTGCGCGCTGCCTTTATCATCAGCGATACACGACCCGCAGCGCCGCCCTTGATCCATGGGCGGATCGATTAGTGGCACGGGCGTTTTTGGTCGTCCTGGACAGTGTCGGTGCAGGCGGCGCCCCCGATGCCGAGAGCTATTTCAATGGCGCGGTTCCTGATACTGGCGCCAACACACTTGGCCATATCGCAGAGGCCTGTGCCGAGGGGCAGGCCGAAGACGGTCGTCACGGGCCGCTTCGCCTGCCGCATCTTGACGCGTTGGGCCTGGGCGCGGCGGTCCGACTGGCCTCCGGTGCGCGAATGCCGGGCTTTGATGCCAAGCCTGATGGTGTGTGGGGCGCGGCCCAAGAGGTCTCAGCCGGCAAGGACACGCCGTCGGGCCATTGGGAATTGGCCGGTCTGCCTGTTCCGTTCAATTGGACCCATTTTCCAGATACCGACCCGGCATTCCCGCCCCAGCTTTCTGCTGAGATTGCGCGGCTTGCGGGATCGGAGGGCATTTTGGGCAACCGCCATGCTTCGGGCACGGTGATCTTGAATGAAGAGGGTGCAGCCCATCTCAGGACCGGCTGGCCGATCTGCTACACTTCCGCCGATAGCGTGGTGCAGATCGCGGCCCATGAAGAGGCGTTCGGGCTCGACCGCTTGATGCAACTTTGCGCTGATCTGGCACCGATGGTGCATGACATGCGCGTCGGCCGGGTCATTGCACGCCCTTTTGTCGGGTCTGAAGGCGGGTTTGAGCGTACCGGCAACAGGCGTGACTTTGCGCTGGAGCCGCCCGGAGAGACGCTGTGCGACCAGTTGCAATCGGCGGGCCGGGCGGTGCATTCGATTGGCAAGATCGACGACATCTTTGCCGGACGCGGCATCAGTGACAGTGTGAAAGGCGATGATCACGCGCTGATGGAAGCCCTGCAGGCCCGGACCGAAACCGCCGAGCCGGGCAGCCTGACATTTGCAAATTTTGTCGAGTTCGATAGCCTTTACGGCCACCGCCGCGACGTGTCCGGTTATGCCCGCGCGCTGGAATGGTTCGACACAGAGGTGCCGCCGCTCTTGGCGGGCCTAGCACCGGACGATCTGATGATCTTCACCGCCGATCATGGCAATGATCCGACCTGGACCGGCACCGATCACACCCGCGAGCGCGTGCCCGTTCTTGCCGTCGGCCCCTATTCGGGGCAAATCGGCGTGGTGGGGTTTTCCGATATCGCCGCCTCGATTGCACAACATCTTGGCCTGGTGCCGTGCGGCCCGGGGAGGAGCTTTTTGTGATCACACTGCCGAAAGTCGAACTTCACCTGCATCTTGAAGGCGCCGCACCACCTGACTTCATACGCCGCCTGGCAAGTGAGAAGGGACGCCGCATGGATGGTGTCTTCGGCAAAGATGGCGGGTATAAATACAGTGATTTCAATGAGTTTCTACAAGTCTATGAGCGGGCGACCAGCGTTCTCGAAAGCCCCGAGGACTTTGCCCGGTTGGTCGCAGCCGTGCTGGAGGAAAGTGCCGCCCAAGGCGTGGTCTATTGCGAGACGTTTCTCAGCCCCGATTTCTGTGGCGGCGGCGATCTCGCGGCCTGGCGCGAATACCTGGCTGCAATGGCAGAAGCCGCCCATCGCGCGGAGGCAGAGCGTGGCATCGTTTTGCGCGGTGTCATCACAGCGATCCGCCATTTTGGGCCGGAGCAGTCCAGAAAGCCCGCAATCTGTGCGGCTGAAACGGCCGGCGATTTCATCCGAGGCTTTGGCATGGGTGGTGACGAGCTACAATTTCATCCCCGCGACTTCGCCTGGGCGTTTGACTGCGCGCGCGAAGCGGGCCTGGCAATCACCTCCCATGCGGGCGAGTGGGGTGGCGCGGCCTCGGTCCGCGACACTGTCGAATTGCTGCGCCCGGCGCGCATCGGGCATGGGGTTCAGGCCATCGACGATTTGGAGCTTGTCGATATCCTGGCCGAACGGGGCATTGTTCTCGAATGCTGTCCCGGGTCCAATGTCTATTTGGGCGTCTACTCGAGTCTAGCCGCCCATCCCATTGAAAAACTTCGCGAACGCGGTGTCAGAGTGACGATATCCACAGATGATCCACCGTTTTTCCACACCACCCTTACACAAGAATATGAGCGATTGGCCGATACGTTCGGCTGGGACGAAGGCGATTTTGCCGCGCTGAATGCCATCGCATTGGAGGCGGCGTTTTGTGACGAAGAGACGCGCGCCGCGATCGCCAAAAGACTGGAGCCGCAATGACCCAACATCTGACCGTCGTCGACCACCCCTTGGTGCAACATAAGCTGACGCTGATGCGCCAGCGCGAGACGCCGACGGCCGTGTTTCGCCAATTACTGCGCGAGATCAGCCATTTGCTGGCCTATGAGGTGACGCGGGAGCTGGCCATGACATCCGTTCGGATCGACACGCCCTTGACCGAGATGGAGGCGCCCAAGCTCGCCGGCAAGAAGCTCGCGCTGGTCTCGATCCTCAGGGCTGGCAACGGGCTTTTGGACGGGATCCTCGATCTTATACCCTCGGCGCGGGTCGGCTTTGTCGGGCTTTACCGCGACGAGGCGACGCTGAAGCCTGTGCAATACTATTTCAAGGCGCCGACCGAATTGGAGGACCGTCTGGTCATCGCCGTTGATCCGATGCTGGCGACCGGCAATTCCTCGGCCGCTGCGATCGACCTTTTGAAAGAACAAGGTGCCACCAATATTCGGTTTTTGTGCCTTTTGGCCGCGCCCGAAGGTGTCGCGCGCATGGCCGAGGCGCATCCCGACGTGCCCATAGTGACGGCCGCGCTCGATTCGCATCTCAACGACAAAGGATATATCGTGCCGGGGCTCGGCGATGCGGGCGACCGGATGTACGGAACCAAGTAACTGAGCCGGCTGCCACCGGCGGGGGGAAATCTTGAGATTATTGATTGCAGCACTGATCTGCCTGCCAAGCTTGGCAAGCGCCCATGACCGTGTGATCGGCGGCGTGATTGTACCCAATGGCTATCGGGTCGCCTGGGATGACGGCCGGGTTAATCCCAATCGCGGGCCGCGCACCGCCACGGGAGACGCGCAAATGGCGGCCATTTGGACTGACGATGTCCCGATGGAGTTGGTCAATCCCGGGGATCCGACGCGCGGGCTGGCCGGGCCTGCCTCTTATGTCATCGCGGGCCGCTACCACAGTTTGTCTGAGGCCCAAGCCGCTGCAGCTGCTTTAGACGGGAGCCATGTGGCGCAAGGCACGCAGACCGGTATCTACCGCGTAGTGCTGGGTCCTTATGCCAATCGCGACGCGGCCAGGGCAGGCCTTGATGCCGCGCGTGATGCGGATTTCCGCCATCCGCGCCCGCAGATCATCGACGCCACATCGGTGCGATAACCGCTCAGCCGCTGCAGATCTCTTGCAAAGCGATCCAGTTTTGATCGCTCAGAATCGGGGCCGGTTGCTGGCCGCGCATCGGGTCCGCCTCGATCAATGCCAGCGTGCTTTCGCCCGAGATGTCGAGCGCGTAGGCAAAGGGTTGCGACGAGACCCCGGCAGCCTCAAAGGCGGCGAGAAGGGCGGCATCGGACACCGATGCGGGCCGCTCTGCCACCAGCCGGGTGGCATGAGCGCGCAGCGCGCCGGGCGCGATCTGGCCGGTGGTCAGCAGCCGCAATGTTGCAGGCAGGCCGGCATCGGCCAGCAGCCGTAAAATCGGATCATTACCCCGGCGCCGCAGGTCTTCGGCCAACAGATGCCCGGCCAAAACGTCTGGCGTGTCGTGGTCTTCTACCAGGCCCCTGTCGATGACCAGAATGTTTCCCGGAACATGGAGCGTACCCGCAACCGCCTCGGGCAGCACCACGATCTTCGGCGCGCCCTCGCCGAAAACGCGCGCGCTGAGTTGGCCGAGTGCCTGATCGCCAAGCGCATCGCCGCAGGGCTGGCCTGAAAGGCTGACAAGCTGGGCCACCAGATCGTCACCCAGATCGGCGCGCTTCGCGTCGGGTAGGACAAACGCCGTCTGGCGCATCAACGCGCCGGGCAGCCAGAGTGCACCGATGGCCGCCAAGCAGACCATAACCAGCGCTACAATTCCGGCGCGCAGCCTGCCGGGATGGGGCCGGGCGCCCTCGATCGCGCCGCGCAGGGTTTCGATTGCAGATATCATTTCAGGCTCGGCAATTTCGAGCGTCTCGGTCGCATCGGCTCCGGGCGCATAGAGTGCTGGTGTATCGCCGGGATTGAGTCGCTCGATCGCCGGCAGCGACCAATGGGCCAGCGGCTGCCCGGACAGAGCCGCGATCACCAGCGTCGCATTACCCAGTGAAATATGCGCCTCGCGGCGTTGCGCACCCGGCGCGTCACGCCACAGGCCGGTCGTTTCAAGCCGTTGATATTGGGCAAGCGCCGTCATGACTGCTCTGATGCTTATTATTGACGCAACGATAGCCGAAGCGCCGCTTGCGCTCAAGAAAGTGCGCAGGAGGGGTCCGAAATGGGGCCAAAATCTGGCTCTGTTGCAGCCTTAGAAACGGGCTATGTCCGCATCCGCAGTTTCTCAGATTGAGAGCTTGAGATATAAGGTTCATTAACCAAATTTACGTAACCAGCGAGATCCTGAGTATGAAAAGAACCTTCGCCGCGATCTGTGCCGCGCTGCTGATGCCGGCGTCAATCGCCTCCGCCGCCACCATCACAACAGAAGCATTTTCTGCCTCCGATTACGGGGCAGCCGTCGGTGCAGGATCTTATGTGAGTGAGGATTTCGAGACCGCCGGTGCGCGTCAGGGCGAAGGCGAAGTTGGCCGTGGCCTGACCACGGATGTGGGCTTGTTCTTCTCACTGGGCGGCACCGGCTCTGGCGGTACCGTGTCAAATCTGCCGGGCAATACCGGGACGGAGCTCGCGTTGCGCGATGGCAATGTCTACGGCCGGACCGATCAGGAAGGCGGGACATGGTTCCTCGATTCCAACGACACATACGGGATGGGTTGGCTGGTTGAGACCGGCTCAATGTTCAACTCGATCATGCTGATCATCACCGATGCCAGCGAGTTTTCCTATCTGCGTATCACAGCCGATGGGATGAGCGCTGAGCAGCGCACGGGCGCTCGTTTTTCCAATGGCACATCCAGCCTGCTGACGATCACGTTTGATGGGCTGGTTAGCTCTGCTTTCGTGGAACTGGCAAACTACAATAGCTCCGGCGCGCTGGTTCGGAATGACGGATTCTCGATCGACGGCGCACAGGTCGGCATCGCGCCTGTGCCGCTGCCGGCAACCGGATTGCTGCTGGTTGCAGGCTTGGGCGGTATGGCAGCCCTGCGTCGCCGTAAGCGGGCTGCGTAGCACAAGACGATCCAATAATGTCCGCAAGTTAAAGGCCTCTTTTCGGGGCCTTTTTCTTGACCGTCAGTGGCATGGGTCCATACCAGGCGTTAACCAAAGCGCCAGCTTTTTCGCAAAATCAGCTAAAATCCTGCTAAAACCCAAGTTGGTTGGGGGCATCCTAAGCGGGATGCTGACATGCGCGGCGAAAAAGGCCTCGATGAGGTGAGCATAGTTTTGATCGTGATCGCCATCGCGTTGCTGATGGCCTCGGTCATGTCGATCGTCAAAAATCAGGCTGGTCGCGGGTGGCCCGAAGGCGCTTTTGCCATCGAAAGCGTTGAGCGACCGAACCTTGCCGTGCCTACCTGGTTTGGTCAAAATGTGCGAATAAACCAGCTTCCTCAGATGAACTGATGCATATCTGCGCAAGCAAACGGACGCCAATTTTCATTTAAGTGTTAACCGCTCTGGGCAAATGCGTAATAATTTGTTAACTTGTTTCCCGGTGGGGGCGCCCAAGTGAGGGAGCCCAGATGCGAAGAGAACACGACCTCGACGATGCGGGCATCGTGTTGATTGTGATTGCACTGGTACTGATGATGGCTGCGATCGTGTCGATCGCAAAGACAACAGCCGCGACCGAGCGCGCCGAAGGGCCGTTCGTTTTCGAGGCGGTGGAACGACCGTCCGTTGGCTTCAGCCTCATATCCGGCGGGAGCGATCGGGAGATACGAACCAACCAACTGCCGCAGGTCAATTAAATTAATATCGACGTCCGGGCCCGCATTCGGGCTTGGGCGCCTTTGCGTCTATGCAGCAGCAGCTGCGCCTTCGCCGAAGCGGCCATAAAAGCTCTGACCTGAATTGGCCATTTCGCGCAAAATGTCCGGACAGGTGAACCGAGCGCCATGTGCTGCGGTCAGCGCATCGCAGCGTTCGGCTGCATAATCTGCCCCCAACATGTCGAGCCAGGAGAACGGCCCGCCGGACCAAGGTGCAAAGCCCCAGCCGAGAATGGCGCCGACATCGCCTTCGCGGATATCGGTCAGCACGCCTTGTTCGAGCGCGCGCACGGCTTCGAGGACTTGCGCAAACATCAAGCGGTGCTGCACCTCGGTCAGATCGGGTTGTTCGTCGCTGACCGGATAACGCGCGGCGAGCCCGCTCCAAAGCCCCTGTCGCTTGCCCTTTTCGTCGTAGCTGTAGAATCCCGCACCGGCTTTGCGGCCAAGCCGGCCTTCCGCCTCCATCCAAAAGATCAGGTCGTCTGCAGTGGTGTCGTAGTTGGGATCAGCCGCCTTGGTCGCGCGCGCAATCTTGGCACCCAGATCGATCGATGTCTCGTCGGTCAATTGCAGCGGGCCAAGCGGGAAGCCAAGAAGCTTGGCGGCATTTTCGATCAGCGCGGGCGCCACGCCCGCCTGCACCATCCGCACGCCCTCATTGACATAAGGCAGGATGCAGCGATTGGCGTAGAAGTAGCGCGCATCATTGACCACAATAGGTGTCTTGCGAATTTGGCGCACGAAATCGAGCGCCTTGGCCACGGCGCGGTCCCCGGTGGCGGCACCTTTGATGATCTCCACCAGCAGCATCTTGTCGACGGGGCTGAAGAAATGGATGCCGATGAATTGCTCGGGCCGCGTGCTGGCACGGGCAAGGTCCGTGATCGGCAGGGTCGAGGTATTGGTCGCAAAGATCGCGGTGTCGGGGATGACAGCTTCGGCTTTGGCGGTGACGTCAGCTTTGACAGACATGTCCTCGAACACCGCCTCAACAATCAGATCACAGCCCGCAAGGGCTGCGTAGTCGGTTGTGGGTGTGATCCGGCCCAGCACCTCGGCCTTCTTGGCCTCGCTCACGCGGCCACGTTTCATGCCGGTATCTAATATGCCTTCTGCATGCGCTTTGCCGCGCTCAGCTGAGGCCTGTTCGGCGTCGATCAGGACGACCTCAATCCCGGCATTTGCCGACACATAAGCAATACCCGCACCCATCATACCGGCGCCTAAGATGCCAAGGCGCTGCACCTTTTCATCGCCCAGTGCAGGCCGATTGGCGCCCTTTTCAAGCGCCTCTTTGTTGATGAACAGGGACCGGATCATGGCGGAAGAAGACGGGTTCATAAGGATCGACACAAAGTGGCGCGCCTCGATTTTCAGCGCCGTATCAAACGGGACCAGCGCGCCTTCATAGACGCAAGCCAAAAGTGCCTTGGCGGCTGGGTAGACGCCTTTGGTCTGGCCATTGATCATGGCACTTGCGCCGACAAAGGTTGGGAAACCGGCGGGATGATAGGGCGCGCCGCCGGGCATCTTCCAGCCTTTCGCGTCCCAGGGTTTGACGATATCGGCATCACCTGCGGACAGGACCCAAGCCTTGGCCACGGTAAGAAGTGCGTCAGGGGTGACAACCTCATCGACAAGCTGCGCAGATTTCGCCTTTTTGGGATCGAGGACTTTGCCCTCCAACAGAACCGGGGCCGCGGCCATCGCACCGACCATCCGCGAATAGCGCATCGTTCCACCGCCGCCGGGAAAGAGGCCGACCTTGATCTCTGGCAGGCCGATTTTGGCCTTCGGATTGTCGGCCATGAAGCGGCGGTGGCAGGCAAGCGCGATTTCAGTCCCGATCCCCATACACGTGCCGGGAATGGCGCAAGCAACTGGTTTGCCGCCCTTATTTGTCTTCGTGTCCATGCCTGCGCGTTCCAATTTGCGCAAAATGCGGTGGCCGTTCATGGTGAAGTCAAACAGCGCAGGCGCGGGGTTTTCGCCGGCCTCGGCCCGGATCGTGGCCAATGTGTTGAGATCCATGCCACCGGCAAAGCTGTCCTTGCCCGATGTCACGACAATGCCCTTGACCGCGTCACTGCCCAAAGCCTCATCGACCCGCGCTTCAAACGTGGCAAATGCTTCGCGGCTGAGGACATTCATTGATTTACCGGGCACGTCCCAGGTGATCACGGCTACGCCGTCGGCGTCGATTTCCATGGTGAAATCGGTCATTTCGTTTCCTCCATCAGGTGGCTTTTGCCAGCTTCCAGGCGCGCGCGGCGCAGTTGAGCCGGTGAGAGAATGGTGCAGGTATGGTTGTTCACATCGGCGCGAATATATGTGCCCAGCCAATGCTGGGCACCGCGGGTCAGCGTCATTTCATTGGAAAACGGGGGCAAAAGGTACGTTCCGCCGCGCAAGATATAGGTCGTGTGCTGGCCGGTGATCTGTGTGTCCGCGCTGACGAATTGCGCGGATGTACAGACCCTGAGATAGGCCTGCGCGCCGACACGTTCGAGAAATTTACGAAAGTCGCTTACCGCCGCGAGCATTTCATCGGGCGTTTCGATCGTTGAGCTCCCGTCGACCGTCTCCATCGTGTTTGGATAGGTCATATGTGACGCGACGCGGTCAAAGTCGCGGCACCATACCGCTTGGGCCAAAAGGTCCAGCCAGCTTTGGTAAATCTCGCGGGCTTGCTCGCTCATGGCAAGAGCCCGCCAAGCGCTCGGCTTAAGCCTGCGCTAGATGGTCTTGGAGGTTGGCCACAGCACCGATTATGTTCACGTCCTTGTTGCTGACGGAGCAATTGATCCCGCAGGCCTGCCAAACCTCGTCGTGCAACTGAACTTTCATCTCGCAATCGTAGACTGGCAAAACATAACAGCCGCTGCGCACCACATGCGTGCGATGCCGACCGACGATCTTGGTCTGGGCTTTGTCGGTAAAGGCCGCCTGGTAGCCAATCCTGCAGTAATCGCTGGCGCCGATTCGCCGGTAGCAGATGCGCAATTCCTTGTGCATGGCAACTGCCTGCTCGGGCGTGGTCACTTCGATGTCCGCGTCGCGCAACCGGGTGTGGCCGGGCAGGCGCATATGGCGTATCAACTCGTCCCACTCTTCGAGCCAGAAGGCACGTGACACTATATCCAGGTGGCGCTGGTATATCTCCAGCGCATCCAATGTCTCGACCACGTTGCCCAAGCCTCCCCGACCTGATCCGCCGTTTCGGGGTCACACCCGAAAGTTGACGTATTGGTAAACTTTTTGAGGAGCGATGCAACATGGCTGTTTGGTCAGGTCAAATGCGTTCGAGGATTGTCGCAGCGCCCATGCCTGATGCGACACATAGCGTGGCCAAGCCGGTTTCTTTATCGCTGCGTTCCATCTCATCAAGAAGCGTGCCCAGGATCATAGCCCCGGTGGCGCCAAGCGGGTGACCCATCGCGATCGCGCCGCCATTGACATTGACGCGCGCAGGATCGGCATCAAAAGCCTGTAAGAACCGCAAGACCACCGCCGCGAAGGCTTCGTTCACCTCAAAAAGATCAAGGTCATCAAAGGACATACCGGTTTCAGCGAGGATCTTTTCAGTCACCGGGACGGGGCCGGTCAGGTTGATCGTGGGGTCGGTGCCGATCTTTGCATTCGCCCGAATGCGCGCCCGCGGTTTCAGGCCGCGCGCTTCGCCCCAGGCTTTCGAGCCGATCAGGAGGGCGGCTGAGCCATCGACGATGCCACTGGAATTGCCGGCATGATGGATGTGATTGATCCGCTCCAGATGCGGGTATTTCATGAGCGCCACGGCATCAAATCCAGGCATCGTTTCACCCATATCCTTGAAGGCGGCCTTAAGACTTCCAAGCGACTGCATATCCGTGCCGGGGCGCATGTATTCATCGCGGTCGAGGATCGTGAGGCCGTTTTGGTCGGTCACGGTGACAACCGATTTGGCGAAACGGTCTTCCTTCCAGGCTGTGGCTGCGCGCGATTGGCTTTCGACCGCATAGGCATCGCATGTGTCGCGATCAAAGCCGTATTCGGTGGCAATGATGTCTGCCGAAATTCCCTGCGGCACAAAGTAGCTCTCCATCGCGATGGTTGGATCAACCGCGATGGCGGCCCCGTCGGAGCCCATCGGCACGCGGCCCATCATCTCGACCCCGCCGGCGATATAAGCCTCACCCGCCCCGCCGCGGACCTGGTTGGCAGCCAAGTTCACAGCTTCCAGACCGCTGGCACAGAAGCGGTTGATCGACAGGCCAGGGATCGATTCGTCGAGATCAGAGGCCAAAACGGCCGTCCGCGCCAGGCAGCCGCCTTGTTCGCCGACTTGCGTGACATTGCCCCAGATGACGTCCTCGACCGCGTGTCCGTCGAGCCCGTTGCGTTCTTTCAGGGTGTTGAGCGTAAAGGCCGAAAGTCGGGCCGAGGTCACCTCGTGCAAGCTGCCATCTTTGCGGCCCTTGCCGCGCGGCGTGCGGATGGCGTCATAGATATAGGCGTCGGTCATGCGAAACTCCGTCTTACGCGGCCCATGCACGCGGCATGAGGTCATAGGGGTGGGCCCAGCCTGGCAGGGCGGCGATCTGGTCAAGCCAGCGGTCGATATTGGGATGAGACTTGCGGTCGAAGCCAAACTCTTCGGGATAATAGAGATATCCGCAGCAAGTCAGATCGGCATTGGTCGGCGCGTCGCCGACGATCCAGTCTCGCCCGGCCAGATGCGCGTCGAGCACCTTATAGGCACCCGCGACCCGGCCCTGCAGAAAGCTGATCACGTCGGCTGATCGTTTATCTTCGGGCAGGTAATTCAACATGAACCGGGTGACACCGGCCATGGCGGAAAGCTTGTGATTGTCCCACAGAATCCAACGCAGCACTTCGCGTGCCTCTTGGGGGCCATTAGCAGAAAACTTTCCCGTCTTTTCAGACAGGTAGTTTTGAATGACGCCAGATTGGCTAAGTTTTACGTCGCCATCGATCAGAACCGGCGCCTCGCCCATTTCATTGACATCCGAGCGGTAGGCGTCACCGCGCGTCTCACCTTTGAAAAAATCGATGAAGACCGGTTCCCAGCTCAGGCCGTGCAGGTTTAGAGCCAGCGCAGCCTTGTAGGAATGCCCGGATTCTCCGAAACAATGGAGCTTCATGTCTCTCAGCGCCTCCCCTGCGCCGTTTCTTGCTGCCACGGGGCCGCTAAGGCCCGGGGTCTTTACCGCTTTCGGTCTTCAAGCTCGGAATTGAACAGTCGAAGACGGGCGGTCAGATTTTCCTCGTCAATCACACTCGACCAATTCTCAAAAAGGAAGGACAGAAACTCGCCTTCGTCGAGCCCGGCCTCACCCGCGATACTGCGCATCTTGCGAAAGCCATCCTCGGACATGGCAAGGTGCGGTCGGCGGGTCAGTCGGAGACGCTTTGGCATCAGAAGTTTGCAGCCTCCAGCGCCATGACCGTATCGCCGCCCGATTGAATGCGCGCCAGATGTGTCGCCGTCATTGGCAATTGGCGGGCCATGTAATAGCGCGCCGTGGCCAGTTTTGTGTCGTAAAAATCGGGGTCCGACGTGCCCGCGGCTTTGGCCGCCAGTGCGGCTTTTGCCATCTGTGCCCACATCAATCCCAGGCAGACATGGCCAAACAAATGCATGAAGTCATTTGATCCTGCGAGCGCGTTGTTGGGGTTCTTCATACCTTCCGCCATGAAATACATCCCCGCCGTCTGCAGATCCTTCGACGCGGCTTTAAGCGGGGTGGTGAACTCTTCCATCCCGTCGATCTCGGCGCTGCCTTTGATGAAGGTTTTCACCAGCTCAAAGAAGGCCATCACGTGTTTGCCACCGTCTTGCGCCAGTTTGCGGCCGACAAGATCCAGCGCCTGCACGCCATTGGCGCCTTCGTATATCATCGCAATGCGGGCATCGCGGGAAAACTGCGACATGCCCCATTCTTCGATATAGCCATGGCCGCCGTAAAGCTGCTGGGCCCGGATTGTCATGTCATAGCCTTGATCGGTCAGAAACCCTTTGATGACCGGGGTTAGAAGCGAGATCAGCCCGTCGGCATCTTTGTCTTCGCCGCGATGGGCCGCGTCAATCATGGTCGAGCCCCAAAGAAGGAACGCGCGGCCCGCTTCGGCAAAGCTTTTCTGATCCATCAGGCTGCGGCGCACATCTGGGTGCACAATCAGCGGATCGGCCGGACCTTCAGGGTTTTTGACACCTGTCACGTCGCGGCCCTGGAGCCGGTCTTTGGCGTAGATCAGCGCGTTTTGATAGGCGACCTCGGCCTGCGCGACACCTTGCATGCCGACGCCGAGCCTGGCTTCGTTCATCATCGTGAACATCGCCCGCATGCCTTTGTGTTCTTCGCCCAGCAAGTATCCCGTGGCTTCGTCATAGTTCATCACACAGGTCGAGTTGCCGTGGATGCCCATTTTCTCTTCGATCTTGCCGCAAGACACGCCGTTCCGAGGGCCCAGATCGCCATCCTCGTTGACCAAAAACTTCGGCACGATGAAAAGCGAGATACCCTTCACGCCGTCCGGCCCACCGGGGATTTTGGCCAGTACCAGATGGATGATGTTGTCGGCCATATCGTGTTCACCGGCAGAGATGAAAATCTTCTGACCCGTGATCTTATAGCTGCCATCGGCTTGCGGTTCGGCCTTGCTGCGCATCAGCCCCAAATCGGTGCCGCAATGCGGCTCGGTCAGGTTCATCGTCCCGGTCCAGTCGCAGGCGACCATGGGCGGCAGATAGGTTGCTTTTTGTTCGTCAGTGCCGTGGACGAGGATCGCTGAGGCGGCGCCGTGGGTCAGGCCCTGATACATCGTAAACGCCTGGTTTGCCGCCGAGAACATCTCACCGACGGCAGTACCGATGACATACGGCATGGCCTGGCCGCCAAATTCCTCGGGCATGTCGATGCCGGGCCAACCGCCCTCTTTCATCTGATCGAATGCGGCCTTGAAGCCTTTAGGTGTGCGCACCACGCCGTTTTCCAGCACGCAACCTTCGGTATCGCCGACCGCATTGAGCGGTTGGAGAACCTCTGACGCAATCTTGCCTGCCTCCTCCAAAACGGCGGCGGTGAAATCAGCCTCCAGATCTGAATAGCCCGGGATATCTTGTGTCGATACTTCAAGCACTTCGTGCAGCACGAATTGCATGTCCTTTGTGGGCGCGGTGTAGCTCGGCATTGCGGTGGGTCCTCCGGTCGTCTGGCTTACTCGGCTGCCTGAGCAGGCGCGCCGGATTGGGCCAACATGTCTTCAACAAGTGTCATTTGGGCGCGCATCTCATCGATCACGATGTCGAGCTCGCGGCGGCGCGATTCGAGTTCGGACAGGCGGTCGCGTGCGATTGTCAGCGTGGCAGACAATTGAGTCGCTTGCCCGTCGCCCAGCTCATATAGGTTAAGAAGCTGGCGGATCTCTTCGAGGCTAAAGCCGAAGCGCTTGCCGCGCAGGATCAGCTTCAACCGGGCTCGGTCGCGTCGGGTAAAGAGGCGTTTTTGGCCCTCCCGGATCGGAAAGAGCAGTTCTTTTGCTTCGTAAAAGCGCAATGTGCGCGGCGTTACGTCGAACGCGTCGCACATCTCTCGGATGGTCATCGTTTCGGCACTCATGATCGGGTCCATGTTGTCAAACATCAATGTGAGGCCCCGATTTGCTGCGTTCGGACCCTCCTTACAAGATTTCTTGACGTTGACGTAAACGAGACGTTGCGTCAATTCGCGGGTGACGCAACGAAAGGCAAAATTTGACCGGCTAGACGAAATTTTATTTGATTTCCCCAAAGCGCTTCGAATTCAAAAAGGTAAGGAAAACCGTAGTCGAATTGAGTGTATTTGCGACTCAGCCGAAGGGTCCGGCGGTTGCATTTCGAAGCGCTTTGAGCTCTTCGATAATCTGATCGAGCTCGTCCCGCTGCGCCGCCAGCACCTGCAATTGGCCGTCGGCAAGCTCCACCCAAGCTTTTTGCTGCGCCTCTCCGTGTGGATCTGCATCATAAAGTTCGAGCCATTGGCGCACGGTCTCCAGGCTGAAGCCAAATCGCCGCCCGCGCAGAATCAGCGTCATTCGGGCAATTTCTTGGGGTCCGTAGAACCGCGCACGGCCTTCGCGCTCAGGTGCGAGGAGTTCGATATATTCGTAATGTCGCAGCGTGCGCGGGGTCACATCGAAGCGCGCGCACATTTGTTTGAAATCCAGCCGTTCTTCCGTCATGCCGTAAAGGTCGCGTTGAGAGTGGTTAATGCCACTCTAGCAATGCGGCGCAAAATTCTAAACCGCCGAGATATCCGACCGCCATGAGCCTTAGTGATGAAGACAGGACCCGCGCGGCGCGCCGATTGATCGATGCGTTGCCGTTTTCCACCGCGCTTGGCATGCGGCTGGAGATGCTGGAGCCGGGTGTGGCGGAGATATCGATGCCATGGTCGGCCGAGCTCGTCGGTGATCCGGAAACGGGCGTGATCCATGGCGGTGCGGTCTCGGCGTTGATGGATACCTGTGGTGGGGCGGCGGTGGTCTCGGCGACCGGCTCGACAACTGCGACACTTGACCTTCGCATCGACTATATGCGCGCGGCCAAGCCCGGCGACCGGATCACTGCGCGCGCCGAATGCCATCATGTGACGCGCAGTGTGGCCTTCGTTCGTGCCCGCGCCTGGGATGAAGCCGGCGCCGAGGCGCCGGTTGCAATCGCAAATGGTGCCTTCACCACCAACTCCGATCCGGTGACGGGCGGATGAGGGCGCGCAGCCATCCCGAACCCGTCGCTGAGGTTAAACAGCGCCGCGATGCCACCTTGCGCGCGCTCACCGCCCGGGTTCCGATGACCACGTTCATGGGCATCGATTTTGACCGGCGCGGGGACGAGTTGACCGCCGTTCTGAGCTTTGACGAAAAGCTGATCGGTAATCCGGCCCTACCGGCGCTCCATGGTGGTGCGACCGCGACGTTCCTGGAAACCGCAGCGATCATCGAACTAGGGTTTCAAACGCTTTGGGATCATGTTGAAGCGGGCCGGGTGAGCCCGGATGATCTGGGTGGATTTCGGTTGCCCAAGACGATCGACTTCACGGTTGATTATCTGCGCACGGGCCTGCCGCGCGATGCCTATGCCCGGGCGAGGGTGAACCGATCGGGCCGGCGTTATGCCAGTGTGCATGTCGAGGCTTGGCAGGATAATCGCAATAGGCTCTTTGCCCAGGCGACGGGACATTTCCTGATGCCGCCCCGTCTGGGTTGAGCGATGGGTTCGCGCCCGGCCGAGCCTGATCTTGAAGGTGAGGTGACCAACAAGCGGGTGCTGCGCATTGCGGTCCCGTTGATCCTGTCAAATGTCACAATCCCGTTGCTCGGCGTGGTTGACACCGGTGTGGTTGGGCAATTGGGCGAGGCCGCCCCGATTGCCGCAGTGGGTGTCGGTGCGATCACTCTTTCGTCGCTTTACTGGGCGTTTGGGTTTTTGAAGATGGGCACAGCCGGCCTTGTCGCACAAGCGCTCGGCGCGCGCGACAGGGCCGAAGTCTCGGCACTCATGACGCGGGTCTTGATGGTTGCCGCGATTGTAGGTTTGGCGATGATTGCCTGCCAATCCGGCATCTTCCGGATCGCGTTGGCCTTGACGTCTGCCAGCGCCGAGGTCGAAGCACTGGCGCGCGATTACATGCGCGTACGGATATTCGCGGCGCCCGCCGCAATTGCTGTCTATGGGCTGACCGGTTGGCTTTTGGCGAAAGAACGGACGGTGGGTCTGCTGGTGCTTCAACTTGTTATGAACGGCATCAATATTGCCCTGTCGGTATTTTTGGGCCTGTGGCTTGAACTGGGTGTGGTGGGCGTGGCCTGGTCGAGCTTTGCGGCCGAGTTCTTCGGTTTGGTCTTGGCGCTTTTTCTAGCCCGCGATGCGTTTGACGGCCGAGCTTGGCGCAACTGGACGGTCGTATTCGACCGGGTCCGGCTGTGGCATATGGCGGCTGTCAACAGCGACATCATGGTGCGGTCAGTGATCTTGATGGCGGCGTTTACCAGCTTTGTCTATCTGGGTGGCCGGTTCGGCGACACCACCTTGGCGGCCAATCAAATCCTTTTGCAGTTTGTCTATTTCGCTTCTTACGCGATGGATGGGTTTACCCATGCCGCGGAGACATTGGTGGGCCAGGCGATGGGCGCGCGCGCCAAGGCGCGTGTGCGCCGGTCCGCTTACCTGGCGGTGACATGGGCCTTTGTTGTGTGCCTGGTGTTGACGGTGTTTTTTGCGCTAACGGGCCCGGTCTTCGTGGATCTGATGGCCAAAGCGCCAGAGGTGCGCGCAGCTGCCAGGGCCTATCTGCCATGGATCATGGTGGCCCCCGTTTTGGGCTGTGCGGGCTGGCTTTTGGACGGTGTTTTCATCGGCGCGACGCAGACGCGGGATATGCGCAACAGCATGATATTGTCAGGATTGATTTACGCGCTCAGCCTGCCGGTGTTGTTGCCGGCACTTGGCAATCACGGGCTTTGGGCAAGCTTGTTGCTGCTTTTTGTCTTCCGTGGTGTGACGCTTTCACTTCGCTATTCCGCGTTGGAGCGTGCGGTGGATAGCTAGCGCGGCGTCGCGCCCTTGGGGGCATCGAGCCCCCGCGGGCGCGGTCCTCGCCGGACGGGCCTTTCGCAGGGGAGGGCCCCTGCACCCCCGGGATTTGACTGGGTGCCCAAGCGGCTGAGTGGGGGGTCGATGCCCCCCGAGGCCGCACCGCCGATCAAAGCCAGGCGCCGCGGTCGGTACCAACGGCTGCGGCAATGGTATCAAATCCATCTTGGGCCAACCGTGTCTCTAGCCCATGTGCAATCAATCCCGCCAGCGAAAGCCCGTTAAACACAAGGCCTGTGTAAAGCTGCACGGCCGTTGCCCCGGCGCGGATCTTGGCATAGGCCTGGTCAGCCGAGCCAACCCCGCCAGTGCCGATCAATGGCATTGCACCGCCTGTCAGTTGCGAGAGTCGCGCCAGCACACGTGTCGATCGCTCAAAAAGTGGCGCGCCTGACAGCCCGCCGGTCTCGGCTGCATGTTTGCTTTGCAACCTGTCGCGCGCCAAGGTCGTGTTCGTCGCGATGACGCCATCGATGCCCGCATCTGTTACCGTCTGTGCCAATTCGGCCAAGGCATCGTCGTTGAGATCTGGAGCGATTTTGACAAAGACAGGAATTCTGTTCGGAAGTTCGGCGCGCGCCGCCAGCACCGCTTCGAGGACCTCGCGCAGCGCCGCAGGACCCTGCAATTCGCGCAGCTTCTCGGTATTGGGTGATGAGACATTGACCGTCGCGAAATCCACAAACGCGCCGCAGCGTGCCAGCACGTGCGCATAGTCCGCGGCGCGGTCGATGCTATCTTTGTTTGCGCCGAGATTTAGCCCCACCGGCACGCCGGGCTTGGCTTGTGCCAGGCGGTTCGCAACAGCCTCCATCCCGCGATTGTTGAAGCCAAACCGGTTGATTGCAGCCTGGTCTTCGCGCAGCCGAAAGAGACGGGGCCGGGCATTTCCCTCTTGCGCCCGGGGGGTGACCGCGCCGGCCTCAAGAAAGCCAAAACCGGCACGTCCGAGCGCATCGAGTGCTTGGGCGTTCTTGTCGAGGCCCGCGGCCACGCCCACCGGATTGGGCAGCGTCAGACCGGCAAGCCGGGTGGTCAGGCGCGGCGAGGCAATCGGCCCACAGCGCGGCCCCAGACCGGCCGCGAGTGCCTTTAGTGTCAGATCATGGGCAAGCTCTGGGTCGAGCCGGTGCAAAACCGCGAGGCCAAATCGTTCCCACATGGCGCCTTAGCCCACCCCACTTGGCAAAATGTGTTGCCCCGTATCATCCAACCCCACCGGCGCCGACCAGGCCACATCCGAAAGTTGCAGCGGCGCGTAGAGATGCGGGAAGAGCATATCAAACCGGGACGCTTCCCACCGCAGCGCCTCGCCAAGTGGATCAGCGTGCAGTGCCAAAAGGATCAGATGATCCTCGCCGGCGAAGTATTTTGCAAGCGTGCCAGGCAGTTGCTCGGCTGTCGAGAAATGCACAAAGCCATCGGCAAGATCGACCGGTGCGCCGGTTGTTTGGCCCTGCGTGACAAGCGTTTGCCACTCTTCCTGCCGCAGGATTTTGTAAATCATCATGCGCTTTGGCTTCGCAGCCAAGCGGCAAAGCGTCAAGGGCGGATGCTGCGGCGCAAAACCGCCCTTTACTCCGGGGGTGATTGACGGCCAGTCTAGGCTGTACCACAGTCCAGGGAGATCCCAATGTCTGCGAAGCTTTTCCGCTCCTCCGCCCTTGTGGCCGCATTCGGCACTGCCGTCGTGGCGGCACCTGTTGCGGCTGAGACCACGCTTACCATCCTGCATATCAACGACCTGCACAGCCGCATCCAGCCGATCAACAGGTTTGATTCGACCTGCAATGCCGAAGACGACGCCGCGGGCGAGTGTTTCGGCGGTGTGGCCCGCGTGGCCACAGCGATCAACACAATGCGCGACGAACTGAACGCGGCCGGTGAGAATGTCATCGTCATCGATGCCGGCGACCAGTTCCAGGGCAGCCTAATGTACACGACCTATAAAGGCGACGTAGAGGCCGAATTCATGGAGGCCATCGGATTTGACGTAATGGCCGTGGGCAACCACGAATTTGATGACGGCCCGGAAGTGCTGGCCAATTTTGTCGGCCAAGTCAGCTTTCCGGTTGTGTCCGGCAATCTCGACTTAAGCCAATCCAACATTCTCAACGGCGTCGTGGAAAACCACACAATTGTGGATGTGAACGGTGTATCCGTTGGCATCGTGTCCGCTTTGGCAACCGATACGGTCGAGACCTCGTCGCCTGGCCCGAACGTGATTTTCCAAGATGAGATCGAGGCGCTGCAGGCTGATGTCGATGAACTGACCGAGGCTGGTATCGACATCATCATTGCTGTCACCCATGTCGGGCTGCCCACCGACCGGGCCATTGCCGAAGGCGTGGACGGGATCGATGTGATCGTCGGTGGCCATTCCCACACTTATATGAGCGCCTCCGACCCTGAAGCCGCGGAAACCTATCCGGTCACTGTGGCGGGGACGCCGATTGTGCAAGCCTATGCCTATTCGAAATATCTCGGCGTCTTGGAGGTCACGTTCGATGACGACGGCAACGTGGTCACGGCCGAAGGCGACACCATGGTGCTGGACGCCTCTGTCACGCCCGATCCAGAGATTGCCGCCCGCGTAGCCGAGCTTGCCGGTCCGATCGAGGAAGCGATGGCCGAGATTGTTGGCACGTCGTCTGAATTCATCGAAGGTGACCGGACGGTTTGCCGTGTCGAGGAATGCCCGATGGGCAATCTTGTTGCCGATGCGATGCTCGACCGGGTTGCCAGCCAAGGGGTGCAAATTGCCATCCAGAACGGAGGCGGCCTGCGCGCCTCCATCGATGCCGGAGACATCACAATGGGTGAGATCTTCACCGTGCTGCCGTTCCAGAACACGCTGGCGACATTCCAGTTGACCGGAAGCGGCGTGCTTGAGGCGCTGGAAAACGGCGTGAGCGCGGTTGAAGAGGGCGCCGGACGCTTCCCGCAGGTCGCGGGTCTGCGTTACAGCTGGAACCCCGGCGGTGAGCCCGGATCGCGCATCGTGTCGGTCGAGGTCGATATGGACGGCACCTGGACAGCGCTTGATCCGGCAGCGACCTATGGCCTTGTATCCAACAACTACATGCGCGGTGGCGGCGATGGGTATGACATCTTCGCAACGGGCGCTGAGAACGCCTATGATTTCGGCCCCGGGCTGGAACAGGTTGTGATGGATTACTTGACCGAAGCGGGGGAATACACGCCTTACACGGATGGCCGCATCTCAGCGGCCGAATAATACGCACCCATGTCGGATGCTACGGCGGCCGAGCCTCTTGCCCGGCCGCTTTTCTTTTTGTGCCAAACATTTACCAAAAAATTGCTGCTATGCAGAAAGTGCAATGCGGGTCTCGCAAAATGGAAATTGTGAAGCGCGTCAGCGCTAACATATACAACTCATGGACACGGGAGGAACCTCACAGAAAGGAACGCCCCATGAGTATTCTAAGCACGATCCGCACCATGCAAAACCGCCGCAGCGCCTACCGCAAAACGGTGTTTGAAATCGAAGCGATGCCGCTCAATACGGCCATCGACCTTGGCCTCTTCCGCGAAGACGCGCACAAGATTGCCCGCGCGGCTGTCTACGGCGGCTAATTCGAAAAACCGTTCGACGTTGCACGCCGGCCCATTGCGAAAGGCCGGCGATGCGCCCTAGGCTTCGGCCCATGTGCGGGCGCATGACCATGACCCACCCGGCGGACGCGATGGCGCAGCTTTTTGAAGCAGTGCCATCGAATGATCTGCCCGAAGTGCCGCGCTACAACATCTGCCCCACACAGACGATTTCGGTTGTCACGGCAGACGACGACACGCGTCGCCTTCGGCCGATGCGGTGGGGGTTTTTGCCGCATTGGTACAAAACAACACGCGACGGCCCGCTTCTAATCAATGCCCGGTCCGAGACGATCGCGGAGAAACCTGCGTTTCGGGCCGCCATTCGCGCGCGGCGCTGCTTGATCCCGGCGACCGGGTTCTACGAATGGACCAAAGACGCCGATGGGAACAGGTTGCCGTGGTATTTCAGCCCCGCTTCGGGTTCTGTTTTGGCCTTCGCGGGGATTTGGCAGGAATGGGAACGGGGCGAGGAAGCCTTTGTGACCTGCGCGATTGTCACCTGCGGCGCAGGCCCGCGCATGGCTGGGATCCATCATCGAGAACCGGTGCAGATCGCGCCGCAAGACTGGCCGCTTTGGCTGGGTGAGGCAGACGGGAAGGCTGCACCGCTGATGCGCGCCGCGCCGGATGATTTCTTTGCCCGAAGCCGCGTGGCGACAGCGGTAAATTCAAACCGAGCGCAAGGGCCCGAGCTTATCGAGCCGATCAGCGCTTAGTTGGCCATTGTGGCCTGCTCGGGCACG
>JBCCXT010000050.1:0-29125 GCA_039191215.1 Pseudomonadota bacterium
CATCAATATCGCCGCCGTCACGCCCGAGCCGCAGGTGGTGATGATCCGCTTGTCGAGATCAACCCCGGCCTTGGTGAAGGCCTGCGCAAGTGCTGCGCCTTCTTTCATCGTGCCATCGGCGTTCAGCAGCGTTGCATAATGCACGTTCTTGGCGCCCGGGATATGGCCCGCGCGCAGGCCTTCGCGCGGCTCAGGCTCCTCGCCACGGAACCGCGCGGGTGAGCGGGCATCGACGATCTGCCAATCGCCCAGCTTCGAGGCCGCGGCCATTTGGGTGACGTCCTTGACCAGGTGGTTCTGTTTGGTTGCGGTCAGGTGGCGGTCGCGCATGATGGGCGGCATGTCTTCGACGGCGCGGCCCTCTGCCTGCCACTTTGGGAAACCGCCATCCAGCACGGCGATATCGGCCTTGCCCATCAGCTTGAACATCCACCAAACGCGCGCGGCAGAGAACAGGCCGGCACCATCATAGACCACGATGTTGTGGCCGTCGCCGACGCCCATCTTACGCATACGGCTCATAAATTTCTCAACCGGCGGCACCATATGCGGCAGGGCCGAGCGGTGATCGGAGATCTCGTCGATGTCAAAAAACCGCGCGCCCGGAATATGGCCGGCCTGGTATTCGGCCTGCGCGTCGCGGCCCGCATCAGGCAGGTAGTAAGAGCCGTCGAGGATGCGCAGATCTGGATCTTCTAAATGCGCCGCAAGCCATTCAGTCGAGACCAGGGTCTTGGGATCATCTGCCGCCATTACACATACCTTTCGCAACAGTGCAGGCCATAGCGGCTTAGCTGCGTTCCTTCAACAGCCGCTGTTTCTGGCGGTTCCAATCCCGCTTGGCCGATGTTTCGCGCTTGTCGGCGACCTTTTTGCCTTTTGCGATCCCGATCTTGAGCTTCACGATGCCGCGGTGATTGAAATACATAACCAGCGGCACCAGCGTCATTCCCTGACGCTGCGTTGCATTCCAAAGTTTCGACAGCTCTTTTTTTGAGGCCAAAAGCTTGCGGCGGCGGCGTTCTTCATGGCCCCAGGTCTTGGCCTGGGTGTAAGGCGCGATATAGCCGTTCACGAGCCAAAGTTCGCTGTCATGAACCTCGGCATAGCTGTCGGCGATGTTTGACCCACCCGCGCGCAATGACTTCACCTCGGAGCCTTCGAGGATGATGCCGACCTCCAGGTCGTCTTCGATGGTGTAATCGAACCGCGCCCGGCGGTTTTCGGCGATCACTTTGTAGTTTGGGTTGTCTGCGGGTTTGGCCATGGGGGCCCGATATAGGGGCTTGCGGTCAGCCGCGCCAGTCCGGCGGGGCATCAACCGTCGGCAGCCACGGTTTGATGTCTAATACCGGCGTGCCGTCCCAGGCATCTATTGCATCCAGGTGCAGCCGCGCGCCCTCGATCTGCACGATCTTTACACAGGCCAGCGCGATCGGGTTGGGCCGCACGGGCGATCGAAGCGAAAAGACACCGCGCGGGCCCTCGGTATGGGCGGGATTTTGCACGATCAGGTCACGTTGGCCCCGGTCAACCCAATATAGCAGCATGATATGCTGATCTACGCCTAGGCCGTGTAGCGCGGGCGTGAACTCCGGCGCGAGGTCCACAAATGCCGCGCCACCGCGTTCACGCGCAACACGCAAGTTCTTTGGGCAATCACCCGGGCCCCAAGGTGACCGGATCTTTCCAATAAAGCTCAGACCGGCATGGATCTCGATCGGCGTATCAAGCGCCAGTTCTCCGGGGCGGCTCTCAGGCAAGGATCCCGGCATGGCGCATCGCCGCCTCGATCTGCGATTTTGTCGCCGCCTCCAGCTTTGTATGCGGCAGGCGCACCTCGTCTGAGCACAAGCCCAGCACGGACATGGCGTATTTCGCGCCAATCAGGCCCGGCTCGATGAAAAGCGTCTCGTGCAAGGGCATGAGCCGATCCTGGCAGGCCAGCGCCTGGGCGTAATCGCCCGCGCGCGTCGCGTTCTGAAACTCCGCGCATAGGCGCGGTGCGACATTGGCCGTGACTGAGATGCACCCGACCCCGCCATGGGCGTTAAAGCCCAAAGCAGTTGCGTCCTCGCCAGAGAGCTGGACGAAATCCGGCCCGCAGGCCGCGCGCTGTTGCGAGACGCGCGCAATATCACCGGTCGCGTCTTTCACGCCGATGATCATGGGAAGTTTGGCAAGCTCCCCCATCGTGGCAGGGCTCATGTCGATGACCGAACGCGGCGGGATATTGTAGATGATGATCGGCAACCCGATCTCGGCCAATGCGGTAAAATGGGCGATCAAGCCGCGCTGCGTGGGCTTATTGTAGTAAGGCGTCACCACCAAGCCCGCCGCGGCGCCAACCGATTTGGCATATTCCATGAACCGGATTGCCTCAGTCGTGTTATTGGACCCAGCACCGGCAATCACTGGCACGCGGCCCGCCGCCGCCTCAACAACGGCTGCGATCACCTGCTCATGCTCATCATGGGTCAGTGTCGGGCTTTCACCAGTGGTGCCGACCGGCACCAACCCGGTTGAGCCTTCGGCAATGTGCCAATCCACCAGCTTTTTCAAAGCATCCCAGTCGACCTGATCTGGCGCATTTGCGCGGAACGGGGTGACAAGGGCGGGCATAGAGCCGTGAAACATTGGGCGACCTTCGCAAGCATGGAGCGGAATGGCGCGGACATTAGCCAAGCCGCTCAGCAATGCCAAGTTCGTGTGTTGAACGCGAAAATTGGCGGTATAGTTTGGCCCTCATATTACGGCTCGGACCGGTCCATGCGCGCTTTTGTTCTCATCCTTTCAGTGTTGGCCTGGCCATGGCCTTGCACGGCCTCTCCGGAGGCGTTGGCAGCCGCCCTCTCCGCAGTCGCTGCGCGCAACTTTGAAGCCGCAGAGCTGGCGAGCACGGGCATTGACGATCCCGCGTCGCGCGATGTGGTCCTCTGGGCGCGCCTACGTGCACGCAACGGAAGCCTTGCCGATTACGAAGATTTTCTGGCCCGCAACCCCGATTGGCCCGGCATTCCGTTTCTGCAGCGCCAAGGCGAATACGCGATACCCCGTGGCACCGATCCCGACCGCGTGCTGCGCTATTTCGAGGAATATACCCCCCAAACCGGCACCGGCGCCTTGCGCCTGGCCGAGGCGGTCGCGGAACGGGACGAAGATCCAACCGGCATCATCGTGGATGCCTGGACTGGCCTGACCTTGTCACCAAGTGAAGAGACGGCCTTTCTGGCGCGTCACGGCGCATTGTTGGAAGACCATCACATCGCGCGGCTTGATCAACTGCTGTGGGAGGGTGAGACCGACCGCATCAGCACCATGCTCACCCTGGTGCCCGAAGGCTGGCGCCGCCTGGCCGAGGCGCGCGATGCGCTGCGCCAGCGCGACAATGGCGTCGATGCCCGCATCGCTGCGGTGCCCGAGGCGCTGCGCGATGATCCGGGCCTGGCATATGAACGCATGGTCTGGCGGATGCGATCTGGGTTTTGGGACACAGCGGCAGAGCTTTTGGCCGAGACAAGCAGTTCCGCCGAAGCGCTCGGGCGGCCCGCTTCCTGGGCCGATCGCCGCGCGACCCTGGCGCGCGACGTGATGCGAGACGGCGATTATGCGCGCGGCTACGCGCTGGCCGCCAACCATTTTATCTCGGCCGAGGACGATTATCTGGCCGTGGCGGATTTGGAGTGGCTGGCCGGTTATGGCGCCCTTCAGCTCGACCGGCCGGGCGACGCGGTTGCTCATTTCACCCGGTTTTCCGAAGTGGTTTTCAGCCCGATCAGTGTCGGGCGAGCAGGCTACTGGCTGGGCCGTGCGCATGAAGCCAATGGCGACAGTACGGCGGCCGCAGAGGCTTACGCCCTGGGCGCGCAGTTTCAATCGAGCTTCTACGGCCAGCTTTCGGCCGAGCGCGGCGGGATTGATACCGATCCGCATTTTCTGGGCGACGAGACATACCCGTCCTGGCGCAATCAAGATTTCGTCTCCTCATCCGTTCTGCAAGCCGCGCTGACGCTTTATCAGGCCGAAGAATGGGACTTGGCGGAGCGCTTTTTGACCCATCTGACCGAAAGCTTGGACCGCGAAAGTGCAGGCTCGCTTGGTGATCTGGCCTTCGATCTGGGCGATCCGCATGTCGCTTTGCGCATCGCCAAACGCGCGGCACAGCAGGGCTGGGAAATCATGCGTGCCTATTACCCGGTCACAGCACTGGCAGAGGCGGACCTACCAGCGCCCGCCGCACTCACGCTCTCGATCGCCCGGCGCGAGTCGGAATTTGACCCGGTGGTGCGCTCAGGCGCGGGCGCGCTTGGGCTGATGCAGGTCATGCCACGCACTGGGCGCGACACCGCTGCGCGGCTTGAAATTGAATTCAGCGAAGAACGCCTGACCACAGATCCGGAATACAATGCCATCTTGGGTGCGGGTTATTTGGATTATCTGTCCGAGCTTTACGGCAACAACCCGGTCTTGATCGCGGCCGCCTATAATGCTGGGCCAAGCCGCGCCAATGCCTGGATCGAGCGATTTGGCGACCCGCGTGACGCGCGCGTTGATGTGATCGATTGGATCGAGGCGGTGCCATTTGACGAAACCCGCAACTACATCATGCGCGTGACCGAAAGCCTACGGATATACGAGGCGCAATTGACCGGCGAATTGCCCCAGACGGGCCTGATCGCGGTGCTCACACAACGTTAGACCGTCTTGAACGAGACGCCGTTCAAGGCTGGGCGCGGCGGGCGCGGACCAGCGTGAAAATGCCAGCCGATACAACGATGGCGCTGCCCAAGGCGACATTGGCGCTGAGCGTTTCGCCGAACACCGCCAGTCCAATGGCCGTGCCAAAGACCATCTGGAAATAGGCAAATGGCTGAACCGCGCTTGCCTCTGCAACTTCATAGACTTTGATCAGTAACCAATGCCCAGCAGCGCCAGTGACGCATAAAAGCGCCATCCAACCCCAATCGCCCGGCGCCATAGGCTCCCAAAACCAAATGCCCACGACGCTCATCACAATGCAGCCGATGGTGCCGGTCCAGAAAAAGCTCGTATCGGCACTGTCTCGGCGCGCAGCATAGCGGGTGAGCAGCCCGTAAAGCGCAAAGAGGGTGGCCGATAGCAGCGGCACCAAAGCGGCCGGAGAGAATACACCCGCGCCAGGGCGCAAGATGACCAGGATGCCGACGAATCCCACGGCAATCGCGGCCCATCGACGCCAGCCGACCCGCTCACCCAGAACCGGCCCCGACAGGGCGGCCACCAAAAGCGGATAGCAGGCGAAAACGGCGTGGCTTTCAACCAGACCCATCAGCACGAAGGCTCCGACCATGACGCAGATCTCAAGGGCCAGCAACACGCCGCGAAAGGCCTGCAGACGGGGTTGCACGGTTGCGGCGACGGCGCGGATGCCGCCGGGTTTTCGAGCAGCCAGCGCGACGACAAAGGCGGCAAAAAACCAATACCGGATCATCACAACCATCAGCACGTTGTATTCGCCGGCAAGGTGGCGGCTGATCCCGTCTTGGGCGGCGAAAACCAAGCTCGTTAGGATCATGAGCGCGATGCCAAGACGGGTGTTTTGCTCCGTCATCGCAGGATGCCGCAGCTCATATGGCGCTTGCGGCCAAAACCCGGCCGGCGCGTGACCTCAAACCCGGCGGCAGACAGCGCGCGGCGGACCTGCCCGGCGGCTGTATAGGTCGCAAACCTGCCGTTTGATGCTGTGTGACGGGCGATTTCCTCCATTAGCGCGTCGCCCCAAAGCTCCGGGTTTCGTGCCGGGGCAAAGCCATCAAGGAACCAGGCATCAGCCAGGCCGCCCCATTGCGGAAGCGTCTGCCGCGCATCACCCAGGACAAGCTCGATCACGGCGGTCTCGGTCTCGGCGTGCCCCTCCGCTAGAAGCGTCTCGATCAGCGGGACAAAAGGCCGGGCGCGCTCAAATTCAGACAGCGCGGCGGATGCGGTATCCGGTGCCAAGGGAAAGGCTTCAAAACCGGTATAGCGGATCTGCCCAGGTCCGCGCCAATGGGCCAATAGAAGTGCAAGATTGAGCCCGGTGCCAAAGCCCAATTCGGCCACGTGGAACCCCGGGCGCAACCGGTCGGGCAAGCCGTTTCCGGCCAAAAAGACATGCGCGCCTTCGGCCCAACCATCATCGAGCGAATAGTAGGGATCGGCGAAATTCTCCGATACCGGAACGCCGTTTTGCCAGGAAATCGCTTGTCTCTGGTCTGAGGTCATGAACGCGCCTAGAACGCCTGCAACAGATTGCGTCTAGGGGAAGGGCCAGGGCTTGTCCACGCAGCGTTGCACCGTCTTTGGCGCAGGCATTCTCGGCCTGTCGATCGCCTGGTCTTTGCTGCGGCGCGGGGTCTCTGTCGATGTGGTTGATCCGCATGGCCCCGGTGCAGGCGCATCGGGCGGAATTGTCGGGGCGTTGGCGCCCCACGTGCCGGAAAACTGGAACGAAAAGAAAGCGTTCCAATTTGCCAGCCTAGATCGCGGGGCAGTGTTTTGGGCTGAAGTCGCCGACGTGTCGGGCCGCGATCCAGGTTATGCCCGTTCCGGCCGGTTGCAGCCGATCTTGGATGTCGCAGATCTGGATTTGGCGATGGCACGCAGCAAAACGGCAGAGACGCTGTGGCAGGGCCGCTATCGCTGGCAGGTCGTGGCGGCCGATGATTGGGGTGTCGCCAGCCCAACCGGCAAGCTTATCCATGATGATCTGACCGCACGCATTCATCCCCGCCAAGCCACCACCGCGCTGGCTGAGGCCGTGCGCCGCCTTGGAGGACGGATCACACAGACCGCACCTGAGGATTGCGCCCTTCAGGTCTGGGCGACTGGGGCTGCGGGGCTGGACGCGCTGTCGGCGTCGCTTGGACGTAACATTGGAACAGGGGTCAAAGGGCAGGCGGCACTTTTGGATTGTGATCTGCGCGATCAGCCGCAGGTATTTGTCGACGCGCTGCATATCGTGCCGCATGGCGACGGCACGGTAGCCATCGGGTCTACGACCGAGCGGAATTACGCGGATCCGCAGACAACGGATGCGGCTTTAGAGGCGGTGATTGCGCGCGCGCGTACAGCGCTACCGGTTTTGGCCCAGGCGAAGGTGCTGGAGCGATGGGCCGGGCTGCGTCCGCGGGCGAGAAGCCGCGCGCCGCTTCTGGGGCCGCATCCGGGCCGCCATAACGTGTTTATTGCCAATGGCGGGTTCAAGATCGGGTTCGGCATGGCGCCTGAAATTGGCGCGGTGATGGCCGATCTGATCCTGGACGGGCGCGACAGGATACCCGAGAGTTTTGGCTTTGCCGCCAACCTTTGAGCTTTGGATGGCAAGGCGCGCCTTCTCAGGCCCCCAAAGGGAGCCATCGTCGGCGCGGTCGCGCAAAGCGCTCCGGCGCGTGGGACCTATGGGCTCTAGCTGAGGCCAGCCGCTTGCCGCAGATCCGCCATCAGTTCTACCAGCGCATTGTAATTGATCTCATTTGTCAGCGTTCCGGCCTCATCGAATTGCGCCTGTGCTTGCGCCACAAGAACCTCGGGACCGTTCAAGAGGCGTGGGCGAAAGGGTACAAGGCAGAGCCGCAAGGCGCTTTGCGTCCGTTCGCCGCCAGCCCGCCCCGCCGTTGCCGACATGATCGCAACTGGCTTGTCGCGCCACGGGCCGCCTTTGGTCCGGCTGATCCAATCAAGCCCATTCTTGAGCACGCCGGAGACACCTTTATTGTATTCCGGCCCTGCGATGACGACAGCATTCGCGGCGGCGATCTGATCGGACAGCGTTTGGACCGCGGCGGGAACGCCGTCGGTGGCCTCGAGGTCGCCATCGTAGAGCGGCAGGCGGAGGTCGCCTTCGACAAACGCATCGGGATCAAAAAGCTTTGCGGCTTGGTGCATCAATTTGCGGTTGAAGCTGCCGGCCCTAAGCGAGCCGCACAGCCCGAGTAATTGTCCCATCGCGATGCCTTCTCCGTCACTTTATTTCTGTGCTTGTCTTAATGCAGTTGAACGCGCTGACCAGCGGTATCGCGCAGCAATTCGTCTCGATTGAAATCAACGGTGCATAAGGTGGGTGCAGCGGCCAAAGACCGGGCACCGATGGCCCGGCGCGACCGATTTAGCCGGGGACGGCAAAGGTGAGCGAGGCCCAGTAAGTATGCCAGACCGGGTCGCCCTCTTCTTCCGGCTCTATCGCTTGCAGGACGACGTGGTCGGCCAGGTATTCGTGGCCGGCGGTAACCGGCAGGACGGCAACGCCATCGTCATCGGTGCGGTGCAGCGTGATCGTGACACTGCCATCGGGGGCGCGGTCGAACAGCTCAACCTGGACATCGGCGCGGATTTCGCCCTGGTAGAAGACCTGCACCGGAAACCCGCCCGCCAGATCATCGGTATAGGGGTTTGCCAGGGCCACAATCTCGGTCGCAAGGCCCAATTCGGCGTCCGACCCCGCCCCGCCGCCAACTGCGATCAGGGACTTCGCATGCCGCGAATAGCGCTCCACGAAATCCTGACGCGGCAGATCGCGGCCATCTTGAAGGGCGGCGATATCGCCGAAATCCTTATGCTCGGAGAAGGCCACGAACCGTTCCCATTCGGTGTAGGTGAGCGTGGTATCGGTGGTCTCATGGGCGACAATCGCCAGACCGTCGGGAAGGTCTTCCATGACAAGGGCGGGCAGATCACCCAAGCGCCGCTCCACCAGACGGGGTGCGCCATCGATCCAGACCTCAAACCGGGTGAAATTTCGCGGTATGAACGAATAGGGCGCACCGGAAAACTCGGTGCCGACGCGCAGATCTCCGGCGATAACTTCACCCGCGGCGACCTGATAATTTAGCGCATCAATCCAAAATTCATGCGCTGTGGCCTTGCCCGCGAGGGCGAAGGCGGCGAGTGTCAGGCCAAGAAATGCGCGCATATCCAGAGGACTCCCAATGTTTGTTCAAAGCTTGTTCCGTGCTGTCGCAGTGTCAATGGCCCTACTCGTAGGTGCACAGGCCTCAGCCCATGAAATCCGCCCCGCCATCGGTGATGTGACAGTGACAGACAGCGCCGTTGAGCTATCGGTGCGTATGGCACTGGAATCGCTTGTGGCGGGCATAAATCTTGACGGTCTCGACGATACAAACAACGCGCCCGAGGCGGCGATTTACGACCAATTGCGCGGCCTTGATCCTGCGGAATTTGAGGCCGCTCTGCGCGAGGCCTGGCCGCGCATCGCACAAGGGATTGTGATCGAAACGGACGGAGAGCAGGTGATCGCGGAGATCGTATCGGTCGCCGTTCCCGCCATCGGAGACCCGGAATTGCCGCGCGATTCCGTCCTTGTGATGCGCGCCGAACTACCCGAAGGCACCGCGCCTGTGATTGTTGGTTGGCAGGCCAGTTACGGCACCCTGGTTCTGCGCCAGGTTGGTGGAGCGGATGATGCCTATGAGGCGTTTCTAACCTCAGGCGATCTCTCGGAGCCACTGCCGCGCGATCAAGTGGCGACAGAAAGCGGTATCGCGGTCTTTCTGCGCTATATCGGCGTCGGGTTTGAGCATATCGTGCCGCTTGGCGTGGACCATATCCTCTTTGTTTTGGGGTTGTTTTTCTTTTCAACCAATTTCCGACCGCTGCTGTTGCAGGTATCGGCTTTCACGATTGCCCACACCATAACGCTTGCGCTTGCGGCCACAGGCGTCGTCAGCATCCCGGCCTCAATCGTGGAGCCGCTGATTGCCGCATCAATTGTCTATGTCGGCGTCGAGAACATCCTTGGCTATGGCAATACACGCTCACGTACGGCGCTGGTTTTTGGTTTCGGGCTGTTGCACGGATTAGGATTTGCCAGCGTCTTGGGCGATTTTGGCATCGCTTCGGGCCGATTTGTTGAAGCGCTGATCGGGTTCAATATCGGCGTTGAATTTGGCCAACTGGCCGTGATCGCCGTGGCCTATGCGCTGATGGGGGCATGGTTTGCCCGGCGCTCCTGGTACCGTGCTGCGATTGCGGTGCCGGTCTCGGTGGTCATCTCTTTGATCGGCGCCTATTGGGTGGTTGAGCGCACAGGGCTTCTCCCGCTGCCGCCATTGCCCATCTAGGTGATGTGGGGGTTTGTCCGGGACAATCGCCGTTGGCTGGCAGCCGGGTTCCTGCTGACCTTCGCATCCAGTTTTGGACAGACCTGGTTTATCGCCCTCTTTGCCGGTGAGATCCGGGAGAGCTACCGGCTGACGGACGGGCAATGGGGCCAGTTATACACGCTCGCCACGCTGGCCTCTGCCGCCCTAATGATCGGCCGCGGCGGGCTTGCCGATACGGTGCCGCTTGGCCGATTGGCAACCGCAATCGCACTTCTTTTTGCCCTCGCTGCGCTGGCGATGGCCACCGGCCAGAGCGTGTGGCTTTTGGGCTTGGCGATCTTTGGGCTGCGGTTTTGTGGCCAGGGCATGTTCTACCATATTGCGATGACCGCGATGGGGCGCTGGTTTGTCGCCACACGGGGCCGCGCGGTTGGGATCGCGTCATTGGGCCATTCGGCGGGCGAGGCATTGGTGCCACTGCTCTTTGTCCCGCTCATTGCCGCACTGGGCTGGCGCTATGGCTGGGCGGTCGCGGCCGCCACACTTGCGCTTGTCGTGGCACCGCTGATCTGGTGGCTCCTGTCGGGGAACCGGACACCACAGGGCAGGCACGAGGCAGACGAGGCGCGCGGCATCGGCGGGCGGCACTGGACGCGAGCTGAGGCGATGCGCCATTGGCTGTTCTGGGCGCTGATGCCGCTTATGCTGACACCGGGCTTCATTGGCACGGTGGTCTTTTTCCACCCTGCCCATGTCGCAGAGACCCAAGGCTGGGAGCTTCGCGACATGGTGCGCGCTTATCCAATCTACGCCGTCACAACGATCGTTGTGCTGCAAATTGCTGGCCGCGTGGTTGACGCGCTTGGCCCGGTGCGTCTGCTGCCGGTGGTCTTGGTGCCAATGGCGGCAGGCTGCGCGTTTTTCGCCGGCGGCGCGCTTTGGACATGGTTTGCCGCGCTGGCCCTATTGGGTGTCACGCAAGGCATGTCGGCCGCGCTCTGGGGCACGCTCCTGCCCTGGTCCTATGGCACGCGAAATCTCGGCTCGGTGCGCAGCCTTGTGACCGCGATCATGGTGCTGTCAACCGCGATCGGCCCCGGCATTACGGGGGCATTCATTGATGCGGGCGTGCCCTTTCCCGATCAAGGCCCCGCTATGGCGCTTTGGTGCCTTGTGCTGTCGGTTGCGATGATCTGGGTCGGAATACGGCTTCACGCGGCAGCCGGCCCCGCACAAGAATAGCCAGCCTTAAGCGCCACGACCGTGGCCACCGGTGCCCGTCGTTTCGACGGAAACGACAGCGCCGGGCGGGGTTCGATGCCCCGCCCGGCGCTTCGCGCTTTACCTTTGCCGTCCGGCTACATCAGCTCGCGCACATCTGTCAGCCGCCCGGTAACCGCCGCTGCCGCGGCCATCTGCGGTGACATCAGATGCGTGCGCCCGCCGCGGCCCTGGCGGCCCTCAAAGTTACGGTTCGAGGTCGCCGCACAGCGCTCGCCAGGTTTGAGCTGATCGGGATTCATCGCCAGACACATCGAACAGCCTGCCATACGCCATTCAAACCCGGCCGATTTGAACACATCCGCCAGGCCTTCCTCCTCGGCCTGGGCGCGTACCAGGCCCGATCCGGGCACGACCATGGCGCGAAGCCCTGCTTTGATCTTCTTGCCACGTAAGATCTCTGCTGCCGCGCGCAAATCCTCAATCCGGCCATTGGTGCAGGAGCCGATGAAGACCGTGTCGATCTCGATCTCTGCCAGCTTCGTGCCCGGCGTCAGGCCCATATAGTCAAGGCTCCGCGCCGCTGCCTGAACTTTGCCGCCCTCAAAGCTACCGGGTTCGGGAACCGCGGCTGTGATCGGCAAGACATCTTCCGGCGAAGTGCCCCAGGTGACAACGGGCGCGATATCTTCGCCGCGGATCGTGACTACCTTGTCCCAATGGGCATCGTCATCGCTGGTCAGCGTCTTCCACCAGGCCAGAGCGGCCTCCCACTCAGCACCTTTTGGCGCATGCGGCCGACCCTTCACATAGTCAAAGGTCTTCTCATCCGGCGCGATCAGCCCAGCCCGCGCGCCCCCTTCGATGGCCATATTGCAAACCGTCATGCGGCCTTCCATCGACAGACTGCGGATCGCCTCACCAAGATACTCAATCACATAACCGGTCCCGCCGGCCGTGCCGGTGGCACCGATCACCGACAAGGTGATGTCCTTTGCGGTGACGCCGGGAAGCAAGCGCCCGGTAATCTCCACCTTCATATTTTTGGATTTCTTCTGGATCAGCGTCTGCGTGGCCAGCACATGTTCCACCTCGGACGTGCCGATCCCATGCGCCAATGCCCCAAACGCGCCATGGGTCGCAGTGTGGCTGTCGCCACAGACCACCGTCATGCCCGGCAGCGTCCAACCCTGTTCGGGTCCCACGATATGCACAATCCCTTGGCGAATATCCGACACCGGGTAGTAGTGGATGCCGAAATCCTTCGCGTTCTGATCAAGCGCATCAACCTGGATGCGGCTTTCCGCATTGGTAATGCCTTGCACCCGGTCCTCGGTCGTCGGCACATTGTGGTCCGGCACGGCAATTGTCTTATCCGGCGCACGGACAGTGCGACCGGCCATGCGCAAGCCCTCAAAAGCCTGCGGGCTTGTCACCTCATGGACCAGATGGCGGTCGATATAAAGCAGCGATGTGCCATCGGCATCTTCGTGCACCAAATGGTCGTCCCAAATTTTGTCGTAGAGCGTACGGCCGGTCATAATTCGATCTCCTGCGGTCGGATAGGCTGGAAAGGGGCGGTCCGAAGCCCTGCGTCAGCCCAGCACAATCAGCCTGCGCGCGTGGAACCTCCACGGCAGGCGAGTGCGGTCACCGATGTCGAATACATGTGTCATCTGTGGCCCAAATACACATCGCACCTGCAGCTCGCAAGGCCTAGCGCCAGGTCGCGCCGGTCGGGAAATGCGTCCATTTCATTACATCCAAATGGGAAAACGGGTGCCGAGGCCCGATATCTACGGGGCCGGTCAGCGCGGGGACGGCTTGTAACGGCAGGTCTCAATCGCTAGGACCACGGCCAGCTGAGGAGGCATGCGAGATGGAGAAGTTCACCAAGCTCACCGGCGTTGCAGCACCAATGCCGCTGATCAATGTCGATACCGACATGATCATTCCCAAGCAATTCCTGAAAACCATCAAACGGTCGGGCCTTGGCAAGAACCTGTTCGATGAGATGCGCTATGACGATAACGGCGATGAGATCGCGGATTTTGTGCTGAACAAACCCGCATACCGGGACGCGCAGATTATCGTGGCCGGTGACAATTTCGGCTGCGGCTCATCGCGGGAACATGCGCCATGGGCGCTGCTGGACTTTGGCATCCGCTGCGTCATCTCCACATCTTTTGCTGATATCTTCTTCAATAACTGCTTCAAGAACGGCATCCTGCCGATCGCCTTGCCGCAAGAGGAAGTCGACAAGCTGATGGATGACGCCGAACGGGGCGCCAACGCGGTTTTGACCGTCGATCTGGTGACCCAGACGATTTCCGGCCCCGATGGCGGCACAATACCGTTCAACGTGGATCCATTCCGAAAGCACTGCCTGCTCAACGGGCTCGACGATATTGGCCTGAGCATGGAAAAGGTCGGCTCGATCGACACGTTTGAGAAAAAGGCAGCTCAAGAACGCCCCTGGGTGTAATTCATCAAGAAAAGCCGCAGCTGCGAGCGGAACCGATTCCCATTTCCACTTCGCACACCGCCCATATTTTGTGCGGATGTGCTCAATCCTTGCTCGAACAAGCGCCATTTGCCGGGGGCCAACGGCGAACATGCTGCGTGCTATTGGCGCCCCAATCCGCACAATCTTTGCTGTACGGGCAGGGCGCTTAGGGTTCCGTTCGCATATGCGTGGTCTGGTCCGAGAAGTGCTACCCGCACGGCAAATTCCGGCGGGCACACGGCGGGCCAAAATCCCGGGAGATCACTGCGCAGGTTAGTCCGCGCCCATCTCTTTGTTCCGCCAGCGGGCCGACAATCATCCAATGACGGCGGAACGCAAACGGGGAAGACAAATGCTCAAACGCATCACGCTTACCGCAGCGCTTCTGGCGGCCGTCACAGCTGCACCGGCCCTGGCGCAAGAACGCACCGAATTTCGCATCGCTTGGTCGATCTATGTCGGCTGGATGCCGTGGGGCTATTTGGAAGACAGTGGCATCATGGATGCCTGGGCTGACCGTTACGGCATCGATGTCGAGATCGTTCAGATCAACGACTATGTGGAATCCATCAACCTCTATACCGCAGGCGAGTTCGACGGCGTCTCGGCCACGAATATGGACACGCTTTCGATCCCGTCGGGCTCTGGCGTTGACACGACAGCACTGATTGTCGGCGACTTTTCCAACGGCAACGATGCGGTGATCGTCAAGGGTGACGGCGCATTGGCAGATCTCGCAGGCATGCCAGTGAACCTGGTGGAGCTGTCGGTCAGCCATTACTTGTTGGCCCGCGCGCTCGACAGTGTGGGCCTGGCGGAGCGCGATTTGGACGGTGTTATCAACACCTCTGACGCCGATATGATCGCTGCCTTCGCGACCGATGATGTCCAGGCGGTCGTGACCTGGAACCCGCTGGTCTCTACGATCCTCGAAGACCCGAACGCCTCGGCGCTATTCACTTCAGCCGACATCCCCGGTGAGATTATCGATATGATGGTCGTGAATACAGAAACGCTGGCTGCCAATCCCGATTTCGGCCGCGCGCTTGTCGGCGCTTGGTATGAACTTATGACGATCATGTCGTCCGATACCGAAGAAGGCATCGCCGCGCGCACAGCAATGGCTGAGGCATCCGGCACCGATCTGGCGGGCTATGATGCGCAGCTGGCCTCAACGCAGATGTTCTGGGATCCCGCCCAAGCCGTCGACTTTGTTGGGTCGGAGACGCTGCCGGACACGATGGTGACCGTTGCAGAATTTCTCTTTGAGCAGGGCATTCTCGGCGTCGACGCGCCAAGTGCGGATTTTGTCGGCATTGAATATCCCGGCGGTGTCACCACGGGAGACACGGAAAACATCCAGCTTCGCTTCGATCCAAGCTTTATGCAGATGGCTGCTGACGGCGATCTGTAGTCTTGCGCTGGATTAACCGGGAACCGGGGCCAGCGCTACGGGGCATTCTCGTAGCGCTGCCCTTCGCGCTGGTGGCGGCCGTCTACATGGCCGCCTCCGCCGCGCGGCTTGCGGAAAACCCACAAGACCGCATCTTGCCCGCGCCCTCAACGCTTGCGACGACGGCCTGGCGTTTGATGACCGAAGAAGACCGCCGGTCCGGTGAGATCGTCTTCTGGCTCGACACGCTTTCAAGCCTCGGATTGCTGGCGGCAGGCGTGGGGATTGCGGCGCTGATGGGCCTGTTCATTGGCATTGCCATCGGGTTGATCCCCTTTATCCGCTCCACTTTGCGCACTTTTGTGGCCGTGATCTCGATGATTCCACCGCTTTCGATCCTGCCGATCCTCTTTATCATCATGGGCCTAGGCTCGACGGCCAAGATCGCACTTATCGTGATCGGCATCGGGCCGTTTTTGATCCGCGACATGGCGCAGCGCGTGATCGACCTTCCGGCAGAGCAATTTGTTAAGGCGCAGACCTTGGGCGCGACATCGACCGCAATTGCACTTCGCGTCGTCGTCCCGCAGCTTTTGCCGCGCCTCATCGGCTCGGTCCGACTGGCGCTCGGCCCCGCCTGGCTGTTTCTGATCGCAGCCGAAGCGATCGCCTCCGAGCAGGGCTTGGGCTACCGCATCTTCCTGGTCCGCCGGTTCCTGGCAATGGACATTATCCTGGTTTATGTCGCCTGGATCACGCTTTTGGCCTTCCTCTTCGACTATGCGCTACGCCAGCTTTCGCGTCGCGCCTTCCCTTGGGACGGAGAGGCGCTATGAGCTATGTCGAAGTGAAGGGTGTCGCCAAAGACTACGGGCCGCGCACCATCATCGAAAACATCAATATGGAGGTCGAGAAAGGCCAGTTCATCTCGATCGTCGGCGCCTCGGGATGTGGGAAATCGACCTTTCTGCGGCTGCTTTTGGCGCAGGAACAGCCATCCCGCGGTGAGATCCATATCGATGGTGCGCCGATGGCGAAAGAGCCAGGCCGCGACCAGGGCATTGTCTTTCAGCGCTATTCGGTCTTTCCGCATATGCGGGTGCTCGACAATCTGATCGCCCCGCGCGCCTTTGGCACATCGTTCTTCGGTAAATTATCAAACGCGGCCAAAGCGGAAGAGCGCAAAAAGGCGCAAACCACGCTTGCGCGGATCGGGCTTGACCATGTGGCCCATCAGTTTCCGGCCAGCCTGTCGGGTGGGATGCTGCAGCGGCTGGCCATTGCCCAGGCCCTGGCCGGAGATCCGAAGATCCTGCTGCTCGATGAGCCGTTTGGCGCGCTGGACCCTGGCACCAAGATTGTCATGCATGATTTCCTGCAAGACCTGCGCGATGAGCTTGGGATGACCGTTTTTATGATCACCCATGACCTGGAGGAAGCGTTCAAACTGGGGGACCGTGTCTGGGCCTTCGACAAACCGGTTTGGGATCCTGACGACCCCGAGGCCAATGCCGCCACAATCACCTACGACTTCGATGCCCGCGATAACGGCATTCCTTACCAAACTCTAAAGGAACAAACGAATGTTCTCGTCTCGCACTAGGACACATCAGCCAAGCGACCTGCGCCATGATGAGCGCCGGCACCATCACCCGGACCTCACAAAGCTCCAGGGTTGGAAAGCGATGATGGCAGAGGCCGACATCCCCGAGGATCGTTGGGATCAGGAAAAGCGGTGGGCGCTGCGGATGGGGCTGACCGGGTCCGACAGCCTGGAAGACAAATCCATCCCCACCTTTGCGCGGGGGGAGCTACCGCATTACGCCGGCATCAACACCTTCCTCAAAGCACCATATGCCGAGGACGTGACCGAGGTTCAGCACTATGACGCGACCGTTCTGGGCATCCCCTTTGACGGCGGCACAACCTACCGATCCGGCACAAGGTTCGGGCCGCAGGGCGTGCGCAAGATCTCGGCGCTTTACAATCCCTACAACTACGAAATGGCCGTCGATCTGCGCGAGCAGATGACGCTTTGCGACGCGGGCGACGTTTTCACAATCCCAGGCAATATCGAAAAGACATTTGACCAGATCAGCCGCGCGGTCAGCCATGTCGCAAGCTCGGGCAGCTTTCCCGTGATGATCGGGGGCGACCATTCGATCGGCTTTCCCTGTGTGCGCGGGATTGCCGAATGCACCTCGAAAAAGATCGGCATCGTGCATTTCGACCGTCATGCCGACATCCAGGAAAAAGACCTCGATGAACGCATGCACACGACGCCTTGGTTCCATTCGACGAACCTGCCGAATGTGCCGGCCAAAAACCTCGTGCAGGTTGGCATCGGCGGCTGGCAGGTCCCGCGGGAAGGCGTAAAGGTCGCGCGCGAACGGGAAACCAACATCATCACGATGTCGGATATGGAAAAAATGGGCGTCGAAAAGACCGCAGAGCTTGCCTTGGAGCTCGCCTGGGACGGGGTTGATATGGTCTATATGTCCTTTGATATCGACAGTATCGATTGCGGGTTTGTGCCCGGGACAGGATGGCCGGAACCGGGCGGCTTCCTGCCCCGAGAAGCGCTGAGCCTCGCGGCAATCGTTGCCGCCGAAGGCCTGTGTGGGATGGAACTGGTCGAGGTCTCTCCGCCCTATGATCAGTCGGAAATCACCGCCCTGATGGGCACGCGGGTCATTGTCGATGTGTTGGGCTCGATGGTCACGGCAGGTGTCTTGGGCAAACATAAGGCCCTGATCGATAAGCCGGTTGAGATCCCACACGGGCAGTTTGACGGCCATCGCTGGTCAAACAAGGGGACTTGAGATGCCGCATGACATCGTAAATGGCCATATCGGCCACAACCACAGCGCCCAACACTTGCACAGCCATCTGCAGCCCGAAGATGAGGCCGCAGATCTCAAAGTGCTGACCGCCCAGTTCATCGACGGCTTTGTGCAGGCGGCTGACAAGGCGGCTTACCTGAAACTCGCCGGCGTGCCGCTGGAGCGTCCGGGCGAGGCATCAGAGACCGGCCTGAAGCTCGTCGATGTGGAGCTTAAGACCGAATGGCAAGTCGGCACCGCCTCGCCATCCTTTGGCAGCCGAGAGCTGAGCTACCTGCCCTTTCCCGGTGACATGATCCGCGAGCGCACGAATATGGCGCTGATCTACGTGTCGATGGATGAACGCGTTTCGCTCGATATTCGCGATTTCGTGAAAGCCACGAAACTTCACTACGACCCCTAATCGCCCGCAAGACGAGAAAGTTGCCCACAAGCCTCGTTGCGCGCAGCGGCAGCCCTTTGCGGGGCTGTTTCTGCCGTTCCCAAAATGGAAACAATCGGCAAGCATCCGCGTAAGGTGCTCGAAACGGGCATCTTTTTGCCATGCGCCAAATTTGGTGCAAATTAGCACCACATTTTCGCCTTATTCTCCAGCTAGCGGACGGGCTAGCGTCCGTCACCTTGCGCTACGACATATCCACAGGCACAGTCCAACCAATGAGGCACCCCTGAGCAGTCTGGGGCAATAGCGTGGAAAAGATCTCCGGCACGTATCGGGGACATCCAGGTTCGAGGGTTGAAAGAATTGATCTCACAGGTGGCCGGGGCGGCCGTGAGAGCCTTGGTGGTTGTGGTCGTTATCGCGACGCCATCTTTGCTCATACCGGGAACGCACCCAGAAACGACCCAGATCGTCACGCTGATCGCATTGTTTGCCGGCGGGCTGGTCTATTCCGAATATGCTGGCACTTATCCGGGGCTGATCGAATTCCGCGACGCACCACCGTTTAACCGCGTCCGGATCATCTTGATCTTTGTTACCGTCTTCTTGCTCAGCCTAGTGGCGTCCGGCGGACCGGCAAGCTCTACCCTGACACTTGTGGTGAACGCCGCCGGGTTTGTGGTCGGTAAAGCCCTGGAGTTTCCGTTCAGCCCGGTCACGCTTGTACTCGACAATTTGGGCGACAATGCCTCGAATGCGATCCGGGTCCGGGTTCAGATCATGGCCGGTATCGCGGCATTGGTCAGCCTGGTGACCATGGCGATCTTTGCCATCCTGATCCGCATGAACCACTGGCCAAGCCGAGACCAGGCGTTCAACGTATGGGTCAACCTGCCAACATTCGATCCGACCACGGGTGGCGACGTGGTGGCCCGACTTGTTCGCGACAGTCGGATAAATATTGCATTGGGCTTTGTGATGCCGTTCCTTTTGCCGGGATTGTTTTGGCTCTGCACACAGAATTTGGGCGTCTCGATTCTGGGTCATTCACAATCGCTGGTCTGGGCGGTGATGTTATGGTTCTTCCTTCCCACCTCGCTGTTCATGCGCGGCATGGCCATGGCCCGTATCGCCGATATGATCGAGGCGCGGCGCCGGCGTCTGACCGCTGGTCTGCAGCCCGAAGATGGGTTGCAACTCATCTGATCGCAGCGCTGTGCCTGTGTCTTTGGTCGGCCGTTGCCGCCGCCGACCCGCTCCGTCTGGCTTTGTTCCACGCCGATCTGGAACGCGATGGCCCGGGGCTGTTGCTGCGCGATATCACGCGCGGCGAGGATGACGACATCGCCGCAACGGTTGAGATCATCGTCGAGTTCGACCCCGATATCCTGCTGATCCTTGGCTTTGACTATGACGCCGAATTGCGCGCGCTTAACGCATTTGCAGACGCCCTGGCCGCGGCAGGGGCCAATTACCCGCACCTATTCGCGCGTCGGCCAAATGCCGGTTGGCCCACAGGGGTCGATGTCGATGGCGATGGTCGGCTGGCCGAGGCCCAAGATGCCCATGGCTGGGGTCGCTTTAACGGCCAGGGCGGCATGGCGATCCTGTCCCGCCTGGCCATCGAGGATGCAACGGCGCGCGATTTCAGCGCGTTTTTATGGCGCGATCTGCCGGGCAGCCGCGCCGAAACGGTGCTCAGCCCCGAGGCGGCCGCGATCCTGCGGCTCTCGACCATGGCGATTTGGGATGTCGCCATCACGACCGCGGCCGGGCCCCTGCACCTATTGGCGATCCATGCCGGTGCGCCAGTATTTGATGGGCCGGAAGACCGCAACGGGCTGCGCAACGAGGACGAGACGCGCTTTTTGGTCGAATACCTGAACGGCTGGTCGCCGGAAGGGCCCGCATTTGAAGCTGATCTGTTTGCTGTCATGGGCACGTTTAACGTGGACCCGGAACGCGGCGAGGGGCGGCGCGCGGCACTGAACGCGCTTTTGCGCCATCCCGATCTGCAAGACCCCGCGCCACGCGACCCCGACGGTCAACTGGCGACCACCAATTGGGACGAGCCGAGCCCCGGACGCTTGCGCGTTGACTATATCCTGCCATCTGTCGGTCTGACGGTTGAAGGTGCGGGTATCTCGCACACGGCCGATGACGTGCTGGCACAGACCGCATCGGGGCACCGTCTGGTCTGGGTCGATATCGAATTGACCGCGCCCTAAAAGCTTGACGCATTGCTCGGCACCGGACTAGCGTCCGGCCGATTGTGTAAGTTTCAGGCGGTATCATTGTGGGTGTTTCAAATATCTTGGTGGGTCTAAGCCGGTTGATGCCCGGCCTTGCAGCGCAACTTTCAAAATCAGGACGCGGCGCTTTGGCCGAACGGCTCTTGTCGGCACGGCTTCGGGTGGCAGCGGAACAGGGCGACACAGCCACGCTTGGCCAATTGCACGGCAAGATCTGGGCTGGAGAGCGCGGCGCGAAGTTCCACGCAACCAAACCCGCATCGCGGCTGCAATTCTTCACCGACAATTACGCAGCCGAGGTCACGCCGGTCATCGACGCGCTTTTGTCTGATGCCGCGTTCGATTTGCAGGCGATCGTCGATCTGGGCTGCGGCGACGGGCAAGTGCTGGGCTACTTGGACGATAGGTTTGACCTGCCGCCCTCGATCGGGATCGACATCAGCGCTGAGGCCATCGAGATGGCCAAAGCGGCTTTCGCGGATCGCCCCAAATTGACATTCCACCACGCGGATATGCGACGCACGCTTGAAACCCATGTGCAGCCAAACTGCCTGGTGATGACCCATGCCGGCGTGCTGGAATACTTCACCTCCGCCGAGGTTGATGAACTTATCGCCGGTTTGGCCGAAAAAGCGCCGGTCGAGGTCTTGTTGGTCGAGCCGCTGGCTGGCGGGTTTGAGATGCGCGACAGCAATGACCTGGCCTCGATCGTCTTCGGCCGCGAAAGCTCGTTTAGCCATAATTACATCGGCAAATTTCGCGCCGGTGGGTTCACAATCAACAAGGTCACAGAAATCCCCTTGCGTAATTTTCCGCGCCTGGCCGTCATCTCAGCCAGCAAACGTAGCTGAAGCAGCCATGGCCGTACCACAGCGCACCGCATCTGCGAGGGCGCGGTCTGGGCGTGCTTTGGCGCCGCCCTCCTTATCAACGCGGCCTTTGTCGCTGGCATTGCACAGCACTTGCTCCCTGGCGCGCTTTTCCCACGGGGGCGATTTGTGCTCTTGGGTCTGGTCCTGGCCACTGTGGTGCCGCTTTGGCGCGGCTTGCCCGCGGTCATCGGCGTTTTCAGACCGCTCACCGTCTGGCGGATCAACCCGCTCTGGTTTGTGGTGGCGATCCTCTGGCCGATCCTCTTTTCGGCCGCCTTTGTCACCACCAAAGCGCTCGTTTTAGGAGAGCCGCTCTCGCTTTTGTCTTCGGGTGCAGAACTTTTGGGGCAGCCGAGCTTTCTCGCCACGGTCTTCATCGCCGCCCTCATCGGGGAGATCGTCTGGGTCGGCTACGCCATCGCCAATCTTGGCCGCATGCGGTCGCGTGTAATCTCTGCGTTGATCGTGGGCGCGGTCTGGGGCCTTTGGTGGCTGCCCATGAGCTATTTCGAGATTGGCATCGTGCCCGGCCTCACGCTTGCCTCGCTTTGGATGAGCATGACCGGGGTCGCCTTCTTCTGCGCCTTTTTCGATGCGCTGACCCGCAGCGGGTTGGTGATCTTCGCGATGCAGTTCTGCTTCAACTCCTCTGTCGTGGCCTTCCCGCTTTTGCCCATCCATGCCGGGCCTTGGGCATTTGAAGCATACTCGGCGGCCTATATGATCGTGGGCTTTCTCTTTGTGGCTATTCTGCTGCCGAGGCTCGAAAGCAGCCGATCGGAACAAGAGGCCTAAACCGCCCGCGCGGGCTTTCTTGACCCTCTGAAGCGCAAGCGATAGGCGGTGTGGCGCATCGTTTCCGCCGAAAGGTCCCGCTCATGACACCCCCCTCTCTTCTTATCCTGCCCGGTGACGGGATCGGCCCCGAGGTGATGGCGGAAGTTCGCAAGGTGATCGCCTGGTTCGGCGGCCAGGGGCTGACGTTTGAGGTGTCCGAGGACCTGGTGGGAGGGGCTGCCTATGACGCCCATGGCACACCGCTTCATGACGACACGATGGCCCGCGCCCAGGCGGCGGATGCGGTTCTTTTGGGGGCCGTGGGCAGCCCGAAATACGACGATCTCGATTTCAGCGTGAAGCCCGAACGCGGGCTTTTGCGTCTGCGCAAGGAGATGGACCTTTTCGCCAATCTACGCCCTGCGCAGTGCTTTGACGCGCTGGCCGATTTCTCGTCGCTGAAAAAGGATGTGGTGGCCGGGCTCGACATCATGATCGTGCGCGAGCTGACCTCAGGCGTCTATTTCGGCGAACCGCGCGGCATCCATCACGACGGTAATGAGCGCGTCGGCATCAATACTCAGCGTTACACCGAAAGTGAGATCGCGCGCGTGGCCCGTTCGGCGTTTGAGCTGGCCAAACGGCGCGCGGGCAAGGTCTGCTCGATGGAGAAGGCAAATGTCATGGAATCGGGCATCCTATGGCGCGATGTCGTGACGGAGATTCATGCTGCCGAATACGCCGATGTCGAGTTGAGCCACATGTATGCCGATGCCGGTGCGATGCAGCTTTGCCGCTGGCCCAAGCAGTTCGACGTGATCGTGACCGACAATCTTTTTGGTGACCTGCTGTCCGATTGCGCGGCGATGCTGACGGGCTCTCTGGGAATGCTGCCTTCGGCCTCGCTTGGCGCGCCAATGGCCAATGGTCGGCCCAAAGCGCTCTATGAGCCGGTGCATGGCTCCGCCCCCGATATTGCCGGTCAGGGCAAGGCCAATCCGATCGCCTGCATCTTAAGTTTCGCGATGGCGCTGCGCTACAGCTTCGATCAGGGCGATGCGGCGGCCCGGCTTGAGGCAGCGGTTGAGAAGGTCCTGGCGGATGGGTTGCGCACGCCAGACCTGATGGGCCCCGAAGACGGCAGCCCGACCACCACCGCACAAATGGGTGACGCCATCGTCTCGGCGCTCGCCACCGTGTAAATCCCAAACCCGCGCGGGATTGGCAGCCGCGCGTTTCAGCGCAACTGTCCTAAACAGGTCTATTCCGTGATCGGGCGCAGGATCGTGAAGACCTCGCCGCGCTCCAAAAGCCCCGACATGGTGAAGGAAAACTGGGCGATCTCAGCGCCACTGATGCTTTGCATGACATCGCCGGTTGGCGCAAAACCGACTGCAAGGGGCGCGTATGTCTCTGGGTCGGCGTTAAAGAGCAAGCGCTGAGAATTTGGTACAGCCGTATCCGACATAGCCGGACCGAACGGGCCGTCGGTGTACCAAACCGCACGTTCCGACACCGTGATGTCGCCTTCGCCGAAGACGCAGCCATCTTCGGGCTCCAGGCCCAGATCACGGACCATTCCGTTAAAGCTGAGGCCCAGTTCAGGAGATCCCGGAATGGACCCGCTGACCGGAACAAGATCGCACGAGTTGGGATTGTCATCGCCGGTGTCAAACGTGATGCCTTCGACCAGTTGCACACCACCGATGCCGGCGTTTTCCAATGCCTCGGCAAGCGGGGCAAGGTTTGTGACCGTGTTGAAAGCGTAGGCGTGGTATTCGGTGATCTCAGCGGCGCCTTCCAACATCGGATGGGGGTCAAGATCGGCCACCGGCAGAACAGCCGCGCCCAGTTGGTAGAGGATGTGCTGGCCGGCTTCGGTGACATTGCCGGCCTCATCAGTGATTGAGATTGACTGGCAATTGATCGCGCGGACCTGGCCGACAACCCCGTTCTCGCCAACATCAAGCTCAAAGGTTTCAGGCACCACCTGCCGCGCCGCGTCTTCCGAGACAAAAAAGCCGCCAATAAACTCGGTGCAAGGGCCAAATTCGACAACGCTCGACACGGGGCCATGGGCGTCGGCCTGGGCCTGGATTGGCGCAAATACCAGCGCCGATAAGGCCAATGCATGGGCGTGGGACAAGTTCATTTTGCATCCTCGCTGATCTGTTTGTGGCGCGGTGGCGGGTCGCATCGCCGCAGTGGACGAATTGACCGCAATACGACTTCCCTCGCCCCATCGCCAAGGCGTTCGGTTAAGCGATTTGATAGCTTCTTTCGAAATTCAGGATAACCATCATAATCCGGGATTAAGCGTCTTGAGAAACGGGATTTGTCATGTACAACGTCAAAGCGCTTCGCGCATTTGTTGCCGTCGCCGATCTGGGCAGTTTTGCCGCCGCGGCCGATATGCTGCGGCTGTCGACCTCGTCGGTTAGCCGACTTGTCGCAGATCTCGAAGCCTGGCTTGAGACGCCGCTCTTGCGCCGCTCTACCCGGCACATGACGCTGACCGATGCAGGTGCCAAATACCTCATCCGGTGTCGCGCCATTGTGGCCGCTTGGGACGATCTCGAAGCAGACGCAAAGCGCGGGATCGAACGTCCAAGCGGTAATCTGACCGTGGCCGGCGCGATCCATTCGGTCAGGCAGATGCTGGCTCCACATTTGCCGGATTTTCTGCGCGCCTATCCCGATATCCGTCTCAACCTGGATCTGCAAAACGATGCCGTTGATCTGGTGGCCGATTCCGTCGATGTCGCCTTTCGGTTGGGACAACCCCGCGACAGTGCCCAAATCGCCAAGAAGCTTGGCGATGTGCCGTTGATGATGACCGCTGCGCCTGGGCTGATCGAGGCGTTCGGCGCACCGCGTGACATCGATGATCTAGCGCGCCTGCCGTGTATGCTCGACAGCACGCCAAAAGGGCCCAACCACTGGCCAAAACCTAATGGCAAGCCGATCGACTTCGTCTTTGAAGCCAATGATGGCGAAGTGATCCGGCAGATGACGCTGGCCGGTATCGGGGTGTCGATGCTGCCGGGCTTTCTGGTCGCACAAGATGTGGCGGAAGGTAGGCTTGTTCGGCTTTTTCCAGATGAGCTTCGTGCTGTGCTGGGCGTTTATCTTTTTTTGCCGGGGCGGCGGCAAATCGTGGCGCCGGCACGGGTTTTTGCGGATTTCATGTCCGACCGTTTGCGGCGCGCGCATTCAGGCGCGGGACGCGAGCGGTCGTGACGGCCGCTTCACTGAAATCAGCATTACCAGGATTGCTTCTCCGAGAAGAAAGCTGCTCCCGTCAGTATTCGAAAAAACAGAACAGTCTCTTCTATCGATCCCGGCTTATTGGCGGGCAATCCAGGCTCTACAATCGTTAACGCGAAACGAATACCCCCCAAACTCAGGAGACCGGCCTGTGATTATGAAATCCGTTTTTGGCCCTGCCGTGGCCGCACTTGCGCTGCTGCCTTTTGCAGCCCTCGCCGACGGGCATCAAGATGTCCGCGAATTTGTGACCGAAGCCCTTACCGAAACCCTGGCAAACGGCAATGCAGAGGCCGTTCCGCAATACTTCGCCCCCGAATACATCCAGCATAATCCCGATGTGCCAAATGGCGCCGCGGCATTGCAAGGTCTTATCGAGCAACTCCATTCCAGCGGCGGGTTTGAAGCGGAGTTTTTCCGCATACTCGCCGATGATGACATGGTCGCGCTGCATGGCCGATATGTCGGCTTTGGGCCGACGCCGATGATCGCCTTTGATGTCTTTCGCGTCGAAGACGGCCTGATCGTGGAGCATTGGGACAATCTGATCCTAGAGGCGCCGCTTAACCCCTCTGGGCGTAGCCAAATCGACGGCGCCACCGAGATCACCGATCTTGAGCTGACTGAAGAGAACCGCGCTTTGGTTGTTGATTTTATCACCCGGTCGCTGATCAACGGCGAAGAGGTTGATATCACACAATACATAAGCCCCGTGACCTATATTCAGCACAACCCGGACGTGGCCGACGGCTTGGAAGGGTTTGGCGCATTCATGGGCGCGTTGGCCGAACAGGGCATCACCATGCAGTACAGCGAAATCCATGAGGTCGTGGCCGAAGGCAACTTTGTTCTGACCATGTCCGAAGGCTCATTCGGAGATGAGGCCCAGGCCTTCTACGACCTCTTCCGGATCGAAGACGGGCTGATCGTTGAACATTGGGACGTCATCTCGCCGATGCCCGGCCCGGATGCCCCCTACAACGAAGCGGGCAAATTCTGAACGCAAGCTTCCTAGCGTCACGCCAGGCCTCTGACAAAAGCAGGAGTGTCTCATGCACCGTAGAACTGTGATCAAAACCTCAATCGGCGCAGCGCTCGCGCTAGCCTTAGCAAACAAACTGGGAGCACAAACAATGGACGAAACCAGCCAAGCCTCTTTTGACACTGTGATGGCGTTTATGGGCGCCATGGGCAGCGGCGATATGGAAGCAATGGGCGCGTTGATGGCCGATGACATGGTCTGGCATAATGAAGGCGACACCACGCTGCCTTGGATCGGCGAGACCAGCGGCAAGGAGAATATCTTTGAGTTTCTCGGGGTCTTCTCTGCCAACCTTACAACCACGCTGTGGGAAAACACGGATGCTTTTGCGTCCGGCGACACCGTTGCCGTCTTTGGCCGCATGAATGGCGTCACACCCCATAGCGGGGCCGAAATCGGTGAGTTCAGCTTTGCCCTGCGCGCCAAAGTTCGTGATGGCCAAGTGGTCCTGTGGCACTGGTTTGAAGACAGCTTTGCCGTCAGCCAAGCCTATCACAGCGCCTAAAGCCAAAGTTGCGGGCGCGGATAACAGCGCCCGCAGCCTTTCATTCGATCAACTGTGGGATATCATGAAATTCATTCTGTTCAGAGCTGCCGCCCTGGCAGTGGCGGTATTTGCCGCGCCCATTGCGCAAGCCGCGACGCTGTCCAACCTGAGCCAAGCCTTTAACACGTTCCAAGCAAATGCTTTTCCAGGCCTGACAGACAGTTTGCAGGTCTCCGTCGATCAATCGGGCGGGGCTGCGATTGGCGCGGGCGTAGAGATACCGGGCTTCGGTCTTGGCACCTATGACGTCGATGTTGCACCGGATGCGCTGACCATGACGCTGGCGGCCGACCCGAATAACCTTGGCCTGGCCGTCTATGACAGCGCGACATTTGATCGGTATTTCTATAGCTTCGATATCGCTGTGGCGAGCGCTTCGGTCGACGCCTCGACCAATCCGAGTTTTGCCGCATCCGTTGAGGTTATCGCGCCGGGCACGGTTTTTGACTTTGACGGGGTGCTGGGGTTTCCAGGCGTCGATCCGACCCTGCCAACCAGCTTTGCGATGCCCAATGGTGGCATCCTCATCACAATAGGCGATGGCACCAACCTGTTTGATGTCCGCACGGGTGGCAGCCTGCGCGTCAACATCGCCGCGGTGCCGGTCCCTGCAGCCCTGCCCTTGGTGCTGGCGGGCCTGGCGGGCTTTGGCATCTTTGCTCGGCGGCAGCGACGGGCGGCCGCGTAAGATCACGATGCGCGCCGGGCCCGATTGACCGGGCGCGTTAACTTCTGTTTCCTCGCGGACATAGAAGCGCGGGACCACGATTGGGAGACGGGTCAAATGGCAAAAGCAATCGACAATGTGCGTCGGATATATCTGGAAGGTATTGCCGGCGGAAATGCCCGCGAGGCGGTCTATAAATACACCGGCCACCGGTATACGCAGCATTCCACCGGTGTGGGCGACGGGGCCGAAGGCTTTCTTGCTTTCTTTGAGCCCTTCGTGGAGCGCAATCCCAAACGTGACATCTCGATCGTGCGCATTTTCGAAGATGGTCCATGGGTGTTCTGCAGCGCGTATCAGTCGCTCAATGACGGGGCCGCGCAATGGGTCACGATGGATATGTTCTATACCGATCCCGAAGGCCTAATCCTGGAACATTGGGACACGATCGCGGCCTACGTACCTGAGACGAAGTCGGGCAACGATATGGTCGGTGGCGCGTCTGAGGTGGATGAAACCGCCGATGCGGTCGCCAATAAGGCGGTTGTTCTGGAATATACAAAACAGGTCCTGCAAGAAGCCGGCGTCGATAAGATCGATCAGTTTGTCGCCGAGGACTTGGTCGAGCATGCTGCCGATATTGCCGATGGTCGGGCCGGATTGGCGGCGTGGCTTGGCTCAGACGCGGCCGGGTCATACGAAATGATGTTCCAGCTGCTGGGTCAGGGCGATTTCGCCGTCACTTATGGCAAGCGCCGGGTTGCTGGGGCTGATGTCGCGGTGTTTGACGTCTACCGGCTGGCAGGCGGCAAGATCGTTGAGCATTGGATGAATGCCGAGGAGATAAGCCCGCGCGACGCGTGGGGTAATTCCGGAAAATTCTGATCGCCCGAGACTGGGCAGCACCGCCGCAATTTTGATCCTTAAGAGGCGCTTTAGTCCAGGTCGCAGCCGGTCGCTCCGCAGATGCAGCTTAGAAAACCCGTTCGGCTGAACCGAATTAGCCAACGCATGGCGCGGTCGCCCGGCTGCCTAGTTTTGGCGGCCTGATCGGAGCACCTGCGCAGGGCTGGCCGTTGCGGGCTGAACTTCAGCAAGGGTGATGCCGTCTCTCGCGCCTGGTCCGAGATCAGGACCAGCTAGCGGCGCCATCTGTTTCGGCAGTTGAGTATGCGACGAGGTCTGAGACGGTGAGTTGTGCGTCGCGTTTTTCGAAGGTTTGGATGTATTTGATCATGGTGTGGGAATGCTCGCGCATCATGCCTTCGGCGCGGACC
>JBCCXT010000051.1:0-28495 GCA_039191215.1 Pseudomonadota bacterium
CCCGAACCCGTCCTAATGGAGGCCGATTGAACCCAAAATCGCGATGCCGCGACGCACTGGCAGACAGCAACAGCCAGAGCAAGGATGCGGCAGATGACGACGAAATACGGAACAAATGGCAGCGATTTGCTGACCGGGACGCAATTTGAGGACACACTTTTTGGGCTGGCTGGCAACGATCTGCTTTACGGCTATGGCGGCGGTGATTTTCTTGTCGGCGGCGCTGGTGATGACACAGCCTTTGGCGGTTCAGGTAACGACAATATCTCTGGCGATCAGGGTGATGACAGCCTCGTCGGTGGGGCAGGCGATGACATGATCCGGGGTGGCTCGGGTGATGACACAATGCTCGGCGGTGATGATGACGATTGGCTCGAAGGCGGCGCCGGTGGCGATTGGATGCAAGGTGACGCAGGCAATGATACCGCCGATTACACAAGCTCGACCGGCACGGTTTGGGTGACACTCAATGCCGGTTTGGGGTTTTACGGCCATGCCCAGGGCGACCGGCTGTTTAACATCGAGAACCTGCGCGGCTCGCAATATACCGACTGGCTGCAAGGGGATGCGCGTGCCAACAAAATCGAGGGGCAAGACGGCAATGATGTGATCGAGGGCCTTGCCGGTGATGATATGTTGCAGGGTGGCGCCGGCAATGACCAGATCGATGGCGGCTCGGGCAATGACAGCCTTTATGGTGATGCGGGCGACGACAACTTGTTCGGCGGCGCCGATGACGATTGGCTGGCACCCGGACTCGGCGATGCGACAATTGATGGCGGCGACGGCATCGACACTTTGGACTTGCGTGTTTCCAACGATTTCTGCGGCTGGACTGTGGATCTGGCCGAGGGTACCGGCTCACGCCTAAAGCCTTTTTTGATCAACATGCCCGGCTCTGGCGAGGATGCGGAGACAGCAAGCATTGATCGGGCGGAGACGCTGACCCACGGCACCGGCCTAGAGGCGCTGTTGGACATGTGCGGGCTTTGGCCGTTTCCAAACCGAAAGCTGGCGGCAGATGCACCAGCGCCAGCCGCAGATGGCGAGCCGGGCGGTCAAACCGAGACGGAGATAAGCTGGACAACCGGCGGCAATTCAATGGGTCTTTTGCCATTCCCGGATGAGCCCATGTCCGACCTTGCAGCTGAGCCCTTCTTCACGCCTGAGCAGATGCAAGCCTTCAGCGATACCAGTCTGCCGCTTGCGCCCTGGTTCGACGACAAGCCGGAGCTTTTTGAGCCCGATCTGGGCATCTTCAATCCCAAGCCCGCGGACTATCGATGGGAGCTGACCATCGAAGGGATCGAGAACATCGTCGGGTCGCATGGCGATGACCTACTTTTGGGCAATGCCCTCGACAATGAGATTTACGGCCGGTTGGGCGACGATGTGATCGAGGGCCGTGGCGGCAATGACCTCATTTATGACGCCTGGGGCAACAATACCATGCAGGGCGGTGACGGGGAGGATTGGATGATCTCAGCTGGTGGCGATCTTACCGCTGAGATGACCGGCGGGGCCGATGCGGACCACTTCATCTTTGTATGGCTGGATCTTTACGCGCTCACGCCCGGCTCACGCGGGTCGATCACCGATTTCGAGCAGGGCGACACAATCTATCTCGACGATACAACCCTTCCCGGCCCGCTTAACTTTATCGGTGGCGCGGCGTTCGATGGCACGGCGCCTCAGGCCCGGGTTGCGCAATCGGGCGCAACCGCGCTGGTCGAAATTGATCGCATCGGCAACGGTGATGCTGATTGGTCGATCGAGTTGGCGCTGCAGGACCCGGGCCATACCCTAACGGCGGCCGATTTTATCATGCTATGACGGCGCACAGCGCTGCCGCGCTTTGGCTATTTCTGCCGGGCGCGGCGCGCCGAGATTACGGTATCGGCCAGCTCTTGGGTGTAGCTTTCAAGTTCGGAAAGGGCGGCGATGGCCGAGTCCGCATCGTGGGCCTCAATGGCATCGGCGATTTTACTGTGAAAGGCCACAATCGCGCCGCGAGAACGTGCCGTGAAGGTGATCATATTCATCAGCGGCTGCATGCCCTCAACCGCCCCAGCAAGCTGAAAACCCAAAACCGGGTTGTCTGCGGCATCAACCAAAGCTCGGTGGAAGGCAACGTCGGAGGCACAAAACGCCTCATCGCTCAGGTCGGGCTGCGATTGGCGATCCGCCTCACGGCGCATTTGGGCCAGGTGGTCGTCGGTGCGACGCTCTGCGGCCAGGGGCGCACAGGCCCGCTCCATGGCAAATCGCGCCTCGCAAGCGGTCTCAAACGCCACGTCATTCATGCTGAGCAGAAGCGCCGATTGGGTGACTTGCGCGTCATAGACTTCCGAAAAGCTCAGGCGGTTGACAAACGCGCCACCGGTCGCACCACGCTCCGTCCGGATCAGCGATTGCGCCGCCAGCCGTTTGAGCGCTTCGCGCACAGTTGATCGCGCGACAGCAAACTGATCGGCAAGCTCTGCCTCCGACGGCAGGCGCTCATCCACCATCAAGCGCCCGTCAAGAATTGCATCGCGGACCTGGCCGGCGATTTGGGCGGACAGATCTCCTGGTTTTGGACTTGCGTTTTTCATTTGTCAGACATTTAGATGTCTGACAATTACGCTGGCAAGAGGTTTGGGAGGATCTGATGTCGGCACATCTTCTGCGCAACGCTGCCTGGCTAGGTTTCTTCGCCACCATTTTGGTTTCCTGGGTCTGGCTTTACGGCATGTCCACCGGCATGGGTTTGGACCTGATTGGGCGCCCGACGATGCCGATGAACATGGACGGCATGGCCATGGATGGCGCGGAGATGGGCGCGGCAGAGATGGGCGGCGCCGACACCGCCATGCCAATGGACGGCGCGGCCGACCAAGCAATGCCCGCGACACAGGACATGGCGATGGACGCGGCGGCGCCCGCAGCGGGCGCGGCGGCTCTGGTTGATGCCCCGAGCATGGATATGGACAGCGAAAGCGGCATGGCGATGGAGGGCGGCTCCGACATGGCTATGGATGGCATGGCCATGGACGATATGGCTATGGACGGCATGGATATGTCAGCGATGACGCGCTTTGGGCCGCTTTGGGGCATGTGGTCGGTCATGATGGCGGCAATGATGCTGCCGACGCTTGTCCCGACCTTGCGCACCTACGAGGATCTGATGGTCTCTGCCGATGGCACGCGCGCGGGCTGGCTTGGCGTGCTGCTCGGCTATTTCGCCGTCTGGGTCGTGTTCGCGGCGGCCATTACCTTGGCCCAGATGGGGCTGTTGGCCAGCGGTCTTGTCGATACAATGGGCATGCCAACATCGCGCTGGCTGGCAGCGGGTCTGTTGGTTGCCGTTGGCCTTTTTCAGTTCACCCGCGCAAAAGAGATTTGCCATGGTGTGTGCCATACGCCGATGACCTACTTCCTGGGTCATTGGCGCGCAGACTTTGTGGGCGGTTTGTGGATGGGCGTGGGCCTCGGCGCATTTTGCGCGGGCTGCTGCTGGGGCTTCATGTCACTTGGCTTTGTCGGCGGTATGATGAGCCTCTTGTGGATGGGTGCCGCGACGCTGTTCATGGTGATCGAAAAACTGCCCCAGATTGGGCGTATCGTGACAAAGCCGATGGGCGTGGCCCTGTGCTTGGGCGGCGTTGTCGTCGCGGCCTGGCCGTATTTGCAAGCTTAGGAGGACGCTATGGCACTCAGAAAACGCCCAGATGCGGATCGGCTACCGGTCAGCCAGCGTATCGACCAGCGCCGAGACAATCCGGCAAGGCGGCGCATGACGCCGCGGGATTGGGTGATCAAAGGTGAGCTTTTCCTGAATTGCTCTTGCACGGTTTTCTGCCCCTGCGTCGTCAGCCTTGGAAAGCACCCGCCGACCGAGGGCGATTGCCGCGCCTGGATGGCGATTGCCATCGATGAAGGCCATTTCGAGGGCGAGGACCTCTCCGGTCTTAATGTCGGGCTGATGGTCGAGATACCAGGGCGCATGGCTGAAGGCGGCTGGAAGGTTGCGGCTTATGTCGATGAGCGCGCCAGCGGCAAGGCCTATCAGGGCATCCTGGAGATTTTCTCCGGCCAAGCCGGCGGAACAACAGGCCTTTTTACCTTGCTCGTCTCCGACATCATCGGCGCGGAGCGCGAGAAGGTCGAAATTGTGCGCGATGGCAAAAAGCGTGGCCTTTATGTCGGGCGCAAGATCCAAGGTGAGATCGAGATGATCGACGGCGCCTCGCCCGACCACCCGGTCATGATCTCAAACTCGAAATACTGGATGGGGCCGGACATCATCGCGGCGAAAGGCTTGAAAAGCCGCGTCCGTGATCTGGGCCGGGTCTGGGATTTCGGCGGTAAATCGGCCGAGATCTGCCCGATTGACTGGTCCGGAAGCGCAGGGGGCAAGTGAGGTGATCACCCCAGACTATTGCCAGACGATGGCGCGCTACAACGCCTGGCAGAACCAGTGGATGTACGCCGCCGCGGACGGCCTGTCGGAGGATGATCGGCGGCGCGACCGGGGGGCGTTTTGGGGCAGCATTCACGGCACACTTTGCCATCTTTACTGGGGCGATCTGGTCTGGATTGCCCGGTTTGACGGCGGCGAGGGTCCGCAGCATGGGTTGAAGGAAAGCATGGCCGCTTATGACTGGCCGATGCTGATGGGCGCGCGGCCAATGCTCGATGCGCGCATGGCGGCCTGGGCCTGGTCATTGGATGATGCAGGGCTCAGCGGCGATCTGACCTGGTATTCCGGCTCGGTCGACCGCGAGATGACGATGCCCAAGGCTGTTTGCGTCATGCAGCTATTTAACCACCAGACCCATCATCGCGGGCAGGTACACGCGATGCTGACCGCGTCCGGCATTCGGACACACGACACCGACCTACCATTTATGCCTGAAGAGGTTCCTGAATGGCGCTGATCTCTCCTTCTGGTCGCTTGCGTCGCACCCCATTTTCAGAGGGGGTCGAGGCGGCGGGTGTGAAATCCTACTCCGTCTATAACCACATGCTGTTGCCGACGGTTTTTAAATCCCCCGAAGAGGATTACCGGCACCTAAAGAGTGCAGTTCAGGTTTGGGACGTCGCGGTCGAGCGCCAGGTGGAATTGCGCGGCCCCGATGCAGGCCGTCTGATGCAAATGCTGACGCCGCGCGATCTGCGCGGCATGATGCCGGGGCAGTGCTTTTATCTGCCGATGGTCGATGAAACGGGTGGCATGCTCAACGACCCCGTCGGGCTGAAACTGTCCGAAGACCGCTATTGGATTTCCATTGCCGACAGCGATTTACTGTTTTGGGTCAAGGGTATCGCCTATGGCTACCGGTTGGATGTGCTGGTTGATGAACCCGATGTCTCGCCGCTCGCTGTGCAAGGCCCGTTGGCTGATGAGTTGATGGCGCGCGTCTTTGGTGACGCGGTCCGGGATATCCGGTTCTTTCGCTTTGGCTGGTTTGACTTTCAAGGGCGCAGCCTGGCTGTGGCGCGCTCTGGCTACTCCAAGCAGGGCGGGTTCGAGATCTATGTCGATGGCAGTGACCTTGGCATGCCGCTTTGGAATACGCTGATGGAGGCGGGCAAGGATCTCGATGTGCGGGCCGGTTGCCCGAACAATGCCGAGCGTATCGAAGGCGGCTTGCTGAGCTACGGCAACGACATGACGCGCGAAAACACCCCGCATGAATGTGGGCTGGGCCGGTTTTGCAACACGCAGACGGCGATTGGCTGTGTCGGGCGCGACGCGTTACTGCGCGTGGCCAAGGATGGGCCGGTCAAGCAGGTCCGCGCGATCGCGATCGAAGGCGAACAAGTGCCGCCCTGCGACAGGCTTTGGCCGATCATGGACGGCGAACACCAGGTCGGGCATGTAAGCTCGGCCGCCTGGTCGCCAGATTACGAGACCAATGTGGCCATCGGCATGGTCCGCCTGACCCATTGGGACCCGTTTACCGATGTCGATGTGCTGCTGCCGACGGGCAAAGTCCGCGCGGCCACGGTTTACGCGGTATTTTGGAGCTGACCGCTTGGAAGGAGACGATGATGCAAGCTTTGATCGTAGAGAAGGATGACGACGGCAAGACCAGCGCGGATGTCCAAGAGATCAGCGAGGATCGCCTGCCAGAGGGGGATGTCACCATTGCCGTTGAATATTCCACGCTGAACTACAAAGACGGGCTCTGCATCGGCCCGGGCGGCGGGTTGGTCCGCGAATATCCGCATGTCCCAGGTATCGATTTTGCCGGCACGGTCGAGGCCTCCGATGATGCCCGTTACAAGCCGGGCGACAAGGTTGTGCTGACCGGCTGGCGCGTTGGTGAGGTTCATTGGGGCGGATATGCGCAAAAAGCGCGGGTGCGCGCTGATTGGCTTGTCCCGCTGCCCGAGGGCCTGACAACCCGTGCCGCGATGGCCGTTGGCACGGCAGGCTTCACCGCGATGCTGGCGGTTATGGCACTTGAAGATCATGGGCTAAGCCCTGAAAAGGGCGAGGTTTTGGTGACAGGGGCTGCGGGTGGTGTGGGCTCGGTCGCCACCGCTATTTTGGCCGCGTGCGGCTATCAGGCCGTCGGCGTGACCGGGCGGCCGGAACAAGCCGATTACCTCACGGGCTTGGGTGCCAGTCGGATCGTGGCGCGCGAGGAACTGGCCGAAACCGTCAAACGTCCGTTGGAAAAAGAGGTGTGGGCGGGGTGCGTGGATGCCGTTGGCGGCGCGATGCTGGCCCGTGTTCTGGGGCAGATGCAATACGGCGCATCTGTGGCGGCTGTCGGCCTGGCAGGCGGGGCAGGTTTGCCCGCGACGGTGATCCCGTTCCTGCTGCGCGGGGTCAATCTGCTTGGCATCGATTCCGTCATGCAGCCTTATGACAACCGCGCCCGGGCCTGGGCCCGCATTGCCGCCGATCTGCCGATGGACAAGCTTGAGGCGATGATCCATCCCGCCGGTCTGGCTGATCTGCCAGAACTCGGCGCGGCAATCCTGAAAGGTGGTGTGCGCGGTCGCGTCGTGGTTGATGTGAACAGCTAAGACCTGTCCGCACGCTTGATCTTTTCGCGCCCGCGTTAAGTTGCGATGCGGGCCGGATGGGGGACAAGAGTGCGACAAGAGCCGATCCTTTGGTGGATACGCCGGGATTTTCGCTTGGCCGAAAACCCCGCTTTGACGGCCGCCGTCGCCTCGGGCCTGCCTGTCATCCCTGTCTTTCTATTCGATGAGGTGGCCGAAGCGCTACCGGCATCACCGGCCTGGCGTACGGGCTTGGGCCTCGGCATGCTGTCGGACGCTCTGGAGGGGTGCGGCAGTCGGCTGATCCTGCGCCGCGGCCCAGCTTTGCAGGTGTTGTCGATGCTTGCATCGGAGACAGGCGCCAAAGCTGTTTACTGGAACAGGCTTTATGACAGTGATGCGCAGGCCCGCGACACGCGCGTTAAAGCCGGGCTGAAAGAGGCCGGCATCGGCGCCCAGAGCTTTGCAGCCCATGTCTTGCATGAGCCCTGGACCGTGAAGACCGGCCAAGGGGGGTATTACCGGGTTTATTCGCCGTTTTGGCGCGCGGTTAAGGATCGCCCTGTGGCGCCGGCGGAGCCCGCGCCGAGCCGAATATCGGCACCCGAGATATGGCCGCACAGCGATAAGATCGCCGATTGGGACCTGGCGCGGGCCATGGGTCGTGGCGCGCGCGTGGTGCACCCCCATCTGTTGCTCGGCGAAAGTGCGGCCCGGACCCGGCTGGACGAATTTCTGGCTGGCCCCGTGCGGGGCTATCGCAGCGATCGCAACAGGCTTGATCGAGATGGCACATCGCGGCTATCTGAGCCGCTGACATACGGCGAGATCGGCCCGCGCACTGTCTGGCATGGCGGCATGGCCGCGCTGAACGCCGGTCTTCCCGGGGCGGAGACCTTTTTGAAGGAGCTAGTCTGGCGCGACTTCGCCCATCACTTAGTCTTTCATACGCCCCATATCACGACGAAAAATTGGCGAGAGGGCTGGGACAGCTTTCCGTGGTCAAGCGCGGAAACCGCTGATGTGCTGGCGTGGAAACAGGGACGCACGGGTGTGCAAGTCGTCGATGCCGCCATGCGAGAGATGTATGTCACCGGCCGGATGCATAACCGCGCGCGGATGCTTGTCGCCTCCTACCTGACCAAGCACATGATGACCCATTGGCGCCTGGGGCAGGCGTGGTTCGCGGACTGCTTGGTCGATTGGGATCCGGCATCAAACGCGATGGGCTGGCAATGGACGGCCGGTTCCGGTCCAGATGCAGCACCCTATTTTCGCATCTTCAACCCCGAAACCCAGGCCGAGAAGTTCGACCCCGACGGCCGATACCGGCAAAGATGGTTGGCTGAGTTGCCGGGCCCGGCCTCAGATGACGCGTTGAGCTTTTTTGCAGCCATCCCGCAAAGCTGGAATCTATCCTCTGATCTACCGTATCCGAGCCAGCCAATTGTAGCGCTTGGCGAAGGGCGCAAGCGCGCTTTGGCGGCTTATGAGGCGCGCCAGTTCTGAAAGCTCTTGCGGGCGAGGCGAAGCCTGCGCAAGATAGCGTCGATGGGAGATGGGAATTGACAATAAGAACAACACTTAAGGGTGAGACGAACCTGCCGCGCTACTTTGCGTCAGTGTTCGAAAAGGCAAGCAAAATCAATTGCGGCCGTATTGATATCGTGCTGCCGGATGGGCGAAGTTTTCGGGTCGAGGGGCCCCAGCCTGGTCCGGTTGCGGTCCTTGACGTTCATAACCCGGACCTGTTTGCGCGCATCATCCGCGAAGGCGATCTTGGCTTTTGTGAGGCTTATATGGATGGCTGGTGGTCGACGCCCGACCTGCAGGCCTTCATGGATTTTGTCCATGCCGACAACGACCCGGTTTATGACGGGTTTGGCGGCTTTGCCGTGGTGCGCGCCTTTGAACGGGTTCGCTTCTGGCTGCATTCCAACACACGCAGTCAGGCGAAAAAGAACATCGCGGCCCATTACGATCTGGGCAATGAGTTCTATTCGCTCTGGCTCGATGAGACGATGACCTATTCCTCGGCGCTGTTTCGAACCGGCCAGGAGCCGACTGAAACCGCTCAACAGCAGAAATACGCAGCCCTGGTGGATGCGATGGATGTCCGCCCCGGCGAGCATGTGCTTGAAATCGGCTGTGGCTGGGGCGGATTTGCCGAATACGCGGCGGCCGAGCGTGGCTTGAAAGTCACGGCGCTGACAATCTCGAAAGAACAGGCGGCTTATGCCCGGGCGCGCGTTGCGCGCGCCGGTCTCGACGATCGCGTCGATATCCGCCTGCAAGACTATCGTGACGTTGGCGGGCAGTTTGACGGGATTGCGTCAATCGAGATGTTCGAAGCGGTGGGCGAGCGCTATTGGCCTCAGTATTTCAATATCTTGCGCGAACGTCTTCAACCACAGCGCAAAGCCGTGCTGCAGATCATCACGGTGGCCGACAGGCGGTGGGAGCTGTACCGCAAGGGCGTCGATTTTGTGCAGAAATACGTCTTTCCGGGGGGCATGCTGCCCGCGCCGCGCATCCTGCGCCAAGAAATCGAACGCGCGGGCCTTCTGATCGAAGGCAGCGTCGAGTTCGGTCAGAGCTATTCGCAAACGCTTAGAAGATGGTATGAGACGTTCAACTGCCGTTGGGACGAGGTGGCCGCTTTGGGATTTGACGACCGTTTCCGCCGGATGTGGAACCTGTATCTGACGTCTTGCGCATCGACATTCCGGTTTGAGACCTGCGATGTGACGCAGATCGCTGTGGCCCGGCCCGGAGCGTGACACGATGCTGACGGCAGCACGGCTTGTCGCCGCTATTCTCTTTGCAATCACCGGCTATGTTGCGGGTGGCTACATCACTGACACGTTCCCGGACGGGATGCGCCACGATTGGTTTGAGCCATCGATTGCGGCCTTGGGCGTTTGGCAGGGCTGGACTGTGATGGGCAAAAATGTCGGGCGCGGCTTCACCGCCGCCATCGGCAACGGCATCCGGACCAGCGTCGGGATGATCTTCTTTGGGCTGATCTATTACGCGATGCGGCAAATGCTGATCCGCTCCTCCGATCTTTGGTACAATGATTTCGGTGTCGCGGTGGTTGACGCGTTGAACTTGTTCATCGAATACGGCCTGGACCTGGCCAACATCCCGATGGCCTTGGCGGCGTTGCTGGTCGGTGGCGTGGTAGGCGGCATCCTGACCGAGATCGCCTCGCGCCTCTGGCGCTGACGGGTGCGGATTTTCCTTTACGGCACGCTCTGTCATCTGCCGCTTTTACGGGTGGTGTTGGGCCGCAACCCCGATGCCATCGCGGCTCAGCTGTCAGACCACGGCGTTGTCTGGGCTGCGGGAGAGAATTATCCGATCCTGCGCGTCGAACCCGGCGCAACTTGCGACGGGATTGTTGTCACTGTCAGCGATGGGGAGCGTGAGCGGCTCGATTTCTATGAAGGTCCGTTTGGCTACGCGCTGCGCCCGGTCATGGTGACGGGCTCCGAGGGCGCGTTGGAGGCGCAGGTTTATTGGCCTGCCTCAAGCGCGTTGAAGCAGGGCGCGCGCTGGTCACTGGCGGATTGGGAACGCGATTGGGCGGAGATTGTCACCCAGGCTGCATCTGAAGTAATGGCCGCTTTCGGCCAGCAAAGCGCTGAGGCGGTTGCACGGCGCAGCACAATGATTTTGGGCCGGGCACAGGCCTATGTGAACACAAAAGCTTGGGACCGGCCGCGCAGCATCGGCCGGCGCATCGGCGCAGAAAACATCCAGATGCTGGCGCATGCCCATAGCTATCTTGGATTCTTCACGCTCGAAGACATGACGGTCACACATCCGCGCTTTGACGGCGGCGCGCCGATCACCGTGGATCGTGCTGTCTTTCGCGTCGGTGAAGCCGCCACATTGCTGCCCTACGATCCGGCCCGCGACCGGGTCTTGTTGGTCGAACAGTTCCGCCCCGCCCCGTTTGCCCATGGCGACCAGGACCCCTGGCTTCTGGAGCCGGTAGCAGGCTTATGCGATCCCGGTGAGACCCCTGCTGAGACGGCGCGCCGCGAGGCCAAAGAAGAGGCCGGTGTCTCGATTGGCGAGCTGCACTTTGTTGCGCGCTACTACCCCTCACCCGGTGCGACCGCCCAGGTCCTGCATTCTTATGTCGGGATTGCCGATCTGCCCGATGATCTGCCCCGATCGGGCGGGCTGGCAGATGAGGGCGAGGATATCGCGCTGCATCTTGTGAGCTTTGCCCGGGCGATGGATGCGATGCAGAGCGGTGAGATTGTCGTGGCACCGCTGATCATGTCGCTGCAATGGTTGGCGGCATACCGCGAGGTGCTGCGCGGCGGCGCTTGAAACTCTGCCCGGCGGAGCATACCCCTGACACAGCGCAGCTTGGGGAGGCACGGCATGCACATACACAAAGACCTGGCTGCAGCGGTGGGCAATACGCCTTTGATCAGGCTCAACCAAATCAGCGACGCGACGGGCTGTGAGATCCTTGGCAAGGCGGAGTTCCTAAATCCCGGCCAGTCGGTTAAGGACCGGGCAGCCCTTTACATCATCCGCGATGCCGTCGCCAAAGGCGCGTTGCGGCCCGGTGGCACGATCGTTGAGGGCACGGCCGGCAATACCGGGATTGGGCTGGCCCTGGTTGGCGCGTCGATGGGGTTCAAGACCGTCATTGTGATCCCTGAAACGCAGAGCCAGGAAAAGAAAGACATGATCCGCCTGGCCGGTGCTGAGCTTGTCCAAGTGCCGGCTGTCCCCTACAAAAACCCCAATAACTATGTGAAATACTCGGCCCGTCTGGCGGAAAAGCTGAATGACGCGCTGCCCGCGGGTGCGATCTGGGCCAATCAGTTTGACAATACTGCCAACCGCCAGGCCCATATCGAGACCACCGGCCCCGAAGTTTGGGAGCAAACCGATGGCAAGGTCGATGCATTTGTTGCCGCCGTTGGATCGGGGGGGACCTTGGCGGGCGTTGGCATGGCGCTGCAGCCAAAAGGCGTGAAGGTGGCGCTGGCCGATCCCGATGGCTCGGGCGTGCACGGGCTCTACACAACCGGGGCAGCCAACGCGCAGGGATCGTCGATCACCGAAGGCATCGGGCAGGGGCGGATCACCGCCAATCTCGACGGGTTCACGCCCGATCATTGCTTCAAAATCTCCGATGCCGAGGCGATCCCGCTTGTCTTTGATCTGTTGCGCCATGAGGGGCTGGTGATGGGCGGATCGACAGGCATCAATATGGCGGGTGCGGTGCGCATGGCGCGCACGCTTGGGCCCGGCCATACGATCGTGACCATCCTGTGCGATTACGGCACGCGCTATCAATCGAAGCTCTATAATCCGGCGTTTTTGCGTGAAAAGGGCCTTCCTGTGCCGGATTGGCTGGAGCCTGGCGCGGCCGATCTTCCGGATGTCTTTGAGGCGCCATGACATGACCCGCATCTTGCGGCTAATTCTGCGCGCGGCCTGTCTTTGGCTGCTGCTATATTTGGCCGGCCCGGTGGCCGCGCAGCAAGATAGTGGGATCGATTATGACGCATGGGGCCTGTTGGCCTCTCAAGTTGAAGACGCGGTCGATGCCAGCGCGCTTTCGGATGCAGAATTCGAACAATTGCGCCAGGAAGTTGCCGATTGGCGGGCGCAGTTTTTCAGTGAGCGCAGCGCAAATAGCGATCAGATCAACCGGATTGAGGCGCAGATCGACGCGCTTGGGCCCAGCCCGGAGGATGGCGCAAGCGAGCCCGATGCGGTTGCAAACCTGCGCGCCCAGCTCAACGAAGAACTGGCCGAAGCGCTGTTGCCGCGGCTGGCCGCGACCGAGGCCTTCAACCGCGCCGACGGGTTGATCAGTGAGATCGACACGATCATCCGCGACCGGTCCACGGATGTTTTGTTTGAGGCGGAACCGACGCCGCTTAATCCGCTCAATTGGACACGCGCCGTTACATCTGCGCTTGCGGTTGCGACCGAGATTGCACGAGAGGTGCGGGTCCGCACGATCTTCGATCTGCGCCGTGAAGAGATCCGCGACAGCCTGCCGGGTGCGCTTGCGCTGGCTGTGTTGGGGCTTGTCCTGTTGCTGCGCGGACGGCTTTGGAGCAAGCGCGCCACCGACGCACTGACCCGTAACCTGCGCTATAACGGGCGCGAAGCCGTTGCCTTCATCTTTTCCTTCACACAGTTTCTGATCCCGCTGACGGGCCTTTTGCTCATGGGCGCGGCACTTGATGCGCTTGGCATTCTAGGCCCGCTTGGCACGGCCTTGCTGGCCGATCTTCTGGCGCTTTTTGCCCTGGTGTTCTTGGCGTTTTGGTTGGGCGGACGGTTGGTGCCCGACCGCGATGATGTGCCGATGACCGTCTATATCGACCGGGCGCGCTGGCCGGCCTTTCGCAGGCTTCTGGTCTTGATTGCCGTCACGGTCGGTGCCGCGCGGCTGACACATACCTTTTACGCCTTCGACGAAGTTGATCCGGCCGCGCGCGGTGTCTTTATCCTGCCGGTCTATATCGTGTTGGGTCTGCTCTTTTTCAGGCTCTCGCGGGTGCTCAAAAACAGCCGCGATTTGTTGCTGGCAGCGGATGAGGGCAATACCGGCGTCTTAGGTCGCATCCTGCAATTTGTCGTGCCCGCGCTGCGCCTGGTGGCTTTTGTCGGCCCGCTCTTGGCGGCGGCTGGATACCTCAACGCGGCCGAGGCGCTGATGGTCCCCACAGCGTTGAGCCTGGGCCTTTTGGGTGTCTTGCAAACGCTGCAGGTTCCGATCCGCGACAGCTATGCAGCGCTTACCCGGACGCCGGCCGAAGATGCCGGCCAAGCGCTGGTGCCTGTCTTGGTGAACTTTGCGCTGGCGTTTCTGTCGATCCCGGTATTGGCGCTTATCTGGGGCGTGCGACCGGCGCAATTGGTTGAAGTCTTCGCCGTCATCAATGAAGGCTTCGCGCTCGGGGATGCCCGCGTCACCCCGGGCACAATATTGTCGATTGTCTTGGTGTTCGGCGCCGGTCTTTTGGCCACACGGATCCTGCAGACTGCCTTAAAATCGACCGTCCTGCCGCGCACCAGCCTCGATACCGGCGCGCGCACGGCGGTGGTCTCGGGCTTGGGCTATGTCGGGTTTGCCATCGCCGCCCTATTGGCGATCAATGCGGGTGGGATCGATCTGACCGCCCTTGGCTTTGTCATCGGTGCGCTGTCGGTGGGCATCGGTTTTGGCCTGCAAAACGTGGTCTCAAACTTCGTAGCCGGGATCATCCTGCTGATCGAGCGGCCCATTTCCGAGGGCGACTGGATCGAAGTGAATGGGCAGATGGGGATCGTGAAAGACATCTCTGTCCGCTCGACCCGGATTGAGACTTTCGACAAAACCGATGTGATTGTGCCCAATGCCGATTTCATCTCCGGCACGGTCACCAACTGGACGCGGGGCAACAATATCGGCCGGGCGGTGCTGAATGTGGGCGTTGCCTACGGCACCGATACGCGCCGGGTGCAAACCATCTTGGAGGAGATCGCAAAAGCCCATCCTGGCGTCGCAGCCTATCCCGCGCCCGGCGTCGATTTCCTGGGCTTTGGCGCCGACAGCCTGGATTTCCGGATCAGGGCGATCCTGCGAGACGTAAATGAAGTGCTGGGCATCTCGACCGAGTTAAACCACCAGATCGCCGAAAGATTTGCCGCCGAAGGCATCGAGATCCCGTTTGCGCAGCGCGATATCTGGCTGCGCAATCCCGAAGCGCTGCGTCCGGCTGTGACATCCTCGCCCGTGCAGCCGATCAAGCCGCAACCCACTGGGCCGGCCTCACCAGATCTCGCTGAGCCGGACGGGGACTGAGCCGTGACCAAGCCGCTTTATGCCCAGGACGCTTATCTGAAATTTGCGCAAGGTCGGGTGACTGCACGCACCGATGAAGGCGGGTTGATCCTGGACCAGACCGTCTTTTACCCCCGCGGCGGCGGTCAGCCTGGCGATAGCGGCCGGTTGATCTGGCCCGGCGGGCAGATCGAGATTGCAACAGCCGTCAAAGTTGATGGTGCGATTGTCCTGGTCCCGGCCGAGGCGGCACAATTGCCCCAGCCGGGCACGCAAATTGATCAGCACTTGGACTGGAACCGGCGCTTTGGGCATATGCGCGTGCACACTGCTTTGCATCTTCTGTCGGTCGCGCTGCCCTTTCCCGTGACCGGCGGGGCAATTGCCGCAGATCGCGGCCGGTTGGATTTCGCGATGCCGGAGCTGGCTGAGCCGAAAGAGGTGCTCGAAGGCAGGCTGAATGCGCTGATCACGCGCGATTTGCGGGTGGGCGAAACTTGGATCGCCGAAGAGGAGCTCGATGCGCGGCCCGAGCTTGTAAAGACAATGTCGGTCGCACCGCCGCGCGGGGTGGGGCGCATCCGCCTGGTGCAAATCGGCGGGGATGACACGCAAATTGACTTGCAGCCATGTGGCGGGACCCATGTCGCGCGCACCGCCGAGATTGGCGCGATCGCCATTACCAAGGTGGAAAATAAAGGCCGGAAAAACCGCCGGGTCACCCTGTCGATCTCGGCCCCGCAGGTTTAGAATTCCTTTACATATAATTTTAGATGCCGTGATACCTTTGTTTGGCGTTACCAGAGCTGCATTTGGATCGGAGGCATTTCACGATGGCAGAACATGCAATTGGACGGGTTGCCGTTTGGAACTTGGCGGGCTTTTCGTTCGACGGGCAGGGCATTGACCCCAATAGTGAAAAGGCAAAGCGCCAGGCTGAGGGCTTGGCGCTTTTGGACGCGGATTTTGTGTGCTTGGTCGAAGTTGCGCCGCTTAGCCATATCGACGTTTTGGCGGCCGAGCTCGCCGACAAATACGACGTGACATATAACAGAACCATTCTCGATCAGCCCGACAGTGCGCTGAATATCGGATTCTTGCACAAGCCCGATGTCGAGGTGGAAAATGTTCGGTTTGTGCCGGGCAGCCAGGGTGATTACCAAGGCGGACGCCTGGCAATCGCCGCCGATATTCGCATGGGAAAATTCAAAGCGATTGTTGTGGGCGTTCATCTGAAATCTGGCCGCGGCAAGGACGAACAAAACCTGCGCGATACGCAATGCCAGGCGATCGGCCAATGGCTGTCAGCGGTGCGCGATACCTCTCCCTATGGGCATCATACGCTTGTGTTGATGGGTGATTTTAACATGATCCCCGGCCAGGATGTCTCAAACTTCCACCATCTGGGCGGCGATGATGTGATGGACTTTGTCTCGTCATGGGACTTGCAGGACCGGTTCAGCCATATTCTGGATCGCGGACGGGCCAATTTGCTAGACGGCTTTGCCGTGTCACGGACGTATTCGCGCGATTATGTGCGCGGCTCGCTGCGTCTTTTCCCGATGCACTGGACGATGGATACCGACAGCTCCCATCCGGGCATGGGCCGGGAAAGGTTTAAGGAGGAGGTGTCGGATCATTTGCCGTTTACCGCGAGCTTTCGCATGTTCTAAGCTCTTGCGCGCGCAAAGCCGGGCGGCTATCTCCCGAGCTTACCGGAGAGGTGGCCGAGTGGTCGAAGGCGCACGCCTGGAACGCGTGTAGGCGGGAAACCGTCTCCAGGGTTCGAATCCCTGTCTCTCCGCCACAGGCTCATGCGCAGGAAGATGCCGCAATTCTTGCAACCGTTGTTGGCGGCAGTCGTTTTCGCATGAAAACGATGAAAGCCCAGGTTCCAGCGTTTTCCCATCTGGCCCGCTGACGGCACATCCCTAGGCAGGCGCCAACAGTCTCGCAGCGGCGGCAAACGGGCCTTCGCTTATTGAGCTGAATTGCAGCAGCCGTGGTCAGACGGGCAGAAGCTCGCTCACCCCACTTGGTCGTCGCCCGCTAAGGAATCGCGTAGCGCATCGCCTGCCAAATTGATGGCTAAGACGCAGATGATCACGGCGAGTCCGGGCCAAATCATTTGCAATGGCGTGGAGCGCATGTGAATGCGCGCATCCAGCAGCATCGTGCCCCATTCAGGCGTCGGCGGTTGAACGCCAAAGCCTAAAAAGCCGAGCGCCGAGATCCCCAAAATGGCGCGCGCGAACATGCCGGTCCAAACCACCGTGAGAGTTGGGATCAGCGACGGCAAGTAATGCCAGCGGGCAATCCCAATCGGCGACAGCCCCGCCAGACGGGCTTGAACGACATAGCCTTGAGAGGCGACCGACAGCCCGATGCCGCGCGCCACGCGGGCGTAACGCATCCAACCGGTCAGGCTCAGCGCCAAGATCAGACTGCCTGTACTGGCGCCCAAAAGCCCGGCAATCACAACGGCGGCTACAAGTTCTGGGAATGCGAGAAACGTGTCCGTAACGCGCATCACGAGCCAATCTGCAATCTTGCCGCCAAGCGCGGAGATCAGGCCTATCGACGTGCCGATCAAAAGCCCGATGATCGAGATCAAGAAGGCCAGACCTAGCGACCAGCGCGCACCGTGCAAAAGACGCGAGAGAATATCGCGGCCTAAGGCGTCGGTGCCCAGAGGATGGGCGCCGCTAGGGGCGCTCAGGCGGTCGGGAATGTTGATCGCGGTCGGATCAAATGGCGCCATGAACGGGCCAAAGGCGCCTAACACCACAAAGGCCACGACAACCGCCAGAACACTACGCATCTTGTGCTCCGATCCGCGGGTCGATCAGGCGATAGATGAGGTCGATCACGAGATTGATGATCACGAAGAACAGCGCGGTCAAGATGACGACCGCCTGCACTTTGGGGAAGTCGCGCGCCTCAATCGCGGTGACCAGGAAGGTGCCCAATCCCGGACGGGCGAAAATAACCTCAACGACAACGGCGCCTTCCAGCAGGAAGGCCAATTCCAAGCCCAAAACGGTCACAACAGGGATCGCCGCATGGCGGGCGACATGATCGCGACCGATATCGGTCTCGGCCACGCCGCGGCGCCGAAAGGCCGGAAGGAAGGCCTTGCCGCGCGCTTCAAGAATGCCCGATCGCAAGATCCGCGTGAGCGAGGCGGCGACGCCAAATCCCAAGGTTAATGCGGGAAGAACAAGATGTGCCGCGGTGCGCGCGCCCATTGCGGGCAGCCAGTTCAGATGGACGGCAAAAAGCAGCACCAGCAAAAGGCCCAGCCAATAGACCGGGATCGCCGCGCCGAGTGATGCCAAAGCCACGGCGAACCGGTCCAACCAGCCGCCCGGCGCGCGGGTCGCGAGGATCGCCAGAGGGACGGATATCGCCACGCCGATGACCAGGCCCGCCAAGGCAAGCGGAACGGTGTAGCCTAGGGCCGGCCATAACTCTGAGCTTACCGGATTCCCCGACACCGAGGAGCTGCCAAAATCGCCTTGCAGAAGCGGCCACAGCCAGCCCCAAAATGCCGCCCAAAAACCTGAATCTAGGCCTGCTTCGGCCCGAACCTGGGCGATAACCTCCTCCGTGACGATCGTGTCAAATCGTGCCATGGCGATCACCGTTGCCGGGTCGCCAGGCGCGTGCCAAAGCAAGGTAAATGTCGCAAGCGCGGTGCAGCCCAAGACCACCACTGCCCGAGCCAGCAAGCCCAGCAGGGTCGCCATCATGCGGCCCTTTCCAAGGCGCCCAAGGTAATCGCAGCATCGCGCAGCTGGAGCCCGTAGTCGGTTTTCGGCGCGATGATGAAATCGGCCGACGGGCCCTGTTCCTCCAGACGACCCGCGCGAAGAACGGCAATGTCATCGGCAAATGCGGCGGCATAGCCCAAATCGTGGGTGACGATGAGGGCAGCGAAACCTTCCTCGCGCTGAAGCTCGGCGATCAGGCGGGCGGTATGCTTCTGCGTCACGGCATCAAGGGCTGAGAGCGGCTCATCAAACAGGATTAACGGCGGCGCGGCAATCAGCGCGCGCAAAATGCCGACGCGTTGCGCTTGTCCGATCGACACCTCACCCGGCCGTCGGTCGAGCAGCTCTTCGGGCAATTCAAGCCCTGCGCATAATCGGGCCAATCGGTCCGCGGCTAGGTGAAGGCGCCGGGCGCGGATCGGCTCCAACACCGAACGGCGCAGGCTCAGTGCTGGGTTGAAGGCCGCGCGTGGCTCTTGCAGGACCAGGGCGGGCCGGCATTGTCGGACCGGCGCATCCGCCCAGGTGATCGAGCCATCCGTCTTGGCGAAGCTCAAAATGGCATTGATCAGCGTTGATTTCCCGGCGCCGCTTTCGCCTACGACCGCAAGTGTTTTGCCCGGCGCAAGCTGGAGCGAGACATCAGAAAGGGTCAATTTTTTGCCCCGGATGACGGAGCAATTCTGCAGCATCAACATGGCATCGCCATCCAGCTTTTATGCGCACAAAGCGCGCGGGCACATGCGGTTTCGGGTGCTGCCAAGAGCTGATCGGTGGCCGCGTCTTCGACGACCCGGCCCGCATCAAGCACGACAAGGCGCGCCACGCGTTGCGCAGCGAGTGCCAGGTCATGCGTGATCAGCATCATTGCAGTTCTTCTCCCTGCCAGGCTTTTGTCCAACAAATCCATTGTCCGGGCTGCGACGACAGGATCCAGCGCCGAGGTCGGCTCGTCCAAGACAATCAGATCGGGCGAGCCGATCAGGGCCATGGCGATGACAAAACGCTGCTGCATCCCACGGCTCCAACCCCAGGGGCGCTTGCGCAGATCACCATGGGCAATGTTGAGCACGTCAAACAGGGCTGCGCGGCGCACGGGGTCGGATGGCAAGCCCAGGGCGCGCTCAGCCTCGCGCCAATGAAATCCCATCGAGCGCAGCGGATCGAGCGCTTCGTCTGGCGTTTGGGTGACATGGGCGACCGAGACGCCCTCCGCCCGCAGCGCATCGACCAGGGCGTGTCCAAGAGTGGATTTGCCAGAGCCAGAGGATCCGACCAGGCCAATCCGCTCACCCGGTTCAATCGATAACGCGGTCTCATGTAGGATGGTTCGGCCCGAGCGCACTGCACTCAGGCCGGTAACCGCGAGCGTCATTCGGTGAACGCCGTTTCGTGGGTCACCCAGTAGGTCTCGGTTGGGTGCACGGCATAGCCCGACAGGCCGGGACGGGCCACATTAACCTGGCTTACATGGAAGACCGGGATCAGCGCAGCCTCTTCGGCGATAATCTCCTGAATGCGGGTATAGATGCCGACGCGGTCTTCATGGGTAAACGTCGTGCGGCCATCGGCCAAAAGCTGGTCCATTTCAGCATTGGAATAGCTGCCGGAATTGGAGCCACCCTCGGTTCCAAGAAGCGTCTCGAGCACAGCGCCGGGGTCGCCTTGGGGCGTGGTCACCCAAGCCTGCAGGAAGAGATCGGCGTCGCCGGCGGCAATAATGTCGGCGCTGGCCGCCCATTCGCCGACGCTGACGGTCGAGCCCACGCCAATGGCCTGCAAGAATGCTTGCGTCAGTTCAGCTGTGGGCGGCAGTGCCGCACGCGATGAATAGGTGACAATGTCGATCTCAAGCGGCGCGCCGTCCAGCATCCAAACGCCGCCCTCCTTGACCGCACCAGCCTCAGCCAGCAGCGCCTCGGCGCCTTCAGGGTCGTAAGACTGCGCAATATCGGCAGCCCAGCCCGTGCCGTCTGGGTAAACCGTGCCGGCTGGAACACCGCCAAAACCCGAAAGCGCCGCCGTGACGATGCCTTCGCGGTCAATTGCCATCGATACGGCCCGGCGGATCAACGGGTTCGACATCGGACCGCTGGCCGCGTTGACCGTGTAGAAATAGAGCCGCGCTGTGGGCGCTGTGAACCCTTCCGCGCCGGTCTCGAGGATGCGCTCATAATCGGTCTCAGGATAGTTGATCACCATGTCCACTTCGCCTGCCTCAAAGGCCAGGGCCGATGCGCCCGGATCGGGGATGTTGACCACGCGGATTTCATCGAAACCGGGCGTGCCAAGGCGGTAGTCCGGGTTGGCCTCCACGCGGTAGAGTTGTTCTGGGATGGCTTCTGCGAAGACGTAAGGGCCGGTGCCGTTGATCGGGAAATCATCCGATTGTGGGCCAAGAACGGCGATGCCGGGCTCTGACAATGTCCAAGGGAAAGCCGCGTTTGGCGAATTGGTTTCAAACAGGATGACGCGGTCGCCATTGGCGGTCATGCCCGCCAAATCCAAGAGCGCATCAATTCGCGCATTGTGGCCGGGATGGCCTTCTTCTGAAATGGCGCCGATTGCGGCAATCACCGCCTCGGCGGTTACCGGCGTGCCGTCGTGGAACATCACGCCTTCGCGCAAGGTCACACGCCAGATCGTCGGTTCAACCTGTTCAATGCCCTCTGCCACGCGCGGATAGAGATTCATATCGTAGTCGATGCCCATCAGCGTTTCCGTCACACCGGTTTGGTTCGACATCCAGCCGTTATACTGGGCACGCGGGTCTGGCAGCGCGTCGGGTGACACATAGGCCACCGAGATTGTGAACGTGTCTGAGACGGCGGGAAGTCCCGCAGACAGCGACAAAAGCACTGCCGCTGCAAATCGTGAGGCCATAGACATACAAAGTCTCCCTTTTGGTCGTCGTTTTGGTGATTTTGCGGGGTCGCTGGCGGAAACGCGGTTGCTGCGTTTTGGCGTGCAAAAGAGTTGAAAATCAGCGCGAGGTCGGTGGTCTGCGTACAGCGCCGCGTCGCATTGCCCCCTGATCATCAATGTCGTGGAAAAGCGATCTGGCAGCTGCAACGGGCGAGCGGAACGCGCTTTTGGCCGCGAAAGCTCGACACCAAAGCTGGCGCGCCGCCAACAAAAATGGCCGAGCCTTCGGCCCGCGGCCGCAAAGGCAATCAAAGCACCGGAATGGATCAGCATAGTGCCTGCTCGCTTGAACTCCCGAGATAGGCATTAATCGAAGTTTCTTGAGTCTCGCAACTCCAACAGTTGCGAAAAGTCCGGAAATCTCGATTGCAGGAAAATCACCGCCTAAAAATTGCCCATCAGGGCCGACGTCCCGCGGTAAAAAGGCCCGTGGAACGGCCTGCATCATCAGAGGTCGCAGCGCAGGTCGGCGCGAACGCGTTTACGATGTCTCCGACCTGGCCAGCCGAACTTACAATTCGTGCCATTTAAAGTCGAGCCGGTCATGAAAGTTCTGCTTCCAGATCTCTCGAATGCCGGGATGCGTGGCAACTTGGGTGGTGATCCATGTGCATTTCGGCAAGTCCGGTCTGCGATTATGCCAGGCGTAAAGCATCGCGAGATAGATATCGCAGGGCGACAGCCGGTCGCTGAGCAGAAACGCGTGCTGCGCTGTTTCGCGCTCAATGGTCTTAAAGGCTTCGTGCACCCGTGCGCTTGCAGCCTGGCGGATCGATCCGGCGATCAGGTCTTTTGTGTCGGCCGGTAGCTCTGGTCCCAACTCGCACTCGAAATAGCGGCTCGTATAGCTCTGTCGGAGCACGCCCTCATAGGCGTTCACTGACAAAAACACGGCCCATCTGAGGAAAAGTGGATGATCGTCGATCCACAATGCAGGCCCCGATCTCAACGCCGGCTCAACATCGGCGAGATGCGCTAATATCGCCGCAACTTCGGTAATGCGAGCCCCGCTTTCCAATTCCAAAACAGGGACTTGGCCCCAAGTGTTGAGGTCTTGAATTTGCGGCCCCAACGGTTCGTTCGGCCTTGACGCGATCGGATCGTAGGCAAAATCGATACCGGCTGCGGCCAGTGTTGCCTGGACGGCAAATCCGCCAGAGCCCAGCCGGTTGTGTAACCTGTATCTCATCGCCGCAACCTTACGCTTGACCCTCACACATCGCCGCTATGCGGCTTGGGGCTTTCTGCCGCTTTTGGCGTTTGCCAACCAGGCACCAAAAACACCGCAAAAGCATCAACGCAAAGCCAGTTTTTCGCGCTGAATTTCCGTGCTCCAAGCCGTGCCGCTGACCAAATCGGCTGCGATACGGCCCCACTCATCCGAGCCTTTGGCCCCTTTGCCGCAACCGCCAACGGCCACGGCAATTTTTTCACCGACGACGAAATCGATGATCGGCAGACCGCTTTTGGTGAAGGCCACCGCGCAGGTATCGGTGTGCCAGTCATGGCATCGCTCAAGCGCGGGGAACAATTCCTTCATGCGTTTGGTGAATTGAATGCGATCCTTGGCCGAGCCTTCGGATAAGAACCAATCTTGCAAGCCGGGCAGGTCGGTCAATTGAGGATCGGTCACATCCCCAACGCCAAGCTTAAGATAGCTTTGGCCATCGGGGTACCGGATCGGGGGGAGGATGTAGGCCCCAAGCGACGTGTCGATCATGGTCGGCATGGTTTCAAATGCGCCCGCCATCTCTTCTGGTATCCGGACGAGCACAATCGTGCGCCCAAAAACGGTGAGGCCGAGCTCCATCGGGCTTAATCCGCAAGCCGCGGTAAACGCGCCCGCGGTAACCAAAGCGCGCTCTGCGATCTCAATGGTTCCGTCCCAAAGCTCGATCTCGACCCCGGCTGTGACGCTTCGAATGGCGCGTGCGGCTTGGCGCATGCATGTTGCACCTGCGCGTTCTGCCAGCCTGGTCTGGGCCTGAACCAGTTTGCGCGGGCTGATAAAGCCAGCGCCGCCCATCTCCACCAAACCATCAACCCCGTCTTCGACGCTCAAAAACGGGTAGCGCTGGCGCAGGCTGTCAGTGTCCACCCGCTCAATCCTTATGCCATGAGCCGCGGCCGTCGCCGCACAACGATCATTGTAGGTGGAGCCCGGATAGCCCAGCCCCAGATAGCCAGCGGGGGTATAAAAATCGATCCCGCTTCGGTGTTCCAGCTCCCGGTAGCGCTGAATGGATTGGCCCGCCGTTATCGCCCATTCCGGCCAGGGATCGACAAACCGTGTCATGCGGCCTTCGTCATAATGGCTGGCAAACACACCGCAATGGTTGGCGCGGCTTTCCGGCTCATCGGGGCCAATGCAAAGCACGCCGCCCATGCGCTCGGCGAGGTGTCGGGTCGCGGCACTTCCAATCAGCCCGCGACCGATAACGGCAATCTTATGCATCGAAGTCTCGCAGGTGGCCCGCCTGTATCAGGCGCAGATTAGATGCCCATCTGGGCAGATGAAAGATGCACTTTGCTTGGGGGCGCCAGTGCTGCCAACCCCACCTCTCTAGTGGCTATGGCCAACATGTTGAAGATGCGAAAAGCCGGTCCAAATGATGGCCAGGCCGACCGCTGCAATGAGAGCGGCTGAAATCCAGGGCGCTGCGCGCAAAATTCGGTCAAATCGGGACGTGCGTGATGACATCATTTTTAGACCGATTGCCGCGACAATGCCGATGCCAACTAGCGTGATCGCCAAGCCAATTGAAAATGCGCTGACAAGTGTAATGCCTAGGGCAAACTGCCCCAGATGCAGGCAGAGAATGAACACCGTGATCGCAGCCGGGCAGGGAATCAATCCGCCGGAAAATCCAAACAAGATCGTCTGCCATGTGCCGACCCTGCCTGAGGCCAGCCGCGCCTTGATATCCGCCGCATGGGCGCGGGCATGGGCGTCGAGATGCGGCGCATCGAGGGCATCGTGTGTGTGATGGCTATGGTGGTGTTCATCATGGGCATGGGCATGGGCATGATGACCGTCGTGATGGTCGTGATCGTGATCGTGGTGATGATGATGATGCTCGGCATGGGCCTGTGGTCTGTTATTCCACAGCATCCAAGCGGCAATCCCCAAAACCATGACGCCTGAGACGATGATAAAATAGGGCTCCAACTGCTCCCCGATAAGCTCGTTTCCCCAAGTCAGCGCCGCGAAGGCGAGAACCCAGACGATGATCGAGTGGCTGAAAGCGGCCGACACCCCCAGCAAAATCGCTTGGTTGACCGTGCCTTGGATGGCAACGATATAGGCCGCCATCATCGTTTTCGAATGCCCCGGCTCCAACGCGTGCAAAGCGCCGAGCACCAGGGCAAAGCCAAACAGCAGGACCGGATTGGCGCTGCCGTTTTCGATCATTTCCGTCAGGTTCACGGTTTGGGTTCCTTTAGAGGTAGCGTGTGATCTCTCGCAGATCAGCGATGATCTCAGCATGGCTTTCCGAGGTTTCAGGCGGCTGGCTGAGACAATGATCTATGTGGTCTTGGATCAACACTTTTTTGGCGGCTCCAACAGCGCGCTCTACCGCGTGAAGTTGTTGCGCAAGCTCAGAACACGGGCGTCCCTCGCTGAGCATGCTGATCACCTTCTGCAGATGACCTGCGCTACGTTTCAAACGATTACCGACCTCGGCATGGCTGGCGTGTTTCATGGCCACTTTTTAACCTCCCCGGGGGGATATGTAAACGTCAGAAATAATGCAGTATTTGAAGAAAACCCTTCATATTCTCGCGCAACATCTTCTGCGCCCAAGCGCAAATGGGGCGCGATTATCTCACCAGATTTTTCAGGAAAGTCGACGGCAAAGGGCCCTGAAAAGGCGCGTTTTCTGTGCCCTAGATCTCGACGATTTTTACCTGCGTGCCGAGTGCCGCCAAGGCGATCTCACCGCGACAAAGCCGCAGCGCGTCACGGCCGAATACCTCGTGGCGCCATCCCATGCTCCAGACGCCATCGAAATGCCCGGCGGCGATATCATCGAGATCTGCGGCCGATGCGATCAGCTTTTGCGCCACACCGGATTCCTCGGCTTTGGCCTTCAAAAGCACGCGCATCAGGTCAGCCAGCGCCGGATTAAGCGCGGAGCGGTCGCGACCCTTTGGCAGCCGCGGATGTGCCTCTGCCGGCATTTGCTGGCCACGGCGTATGGCACCCAGCAAGCCTTCGGCCAATTCACCCTTGCGTGCTTCGCGCAGCAACAGGCGGGCCTTGCCCATATCCTCAACACTGCGCGGCTTCATCGATGCCAATTCCAACAGCGCGTCATCTTTGATGATGCGCGATCGCGGGACGTTGCGGGCCTGCGCCAACTCTTCGCGAAAGGCGGCCAGCTCTTTCACGAGTGCCAGGAACTTGCCGGAATTGGAGCGAACTTTGAGCCGCCGCCAAGCCTCGGACGGATCGACCACGTAGCTGGAGCTGTTGGTCAATTGGCCCAATTCCTCCTCGACCCAGCCGACGCGGCCAGTGCGCTGCAGCTCCTCTGACAGATGCTCGTAGATAACGCGCAAATGCGTGACGTCAGCCAGGGCGTAGCTTTGCTGCGCTTCGGTCAGCGGCCGTCGCGACCAATCCGTGAAGCGTGACGATTTATCGAGGCTCGCTTTGGCAATCTTGCGCACCAGCGTTTCGTAGCCGACCTGGTCGCCATGGCCGCAAACCATCGCCGCGACTTGTGTGTCAAAGAGCGGCTCGGGCACCAGACCGCCTTCAACAAAGAAAATCTCCAGGTCTTGGCGCGCGGCGTGGAAAACCTTCACGACCTCTTTGTTGGCAAACAGTTCGTAGAGCGGATCAAGCGACAGATCAGCGGCCAGCGGATCGACCAGCACGGCATCGTCATCACCCTGGCCGGGCACGGCGATCTGCACCAGGCAAAGCTGCGCGAAATAGGTTCTTTCGCGCAGAAATTCCGTATCAACTGTGACGTAAGGACCGTCTGCTGCCCGCGCGCAAAACGCTGCAAGCGCGTCTGTCGTGGTGATGATCTGGGTCACTAGCGTGGCTGGCTTTCAAGGCTCTTTTTTCCCAAAGGACAGGTGGCGCGGGCCAAAGTCAAGCCAGTGTGCTCAATTCCCCGCCCTCTTGGCGCATCTCGACCGGCCTGCGGTCACCCGCGGCGTATCTGCGCAACACTGCTGGATAGAGGGCGTGTTCCAGTTTCAGGACACGCGCGGCAAGTCGATCTGTCGTGTCATTGGGCAAGACCGGCAGGCGGGCCTGGCCCAAGATGGGGCCCTGGTCGAGCTCTTGTGTCACTTCATGCACGCTACAGCCATGCCATGCCTCGCCATCCGCCAAGACGCGGGCATGGGTGTGAAGGCCTGGATACTTCGGTAAAAGCGACGGGTGGATGTTGAGGCAACGGCCCGTCCAGCCCGCCACAAAACCAGGGGTTAGGATCCGCATGAAGCCCGCCAGACAGAGAATATCCGGGTGATATTCATCAAGCGCGGCGCAGAGTTGCGCCTCAAAAGCCTCGCGGCTTGTAAAGGCCTGATGATCGATGCTGGCGGCGGCCACACCGAGCGCTCTGGCGCGCGCCAGACCGGCCGCATCGGGCCGATTCGAGACCACCAAGCAGGGGCGGGCAGGGTGGTCGGCATCGTGCAACATCGACCGCAGCAGGGCGAGCATGTTGGAGCCGCCGCCAGAGATCAGGATTGCGACACGTTTCACCGCAACAGACTACCTGAATACTGAACACTTGCGCCGCCTGTTGGAGGCTCGATGACCTCACCAATCTCCGTCACGGCCGCGCCAAGTGTGTCTTGTAGGCAAGCCTTTATACGCGTGCATTCATCAGGCGCCACAACGGCGACCATCCCGATCCCGCAATTGAACGTACGCAGCATCTCAGATTCCGATATCCCACCGGTATCCGCCAGCCAGCCAAAGACCGGCGGCGGCGCGATGCGGTCCAGCATAACATGGGCTGTCAGCGTCTTCGGCAGCACACGGGGCAGATTTTCGGTGAGCCCCCCACCGGTGATATGCGCTAGCGCGCGCAGGCCGCCCACATTTTGCGCGGCCAAGGCGGCCTCGACATAAAGACGCGTCGGCGCGAGCAGTGCTTGGGCGAGCGTTTGGCTGGCATCCCAAGGTGCTGGTGCGTCCCAAGCAAGCCCGGTCAGGGCCACAACCTTGCGCACAAGCGAATAGCCGTTGGAATGCACGCCGCTGCTGGGCAGACCCAACAAGATGTCGCCCGGCGCCACCTCAAGGGGCAGGCCCCCGCCGCGTTCCATCGCGCCGATGGCAAATCCGGCAAGATCAAATTCGCCCGGCCCGTACATGCCCGGCATCTCAGCGGTTTCACCACCGATCAGTGCGCAACCGGACGCTTTACAGGCCGCTGCAATCCCTTCGATAACGCGGGCGGCATCGTCCAGTGCTAGGTGGCCGGTTGCAAAATAGTCCAAAAAAAACAAGGGCTCCGCGCCTTGGCAGATCAGATCGTTGACACACATCGCCACCAAATCCTGGCCGATCCCGTCCAGCGCGCCGGTATCGATTGCAATGCGCAGCTTTGTGCCCACACCATCTGATGCCGCGACCAGGATTGGGTCCTGGTAGCCTGCTGCCTTGAGGTCGAATAGCCCGCCAAATCCGCCCAATCCAGCCATGGTGCCGCGCCGCTCTGTAGCCTTTGCCGCGGGTTTGATGCGATCGATCAACGCGTTTCCGGCGTCAATATCGACCCCAGCATCGGCATAGCTGAGTTGATTGGGCCGATCGCTCATCGCCGTGTACCCCCTGGCTCGTGCGAGACTGGCGCCGCATAACAGGGCGGCTTCGTCCTGTCCATCGCTTGACGGCCACAGATTGCCCGCCTATCGAATGCACAGGCGGGCCTGTAGCTCAATTGGTTAGAGCAGAGCGCTCATAACGCTTTGGTTGCGGGTTCAAGTCCTGCCGGGCCTA
>JBCCXT010000052.1:0-28300 GCA_039191215.1 Pseudomonadota bacterium
CGCGATTGGGGTCTGGGTGGTTGCAGCGGAACTGCTTTACGGCCGCGGCCTTGGGGCAGATGTATCGGGTGTTCTCAGCGTCCCATTCGAAGATGAGCCTTGTCGCGCCACCGGTCCGAGCGACCCTGGCGCATGCGGGACCGGGTGCCATCGGCTGCGCCCGGCTTTGTCGATGACGGGGATATGCGGCGCGATCTTGCGGTCGACCAACCAACCTAGAAGCGGCCGGGTGCCATAGGCGGCGCCCACAATCAGCCGTTCGGGGGTGCAGATCGAACTGGGATTTCACCCGGTCGAGCATGGTCTTGGTTGACCCAACCCCAGCCTGCCGGATTGATCTGGTGGCCTCGACGTCGACGATCACGCCGTGATCGGTGCCGATGAGATAGTTGTCGGTGTCTAGGAAACCAGAGGCGCCTCACAGGCCTATTCACCGAGCGGGTACCGCTGGGCCCGAACCGGGCGGGCTGGGTTGAGAGTGAAGTGCTGGATTGGCTTGAATTTCGCCTGGTGCAGCGAGAAGAACTAAACCGAAACTCCTGATCTCAGGAGCTGGGTGGCCGGGGTTGCAAACCCGGCCATCCGTTAAATTCGGCCTATAGCTGCCACGCTACTTGGGGCATCTATGCTGCAGTCGCATCCCGCTTATGCACCTCAGAACAGGGTGACATCCGGCTTCTTGCGCGGCGCCTCGACACGTTCGACTGGCGCCTGGGTCTGTGCTACCATGTTAAGGCGCACATCACCAACGACAGGGCGAAAATGGATCCGCCTGGCCTGATTGCCGCCCAGGCTTTCCTCAACGATCGGGAAACGCTCGCGCCGGACATAATCTTTGGCAAATGCGATGTTTTTCGAGCCAATATCGGACAGACCGGCATTGATGCGCGCACCGCCAAATAGCTTCACTTTCATTCCCGACCGCCGCGCGCCCGCTTTCAAAAGCTCGTTGATCAGCAATTCCATCGCCATCGAGCCATATTTGAGTTCGACACTGCCGCCACGTTTGTCGCCAGGCAATAGAAAGTGATTCAGCCCGCCAATCCCAACCTCGGAATCAAAGATACAGGCGGCCACGCAAGACCCCAGCACGGTTGAGAGAAGCACATCAGGGTCACGCGAGATTTTGTACTCGCCCTGCACAACATTCATGACCCGATCCGGGCTGGCCGAGCGGAAAGAGGAAGATCTCATATTATTCATGCAACTGTCCGCTCTGAGCTTGCTGAAATTAGGGCCGGTCCGATCTTGCCAAGCGGCAATTGCCGTTCGACTGCGCCGATATCCGCGGCGACTTTGGGCATACCGTAGACCAAAGAGGTTTCCTGATCCTGACCGAACGTGCGCGCGCCTGCTTTGCGCAGATCGGCGAGGCCCTCGGCCCCGTCTTTGCCCATACCGGTGAGGATTGCCGCGGCAATCTTCGGCGCATGCGCCACACCGGACCGAAAGAGCGCGTCCACGGCCGGTCTGTGGCCGCCGATCTCTGGCGCGCCGACTAGTTTACAGCGCACGGTCGTGCCTTGCATCTGGACCTGCAAATGCGCAGCATCACCCGGCGCGAGCACGACCATGCCGGATTTGACGACCATATTGTGCTCCGCCTCCAGCACCTTGGCATTGGTTTTGCCGTCCAGTAGTCGCGCAAGCCCACCGCTGAAAGTACCGCCCGTGTGCTGGACCAACATCGTTGGCGGGCTTGTGGCATCGAAGTTCGACAAGACATCAATCAAGGCCTCGACACCCCCGGTGGAGGACCCAATCATGATGAGCCGCCCCGGCGCAGCGCCAATGGCTCGTGCACCTGTTGGCTGCGAGATCCGCGACGCAGGCGCGACAGGTGCAGGGCGCGCGCCCGGCGTCAGGGCCGCGTGAAGCTCAGCATCCGACATGCTTTCATCAATCAGTGCAATGTCTTGGCCGGTTAACCCAGCAGGCAGGCTTGCGCCTTTTGTGTCGACAAAAACTGTTATGCGGACATGAAGTGCCCGAAGCACGTAGTGCAGAACTTCGAACTCTGGCAACAGTGTTAGGCTTTTTCCGAAGACGGCAATTGCTGGCGGGTGGTGTTCGGCTTCGTGATAGGCCTCTGTTAGATTTGCAGCACTTTTTGACACGGTCACGCCCGAGAGTTTCTCCAAGCGTGCGCGCAACCGCTCTCGCCGTAGTGAATTTGAATGGGTTAAGAGTATCCGCATGCCTTCACCAAATTAAGTGTTGCGCTTGTCGAGCGCTTAAAACATCTCGATGGAGCCACCATCGCTTTGGCTGACCGCAGTACCCGATCGTCCCAAACGGGCGCGCAAACCGGCCAGCCGGAGGCTTGCCATCAAGCGGTCTGTGTCAACCGAACGTGTGTCCGTCAGGCCAACCGAAAGCGCGACAATAAACGGCGACAAATCATCCAGGGTTTGGATCGCCAGATCGAGCAATTGGACATCGGCCATCTGGAATGCATCGCGCTTCGGATCGGCCAAAGCCGTTAAAATTGCCTCCTCGGCACGGCGCAAAAGCGCTGCTGTATGGTCCAATTCTTGCCCGACAGCAGCAATCAGATCGCAGGCATCCGGCGTTGCGGTGCTGATCGGTCGGTCGTTGAAAGCGTTCAAAATTTCCCCACAACGGATTCGATTGCGCGCTTCAGCGATTGCGTGGTGAAAGGCTTCTGCACCAAGTTGTTGAGCCCCAAGCGCCGCCCCGTATCCACCAATTCTGGTGTTGGCGTGCCGGTGACAAGAATGTAACCAACCCGTTGGGTGGCGCGATTGCGGCGCAGCGTTTCGAGCAACTGCAAGCCGTCCATGCCCGGCATATTGTAATCGGCCAGCACCAGATGCACTGGATCGGTTCCGATCCGTGCAGCGGCCGACTGGCCAGAACTTTCAGCGACCACTTTGTAAATGCCCATCTCTTCTAGGGCGGAGATAAGCAGCCCACGGCTGATCGACATATCGTCGACGACCATAACGCGCAGAGTGTCTTTGATGGACAAGTTCGGTCTCCTTCGATGCGTCGCCAGTTAGGCGCGTTTGCGATATGCAGTGATGCCGCTTGGGGTGAATATGTCTTTTGCAGGCCCTGAAATGCGTTCCGAGTGGCCAATGAAAAGCATGCCCTGAGGCTGCAGTGCCTCCGCAAAGCGCTGCCAAAGGCGCTGCTGTACTTCCCGGTCGAAGTAGATCGCGACGTTTCGGCAGAAGATCACGTCAAACTTACCGGATATGGGCCAGTCACCATTCAGGTTTATCTTCTTGAAGTTGACGAGCCCGGCCACGTCCGCGCGAACCTTGCGCTCACTGCCGCGCTGCGTCCGCTCAAAGACCTGGTCGCCCCATTCCGGCGCCGGAACTTGGCATTGCTCGGCATCGTAAGTTGCAGCCTCTGCTTTCGAAATCACATCCCGGTCGAGATCGCTTGCCAGCACTTCAACGCCCATGCGTCCTGCATTTGGCATGACCTTGATAACACTTCCGGCGATTGAGTAAGGCTCCGGGCCAGTCGAACAGCCTGCCGACCAAATCCGGATCCGCGCGCCACCGCGGGCGCGTTCCGCCAGGTCTGGCAAGACCTCGTTCTGCAATTGCTTGAAGTGGTGCACTTCGCGATAGAAATGCGTCACGTTTGTTGTGATGGCCGAGATGAAGTTTTCCCGCTCCTCGGGATTGCGGCTTTCAACCAGCGCGCAATATTCCGAAAAACCAGCCATCCCAAGCGCGCGGATGCGCTTGGTAAGCCGAGATTGTATCATCGATTTTTTCTGCGGTTCGATTTGGATACCGAAATCCGACCGCGCAAGTTTCGCGATACGGTTGAAGTCTTGGTCCGACAATTCCGGTCTTGCACCGAAATTCTGGCCGATCGGTGCCGGGCGCATATTCATTAGGCCGCATCCTCCAGCGCCTGCGGAAGAACTGCTTCCAAGGCAAGCACGCGAGACATCTCATCTTCAACTGACACAAGGCCGATGATGCATTCGCTATCCACGCTTTTGGACATGGGCGGCGCGTCGCAGATGGTTTCTACTGCCACGGCAAGAATCTCAGAGACGGAATCCACCAAAAGACCGACCGTTTGCGTGCCGATCGCCACAACGATCACGACATGACGCATTGAGGTTTCGCTTGCGCCGAGACCTAATTGTTCCGCCAAATCGACAATGGGAATGACCGCGCCACGCAGGTTGATGACGCCAAGTATTGCTTTGTCGGCATGCGGCAGAGCGGTCACCGGCGTCCATCGCCGAATTTCCCGGATCTGCGTGATTTCGATGCAGAAACTTTGGCCTCCGGCCATGAAGGACACAAATTCGATTGTGCCACTTTCTTCCCAATGTGCTGGCCTGTTCATGGCAACTCCTTTCGCTACGCAGCTTCGGTGCCGGTACGGCGAACCTGCGCCAATATGGCTTCGGTATCGATGATGAGTGCGACGCGACCGTCACCAAGGATCGTCGCCGCTGAAATTCCCGGAATGGCGCCGTAATTGCCTTCAAGGCTTTTGATGACGACCTGGCGCTGATCGGAGATGTCATCCACAGCCAGCGCGACCAAGTCATCGGCCTCGGAGCGGACCAAAACATAAACGGTGCCGGATGAATCGTCGCCCAGGCCGGCAAGGCCAAGCATCTCAGAGAGCTGAATGATCGGCACGTACATGCCGCGGATGAACAAAAGGCGGCCGTCGCGGCCAATCGATTTGATGTCCTTTTGGTCCGGCCTGATTGTCTCAACAATGCTGGCCAGCGGCACAACCATCGTCTCGCCACAGATATGGACGACCATGCCGTCCATGACGGCAAGGGTCAGCGGCATCGAGATTGTGAATGTCGTGCCTTTTCCGGGCGAGGACGCAATTGCCACCCGGCCGCCTAACGCGCTGATCGCTGTCTTTACGACATCCATGCCAACACCGCGACCGGACAGGTTTGTCACCGCCGCCGCGGTCGAGAAACCAGGCATGAAAAGCAAATTGTCTATCTCGTTGTCGGTCAACTTTGCATCTGCCGGCACAAGTCCGTTTTCAACAGCCTTTTCGAAAACTTTGGGGCGATTGACGCCCGCGCCATCATCTGAGATTTCGATCTGGACATGGCCCGAGCGATGGGCCGCGGACAGGCGGATCGTTCCGCGCTCGGTCTTGCCGGATTCAGTGCGCACCTCTTTCCGCTCAATGCCGTGATCAACCGCGTTTCGGATCATATGGGTCAGCGGGTCGGCCAAACGCTCCACAAGCGTTTTGTCCACCTCGGTGTTTTCGCCCTCGGTGACTAGTTGCACATCCTTGCCAAGCGCTTCGACGGTCTCTCGCACAATCCTTTGCATGCGCTGGAACAGCGGTTTTACGGGTTGGGCGCGGATCGCCATGACGCCTTCTTGGATTTCGCGCGCTAGGTGCTGGAAATCGTCCAGATCGCTCATCAGGTCGGAGTTTGTATCAAAACCGCCCTCCACGATGCGCTGGCTGATGACAGCTTGGTTGATGATCAACTCACCCACCGTATTGATCAGCCGGTCGACGCGTTCGGGATCAACCCGCAGCATCGGCTGTTTCGGGGCCGATGCGCCGGCTGCCTGGGCTTTCGCGCCAGATTCAGGCGCTTTGGCGGGTGCCTTTTGTTCGACAGGCGCTGCCGCTACTTTGGGCTCTGGCTTGGCCGGTTCTGGCGTCGGCTCAGATTTGGGTGCCGGAGCGGCCGCAGCTTCAGGGACTTCCTGGTCAGCTTCAGGCAGCTCCGGCAATGGAGGGTTTTGCGGCACCTCTTTGATTTTGCAGAATTCTTCGAGGAACATGAAAGCGTCAAGGATCTCAGCCTCGGTCGCTTCCGTTTCGATCTCGATATCCCATGCCAAGTAGCAGGCCGAGGACTTAAACTCCGACAATTCCGGCAAGCCGGACGGATCGACCACACAATTGACTTGGCCGATGCGTTCCAGCTCTTGGATGAGGCGGGCAAAATCATGACCGTTGCGGAAGAAATCAGCGCCCGGTTCGAACCGGACGTGATACTTCAAGGCGCCGTCTTCGGGACCGTCGGCAAGCTCAAGCGGCTCAAAGGCCAATGGCTCAAAACTCAGATCTTCGGCCGGTTCCGCTGCTCCTCCCGCACCTGCCGCAGGCGTGTCGTTATTGGCGCCGGACAATTCGATCAACTGGGTCAGGACTTGATCCATTGCGTCGGGTCGGCCCGGATCATCCGAGCGAGCCAACTCAACGAGATCGGCGAGAATATCGCTCGACCGCAACAAGACCCGCATCAAATCGGCATCGACCGCCAGTTGATCGCTGCGGATCAGATCGAGGACGGTTTCATAATGGTGCGTGAACGTGACCAGAGTATCGAAGCCAAAAGCGCCAGCGGTGCCTTTGATGGAGTGAACAGCGCGGAAAATGGCGTGCAACGTTTCGTTGTCAGCTTCACCGCTTTCCATCGAAACCAGGCCTTCAGCCAGCGCTTCGAGCAGCTCTTCGCATTCCACGAAGAACATGGCCTTGAGATTGTCGGCGGACATTGCGCTACTCCCTGCCTGTCACGCGGTCGAGAACGGAAACAAGTGCTTCGTCGTCAAACGGCTTCACAATCCAGCCCGTCGCGCCTGCGTTGCGCGCACGCTCTTTCAATTTCGGGCCGCTTTCGGTGGTCAAAACCAGGATCGGGATACGCGCTTCTTGGCCGTCAATGCCGCGGATTGATTCAATCACGCCAAAGCCATCCATGCGTGGCATGTTGATGTCGGTGATGACCGCGTCAAATTCACCGTCGACAAACGTGTCGACACCATGCTGCCCATCATTGGCGGTGGTGACGTCATACCCTGCATCTCTCAGGGTTTGGCTAACCATCTCCCTGATGGTGAACGAATCATCGATCGCAAGCACATGCGGAGCTGGATTCATGGCGTAGCGTCTCCTTCAGCGGGAAATACAGTTTCAAATCCAATGCGGCCCATTTCAGCGCGCAACGCGCCGTCCACACCTTCGATGGATATGGGAATGTTGTTCGCGGCAGCGTGGCGCGTCAGGGCAAGTAGGATCTGCGCCTCTTCCGCCGAGGGTGTGGCCGCATTTTGCGCATCGATCTTGATCGATTGCGGTGGTTCCGTCACGACATCGCTCACAAGCGCCGGAGCGCTGGCCCAACCGGGCTTTCGCATGTCGATGACGAGCGCCCCATTCGTGTCCATTCAAGAACCTCGCGATTTATACGGACTGACTGTTCTGCGCCCCCCCGGTAGCACCACGAGTTCTAAAGATTGATGAAGAGGCGGCGCAGTTTCTCAGCCGTCGCGCAGGAAATCGCGGGCAAGCATAACGCGGTCGCACCCGCCGAAACGCGCGGCGCGGTCCAATTCGCCTTCCAATCGTACCATCCGCTGGCGCCCGAATCGAACGCCCGTCTCAGGCCACAGCGCTGTCACATGCAAAATACCGGCCATTCGGTCGGCGTTCAGATCGACCCGCCCAATCAATCGATCGCCCTCCAGGATCGGAAAGACATAATAGCCGTAGCGCCGCTTTGGCGCGGGCACAAAGATCTCAATCCGGTAATGAAAGCCAAATAATCGCTCTGCCCGGTTGCGATCGCGGATGGCCGGATCAAACGGCGACAAGAGCCGCAATGTTCGGCTGGGCGGTGCTAAGTTAACAAGCGATGCGCGCATCTGCGGGGTCATGTAGCTCGTACGAAGCTGGCCGTCCGCCATGGTCACGGACACCGCTTCGATGCGCCCGTCCTGCGAGGCAGCCGCCACCCAGTCTTTTGCCTCGTTCGGTGTGACAAGCGCAAAGAACGCCGCCAATTCGCCGGAAGTTGCAAAACCCAACCGGTCGAGCGCTGTCGCACAGGCCCATTCGATGACGGCGTGTTTTGGCAAATCGGGCAAGCCCACGAGCTCAGGCAGGACCCGCTCGGTCAGATCATAAACCTTCTGAAAGCCGCGCCGGTGGCAGACGGACAGACGTCCCGACCGCCACAAATATTCCAGCGCCGTTTTGGACGGTTTCCAATCCCACCAGCCGGTTGATTTCCCGGCCGGCGCCTCGCCGACCTCACGGCTGGAGGTCGCGCCATTGGCGGCGATATGGTCTAGGACGCCGTCGATCTCGGCATGAAATTCGGAGCCGTGCCAATCGGCCCATTTTTCGCGCAGGCGTTGCTGGTCGCGGGCAAATTTCAGCCGCCAATAGGGAAAAGAAGAAGCCGGTATGACGGCGGCGTCATGGGTCCAGCCTTCGAAAGTGGCGCGCATGCGATCGTTCAGCCAACGCAGGCTTTCGGGCCGGTAATCGGTGGCCCTGGAGAACAGGATCATGTCATGGGCGCGCGCCAGCGTATTGACGCTGTCGACCTGGACAAAGCCCAACCGCTCCACCAGCGCCGCAAGCGCATCACCGCGACCCTGTCGGCGTCGCGGTTTTGCCAGGTCGTGACGTTCTAAAAAGAGCGCGCGTGCGGTTGCGTTATCGATCACTGGCAAGCCCATCGCCGAGCAGATTGCCCGGAACTCAGATCGGGCTCAACTGGCCTTCGTAGCGGATAATAAATTGGCGCGTGATCGGCGCGCGCAGGACAACATCGAAGTGGAAGGCGCCCGTTTCATCCTGAAACTCCCGTGTTTCGCTGATCGGCAAGGCCCAATCAGGCAGGCGCAGCGGGCCAATTCGGCCGGAACGCACCGGAAATTCCAGCGCCCCGTCGCGGGCCGCCAGCGAAAGGCCAAAGGTGAAAGGGCCAAAGCGTTCCGACATGCCTTGCGGTGTGGCGGTAAGGGTTGATTTAAACTGGCTATGACCAAAGCGGCGCTGCCATATCTCCGACTTGCCATGGCGCGTTTTGGTGACAACCACCGGTAGGTCATGGCCTGCCGGTGGAAAGCGGAACGCAAGAGCGATCAGCGCGGGCCACAGGCCTGGTCCGCGGGTGACGCGACCCTGGCCTGCCAAGTGTGAAACGGCATGGACCTCATGGCTTTCGCGAACGGCTGGGCCAAGCGTGGCGAATTGATCGCCCAAAACTTCGGCAAAAAGCGGTAGCGACGTGTGTTCTTCTTCCACTGTCGTCAGGTGCAGATCGTCCGTCGCGGAAACAATATCGGCCAGCGCAACCTCGTCTATTGCAGCACGTGCGCCCGGGGCCGCGCCGCCATTCGCAACAACCGCCCGCGCGGGAATTGCAGGCACAAAAGGCCCGTCGCCTTGTTCGGCCAAAAGACGCCAGATGCGGGTGACCGTTCTGGTTTCATCCTGCCCCGAACGCTGCCCAATGACGCTGACCACCATGCCGCCGCGATCACTGCCAAGCGATTGAAGAAGTGACGCCGCCCAATGGGCCAATCCGACAGGGAAGGGCACTGGGATGTAGCGCCGGATGATCGAGAGCAGCGCCAGGCCTTGGCCCATAACGGACAGCTCCAAGCCTGCACGAAACGTCACGGTCCGAGCCTTAAATTGCGTCGGGAAAAGCGCCAAATCGGGGACGCGATTCAACCAGCCACGCCGTATCTCACCGCCCGGCAACGCGTAATCGCGCCTGTCCGACCACCCCCGTGCGCTTTGCCAAACGCCGCCGCGGTATACAGGCATGGGCTGCCCGACCTGGGCCAGGATCGCGGCCATGACAGAGCGGCCGCGGGGCGCGCGATTGCCCGGCAAGATGGCGCCATCTATCGCGTCGACGCTATCAAGGCCTGCCGCCAGATGGGTCACCACCGCACCTGACAGCGCTGGCACGGATGAAACGCCGGACAGCACATAGCAGCCAGCCGCTTTTGCATCGCCGTCCAAGACGCTGATACCGGCAGTGAAATCAGCGTCGTCTGAGAGGTCCATGTAATTCACGCCAGCGGCAATTGCGGCGCGTGCTAAGCGGTAGGGATCGCTTTTGTAGAACTGAAACGGACCGGCTGCATCGACGACAAGGTCAGGGTGCTCTGCAAATAGCGCAGCGGGGTCTCGGTTGCGATCGCAGACCAGGCTTTTTGCACCAAGTTCAGCCGAGAGAGCGGCGCTACCGCCACGCGCGGCCAAGGTCAAGTCGTGCCCGTCGCGCGCCAAAAGTCGCGCCAATCTGCTGCCGAAAACACCGGTGCCGCCAAGGATTACAATCTTCATGACAAAAGGCGCGCCTGCAAAGCCGGATCGAGGATCGCGCGGCGGTCCGACCGGTCAGACAACCGGCACCGGTTGCGCGCGATCATCCGGTCAAGCGCGGCCCGCAAACCTTTTGGCAAAAGCCACAACGGCGCCAGCGATTGGCCCAAGCCGCCGCAGACCGCGCCGAATACGAATAGCGCCTCAGACCCCGTCCACGTCATATGCTCATCCATGAAGTGCCAGCTTTCAGGGTCTTGCGCGTCAAGATCAACCGCCTCCAGCGCCGCCCTGCCTCGGGCCGCTTGCATCGACAATAGCCGCACTTTTCCCGATCGATAGGGCCTGGCGCGCGCGCCATAACTGCAAATTGCGCAATGCCTATCCATCATGCAAAGCGGCGCAAGCGCCGACAAACTGGCAGACAACTGATTTGAAATTGACGTCATGCGAGGCAGATAAACCGCGCGCCAATGGCTGCCACGCAACCGATGGTCGCAGGCGGTCTGGCGCTGGTTTGCTTGATCGTCGGGTCTTACGCTGCCTTTGCCGCTGCGTCGTTCCAGGCCCAGGGGCGGGTGAATTCCCCCAAAACCTGGGCGATCTTCGCGTCGTCGACCTCACCGTCGCGCTGAAGAAGGGCGACAAGGCCGAGCCGTTTATCCTCCCGCACGTCGGCCACATGCACCGCTAATCCAGCCTCGCTGAGGGCCTCGTTATAGACGCGTGTGATTGCGCGCTTGCGCAGATCCGGCTTGAAAACCTTGCCAACGGCCGTTTTTGGCAGCTCATCCAGGACTTCGAGATGTTTGGGCACGGCTGCGCGCTCTGCGATATGGGATTTGCAATGCTCTAAGAGTGCCTCATTGGTCACGTCTGCGCCGTCCACCAACTCAACATAGACACATGGGAGCTCACCGGCAAAAGCGTCGGGCTGGCCGATAGCGCCGGCAAAGGCAACCGCCTCGTGGCCAGCAAGGCATTCCTCGATCAAGGCCGGGTCGATATTGTGTCCGCCACGGATAATCAGATCCTTCGCGCGACCGGTGATGTAGAGATATCCATCGCCGTCAATTCGGCCCAGATCACCGGTGCGCAGAAACAAATCATGGTGAAAAAGCCCGTGGTTTTTATCGGCCTCGGTATAGGTCGAGCCCTCAAAGACGCCGGGATTGTCGATGCAGATCTCTCCGACCTCATCGGTCGCACAGGCAACAGGACCGTCAGCCGTGTCTTTGAGAATTTTCACATCCGTATGCGGAAACGGCACGCCGACAGAGCCAATTTTCTTCTCACCCTCGACGGGGTTGCACGAGACGAGGCAGGTGGCCTCTGTCAGCCCGTATCCTTCAACCAAGGTGACACCGGTTGCCTCCTCGAACCGGCGGAAAAGCTCAACCGGGAGCGGTGAGGAGCCCGAAAAGGCTGTTTTCACGCTTGAGATATCGGCATTCACGGGGCGCTGCATCATCGCGGCAATGGCCGTGGGTACGGTGATGACAAACGTGATCTTCCAGCGCTCAACCAGCTTCCAGAAATTGTCGAATACACCCTCGCCGCGATAGCCCTGCGGCGTCGGGAAGACGACATGCGCGCCAGAGGCAATCATGGCCATCAAGATCACGTGGCAGGCAAAGACGTGAAATAGCGGCAGCGGGCACATCACGTTATCTTCGTCCGAAAACAGCAAGGTATGCCCGATCCAGCCGTTATAGATCATGCCAGAGTATTTGTGTTGGGCGACCTTTGGCATGCCGGTTGTGCCGCCGGTGTGAAAATAGGCGCCAACCCGGTCACCCGTAGCATCAGCAAAACTCAATTGTGTTGCCTGGCGGTCAAGCTCGGCATTGAAATCCAAGACCTTTGCGTGATGCGATCCGGTTTGTTTCGGGCGGATAAGCGGGACGATCAGCCGCTTCAACCCGCCCAGGTAATGGAGAAGATCAACTTCTAGCACATGGGTCACGCCGGGGGCGAGTTTCACAGCCGCGGCCACCTTTTGCGCTACATCAGTTTTGGGGAAAGGCTTGAGCGTGACGACAACCTTCGCGCCGGTCTCGCGCAGGATCGAGGCGATCTGCTCGGGCTCTAACAAGGGATTTACCGGCGCGGCAATGCCCGCAACCATGCCGCCCAAAAGCGTGACCACAGTCTCGTTACAATTGGGTAAGATGTAAGCTACGGTGTCGCTATCGCTGACGCCCAATTCGCGGAACAGATTTGCGGCTTGGGTGACGCGAGAATGCAGGCCGGACCAGTTCAGCGTCTCAGCCTTGTCGCCTGGCCCCGATGTGATCTGGAATGAGACCGCGTCATTTTGCGGATAGCGCGTCGCCGCGTTGGTCAAAAATTCATACATCGTGGTGGCCGGTCGGCTGTCCGGCCAGGGATTCTCACCTTCGATCCGAATAATGTCGTCGCGGTTCCTGAATCGCGCCATCGTTTCCTCCCAGTCCAGATAGCTTTTGCCCCGATCTTACGCCGGGATTTGCAGGAAGATGGTCAAACTGGCCCTCACACGCAAGTGTGACGCTGCGATATAGGCTGATCCAATGGCGCAGCCCGAACGCTACGCTGTCAGCAATACCTCACCTTCGATCTCCATCGCAAAACCCATCGGCAGGCTCGCCACCCCGATGGCAGAGCGGGCATGCCGCCCTTGTTCGGGCCCGAAAACGGCCAAGATCAGATCTGAAAATCCATTCACCACCAGATGCTGCTCGGTGAAATCGGGCGTCGAAGCTACCATGCCAAAGACGCGCACCCAACCGGCCACACGGTCGATGGAACCGATCTCTGACTGCAGATTGGCCAGCACCGAAAGGGCTATTTCGCGCGCCGCTGCATAGCCTTCATTTGTTGTCATATCGGCGCCCAAGCGGCCATAGGGGCCGTTGATCAATCCATCGGTCCCTTGCCTGGGATGGCCTGAGATCAGCACCCGATTTCCGCGGACATTGATGAATGAAAAGGGCAGATCCAGGCCAGGCGGCAATTGGGTTGGCGCGGGCAAGGTAAGATCGAGTTCAGCGAGGCGGCTTTGCGGTGTCACTCCCACAAAATGGTCCGCCCGGGGCGTAATGCCAAGTAATTTTACCTGCTGTGAGACAGCGGCGCGTTATTCGGCGGCAAGCGCTTCGGTAAATTGCAGGCGTGCCAGGCGCGCATATAGGCCACCTTCGGCAACCAATTCATCATGTGTTCCGGTGGCCACAATCCGACCCTCATCGAAAACAATGATCCGGTCGGCGCGTTTCACCGTTGCCAAACGATGGGCCACAATCAGCGTGGTGCGGCTTTCAGCCAAGCCCGCCACTGCCTCCTGAACGGCGCGCTCGCTTTCCGCATCAAGCGCGCTGGTCGCCTCATCTAATAGCAGGATCGGCGCGTCGCGCAGGATCGCGCGGGCGATGGCGATCCGTTGTTTCTGGCCGCCCGACAGCAGGATGCCGCGCTCACCAACTTGGCTGTCATAGCCGTCCCGCAAGTCGCTCAAAAAGTCATGCGCAGCGGCCGCTTTTGCCGCTGCCTCAACCGCGGCATCGCTGGCCCCGGGCCTGCCGAAGCGAATGTTTTCGCGCGCTGTGTCGGCGAAAATCACCGGTTCTTGCGGGACAAGGGCCATGGCGGCGCGGAAGTCATCACGGCGCATGTCGCGCAGGTTTACGCCGTCAAGCGTCACCGCGCCGCTATCGGGGTCATAAAAGCGAAGAAGTAGCTGAAAAATCGTCGACTTGCCCGCCCCTGACGGGCCAACAAGCGCCACTGTCTCACCCGGTGCGACCAGCAACGAGATCCCGTCAAGTGCGGCGATGCCGGGACGGGTTGGGTAGTGGAAGACGACATTATCAAACCCGATGGTGCCCCGTCCCGCTTGCGCAAGTTCACGCGGATCGTCCGGGTCGGTGATCGTATCTTGCATCTCCAACAGCTCAACCAGCCGTTCGGTCGCGCCAGCCGCGCGCTGCATTTCGCCCCAAATCTCGCTGAGCACAGCCGCGGAACTGGCCACGATGACGGCATAAATCAGAAACTGCAGCAGCTCGCCAATGGTCATTACATCTGCCCGCACGTCGCGCGCCCCGATCCACAAAACCGCAATGATCCCGGTGCAAACAAGCCCCATGATGATCACCGTCATGAATGCGCGCAGCCGAATGCGGGACTTGGCGGAAACAAAGCTGCGCTCGGTCACTGCGTTAAACCCGTCAATGGCCGTGAGCTGACGATTAAACGCTTGCACCGTTTGGGCAGACAGCAAGGCCTCAGACGCATTGCCGGAGCTCTCGGCAATCCAATCCTGGTTTTCCCGGCTCAACCGGCGCAATTGCCGACTGAGGATAATGATTGGGACCAAAATCACCGGCACAACAACCACCAGCACGAGAACAGTTAGCTTCAGCGACGAGACAAACATCAACACAATCGCACCGATCAACATCAGCAGATTGCGAATGGCCCAAGAGACGGAGGAGCCAATCACGTCGAGCAACAGGGTGGTGTCGGTGGTAATGCGGCTGAGCACCTCGCCGGTCATGATCTGCTCGAAAAAGCTCGGGCTCATGGCAATCATGCGGGCAAAAACGGTCTCGCGGATGTCGGCAATCACGCGTTCGCCCAAACGCGTGACCAGATAGTATCGCGCACCTGTACCCAAAGCGAGCAAGGCCGCAAAGCCAAGCGCGGCCAGGAAGTACTGATCCAAAAGTGCCGAGGCTTCCTGTTCGAAACCGTCAACAACCCGGCGTACGGCAATCGGCAGGATAAGCGACACAAGTGCCGTCAAAATCAGCGCGCAGAAGGCGGCCAATAGCATTGGCCAATACGGCGCAAGATAGGGCTGTAACGCCCTGAGCGAGCCCACGTTTTTGGAACTTGCCCGTTCAGCGGTAGCTGGGGGCGGAGTCTGCGCGTCTTGGCTGGCCATTCTCTGGTCCGATGTCTCTCTCATCTACCGAGTAGGGGTTCGGCTAACCTGACACAACGAGACGTAATGGCACAAGACGGCGAGGTGCCAATCTTAAGCCATGCACCGGTTATTAATCTTGAAATCCGGCTGATAGCGGGCCGCTCAAACCAAGGCTCAGTCGGTCGGGGGAAGTGTGTCTTCTTTGTAAAACCGACCCGCTAATTCGTGGATCCGGCCCGACTTAAACAGGCCCGGCGCTGTCCATTCAGGCTCATCACCCGCAAAGAGGTCCAAGAAAGCGATGGCCAGGCTCGGGTCTTCGCTGACATTCTCGCGAAAGCTCCACCAGGTGCGGGCCTCACTCAACACCGCGCTCAACTCTTGCGTGGACTGGAAATCTGCCTCCAACACCAAGCCGCGCACATTGAGGCAAAATGCGACATACAGGTAGCCTTCGGGCCAAAAGTAGGCCGGGTTGGTTTCGTCGGCGCGTTCGGCCAAATGCGCGAGCTTCACAGGCCTGTTTTCGACTAGGGCCTTGAGCATTAAGCCAGCGGCGAAACCGACATAGGCCTCTTTGTCTTCGTCGCGCGCTGGCTTTTGCGCGTCGAAAGCCTGGAGCCATTCGACAAAGACCTGTGCCAGGGCGTCGCGATCCACCGAAAAGCTATTTTTCGTCTGGGCCTCGGTATTGCGCACTTGTTTTTCGAACGCATCGACAAACCAGCGCAGTCTCTGCGCCGATTTGCGCAAGGGTTGTTGTGCGGCGGGGCTTGGGGGAAGCGTCATCGGCGCCTCAAAGATGCGCTGCCGTCTCGGTCAGCAAACCGGACAGGTATTCGGGATCCGAGAAGGTTCGATCCGTATCAATCCGCATCGCGCGGACAAGCGCCATAGCTAGATCGAGCAACACATCCTCCTCTTCCAACGTCGCGGATCGTTTTGCCAAGGCCCAAGACGCGATGGCCAATAGTGCAAGGTCAATCTTGCCCTGGCCTTCGGGCGTTGTTCCTTTGACCAAACCGGGCGCGCGACCAATGGCCGAGGAGTTCCGGATATCGGTCAGAATACGCGCGGCGCGCGCGGCACCAGGCCCCGAACTTTCGGCGTCGAGGTAATGAGACAAACGTTCAGCGGCAATCGTCTCGCTGATCAGATAGGGGCCGTCATCGCCGCCTTCTGCCAAATGCTCCCAGGCGAAGACCACCACGCGCGCGGCGGACACCATCGCATCACGGCCGGTATCTTCGCCGGTCAGAAACTGCGACGCGCTGGCGACGCTGCTGTGATCTACAGGCGCGTGTATCAACCGCTTGCCAGCGCTTTCAAGTGAGCCGAGCGCGCCGCGAAACTGGCTGCTCAACGGCTCTGGCAATAGTTGGGCTGCGGGCGCAAGCACATCTTCGGTGACATCTGCCACGCTTGCCACGCCGCGCAGTGCATCGCGCAACGGCATGCTGATATCGCTCAAGAAACCTGGGACTGGTAGTTTCGGTGTCATCGCCTTACTCGCTAAGATGAAGCTTGCCCGAAATTCAAATGCGGGTCTAGCAGCGTTGCGTGCGATGATGAATCAGGCTGTCGCCTGCTCCGCTTGCGGATTTTGCGCGGCAAGCAATGCCCGGGCCGAGATCTCGTCGGTGATGAGCACATTGGGCTGCAAAGAAGCAAGTCCGGCCTGTAAGATCGCGGCTTTTTCCGGTCCGCCCGAGATCAGCACGCGTTTTGGAATGCGCTTCAGCCGGTCGAGCGGCATAGAGATCGAGCGGCGGTTTACGGGATGGTCGACCAGGCGCCCTTCGGCATCCAAGAAATGATACAAGATGTCCCCGACAGCACCCGCTGCCACAAGTGAGTTGCGTTCAGCTTCCGTGATATGGCCCGAGCGATAGGACGTGGTCAGCGTTGTGATCCCGCCGCAGGACAACAGCACCACATCGCAGGCTTCCGCCAGCTGAAGTATCTGTTCCAGCCCGCAATTTTCCAAAAGCGCATGCCGTGTTTGTTCGGAATCCACAACTGCGGGGGCTGAGATCAAATAGCCCTCCGCCTCAAAAAGCTCTGCGAATTGCCAGGCAAATTCGGCCGGGTTGAAGCGCTTGGCCTGCGCAATCGATCCCAAAAGCGACAAGACGCGCACATCCGGCAATGCGGCCCCGTCGATGAATGGCAGCATCGCATGCAGCGTTTTGCCCCAGCCGACCCCAACTGTCAGACCCGATGTCATCAGTTCCGACACAAACGCCCCCGCGGCCGCCGCGATCACGCGGGTCGGCTCGGCTTGGACGTCTTCAAACGGCGCGATAATGGCGCGGTCCAGGCCGAAACTGTCTTCAAGCTGCAATTGCAGCTGCACAAGATCGGTTAATTCCGATGTGATCCGGATCGACACTTCGCCACGCTTGCGCGCATCCGACAGCATCCGCGTCACCATGATCCGGTTGATCCCGAGTTTCTTGGCGACATCTGATTGCGTCATGCCTTCGATATAGTAAAGCCAGGCGGCCCTAATCCGAAGCTGGTCGTGTACTTTGGGGATGGTGAACTCTCCCGCCGTGACGTGTTTTTCAAACCTGGCCGTTGCCATAGCCTATAGGCGGTTGCCGGTTCAAGAATACTCAGACCGGGCGCGCGATGATCCTGGCCACATCCTCTGGGCATTCAATCTGCGGCATGTGGCCGATGCGATCAAATAGATGCAGTGCCACCCGGCCGGGTGCGCGTTCCGCCTGTCGCCAAGGTATAATCGCGTCGCTTTTGCCCCAGATGATGCGTGTTGGGGGCGCAACCCGGTCGAGCGCAGCGCGCAGGTCAAACGCTTGGACCCCGTCCGGGAAGAGACGTTCGGCCAGATCGCGTTGCGCCGCGCGGATGCCGGGATCGTGGCGCGCGGCCATTGCAAGCCTGGCGTAGCTCGGCGTGATCAAGCCCTCATCCGCCACCAATTGGCGCAGCCAGGGCGCCAGGCTTTCTGGCCGTGTTGCGTTTAGGATGCCGCTCAATGCGGCGCCATTTATTTCAGGCCCGAGCCCGGCAGGCGCGATCAGTGTCAGGGAGAGAACCGACTTCGGCCGTGTATCAGCCAGAGCCAAACTGATCGCGCCGCCGAGAGAGTGGCCAACCAAATGCGCAGAACTGACACCAAGCCCGTCGAAGGCGTGGCGCAACTCTTTGACGAGGTCGGCAAAGCTTGAAACGCTGCGTTTGGGGGATTTGCCATGAGACGGCAATTCGATCCGAATTACCGGTCGGGACTTCAACTGCGCCTCCAGCGGCGCCCAACTTAGACCATCACTGGTAAACCCGTGGATCATGACCAGGGGCTCGCCTGTTCCGCCCCGGGACCGGGTGATCGAAAGCGGCCCTGTCTCAGCTTCGATTTCAGCGGGGAGCGTATCCGCGGGGCCCTTTAGGTCGGCGGGCACGTCTTGGGCTTGCACACGGCCCCGCGGGCCGCTGCCATTGAGTGCCGCGATGTCTATCCCGTGTTCTGCTGCAAGTGACCGGGCGCGTGGCGTGGCACGGGTTTTGCCTGGCTGCGGTGCCAGCTGTGTCCCCGCTTCCCCGACGGGTTCGGGGACCGGCTCGGGCTCAGGGCTGGCGGTTTCCATTGCGACAGGTGTTGAAGTGCTTGCCGGTTGGGCGGTGATCTCCTCGCCTTCGGCATAAAGCCACGCGCAGGGCATCCCAATTGCGATCTCTGCGCCCTCGGGTGCCCGGTGATGCAGGATGCCGTCTGCGGGCGCCTCCACCTCCATCGCTGCTTTGTCGGTTTCGATCTCAAAAAGCGGCTCACCCTTGGTGACTGTGTCACCTTCGGAGATGAACCAAGAGGCGATCTTGCCGGAGGCCATGTCCATGTCGACCTTTGGCATGATGACCTCGACCGGCATCAGATCCGGCCTTGGGCCAGCGCGCGCGCTGCCGCGATGATATCGGGGATTTGTGGCACGGCGGCCTTCTCAAGCTCTGGGTTGTAGGGGATCGGACATTCCGCGCCGCCAAGCCGCATAATGGGCGCCTCCAGGAAATCGAATGCGTCGGACTCAGCCACCATCGCAGAGACTTCAGCACCGACACCAAGCGTTTTGACCGCCTCGTACACGCAGATCAGGCGGCCTGTTTTGCGCACGCTTGCCAGCACAGTTTCGCGGTCCATCGGGCGGATCGTACGCAGGTCGATGACCTCTGCATCAATACCTTCGGCGGCCAGTGTCTCGGCCGACTGCAGGGCTTTGTGGACCATGACCGACGTCGCCACGATCGTCAGGTGCCGGCCCGACCGAACGATCTCTGCCCTGCCGATGGGGGTTTTGTAACGCCCCTCCGGAACGGCGCCCTTCATTTTGTACAAAAGCTTGTGCTCGTAGATCAGCACTGGGTCGGGATCATCAAGTGCTGCAAGAAGCAGCCCCTTGGCGTCCTTCGGTGTGGCCGGTTGCACGACCTTGAGACCGGGCACATGGCCCGTCCAGGCCTCAAGGCTCTGCGAATGCTGAGCGGCTGCGCCTGTGCCAGAACCCGCCGGCAAGCGCAGCACAACCGGGACAGAAACCGCGCCACCAAGCATATACCGCAGTTTGGCCGCCTGATTGACGATCTGTTCCATCGCCAAAGTCGCGAAATCGGAAAACTGGAATTCATAGATCGGCCGCAATCCGGTTAGGGCGGCGCCAACGGCCACCCCCGCCCCGCCAAGTTCCGAGATCGGCGTATCCATCACCCGGTCACTGCCGTATTTCTCGGCCAAATCACCGGTCACACCGAACGCGCCCCCGTAAACGCCAATATCTTCGCCCATCAAAACGACGCGCTCATCCTCGCCAAGCGCGATATCCATCGCCTCGCGGATGGCTTCTGCATAGGAAAGCTCTCGCATCGGCGGGTCGGATTGAACATTCATGCCGCAGCACCGTCGGAATAGACATCGCGGGTGACCTCAGCTTGATCGGGCGACGGGGCGGCGGCGGCAAATTCGATCGCTTCGCGGATCGTCGTCGCGGCCTCCGCCTCGAGTGCTTCAATCTCATCCGCGCTCAGCACCCGGTGCTCCATCAAGAAACGGCCCATCGCCAGAATGGGGTCGCGCGCCTGCCAATCGGCGATCTCCTGTTTGGTGCGATATCGGTTGCGGTCTGATTTTGAATGGCCGCGCCATCGATAGGTGACGTTTTCGACCAGGCTCGGGCCCTCGCCGCGGCGGGCACGATCAACGGCGCCATCCACCGCTTCGACCACCGCGGCAAAATCATTGCCATCCACAGTCACACCAGGCATCGCATACGCCGCGGCCCGGTCGGCAATATCGCTAACAGCTGTTGAGCGTTCGACCGACATCGACATGCCGTACTTGTTGTTTTCGCAGACAAAGACAACCGGCAGCATCCAGACCTTGGCCATGTTCAATGCCTCGTGGAACGCGCCCTCGTTGTTGGCGCCATCGCCAAAGAAGCACACCGTGATTGAGCCGGTCCTCAATCGCTTGGCCGACAGGGCCGCGCCAACCGCGATGGGCAAGCCGCCGCCCACAATGCCGTTGGCGCCCAGATTGCCTTTTGACGGATCGGCGATGTGCATCGAGCCCCCCCGCCCACGGCAATACCCGGTCTCCTTACCGAAGAATTCTGCAAACATCTTCGACAGATCCGCCCCCTTGGCCACACAATGGCCATGGCCGCGATGGGTCGATGTGATTTTGTCTTCGTCGGTCAGAGACATGCAAGATCCGACCGCTGAGGCCTCTTGCCCGATGCTCAGATGCATTGTGCCGTGGATCAGGCCGCGCATGTAGCTGTCCTCTGCTCCCTCCTCAAACTTTCGGATCAGGTACATTTTCCGAAGCGCCTCCTTGAGGGCCTCGGTCGAATAGCGCCGCAAGAGATAAGGCGTGTTATGGGCCGCATCATTCGGCATGAAGCAAATCCCTGCCATATAACTGCACGTCCTGTCGGCGGCGCATCTCAACCAACTTGTTCTCTTGGAGCCGGGTATTGGCCAAGGTGATAAGGTCGCCTTTTTTGATCGGCTGGGTGACCGTTGCGCCGGTCAGCATGCCCGCGGGCAGCGCTTGGACCTTTTGCGCGCGGCCGACCTCCATCGCCCAGGCGCGGTAGCAATACTCGCCGATCTGATCGAGCGTATCTCCCGCGGCGAGGTTCTTTTTGGCCAGCGCGGCGACCTCGACCACGGGTCGGTCGAGCGGTACCATATCGGCCTTGCCGTAAAGCACCGCACGGGCACAGGTCAGCGGCACTTCCAGCGAGGTAAGGTGGTAGGGGCGGATGAATTCGAAATACGGCCCCTCACCCATTTTCAGATCGCTCAACCGTTCGCGAATGCGCGGGTGTTCGGCCTCGATGATGCAGAACACGCCCGGTGAGACGCCTTTGCCGATTGTATAGTCGACCTTACCGATGCCTGACAGGATACCGCCATCCGCTTCTGGGATCAGCACTTTGGCGAGCTCTTTCGGACCGGCGGCGGGCCCGTGCATGCCATCGATGTCTGGCACCAGCCCTGTGGCATTGCCGATGGCGGCCATTTCAACGGCGGTTTTCGAGCCGTCGACAAATTCGACCAATAGGCGCGGGTTCATGTTGCGGCGCGCAGCTTCCGCCTGATAGCCATCCGGTACGGCATCGACGTTGAGCGGATTGTTCTTGCCCTTGCCCGCGCACACGATGTTGTGGCCCATCGCTGAGACGAACTCGATCAACTCCATGCAAGCCGATGGTTCATCGCCCGCGCCGAGCGAATAGACCACGCCGAGCCGCTCAGCCTCTGCGCGCAGATACGCACCGATCGTGACGTCTGCTTCAACATTCATCATTGTGAGATGTTTGCCCTGCTCCATCGCGCGCAGGCCAATTTCGGCGCCAACAGCGGGAATACCGGTTGCGTCGATCACCACGTCGATAAGCCCTGAACCGATAAGCAGATCGGCATTGTCGGTGACGGCTATTTTGCCATTTTCAATGACTACGTTCAGCGCGTCGATCGAGGTGGCATCGTGGCTATGTCCTTCGGTGCGGTAGGCAATTTCGACAGCTTTGCGTGCGGTTGGCAGATCAATCTCCGAGATTGCGGCAACATCGACGCCGTCCATCATCGCCGTGCGCGCGACGATGTCGGTTCCCATTTCCCCAGCCCCGACCAAGCCGATCCGCACCGGCTTGCCCGCCGCCGCGCGTGCCACGAGGTCCTTCGCGAGCCCGGTCAGAGAAATATTCGACGGCATGCGCTGTTCTTCCACTGCACAAAAACTGGACAAACTAAACTGTTCTTATGTTCATGCGTCAACTTAAATGTTCATAAATAGATCAGAAATGCCTTGACTGAATGCAGGTTCGTGAACAAGGGTTCTAATGAGTGCGGATTGTTCTTGCGTTCGAGCCGGCTAGGAGGATGCGGGCTTGAAGGCGTAGCCAAGCGCGATCAGGGTTGTGGCCCAAGGGAGGAAAATAATGAAATTCACTGGAAATCTGTCACGGCGTTCGTTCTTGTCGAGCGCTTCAGCGGTTGGGCTGGCCTCCGTCGGGGCCGGTTGGGGCACGCGGCTGCGCGCCGATGGCCACCTACCCGATCCGCAAAGCGTGCTCGATGCGATCTCGATCGAGCAATATGTGCGCGAGGATTATCGCGACCTTTATAATCTGACCAATGCCAACACGATGTGGGACCCGGATAAAGACTGGATCCGCACGGTCGATTGGGAAGCGGTGCGCAGTGAATTTGCCGGCACCACGGTGCGCTTTGCCATCGGTGCGGCGGATGCGGAATCCGCCGCCGAAGGCCTTGTGCCGTTCGAGCAACTGTCCGGCATCTCGGTCGAGTTGGTGCCGATCCCGGATGGCAACTTCTACGACGTCGCGCTGACCGAGTTTATCTCCGGCACCACGTCCTTTGACGCGCTGCAATTCTTCTCACCCTGGTTGGGTGACTTTGCCGCCCCCGGATTTTTGGCGCCGCTCCAGGACTTTGCCGACAAATGGGGCCTGCCGCTGGATGATTTCTACGACACGTATCGTCTGAATTACGGCTATTTCAACGGTGAGATGTACGGCATCCCGTTCGATTGCGACATCCAGATGGTGCACTTGCGCAAAGGTTATGTCGAGCAGGTCATGGGTGGCGAGATCGACCGCGTCAACTCGATCCCCACTTATGATGAATTGATCCGCGTCTCCTCTGAGCTCAACAATGTTGAGCCGGGCGTTGCCGGTGTGGGCCTGATGGCAGCACCCGGCTTCTGGTCGACCTATACGTGGGAGCATATTGCGGCTCAGGCCGGGATGATGCTTTTCGACGAAAACTGGGAGCCGATTTTTAATGGCGATGCGGGCATGGCGGGGCTTGAGATCATGCTCCAGCTCGCTGGCAACGCAAATGAGGGTCACGCAGGCGCAGGCTGGCCGGAAAACCGAGCCGCGTGGCTGGGTGGCCAGGTTGCAACCAATGTCAGCTGGCAAGACAGCGGCACGCAAGCGATGCGTCCAGATCAGTCGCAAATCGTTGATGACTTCATCACGATCTACGAGCCGCGGATCGAGGGCGGCCGTTTTGCGCCGCCAAACATCGCAGGCTCGACATCGTGCGTCGCGGCAAACGCCCAGAACGCCGAAGGCGCGTTCCTGATGCTGGCGTTCCTGACGACATCGTCGATCATGGCGATGAATGAGGCCAATGCCAACGGTGTGGCGCCGGGCTATCAATCGGTCCTGGAGAACCCGAACCTGCAGGCCGTATCGCAGCCCGCACAGGTCTGGGGCGACAGCCTGCATCATGCCTGGTGCTCACCACGGTTGCCGGGCGCGTTTCCGATCGAAGAGGCCATCGGTAACGAGATCAACCGCGCCGTTGTCGGCCAAATCAGCGCGCAAGAGGCGCTCGATAACGCAGCCGCCGCCGTGCGCGCCATTATGGAGCGCAACGGCTTTTACAGCGGCAGCGATCCGGTCAGCTACGCCGCTGTGGCACCTGGGCTTTATGTCGGGGAAGGTCGGCCACTGCCGTTCTAAAACCATTACCACTTGCCTGCGGCCCCAACGGGCCGCAGGCTGCGCCATAGGTTACGGCGGTCAGAGGTTTCAGCACAATGAACAAGAGCGCGTCTCCGGCTTCCGGCGACACCAGCTCGGCATCCGCCGCGCAGAAATTCCGTCGCCGCAGCAAGCGGATGCGCAAACTCTTCCCCTATCTGCTGGTCGCCCCGGCCGTGATATACCTGATGGGGATCACGCTCTATCCCGGCATCTACGCAATCGTGCAGAGCTTTCACATCGTCCCGCTCATGGGCGATTGGATACCTGCAGGTTGGGAAAATTACGACCGCCTGATGGGCGATCCGCAGTTTTGGAGGGCGTTGTGGAACACATTTCTGATGGGCTCCATCGCGCTTTGCCTGGAATGTGTGATTGCACTGACATTGGCCTTTTACGCGTATCGCGACCCATGGGTGACCGGCTGGCGGATCCTCTTTCTGATGCCGATGCTTTTCATGCCGTCGGCTGTGGCTTTTATCTTCAAGCTGGGCTTTCTCGACGGCCGAGTTTTCGCTGACATCCTGATGCGCTTGGGCATCATCGACCAAAACATCGCCTACCAATCTTCCGCTATCTGGAGCCGCGCGATCCTGGTCCTGGCTGATGTCTGGCAATGGACACCCTTCCTGTTCATCATCTTTGTCGCCGCGCTCCAAGGCCAGGACGAAGAGGTCGAAGAAGCGGCGCGCCTGGACGGCGCGACGTGGTTTCAGGTGTTCTGGAATGTTTCTTTGCCGATGATGAAGCCCGTAATTGCTGTGGCGTTGATCCTGCGCGGCATCGACATCACGACGATGTTTGCCAATGTTTTCATCGTCACCCGCGGCGGCCCGGCCTTCACGACCGAGACGATCAGCTATTTCGTGTATCGCACGGGCTTTCGATCATTTGACTTCGGCTACGCGTCGGCGGCGTCGGTTATCATGCTGATCCTGACGATCATCATCGCGCAGTTTGTCGTCAAACGCGCCTTTGTCTCGGCGAGGGCGTGAAGATGGCCGCGCAACGCAGATCCAAAGGCGAAAGCCGTATCATCCGCTACATCATCCTGTTTGCTTGGGCGGTCTTCTGCCTCGCGCCGATCTTGTGGTTTTTATCGATCGGGCTGCGGCCGCGGGTGGAAATCATCACACCGCAGCCGATCTATTGGCCGACCTTCAGCCTCGATGCCTGGCACATGATCTGGGAAGACTGGCCGATGGCGGCCTATCTGCGCAACTCGGTCTTGGCAATCTTTGGCTCGGTCGCCATCGACCTCATGCTCGGCATCCCTGCCGCCTATGCCCTTTCACGGTATGAATTCCGCGGACGCGACGATCTGGGTTTTTACATCCTGTCGACGCGCATGATGGCGCCCGCGATTGTGGCCATCCCGATCTTCATGCTGTTTCGCAACTTTGGGCTTTTGGACACGATCTGGGCGCTGATGCTGGTCTATGCCGCGATCAATCTCAGCTTTGTGACTTGGATCATCCGGTCCTACATGCTCGATATTCCGCGCGAATTGGAAGACGCCGCGCGTACCGATGGCGCGGGCGAGGTCCGCATCCTTTGGGAAATCATAATCCCCGCAATCCTGCCCGGCATCATCACGGCCTCTGTTATTGCGATGATCTTTGCGATCAACGAATTTCTCTTCACGCTTTTGATCGCGCGCACGCCGGACGCCTACACGCTATCGGTGGCGCTGGCGAATTTCACCGGCGGCTCTGACGGGGTCATTTACAACGCAATCGCACTTGTTGCTTTCTTGGCCTTTGTGCCAGTGTTTCTTGTGGTTCTCATGATCCAACGGCACCTGTCACGCGGCCTGACGATGGGCGCGGTGAAGGGATAGGCTATGGCGCGGATCGAACTGGACGGCATCCAAAAGAGATGGGGCGCGCTTTGGGGTGTGCGCGACATAAACATTGATATCAAGGACGAAGAATTCATCGTCTTTCTGGGCCCGTCAGGCTGCGGCAAGACCACCACCATGCGGATGATCGCGGGGCTGGAAGAGCCGTCCGAGGGCGAGATCCGAATGGATGGCGAGGTGATGAACGACGTCGATGCGCGCGACCGCGATGTGGACATGGTGTTCCAGGGATACGCGCTTTACCCAAATATGACGATCTTCGAAAACATCCGCTTTCCGCTGCGGATGCGCGGTGTCCCAAAGGACCAGCACGGTCACCTGGTGCGCCGCGCGGCAGGCATGGTCGAGCTGGAGGAGTTTCTCGATCGCAAACCGGCCGCGCTATCCGGCGGCCAGCGTCAGCGCGCCGCCTTGGCCCGCGCGATCGTGCGCGAACCGCATGTATTTTTGATGGATGAGCCGCTGTCGAACCTGGATGCAAAACTGCGCCAGCACATGCGGGTGACGATCAAGCACATCCAGCGAGAGCTGAAGATTACCACCGTGTATGTCACCCACGACCAGATCGAAGCCATGACGCTGGCGGATCGGATTGTGATCATGGACAAAGGTGCGATCCAGCAGATCGGCACGCCCGATGAGATCTACAATGACCCGCTGAACACCTTTGTGGCGGGCTTCATCGGATCGCCTCCGGTCAATCTGATCGAAGGCGTTTTGCGCGATGGCGTATTTGAAGCTCCCGGTGTAGTCATGTCTGGCCTGCCGACGGTGCATGGCGGCAAGATATCCCTCGGCATCCGGCCCGAGGATTGCCACCTTTGCGACGGTGTGGGCCAGCTGCAAGGCAGCGTCTACGGCGTTGAGCCCACCGGAGAGAAGACCTATCTGACCCTGCAAGTCGGCCCACAACTCATTGAGGTCAGCGCCGACCGAGCCTATCGGGCCGAGTTGGGCAGCACAGTGCATGTCGCCTTTGATGGGACCCGCATCATGCTGTTTGATACCGAAAGCGGGCATCGGCTGCGATAACAGGGCGGGAGAGGCATGACATTCGACTATACTTCGATGGGCTTTTACACTTTTGACGCGCTCTGCAGGCCTGTCAGCGAAATCCCATCTGGGGGCGACACCTATTTTGTAGAAGATTTCGCGCTGGCTGTTTCCGGTGCGGCAGGCTCGGCCGCCATTGTAGCCGCGAAACACGGGCTGAAGGTTCAGGCCGTTGGCGGTTTGGGTCGCGATCTGATGGGCGATTGGGTGTTGCGGCGGTTGGGCGATTTTGGCGTCGATGCCCGGATGATGCAGCGCGTCGACGACATGATGACATCTTCGAGCATTGTCACAACGCGGCCTGACGGCGCCCGCCCGGCACTGCATAAGCGCGGTGCGACAGCGGGTTTCTTTGTGAAGGACGCCCAACTCGACCAAGTGCTCGATACCAAAATCCTGCATATTGGCGGGGTTGGCCTGATGGATGCGATGGATCAAGGCCGCAACGCCGAGCTTCTGTCAGAGGCGAAATCGCGCGGCATTACCACAACGCTCGATGTGTTTGCCTCCACGCCGCAAGACTTGCCGCTGGTACGCCCGCTTTTACAGAACACCGACTTTTTCATGCCCTCCGAAGAAGAGGCAATGGCGCTGTCAGGCCTCACCGATTTTGAGGAGATTGCGGCCTTTCTGTTGGATCAGGGCGTAGGCGCCGTCATCCTGACACTTGGGGCTGACGGGGCGATGTATCGCGATCGATCCGGTCGGAAGATCGATATGCCGGCGTTCCAAATCGACGTCGTTTGCACCTGCGGCTGCGGCGATTGCTTCAATGCAGGTTTTGCCACCGGGCTGCATTTGGGCTGCCCGATCGAAGAATGCATTCAGTTTGGGCAGGCCTCTTCGGCACAAAACGCAATGGGCCTCGGATCCCAGGCCATCATCGCCTCGCTGAGCGCGACAAAGGAATTTATCGCCAACACGCCGGTACGCATAACCGCCCGAGCTTGACGTTGTTCGTGTGTTTGCGCTTTGGGTTGCCCGCCGCATCGTTGGCTGGCGCGTCGGTCGCACGGCCTCGGCCGGGTTTGTCCCCGGTGTTTTGGAACAGGTGGTACATCAACGCCAACCTGGGTCCGGCCTCACACATCACTCCGATCGCGGGTCGCAATACCTGTCCATTCGCGGCACCGAACGCGTGGCGGAAGCTGGGCTCGAACCGTCGGTTGGCCGCGTCGGCGACAGTTGCGACAACGCTCTGGCCGAAACGAACCATGGGCTGTTCAAGACAGACGTCATTCACCGACATGGCCCAAGGTGCAGCGTCGATGCCGCCGAGCATGCCACCCTCGAACCGGTCGATTGGTTCAACAACAGACGCCTGCTCGAGCCTATCGGGAATATCCCGCCAGC
>JBCCXT010000053.1:0-28193 GCA_039191215.1 Pseudomonadota bacterium
GAGGACAAGCATGAGGTCTGGGCGGTCAGCCTCAAGCACCGCAGCCATGCCAGCCACGCCACGCCCCATGGCAATGCCGAGGGCTGCTGCGCTGTCGTCATCGGAAATACCCATGTCAATCCGGTGGTCGATCTGCTTTGCGTCGGGCAGCGCGTTTCCGGGCGCAAGGTGCTGCCCGGTAACAGCCAGCACCGGCTCAATGTCCGGTGCTGATGTCAGGGCAGAAACCACTGGTCGAAGTAGCCCCCAATCGGCGCGCGTTCCCGTCACAACAAGAACCCTCACGCAGAACGCCCCAATTGTGCGGAAGATGGTAGGCAAATCACGCGGGCTTCCAGATCCTCTGCCACCGTCAGGTCCGCGCGCGGACAACTGATGTGAAAGGGCAACCGGTGCATCAGACGCCAGAGCGGTCGCGCCTGGATGCCGGCCTCGTTCAATTGAGAAAGCACGTGGTCACGTCGGTCAGGTTCATTCAACCGAATAGCATTCAACCAAAAGTTTGACCCAGCATCCTCGGCTTTATGGACCATTTCGGCAGTTTTGCAGTCGGCAAAGGCGTCTGCATAACGTGCAGCCAATGCGCGTTTCTCCGCAAGCCGGGCGGGCAGCGCCTCAAACTGTGCGCAGCCCAGGGCGGCATTCAAATTTGGCAGGCGATAGTTGTAGCCGGGCGCGTCGTGGTCGAAGGCCCAAGGGTGCGGAACTTTGGCTGTGGTTGTCAGATGCTTGACACGCTTTGCGAGATCGTCGTCATTGGTTGTTACGGCGCCGCCACCGCCTGTTGTGATGATCTTGTTGCCGTTAAAGGAAAATGCCCCTAGGCGACCCAACCCGCCGCAAGGGCGGCCTTGGAAACGGCTGCCGAGGGCCTCTGCCGCGTCTTCCACCACCGCAACGCCCCTTCGATCCGCCAACTCTGTGAGGCGCTCCATGTTCACCGGATAGCCAAGGGCATGCATCGGCACAATCGCCGCGATCCGCCGCCCGGTCTGCCGGTTCACTAGACCCAAGGGGCCATGTTCAGCGATCTGGTCAAGATGGGCATCGAGCGCTATGGGATCGAGGCAGAGGGTCGTGGCTGTTGCCTCAGCGAAGTGCGGGACGGCGCCAATATGGGTCACCGCATTGGCGGTTGCCACGAAGGTCAGCGCGGGAACGATAACCTCATCGCCCGGCGATACCCCTACAAGCCGCAATGCAATCTCCAGCGCTGCAGTTCCATTCACCACAGCAACCGCATTTCGGGTTCCCGCAGCCGCTGCTACCTTGCGCTCGAAATCATCAACGAAGCTGCCGACCGACGAGACCCAACCGGTATCTATGCACTCCTTGACGAAGCTCCATTCGTTGCCATTGAACTCTGGTGCATGAAGCGGCACGGTTTTGGGCTCGCTGCCAACAACGTCACGAATGCGGTTGAGTATGTCCGCGGCGTCATCCATGCCCTAGTCGACGAAAACTTCGGTGCGATACAGCGCTAGATTGGCAGGGTCCGAGAACCATTGCGCTGTCGTCGCCAGCGCCCTGAAAAAACCGTCCCGCCCGCCATGCTCTGGGTTCCAGCCGAACAGACGCCTAGCCTTGCTATCATCGGCCCATAGCCTTTCGACTTCGCTGGCCTGAGGTCGAAGTCGGGCAGGGTTCTCGACAATCTCGACGTCGCGGCCCATGGCCTGGGAAATCGCAGTCACCGTTTCGGCGATGGAGATTTCGAACCCCGAGCCAATATTGACCACATCGCCGACCGCCTCATCGCAGGCCATTACGCCCAAGAACCCCTGCGCGGTGTCGGTCACGAAGGTAAAGTCCCGGGTCGGTGTCAATGCTCCCAGCGAGATTGTTCGCGCTCCGCTGGCGATCTGGCTCATGATCGTCGGGATCACGGCCCGGGCGGATTGGCGGGGTCCGAAGGTGTTGAAGGGCCGCAGAATTGACACGGGAAGACCGAAGCTGCGCGCAAACGAAAGAGCGAGCTGATCTGCGGCAATCTTTGTTGCGGCATAGGGGGACTGAGCGTTGAGGGGATGATCTTCGCTGATGGGCACGGTCTGTGCCGTGCCATAAACCTCCGATGTCGAGGTGCAAATGACTCGTCCTGCGTCATGCCGCCGTGCGGCTTGCAGGACATTTAGCGTTCCGCTCACATTCGTGTCGATATAACTCTGCGCGGCCCGGTAGCTATAGGGGATCGCGATGAGCGCGCCGAGGTGAAGAACAATGTCCTGCCCGCGCACGGCATCGGCTACGGCCTCGGCATCCCGGAGATCACCCGAAACAACTTCCACCGAGTCTTTTGCTGCGCTTGTGTCGAGCCATCCCCAGCTTCCCAGGCTATTGTATTGCACAAAGGCTCGTACGTCGTGCCCAACAGAGAGCAACGCCTCGACAACGTGACTGCCGATGAACCCGTCAGCGCCAGTCACTAGTATCCTAGACATCGAAACCTCCCGTCTCGCCATATTCGGCGTCCCTGCAGCGCCATAGTGTAAAGCCATTTGTTATAGCCAAGATCGCATCGCCACAATCTGGTGTGTCAGGTCCAATTTCTCTTAGTCAGCGGCTCGCTGACATAGAGCTTTAGTGAAGTGTCACAAGAATGATGCGAGTGAAGCGTTCGCAGATGCGTATACAAGAAAACAGGCCGCCGCCCGCCGGGTCGTCCGTCAAAGATGGAAGCGCATTATGAGAGACGACGCAAAGAACGCGTAGACGTGAGTTAAGGCAACGAGACTTCAGCCTGACTTGCACGATAAAACAGATCAGTCGTGGCAACAGCCAACTGGATGTATTCGCATGTCGTGAACTCATACCCGCCCAGTTCGGCGCATTCGGGAACATTCTCAAACGCATCGGCTGCTCGCTCCAGGGCGCGCTCATATCCCCTCACTTGGAAGCCGCTTCCCTCAATCGTAGTGGGCAATAGCGGGGACAAGGCCGCATAGAATTCACGCATTGACCCAACCAACTCTGACAAGCAAGTTCCGGTGCCACGATCAATCGCTACACAGATGTCGCCCGCAACGCCGACGCATTGCTGTTCCATCCAGCCACGGTAGCGCAAATCTAAGGGCTCAACAGCCTTTAAACAGGCAATCACATCGGGGATTGGCAACTCTTCTTCCGCAATCGCCGGATGAGCAAACAATCCAAGAGCGAAACTGGCGGACATCACTAAGCGTGTCATGCATTCAGCTTGAATCGTCGAAATGCAGGCGTCAACTCAGCTGTCCGCAAGGCTTTTCAGCCCTGCGATATTTGAGGTCTCCGGGCTGCTAAGCCTTGCTGCCGTCGCGCCTCTTGGTGGCATTTCTGCTTTGCAAACCCGGTGACATTTCTACTTGGTTGCAACAAGGACCCGGTCTAGGCTCACCGGATGTGGCAACGGGCTTTCATGGCGATCTGGCTTCTGGCGGCCCCCTCGGCGGGGATTGCTGCGACTTGCGAGCTGACCTTCAGTTTTGAGGTGACCCAGGGCGTTGGCATGATCGAGCCCGGCACAGAGCTTTTGGGGCGGGCGGAGTTTACCACCGGAGAATCGATCCGGCAGGAGGGCGGGGTGATGGCCCATCTTGCAACCGGTGAGATGACCATCGCCGACAATATCACCGGGCCGGTCTGGACGCTGATCACTACCAGCCGCGACTTCACAGCCGATCTGGTTGGGATCTATGCCCGTGAAGTGACCGGCTTTTCCTTTGCAGGCGTCGAATTTGGTGGGCCGATGGTCATCACCCTTTACGGGCGGCCGGGAACGATGGCCGAGGCGGTCCCGCCGCAAAGCCAAGCCGAATGGGACGCGTTGACCTTGCGCCGCGTGGTGACGCTGCATGCCCATGGCCGCGACATGCTGGCCGGTGACATCACCGAGTTGCTGGCCGATTGTTCCTAAATTGACGCGCTGACGCGCGACACGATTGTTCGGTTTAGGGCCCGTTGATCGGACCGGGCCCATGCATCGTCCTGTGTATTTTCCGCGGCAAAGATTGACTTGTCGGCATGGCTGCTTTAGGCGCCCGTCACTAACCCGGATTGCAGCCAAAGCTTTCCGGTCCTCAGGCCTCAGCGCCGGGATCGACCTCCGCCAGCGATATCTCGCCCGCGGGGGCTGTTTGGCTTTTCCGGCGGCCCCATATTGGGGCGACCCGCACTGTATCAAAAAGGCTTTGGCCCATGTTTGAAAATCTCTCTGAACGCCTATCTGGCGTCTTTGACCGGCTCACCAAGCAAGGTGCGCTCAGCGAAGATGACGTGAAAACGGCCATGCGGGAGGTGCGGGTAGCGCTTTTGGAGGCCGATGTTTCGCTGCCAGTGGCGCGGTCGTTTATAAAAGCGGTTGAAAAAAAGGCGACCGGCGCGGCGGTAACAAAATCGGTCACGCCGGGCCAACAGGTCATTAAGATCGTCCATGATGAGCTTGTCACGACACTAACCGGTGAGGCCGATCCAGGCGCGCTGAAGATCGACAATCCGCCTGCGCCGATTCTGATGGTCGGGTTGCAGGGCTCGGGCAAAACGACCACCACCGCAAAGCTTGCCAAAAGGCTTACCGACCGGGAAGGCAAGCGCGTACTGATGGCATCGCTGGATACCAACCGCCCCGCCGCGATGGAGCAATTGGCCATTCTCGGCACCCAGATCGGCGTCGATACGCTGCCAATCGTGGCCGGCGAAGACCCGGTAGCGATCGCCAAACGGGCAAAGACCCAGGCGAGCCTGGGCGGCTATGACGTCTATATGCTCGACACAGCCGGGCGGCTGCATATCGATGCCGAGCTGATCGCTCAGGCAGCCCAGGTTCGCGATGTCGCAAACCCGCGCGAAACGCTGCTGGTGGTTGATGGCCTGACGGGCCAGGACGCGGTCAATGTGGCGCAGGAGTTTGACGACAAGATCGGCGTTTCGGGTGTCGTGCTGACACGAATGGATGGCGATGGACGCGGCGGTGCGGCACTGTCGATGCGCGCGATCACCGGCAAGCCCATTCGCTTTGTCGGCCTGGGCGAGAAGATGGACGCGCTTGAAACCTTCGAGCCCGACCGGATTGCGGGCCGTATCCTCGGCATGGGCGACATCGTCGCACTTGTCGAAAAGGCGCAGGAGACGCTTGAGGCCGAACAGGCCGAGCGGATGATGAAGCGCTTCCAGAAAGGTCAGTTCAACATGAACGACCTTAAAGGCCAGCTCGAGCAGATGTTAAAAATGGGGGGAATGGACGGTCTGGCGGCGATGATGCCGGGCATGGGCAAGATGGCTAAGCAGCTCGATGATGCGGGGCTCGACGATAAGGTCCTGCGCCAGCAGATCGCGCTGATCCAGTCCATGACAAAGCGGGAACGCGCAAATCCCGCATTGCTGCAGGCCAGCCGGAAAAAACGCATCGCCGCGGGCGCGGGCCAAGAGGTGTCGGACCTCAACAAGCTTCTCAAGATGCACCGGCAGATGGCCGATGTGATGAAAAAGATGGGCAAAATGGGCAAGAAAGGCCTGATGCGCAGCGGCCTTGGCGGCTTGTTCGGCAAGGGCGGCGGCATGCCGCCAGGGCTCGATCCAGGCTCGATGGACCAGGCAGCGCTGGAGCAGGCTGCCAAACAGATGGGCGGATTGCCGGGCCTGGGCGGCGGCGCCTTGCCGCCGGGCCTCAGCGGCTTCGGCAAGAAGAAGTAATGACCGGACTGACCGCAGATATCCCCAGGCTCGCAACCGCGCGGCTGCTCTTGCGCGCGCCGGAGCGGGCGGATTTCGATGCCTATTGCGCGTTCATGATGTCGTCTCGATCGCATGTCGCTGATCCCAGCCCTCGGCTGGTGTGGCATCTTTTTGCGACCGAGTTCGTCGGCTGGTGCCTTGATGGGATCGGTCATTGGATCATCGCCTTGAAGGACGGCCCGGCCGTCGGCGTGACCGGCTTCAGCCATCCCGCCTATTACCCCGAGCCTGAGATGGGTTGGGCGCTTTATGACGGCTTTGAGGGCCAGGGTTTTGCGACCGAAGCCGCTGCTGCAGCGCGCGATTGGGCCCAAGGACGCATCAGCTCGCTGGTCAGCTACACCAATCCGGGGAATGCGCGGTCGATCGCCGTGGCCAAGCGCCTCGGCGCGCAGGCCGATCTCGACGCGCCCTTGCCGCAAGGTGCCGGTGCCGCGACCTGCGCCGTTTACCGACATTGGGGGCCATGATGCGCGCGCCCCCGGAAATCCAGACCGAACGGCTGGTCCTTCGCCCGATGCGCGCCGAGGACTTTCCCGCTTACGCCGCGATGATGGCCACGGATCGCGCGCGTTTCATGGGTGGTCCGTTCGATGAGCGCGCGGCCTGGGGTCTGTTTTGCCACGACGCCGCCGGCTGGTCGCTGTTTGGCGCAGGCGCCCTGATGATCGAGGCCCAAGGCAAGATTATAGGTCAGACCGGTTTCAATAGCGGGCCGCACTTCCCCGAAATGGAGCTTGGCTGGTTTCTGTACGGCCCGTTTGAGGGCCATGGCTATGCCACGGAGGCCGCCGCCGCGATGCTCTCTTGGGCGTTCGAGGCGCGGACTGAAGAGAGCTATGTCAGCTATACCGACCCTGCAAACACGGCAAGCCAGGCCGTTGCGGCGCGTTTGGGCGGCATTCTGGATAGCGAGGCTCCGCGCCAGGACCCGGAAGATGTTGTCTTCCGTCACCGGAGGCCTGCATGAACCCGCGCTGCACACATATACCCAAAGGACGCGCTGCGGATGCAGCCAACGCCCTGCGCGCGCATGTGCCAGAACTGCGAACGGCGCGCCTGATCTTGCGCGCGCCAAGGATCGGTGACTTGGCCGCATGGACCCCCGCCTATCTCGCCGAATGGGCTGAACCCGGCGATGCCGAAGAACGCGCCTGGGAGGCCTTCAGCGCCTATGCGGCGTGTTGGTTGCTGCATGGCCATGGGCTCTGGACGGTCACACACCGGGCCGACAAGCATGTCGTGGGCTTTGTGCATTTGGGCCTGGAATGGGACGACGACGAGCCCGAGCTTGGCTATATCATTACCGCAGAGCATCGCCGCAAAGGGTACGGCGCCGAGGCCTGTGCTGCCGCGCGCGACCATGGTTTGGCGCTGTTGGGTGAGGGCGGTTTTGTCAGTTATGTCGACCCAGACAACGTTGCTTCAAACGGTTTGGCGGCAAAATTGGGCGGCGCGAGGGACCCTGTGGCCGAGGCCGCGATTGCCGATGATATCCACATCTGGCGCTACGGGGTCGCTTGATGACTTGCTTTCCAAATTCAGACAAATTCTGCAATTACGATCTATTTTGGGTGGATTTCTGTCCTATTTCGGACCTCAACCAGATTGTGGCCGGTGGCCAGACCGCGCCGCGCGGACAGTCCACAGGGGGTGTGGAATGCGCGTGACGCTGTCTGATACACCCATTCTTCAGACCGAGCGGCTGACGATCCGCGCGCCGCAGGCCGGTGACGAAGACACCTTGATCCCCTTCCTGATGTCTGAGCGTGCGAGCTGGGTTGGTGGCGGCTCGGATTGTGATTTAGGCAAAGCCTGGCGCATTTTTTCCATCGTGGCGGGTCATTGGGTGATCCGCGGCTTTGGCACCTTCGTTTACTGCGACCGGGCCAGCGGTCGGCCGATCGGCAGTGCGGGGCCCTGGTATCCAGGCAATTGGCCGGAGAAGGAATTGGGGTGGACCGTTTGGTCGCCCGAAGATGAGGGCCGCGGGTTCGCCTTTGAGGCGGTCCGTGCGGTTCGTGACCATGTCTATGGGGAACTGCATTGGAACACGGCGGTCAGCTATATCGCCCATGGCAACAAACGCTCTCGCGCGCTGGCTGAACGCCTGGGCTGCTGGCTTGATGAGGACGCTTTGCCGCCCTATCCAGACGAGCCGACTTGGATATTCCGCCACCCCGGACCGGAGGGTTCAGCATGATCCCCACGCTCACAACCGAGCGTCTCGTGCTGCGTGCCCCGAAGCTCAGTGACTTTGATCGCTACGCCGAGTTTCGCGCCAGCGAACGGGCAAGGTTCGTTGGTGGCCCGAATAACCGTGCCCAGGCTTGGCAACAGTTTGCCGCGCTCGCCGGGCAGTGGATGGTCAGGGGCTACGGCCGCTGGATCGTGGCGCATGGCGCGACGGACGCGCCTTTGGGCGTAGTGGGGCTGCACCACCCCGAAGACTGGCCCGGCGCCGAGCTTGCCTGGTCGCTGTTTGCCGCAGGCGAAGGCCAGGGATTTGCCGAGGAAGCAGCAATCGCGGCGCGCGAATTTGCTTACGGCTCACTGCACTGGCCCGGCGTTTTCAGCCTTGTTGATCCGGCCAATGCACGCTCATTGTCGCTGGCCACACGGTTGGGATGCCAACCCGACGGCGTTTTCCAACATCCCGTGTTTGGCGACATGCATATCTGGCGCCATCCGACGGCCCGCGAATTGAGGACAACCTGATGACCGATGAGACCGCCCGCGCCGCTGCTTTGCTGGCCGAACACAGGACATCGATTGACCGGCTTGATGCGATCTTGGTTTACACGCTGGGAGAGCGGTTCAAGCATACCCAGGCCGTGGGGCGCTTGAAGGCCGCGCATGATCTGCCGGCTTCTGACCCGGCACGCGAAGCGGCCCAAATATCGCGGCTAGAAGATCTGGCGAAGCGCGCCGATCTCGACCCGGAATTCGCCAAGAAAGTCCTGGAATTTATCATCCAGGAAGTCATCCAACACCACAAGAAACACAAAGAAAACGGGGCCTGAGGCCTCACGCAGCCATTCAAAGGAGAAATCAATATGGCAATGAAGATTAGACTGGCCCGTGGCGGGTCGAAAAAACGACCCTTCTACCGGATCGTTGCCGCCGACAGCCGGATGCCGCGCGATGGCCGCTATATCGAGAAGCTGGGCACCTATAACCCGCTTTTACCGAAAGACAGCGAAGAGCGCGTGAAGATGGATATGGCGCGGGTGCAGCACTGGCTGGATCGCGGCGCCAAGCCGACCGATCGGGTGAGCCGGTTCCTCGAAGCAGCCGGCGTGCTGGAGGCCAAGACGCGGGCCAATATGCAAAAGGCCGAGCCCGGTAAGAAGGCCCAGGAACGCGCGGCTGAAAAGGCCGACAAAGCCGCCGCCGCCGCAGAGGCCGAGGCCGCACCGGCCGCCGAGGAGCCGCCCGTTGAGGAGGAAGCCACTGAGGCCGCTGCCGACAACGAGGCCGCAGAGCCAAGCGAAGAGGCTGCAAGCTAACGGTCTTGCCGTCTCGGAGAGATGCGGAGGGCGCGATGACTGAGCGGGTTTGTGTCGGTGCAATCGCCGGGTCCTTCGGGGTCAAAGGTGAGGTGCGTTTGAAGAGCTTCTGCGCCGAGCCGAGTGATGTTGCCTCATACGGCCCGCTCAGTACCGAAGATGGCGGACGCAGCTTTGGGGTAGAGATTACCCGGTCGGTAAAAACTGGCTTTGCGGCGCGGCTGACGGGTGTGCGGAGCAAGGAAGCTGCAGAAGCACTGAAGGGCACGCGGCTCTACGCGCCGCGCACAGCCCTGCCGAGCCTGCCGGATGACGAGTTTTACTATGCCGATTTGATCGGTCTGGCGGTTGTCGATCCGGGCGGGGCCGCCTTGGGCGCGGTCAGTGCCGTGCATAATCACGGCGCGAGTGATCTGTTGGAAATTCAACGGGCGGAAGGGGGCAGCCTTCTGATCCCCTTTACCCGCGACATCGTACCGACCGTCGATTTGGCGGCCGGTCGGGTTGTCGTCGATCCGCCGGAAGGTTTGCTGGATGGCTGATCTTTGGCGGAATTTGGATGGCACTTGGGAAAGGCGGGCCGCGGCGCCTCACGCCCCCTTGCGGGAGCCCTCGTTGCCGCGTGTCCGGCCATTGGCCCCAGGGGGCCTCGGCCGGACCGGGCCTGCGGCCCGTGCCCTGTGGCAGGCGATACGGCTATGACAAAACCGACCGCTCGATCCCATGGTCGATTGTCGATCCGCGCCAGCGCCACACCGCGCGACCTGATGGACGAAACGCCGAGGCTCAAGGGCGCCTGGACCGCAAAAGTTCTGACTCTGTTTCCCGAAGCATTTCCCGGCGTTCTGGGGGCCTCTGTGAGCGGCAAGGCTTTGGCTGACGGGCTTTGGGCGCTGGAGACAATCGATCTTCGCCGATTTGGGCAAGGCAAGCACCGCAAGGTTGATGACACGCCAGCGGGCGGCGGCGCTGGGCTTGTGATGCGGGCCGATATACTGGGCGCGGCACTTGCCCAGGCGCAAACGGGCGTATCTCAAGACGCGGCCAACTGGCCACGGATCTATCTGTCGCCACGCGGCATCCCGTTCACGCAGGCCATGGCCGCGGCCTGGTCGAAAGCCGAGGGATTGACGCTGTTATGCGGCCGGTTTGAGGGCGTCGATCAGCGGGTCATCGATGAATTTGCCCTGACCGAAGTGTCGATTGGCGACTTTATCCTGACGGGTGGTGAAATTGCCGCGCAAGCCGTCCTTGATGCAACGACCCGGCTCATTCCGGGCGTTTTGGGGAATGCCGCCTCCACCGAAGAGGAGAGTTTCTCAGCGGGCCTGTTGGAGCATCCCCAATACACCCAGCCCAGGACTTGGCAGGGTCGCGCCATTCCAGAGGTTTTGCTGTCGGGCAACCATGCCGAAATTGCGCGCTGGCGCCGGGCGGAGGCCGAGCGTTTGACCGCAGAGCGCCGTCCAGATCTTTGGGCTCGGCTGCAATACACGCCAAAGACTTGATCGCCCCTGCGATGCGGCTTATAGCGACCGAGCTTGGCTGTGATGCGAGTCGCAGGCGGCCAGGTTGCGCACTGGCACATTGTCTTCTTCGGCACGTTTACCGCCGCCGCGCATAACCGAGAATAAAGGACGACCTGAAATCTCCGGCGGGCGCAAGGCGACCCGAGGAAGACCGGAGCTCTGAGGCGGCAAGACACCTTCCCGGACAAACCGGGGGCCATATAGGAGACGGGTCGATGGACCTGATTGCACAGCTCGAATCCGAGCAGATTGCCGCGCTTGGCAAAGACATCCCCGATTTCAAAGCCGGCGACACGGTGCGTGTTGGCTTTAAAGTGACGGAAGGCACCCGCAGCAGGGTGCAGAACTACGAAGGCGTTTGCATCGCGCGCAAGAACGGCGACGGGATTGCCGGCTCTTTCACGGTGCGCAAGATCTCTTTCGGCGAAGGCGTTGAACGCGTCTTCCCGCTTTATTCGACGAATATCGAGTCCATTACCGTGGTGCGGCGCGGCCGGGTTCGGCGTGCGAAGCTTTATTATCTGCGGACGCGGCGGGGCAAATCTGCCCGGATCGCAGAAGACAGCACCTACAAGCCGAAGAAATCCGGCGCAGACGCGACGGCGTAAGGAGCGAGACGATGCGCAAGGACATTCACCCCGAATATCACATCATCGACGTGAAGATGACTAACGGCGATGTCGTGCAGATGAAATCGACCTGGGGTGCGGAGGGCGACACCCTATCGCTCGACGTGGACCCAACGGTGCACCCGGCCTGGACCGGTGGCGGCACGCGCCTGATGGATACCGGCGGCCGGGTTTCGAGATTCAACAAGAAATACGAAGGGCTGGGCTTCTGATTGGCCCGCTGTTTCGATTAAAAGCGCCGCCATTTGGGCGGCGTTTTCGTCTGTGCGAACCACTTTGCCTTTTGCGCTTCCCCAACATATAGTGTTGCGAAAATCAGGAGGCCGGAGCAGTGGCCCATATCATTGTTCTTGGGAACGAAAAGGGCGGGTCAGGTAAATCGACCACCGCCATGCATATTGCGACTGCATTAGCGCGGTCGGGATTTGAGGTTGGTGCACTCGATTTGGATCTGCGCCAGCGAAGTTTTCACCGATATATCGAGAACCGCCAGGAAAGCGTGCAGACGCGCGGGCTCCAAGTGGCTTCGCCGATCCTTGTCGAATTACCTGAAATCGCTCAGGCCGACCTGTCGCCGGGTGAGAACATCTATGACCGCAGGCTTTCAGCCGCGATGGCCAAGATCGAACCGGTTAGCGATTTTGTGGTGATCGATTGCCCCGGTAGTCATACCCGTTTGAGCCAAGTTGCTCACAGCCTTGCTGACACATTGGTGACACCGCTCAATGACAGCTTTGTCGATTTCGACTTGCTGGCCCGTGTCGACCCCCAGACTTACGAGATCAAGGGCCCGAGCGTCTATGCTGAAATGGTCTGGCAGGCGCGACAGCTACGCGCGAAAGCGGGCTTGAAGCCGATCGATTGGGTTGTCGTTCGAAACCGCGTCGGCCCGCAACAGATGCACAATAAAAAGAAGCTTGGCGGCGCGATCGACCGGCTGGCCGAACGGATCGGCTTTCGCGTGGCGACCGGATTTTCCGAGAGGGTCATCTTTCGGGAACTTTTTCCCTCCGGTCTGACCCTTCTGGACCTGCGCGCCCTGGGCGTTGACCGGCTGAACGTGTCCAACATTGCCGCGCGCCAAGAACTGCGTGACCTGATCAAAGGCCTGGACCTACCGGGCGTTGACGTCGATTTTTGACCGGGCGCCCGCGCAGCCCACAAAAAAAGCCCCGCTTCAAGCGGGGCTTTTTGTTTATAGCAAGTGGGTGGGTCAATCGTCGTCTTTGTTGAGCGCTGCACCCAGAATATCGCCAAGTGATGCGCCTGAATCCGAGCTTCCGTATTGCTCCACGGCTTCTTTCTCTTCAGCGATCTCACGGGCCTTGATCGACAGGCCAAGCCGGCGGGTCTTGGCATCAACATTTGTTACCCGGACATCGATTTTGTCACCGATGCCGAAACGCTCGGGCCGCTGCTCCGCGCGATCACGGCTGAGATCGGACCGGCGAATGAAGGACTTCATGCCTTCATAGACCACTTCGATCCCGCCATCCTCAATCGCGGTCACCTCAACGGTAATGATCGAGCCGCGCTTGACGCCATCGACAGCCTCGGTGAACGGATCGCCGCCGACCGCTTTGATCGACAGTGAGATGCGTTCTTTGTCGGTGTCGATTTCGGTGACAACCGCTTCGACAGTATCTCCCTTGCGATACTCGTTGATCACATCTTCGCCGCGGCCTTCCCAAGTCAGATCGCTCAGATGCACCATGCCGTCGATATCGTTGTCGAGACCCACAAACAGGCCAAACTCGGTGATGTTCTTGACCTCACCCTCGACCTGAGTGCCGACCGGGAACTGCTCCTCAAAAAGCTCCCACGGGTTGCGCATGGTCTGCTTGAGGCCAAGCGACACACGGCGTTTGCCGCTGTCGATCTCGAGCACCATGACCTCGACCTCTTGGGAGGTCGACACGATCTTGCCGGGATGCACGTTCTTTTTCGTCCAAGACATCTCGGAGACATGCACGAGACCTTCGACACCGGGCTCCAGCTCCACGAAGGCGCCGTAATCGGTGATGTTGGTCACGCGACCGGTATGGGTGGATTCGAGCGGATAATTGACCTCGACCGTGTCCCACGGATCGTCCATCAACTGCTTCATGCCCAGGCTGATCCGGTGGGTGTCTTTATTGACCTTGATCACCTGGACCTTGACGGTCTCGCCGATCGACAGCACTTCTTTGGGGTCGTTGACGCGGCGCCAGGCCATGTCGGTGACATGGAGCAAGCCATCGACACCGCCGAGATCGACGAAGGCGCCGTATTCGGTGATGTTCTTGACCACACCGTCGACCACATCGCCTTCGTTGAGCTTGCCGATCACCTCGGCGCGCTGCTCGGCACGGCTTTCTTCCAGGATCGCACGGCGTGAGACCACGATATTGCCGCGGCGTCGGTCCATTTTGAGGATTTGGAAGGGTTGTTTGAGGCCCATCAGCGGGCCGGCATCGCGCACGGGGCGCACATCGACCTGAGAGCCGGGTAAGAAGGCCACTGCACCGCCAAGATCGACCGTGAAGCCGCCTTTGACCCGGCCAAAGATCGCGCCTTCGACGCGCGCTTCGTCGGCATAGGCCTTTTCTAGACGATCCCAGGCAGCTTCGCGGCGCGCCATCTCATGGCTGATCACCGCCTCGCCGCGGGCATTTTCGACCGAGCGGAGGTAGACATCGACCTCGTCGCCAATTTCGATCTCAGGCGCCTCGCCGGGGTTTGCGAATTCTTTAAGTTCGATGCGGCCTTCCATCTTGTAGCCGACATCGATGATGGCTTGTCCCGCCTCAATGGCGATCACTTTGCCTTTTACCACAGAGCCCTCATCGGGGGTGTGCAGGTCGAGGTCTTCATTTAGGAGGGCCTCGAACTCCTCCATCATTGCATTGCCACTCATCGGCAGGTGGTATCCTTTTTTATCGTCTATTTCACTGGCCGGGCGGTTGGTTCCGTCGGTCTTTGCAGTTGGTCTGATGCTGGTCGAAAAAACAAAAACGGGCCGGATCATCGACCCTGCCCTGCACTTGCGACCTGATTGCCGTCTTGACGCGAGGCTTCTACCCTGCACGGCCTTGCGGTGCAAGAGCCTAGCGCGGAGCGTCTAGGAATTGGGCAAAAAGTTAATTTCTACTAATTTGGAAACTGTGAATAGAATGAAAACCCCTGATATCCTGCGAAAAATTGCTGGATACGATACAATTTCGTAGACCAAAGGTTAAAATCCGGTATCATTGTGTTCAGGGTTGCAACAAAACCGTGCTGCTTGCGGCCGTTGCACCGGGCAAGGAAAATTGGGGGGCCATATCGGGCAGAGTATTGCCTTATTTATGCCCTGTGCGGATGGGACAGCGCGTTGGAGGCTTTTGTGTAAAATTCGCCATATCGGTGGAGCAACACGACAGCTTAGGTACAACGTGTGATGAGTATGAAAATGTCGTTAATTATTCAATTGGCACATCTCAGGGATGTGCTGCACCAAATGGAAGAGAATCTCGGATTTGAGGGGCTGACCCGCAAAGAGCGAGATATCCTCCTGGCATTCTATGCCAACGCCACGCAGGACGAAAAGTTCGGTCTGGTCAGTTCAACCGATCGGGTGCGCGCGCATCCGACCCTTGAATCTGTGTCGCAACCAACCTTTCACCGCGCCCTGCGGCGTTTATTGGAGCGCGGCCTGGTCGAACGTCCGACCGGCTTGCCAGCGGGCATCTATGCCATCCCGGCACAGAGCCTCGCCAGCGTCGCCTAATCGCGCAAATGCCCGCTATTAAGTTAGCGCTGGGCCGCCCGAACAATTTCGGTGGCGCGATTGATGGCTTGCGCGATAGATAGTTGTGACGTGTCGAGTAGTTCGGCATCGTCTGCGGCAATCATCGGGGCGATCGTGCGGTCCGCATCGCGGGCATCACGGGCAAGCACATCCACCAGAACGGTGTCATAATCGGCTTTCAATCCACGGTGCATCAGCTCCTCCGTCCGGCGCCTGGCGCGGATCTCGGGGCTTGCTGTGACAAAGAGCTTAACGTCGGCAGACGGGCAAATCACTGTGCCGATATCGCGCCCATCAAGAACTGATCCCCCGGCCCGCGCGGCGAAGACCCGTTGAAAATCCACCAAGGCGTGGCGTACGGCCGGGATCGCTGCCACCTGGCTGGCGGCTTGGGCGACTTCAGGGCCACGCAGGTTGGCCTCATCCGCGAGGTCCTCGGCTGTCAGTGATTTGGCCGCACTTTCCGGCCGCAATCCGGCCAACATGCGGCGGCCAACAGCGCGGTATAGCAGCCCGGTATCCAAATGCGCAAAGCCAAACTTTTGCGCCAAGGCCCGGCTGATTGTACCTTTGCCTGACGCGGCTGGTCCATCTATTGCGACGCAGAAAGTCAAAGACCGCAACCCAGATCAATGGAGTGGATTTGCGGCGGCGTATCGGGTTGATCAGCGCAGCTCATTGCAGATTGCTAGTCCCGTTTAACTTCGCCTCTACTGCTTGCTTGTGCTTTAAACCAACGCGAAATTCCAAACAATCGCCCGGACGTGGCGCGGGAGCCTGATCACCACATGGTCGTAAATTCGGCATCGTTGCCTTCCCGTTGCGGCAGGTTGTCGGTGATCCGGTAATAGCTGCCTTTGTCTGCGCAATAGATATGCGCGGCAAGCTCTACACCCAGATCGTCGTCAAACGTGCCGGCAAAGATCGATACGTTCTGCCCTGCACCGTCCCAGAACATGTTCGAGCCGCATGTGCCGCAAAAGCCACGTTTCGCTCTGCCAGACGAGACAAACCACGTGACGGTGCCGCGGACCGCAAGATGGTTGCGCGCAACGGATGTGGCAGCGACGTGGTGGCCTGAAGTTTTGCGGCATTGCGTGCAGTGACACGCAATCACGGGGCGCAGTGGCCCAGACACACTGTAGGTGATGGCGCCGCAAAGGCAGCTTCCGTTCAGGTCAGATTTCATGGCGGTCACATCCAACGATTGGCTAACAAAAGCTAACGCGGCGCGTCGGCTACCCACAAGGGGGAGGCCCTCCTTGCCGCGGTCGCCGTACCGGCTCCGGCCAGGTCGATCGGCCTGCGCTGGAGCCTTCTAATTCTGCTAGGCTTTCTCAGCTGCGTCGTCGGAGCTGTCATCGGCCTCGCCGGCCTCCAACTCTGCGCGGACTTCGGCGCGGATTGCCCGAGATGGCGGGCAAACCTCTTGCATGAAAGTCCATAAGTGGCCGGCGAGGTTTTCATCCTCCATGCCGTAGAGAACGAACTGCCCCTCGCGTTTGCGCCAGATCAGCCCAGCGCCTTCGAGAATCGCCAGATGTTTCGACATGGCGGGTTTTGACATCTCGAACCGATTCGAAATGGCGCCCGCATGCAGGGGCCTATCCCTCAGATATGCCAATATCTTTCGCCGCACACTGGAAGACAGCGCATCGAAGACCTTATCTGGGGTTGACATATTTCACCATTTAGCTCATCAGTTAATTATAGAGTTCACTAATAAGCTAATCTTTCAAGATCAACGGTGCAAGATGCAAGCAAGAGTAAGTGCTTTTCTGGGGATTTTTCTTAGCAGGTCAATCGGCCCGGCCGTCTGGACCAAAGTCGCGCAGGGGCATAACCCTGATTGGATCGGGTCCGGATGGCGGCTCAAACTGGCTTTTCCGGGCCACAAGATTACCCGAGCCATCGCTTCAAAACCTTCCGGGGGTATCGCATGAACACGCTCATCGACACCGACCGGGTATTTGCGACAGCTACGACATCTGCCGTGGGAGGCAGGATTGTTTGGGCACCGGCAAAGTCTCTATGGCTTACCGCACATGGCTTTGGCGGCATCGCAGCGCTCATTTGGTATCCGTCCTGGGGTGGATTTGCAGCCTTTTTGGCACTTGCCGCAGTCACGCTGTGCGCGGGGCATTCCGTCGGCATGCACAGGCTTTTGATTCATCGGAGCTTTGCGGCGCCTTTATGGATTGAGCGCGCCTTGGTTTGGCTGGGCACGCTTGTCGGTATGGCCGGGCCGATGGGTATGATGCGCGCCCACGACATGCGCGACTGGCACCAGCGCCAATCCATTTGCCCGCCGCATCCGTCGCATGGCGCGGGCGCTTGGAGGGATGCATGGTGGCAATTGCATTGCGAATTTCGGCTTACAAACCCGCCGAGCTTCGTCGTCGAGCCGCAGGTCGCGCGCGATCCATTCTATCGCTGGCTCGAAGCAACGTGGATGCTGCAACAAGTGCCGATCGCCCTAATTCTTTTCGCCCTTGGCGGCATTAGTTTGGTGCTTTGGGGCGTATCATTTCGCATCGCGGTCTCACTCATCGGCCATTGGGCGGTCGGCCATGCCGCGCATAAGGGCGGCCACCAGGGATGGACGGTCGAGGGTCTGCCGGTTCAGGGCTACAATCTGCGGGGTTTGGGCTTCGTGACCTTTGGGGAGAGCTTTCATGGGAACCATCATGCATTCCCGCATTCCGCGCAGCTCGGCGTCGAACACGGGCAGGTTGATCCAGGCTATTGGCTTATATCCGCGCTAGAATGGCTTGGATTGGCCGCAGATCTGAAGGGGCCAGATTCCGAAAAGCCGCGGGATGGGCTGGTGCGCGTTGATGCCGGCAATGAGCTTATTCTAAGCCAAGGCGACGCCGCCCGCGCCGCCTCAAGCCCCCCCTGAAGGGGAGCCATCGGCAGCTCGGGTCGCGCCCATGCGCTCCGGCCCTCTGGCCACCCACGCGTCGTAATAGCTCAAGTGCATTTCTATTTGCGTGCCACTTTCGATCTGGGCCGCGGCAGCCGCGCAGACGAGGGGGCCCTAGAGGGTCCACGAGGAGGCGCGTTTGCCGTATGCCTATCGATCAATCTTGCGGAATTCGGCGCCGAGCTTCCGCATTAAATCGAGAAAAGCTGGAAAGCTCGTCGCCACGGGACCGACATCGTCGATCCCTATCGGCTGCTGGCTGGCAAGGCCTGCGACCAAAAACGACATCGCGATGCGGTGATCCAAATGCGTCTTGGCCAACGCGCCACCTGGCACACTGCCAGGCCCCTGGCCATCGACCGCCCACCAATCCGCACTGTCTTTAGCCGCGACACCTGCCGCACGCAGGCCATCGGCCATTGCCGCAATCCGATCGCTCTCTTTGACCCGCAATTCGCGGACGCCGGGCATCTCTGTCCGGCCGGTTGCATTGGCCGCAACCACACTCAAGACCGGGTATTCGTCGATCATGGATGCAGCTCGCTCGGCCGGCACTTCGATCCCGCGCATATCGGGAGAGTAGCGTGCGCGCAAATCGGCCACCGGCTCGCCGCCTTCGACACGCTCGTTCTCAAGAACCAAATCGGCGCCCATCTCCTGCAATGTGGTGTAGAGCCCGGCCCGGGTCGGATTTAGCCCGATACACGGCACCAAGACATCCGAGCCTTCGACGATTAATGCGGCGCAGATCGGGAAAGCCGCGGAACTCGGATCGCGCGGCACGTTGATCGTCTGCGCCTGAAGTTCGGGCTGCCCAAGGAGCGTCACAACGCGGCCCTCTTCGGTGTCTTCAGTGCGGAGTTTCGCGCCAAATCTGGCCAGCATGCGTTCGCTATGATCTCGTGTCATCTCAGACTCGATGACGATAGTTTCAACGCGCGCATTCAGGCCGGCCAGTAGAACTGCTGACTTCACTTGCGCGGAAGCGACAGGCGTGTGGTAACGCACCGCGATCGGGTCGGCCGCGCCGACCATGGTCAGGGGCAAACGGCCACCGGCGCGTCCGACAGCCCGCGCGCCGAATAAGGCAAGAGGCTCGGTTACCCGCGCCATCGGCCGGGCGCTGAGGCTTGCATCGCCAGTAAACGTGGCTGTGACGGGTGAGGTTGCCATCGCCCCCATGATCAGGCGCACACCGGTGCCGGAATTGCCGCAATCGATGACCCTTTCGGGCTCCGCAAATCCGCCGACGCCAACGCCATGCACCGACCAGCTTCCAGGCGCATGCTGGATCACTTCGGCGCCGAACGCGCGCATCGCCTTGGCCGTGTCGAGCACATCTTGGCCCTCCAACAAGCCGGAGATGCGTGTCTCACCAACGGCCAAAGCCCCCAAGATCAGGGCGCGATGGCTGACGGACTTATCGCCGGGTATTTCTGCCTTGCCCTTAAGCGGTTTCGAGCCCAATGCCTCAAGCGGCTGCGGCGCCCCATGAGATGACATGCAACTTCTCCATTTCCCTGCCCTGCGCGGTCCAGGTAGCAATGCAGTGCAAAAAGGGCCAGTGCCTAGCGGTGCCTGAATGTGAGATAGTGCGGCACTCGGCCCTCTCTGAGGGCTTTTTGTTCGTAGCGCGTGGGCTGCCAGTCGCCCCACGGCTCGCGCCAATCACAAGGGCGGTCGGCGCACCAGTCAAATCCGGCTTGCGGTACCTCCAAAAGCGTCTGGCGCACATAGTCCGGAATGTCGGTTGCCACGCGGAACTCCGCGCCAGATTTCAAGACGCGCGCCAAAGGCTTAAGATGCTCTTGCGTGACAAAGCGGCGGCGATGGTGGCGCGCTTTCGGCCACGGATCGGGGTAGAGCAGGAAGGCTTTTGTGATGCTGGCAGCCGGTAGCACGTCAAACAAGTCCCGGACATCGCCAGCATGGATGCGGATATTGCTGTGGCAGGCCTTGCGTATCTTGCCCAAAAGCATGGCTACGCCGTTTATGTAGGGCTCGGCCCCAATTATGCTGATACCTGCGTTTTGCGCCGCTTGGTGCAGCAAATGTTCGCCGCCGCCAAAGCCGATCTCAAGCCAGACATCCGAGCCGCCAAACAGCAAATCCAAATCGAGCGCGGTTCGGTCGGGGTTTTCGTCCCAGCTTACCGGGCCGGGCGACAGGTTCGCGAGATCCTCGGCCAGATAGGCCGCTTGACTGTTGCGAAGATGTTTGCCGCGGCGGCGGCCGTAGAAATTGCGAAACGGGCGATCCATGGCCTTCGCGCCTAGCTCGCCGATTGCCAAAGCTCAAGGGGGTGCGCCTCGTCGGCTCCCCACAAGGGGGCGGCCTCCTCGGCGCTGTCGCTTAACGCTCCCGGAACCGGTGGCAAAGCAACCCGCAAAACGTGGGAACGTCGGCCCAGCGTCAGCAATTCTTCGGCGGCAGCGCGGGCCGACGAGGGGCCCGGAACGGGTCCACGAGGAGGCGCGCTCCCTCTCAAACGGCTGCTTTGAGGGCGGCTGAAAGATCGGTGCGTTCCCAGGAGAATCCGCCATCCGGGTCAGGCTGGCGGCCAAAATGACCATAAGCCGCCGTACGCTGATAGATCGGGCGGTTGAGTTGCAAATGAGTTCGAATGCCTCGTGGGCTCAGATCCAAAATACCCGGAATTGCACCCTCGATCACCGGATCGGGCACTATGCCTGTCCCGAAAGTATCAACGTAGACCGACAATGGCTGTGACACGCCAATCGCGTAGGACAATTGGATCGTGCAGCGATCGGCCAGGCCCGCCGCGACCACGTTTTTTGCCAGATACCGCGCGGCATACGCAGCCGAGCGATCCACCTTCGTCGGGTCTTTGCCGGAAAACGCACCGCCGCCATGGGGCGCCGCGCCACCATAGGTATCGACGATAATCTTGCGCCCCGTCAGACCGGCATCGCCGTCGGGCCCGCCGATCACGAACTTCCCGGTCGGGTTCACATGCCAGGCGGTATCGGCCCCAATCCAACCATCTGGCAGGATCTCCCGGATATAGGGCTCTACAATGGCGCGAATATGATCCGAGCTTTGCGCGTCACTTTCGTGCTGGGTCGACAGCACAATTGAACTCACGCCCATCGGTTTGCCGTCGACATATCGAACAGAAAGCTGAGATTTGGCATCGGGACGCAACAAAGGCTCATCGCCAGACTTTCGAACCTCGGCCAGCTTTCGCAAAATCGCATGCGCGTATTGGATCGGCGCCGGCATCAATTCAGGCGTCTCGTTGGTGGCATAACCGAACATGATGCCCTGGTCGCCCGCGCCCTCATCTTTGTTGTCCGCCGCATCCACACCAATAGCGATATCGGCACTCTGCTCGTGCAGAAAATTCAACACATGGCAGGTGTTCCAGTGGAAATGCTCCTGCTCGTAGCCTATATCGCGGATGCAATCGCGGGCGATCTGCCCGATGCGGCCCATGTAATCCTTCAACCGCTCCTGATCACTCAGGCCAACCTCACCGCCGATGACAACAAGTCCGCTGGTGGCAAATGTCTCGCAAGCGACGCGCGCCTCTGGCTCCTCAGCCAAGAACGCGTCCAGGACCGCGTCCGATATCCGGTCGCAAACCTTGTCGGGATGACCCTCCGACACCGATTCCGAAGTGAAGATGTAATCCTTACGGGACATGTGAGATGCTCCATTGCATATGAACGCCTCACGCCAGGAAGCCGTTGTGGGGCTGGCCGTTCCCTAAGTGCATCGTGGCCGAGGTTCAACGGGGTATTTTGCGTGCAGGTGCAAGCAGGCCAGCCATAAGCAGGGCTGCCAGCACCAAGGGCGGCGCATCGCCCCACCGAGTGTAGTAGGTCGGCGGCAGTGCCGGCGGCAGTACCGCATCAAGCGCACCTTCGCTGCCAAGCGGCAGACTTGCCAAGATGTGGCCATGGCCATCGATCACGGCTGAGATGCCGGTATTGGCCGCGCGCAGGACCGGTAGGCCGGATTCAGCGGCGCGCAATCGGGCCAAGGCCAGATGCTGATAGGGGCCGGAAAACGTGCCAAACCAGGCATCATTGGTCAGGTGAAGCTGCCAATCAGGCCGTTCGATCTGACGCAGATACTGCGGAAAGATCGCCTCATAGCATATCATCAAGAACGCGCGGCCTAGCTCCGGTCCCAGATCGAGCGATTGCGGCCCGGACCCAGGCCAATACCCGCCGCCGAGCACGGCAGCCAGCCCGCCAATCTGGGCGCGTGCGGCCAGACCCCGCAGGGGGACATACTCGCCAAAGGGGACAAGGCGGTGCTTGTCATACGTTGCCACCACGTCACCTGACGGGCTAAGTAGTGCCAGGGCATTGCGTGGTTGCCCATCTTGGAGGCGCTGCACGCCAACCACAACAGGCGCGCCGCCTGCAGCCTCGGCGATCGCCTGCCGCGCCGCAGCGCTGTCTTGCAATAGAACGGGCAAGGCTGTCTCGGGCCAAACGATCAAATCGATCGGCCCACCTTGGGTGAGCGACAGGGCGCGCTCAAAAAAGATCGGGATCATGTCGGCGCGCCACTTCAGATCCTGCGCGGCATTCGGCTGAATAAGCCGAATCTGCGCGGCATTCTCAGGCAGCGGTCTGGGCTCCGGTGTGGGGCTGAGGGCAAGGCCACCCGTGATCGCCAAAAAAGCACCGATCGTGGCAATCCTACGTCCGGCTTGTACCAGCAAGGCCAGAAGCGCTGTGACTGCCAAGACCAGTATGGTCAAACCATGGGGGCCCGCGAACCCGGCCAGGGCAAGCGCGGGAGTATCGATCAAGATGTGGCCGGGATGGGCCCAGGGAAAACCCGAGAAAACATAGGCCCGTGCGCCTTCAACCACGACCAAACCTGCAGCAAACGCTGCCGCTGGCCATCTGGAATGGTCCGCGATCCAACCGGCTGCGAGCCAAAAGAGCGCAAGCCCCCCCGACATCGCCAGCAAGGCAAAAGGCGCCATCCAGCCATGCCGCGCGGCATCGACCAGAAAAGGCTCGACAATCCAATTCAGGCATAGCGCGAAATAGCTTATGCCAAAGAGCCAGGCCATACGCGCCGGTCTGTCGGCCTCCGCAACCAGCCAAATGCCGCCGGCAAATCCCAAAATCCCCAATTGCCAGAAGTCAAAAGGCGCCTGTCCCATCCCGGCCAGCAATCCCGCACAGATCGCAAGGCCGGCCCCGCGCCACCCCGCGCGGGGCAGCGCGACGGCACTGAAATTCATTCAGCGGCCTTGGGCAGACGGACGCGGACGCGTTTAATTCGGCGCGGATCGGCATCGACAACTTCAATCTGCGCGCCCGATGGGTGCGGGACGATCTCACCGCGCGCGGGCACACGGCCTGTCAGAACAAAAACAAGACCGCCAAGGGTGTCGACCTCTTCCTCTTCAGTATCGGCAATCAGACGCAAACCCGTTTCTGCTTCAAACTCATCAAGCGGCGCGCGCGCGAGCACCAGATAGCTGCCCGAAGCCTCCCGCGCCCAGGGCTGATCCTCTTCCACGTCATGTTCGTCTTCGATCTCACCGATCACCTGTTCGATCAGGTCCTCGATTGTCACAAGCCCATCGACCCCGCCATATTCGTCAATCACCAGCGCCATATGCGTGCGATCGGTCTGCATTTTCTGCAGTAATACACCGATGGGCATGGAGGGCGGCGCAAATAGAAGCGGGCGCAGGGTTTGGCGCACATCGAAATCATGCGCCGGTCCGTTAAAGCCGTGGGCCAGCGCGATGTCTTTCAAGTGAACCATGCCAAGCGGGCTGTCGAGCGTTTCGTCATAGACAGGCAGCCGCGTGCTGCCACTTTCGCGGAAGACGCGCACCAGATCGGGTAGGCTGATATCACAGGGCACGGCGCGGATCTCAGCGCGCGGAATCGCCACGTCAAAGACGCGCATGCGCCGCAGGTTCAAAAGCCCGACTGAGGGACCCGGCCTGGGGGCGGGACCGTCGGAGCTTGGGGCCTCCTCCGGCAAAGGCCGGTTGTTAAAAAGGCGCGCAAATAAGCCGGGACGCACGGACTCGCTATGACTGTCCGGGTCGGCATCGCCCTCAGCACGGGGGTCCGCGCCAGGGGACGGATCGGGGGTCGAGCTCATGGCTCCTTTCCAATGACTGCGGGCCGATAATGCGCCTGCATCCCTAATATGGGTCAGGGATACCCAATCTTGCAAGCGTGACGGACTCAATTGATTCCATCTCGGCCGCCTCGGCGTAGGTTGCGTGGTCATAACCCAACAAATGCAGTGTTGCGTGCACAAGAAGATGGCTGACGTGATGATCGAACGGCTTGCCTTGTTCTGCCGCCTCACGCGCGCAGGTCTCAAAGGCAATCGCAATATCGCCAAGCTCTCCCGGCATAGGTCGCTCTGGCGGCGAAAGTTCTGCCGCCGGCCACGCCAGGACATTCGTGGCCAATGGTTTGCCGCGAAAAGTCCCGTTCAGGCCCGCGATCCGCGCGTCGTCACATCCCAGGATAGAGACGGTGTAATCCGCCTCTTGCAGCCCAACCTCGCGCAGCACCGCGGGGCACGCGAACCGGGCCAAGGCCGCCAAGCCCGTCCATCCCTGTGCTTCGATCAAGATGTCGATATCCATCGCTCCGGCTCTACGCCGCACAGCCCCCGTTGACCAGGCGACCAGAGGCGCAAATCTCGCGTGCCATCCTGAATCTCGCCGTAATTTACCCTTAGCTCAGCGACCGGAGCATTTATGGTTAGAAAAAGATGAAATCATTTGACGAACGCCTTTCAAGCATTCAAAGCAAACGGCGCCAGGACGCCGCGACGGACCGAGTTGTCGCTTCCACCGCGCGATCCTACGACCATGCCGATAGCGACGGCGTTGGATTTGGCGCGGTTTTCCTCTTCCCCGTCGCCGTCCTAATCGGAGCACTTTCGGTCATCGCGGGCGGCGTGATCAAGGTCGCCATTGTCGATGGCGGGCTCTCGCCTGGCACGCTGCTTCCGCCGGATTTAGGTGTGCTGAGCTATGCCATGGGCTTTGCTGCCTTTTTTGCCATCGATCTGGTGTTCCGTATGGGCAAGGCAGGGCAAGTCGGCGTTGCGATTGGGTTTTTTGGCATGATGTTTGGCGAGCAATTCTTGCTTGATGCCTTCCCAGAGGTGTGGATTGACCTCTACCAAGCCGAATACTTGGAATTTGCCTTGGGCGAACGCGCCTATGAGGACCTGTTCGTTGTCCCTGAGGACCAAGAGCTACCGGCCCCCTTGGCCGCGGATTCGAGTATCAACCAATCAGATGCTTCAGCGGCTTTCCAGGCCGCCATTGATGCGGCCGTGGCCGAGGCTGAGGCCGCCAACGCAGCTGCAGAAAACAAATAGGCCGTGCTCTAACGCGGCCTTAGCTCCCATCCGCGTCGTAGGCCTCGATGATTTTGGCGACCATGGGATGGCGCACAACATCGGTGGAGTTGAAATAGCTGAAATGGATGCCCGCGACGCCTTTGAGAATCCGCTCCGCCTCGGCTAAGCCCGAGGTCACGCCGCGCGGCAGGTCGACTTGGCTTCGGTCGCCGGTAATGACCATTTTTGATCCCTGGCCCAGCCGCGTCAGAAACATTTTCATCTGCATCGCCGTGGCGTTCTGCGCCTCGTCCAGCACGACATAGGCGTTTGAGAGTGTTCGCCCGCGCATAAAGGCCAATGGCGCAATCTCGATGCGGTTGTCTTCGATCAGCTTGGCCAGTTGCTTGCCCGGCAGAAAGTCGTTCAGCGCATCATAAAGCGGGCGCATATATGGGTCCATCTTGTCCTTCTCGGTCCCCGGCAGAAAGCCCAGCCTCTCCCCGGCCTCGACCGCCGGTCGGCTCAGAATGATCTTGTCAACATGCCCACCCATCATCTGGTTCACGGCCACCGCGACGGCCAGATAAGTCTTGCCGGTGCCTGCCGGCCCGATGCCAAAAGCAAGCTCGTGTGAGAAAAGCCCGCGCACGTAACCCGCTTGCGTGCGCGTGCGCGGCTCGACCATCTTCTTTCGCGTCCCGATCTCGAGACGATCGGCCTTGAATAGCTCCTTTTGATCGCCCTCGCGCGCACCGGTATTCTCGCCCGATCCGCCGAGCCGTACGGCGGCATCGATGTCGCCCGGCTCCAGGGCTTTGCCGGCCTCTGCACGCGCATATAACGCGCCCAGCACCTCGGCTGCCCGTTCACGCGCCTCGCCCACCACGGCGATCACATTGCCCCGGCGGGCCAGTTGAACCGACAGTAAATGTTCGATCTGTGCGAGGTTGCGATCAAACTCACCACAAAGGACAGCAAGCAGCTTATTGTCAGGAAATTCAAGGGTGAGCTCGAGGGGGGCTGCAGCCTCTGTGCCTTCCGCGATCATGCTCGCCAACGGGTGCTCCTTGCCGAAGATGGCCTCAGGATTCACTGTGCCGCCTCTCACTGCCAAACGCAACGCCTAGCATCCGGTTGCGGCCATCGGCACAGATTTATGGCAAAAAGCAAAAGGCCGCCGCCCGGGATCGGAGCCCGCAAGGGCGACCGCGCCGCGGAGGGCCTCGCCCCTGTGGGGAGCCGAGGCGGCGCGCCTGCCGCCAGCCAAACGCGCCCACATTAATACGCTAAAACCGCCGCCAGCAATTCGCCGGTTAGGGAGTTGGACTGCGCTTTGGTGATCCTGACAGGCGCGATCTGGCCGCGTAACGCCTCGGGCGCGTCGGCATGTACCGATTGCAGGTATTCCGATTTGCCGATCATCTGACCCGCCCTGCGCCCCGGTTTTTCGAACAAAACTTGCGCGACGCGGCCAACCATCGCCTCTTGTGCCGCCTTTTGCTGGTCGGCCAACAAAGCCTGTAGCCGCTGGAGCCTGTCATCGGCCTCTACCGGGTCAACGGGGTCGCGTTCTGCTGCAGGCGTGCCGGGGCGGGCAGAGTATTTGAACGAATAGGCCTGGGCATAGCCGACCTCTTCAACCAGCGCCATCGTGGCCTGGAAATCGGCCTCCGTCTCGCCCGGGAAGCCGACGATAAAATCCCCCGACAATGCCAGATCCGGCCGCCCCGCGCGCAGGCGTTCGATCAGTTTAATATAGCTTGCGGCAGTGTGCTTGCGGTTCATCGCCCGCAAAATCCGGTCGGACCCTGCCTGCACGGGCAAGTGCAAATAGGGCATCAAGGCGCGGCAATCGGCAAATGCTTCGATCAGATCATCATCCATGTCGTTGGGATGACTTGTCGTGAACCGGATGCGGTCCAATCCATCCATCGCAGCAAATGCCCGGATGAGCTTTGCGAGGCCCCATTCCCCACCTTCGCCCTCACCGTGATAGGCATTGACGTTTTGGCCCAAAAGCGTGACTTCACGCACGCCGCGCGCGACCAGATCCTGGGCCTCACGCAGCAGCCGCGCAACTGGCCGACTGACCTCCGCGCCGCGTGTATACGGCACCACACAGAAAGAGCAAAACTTGTCGCAGCCCTCCTGCACGGTCAAAAACGCCGTTGGACCCCGGGCCGGTTTGCGCGCCTTGGGCAGATGCGCAAACTTATCCTCTTCAGGGAAATCGGTGTCGAGCGCGCGGCCGCCCTGGGCGACCTTCTCCATCATTTGCGGCAAGCGGTGATAGGTTTGTGGCCCGACCACAAGATCAACCATCGGCTGACGCTTGATAATCTCTTCGCCCTCGGCCTGTGCAACGCACCCTGCAACGCCGATCTTCAGATCCGGATTGGCCGCGCGTAGTGGTTTGAGCCGGCCAAGCTCGGAATACACCTTTTCAGCGGCTTTTTCGCGAATATGGCAGGTGTTGAGAAGGATCATGTCCGCCTCGCCGATATCCTGCGTCTGCTCATACCCGCCGGTGCCCAAAGCCTCAGCCATGCGCTCACTGTCATAGACGTTCATCTGACAACCGTAAGTCTTCACGAAAAGTTTTTTCATTTCAGCAATTTACTCAACTTCGTGAAGGACACGGGTCACACGCTTATCACATAGGGACACGCTGTGTCACAAGGGAACAGAGCATACAAAGAATTATTCTAGGTGTTTGATCCCACGGTTTGATGGTGTGATCTTTTCGCTGGCATGGAAGCAGGCAGGATGGGACAGGTTCGTCGTGGGAGCGCCGCGACC
>JBCCXT010000054.1:0-27385 GCA_039191215.1 Pseudomonadota bacterium
ACCTGCGCGCGGTAGCCTTCCGCTTCTTCGAGAAGCTGGGCGGCCTCACCACGTGCACCGGCAAGCACCCGGTTGGCATAAGCGTCGGCCTGCCGTTCCAGCTGGTCGCGCTGCTGTTCAGCTGCCTGCACATCGCGGAACGCGTCGATCACCTCAGAGGGCGGGTCTGCCTGGTCAAGGTTGAGACGCAGGATTGAGATGCCGCTGTCGTAGCTGTCCAACGTTGACTGGATCAACTCCAGCACCTCATCGGCAATCGAGCCCCGCTCAACCGTCAATATCGGCGCAAGTTGGCGTTGCGCGATCACCTCGCGCATGGCCGATTCAGACACAGCGCGCACGGTTGCTTCCGCGTCGCGCAGGTTGAACAGGAACGCAGCAGGATCGGCGATATTCCAGACCACTTGGAATTCAATATCGACGATGTTTTCGTCCGTGGTCAGCATCAACCCTTCTGAGGCCGTGCCAGACCGGCTATTGCCGATGCTGATGTTCCGTTCCGTCGTCACATCAAGGATCTCGGCTGTGACGAGCGGCCAGGGTGCGAAATTCAGACCCGATTCACCGATCGACGAGAAGGAGCCGAGGAAAAGCTCGACCGAGCGTTGTTCGGGCCGGACGGTGTAGAATGAGGCCAGCACCCAGGCCAGCGCCACCACAAGGGCGCCGACCACCATCATGCCGCGCGTAACCCGCGGCCCCTCGCCCGAACCGCCACCCGAGCCGTTTGGCCGCTGGCCGCCACCGCGCCCGCCCATCAGAACACGAAGCTGTTCCTGGCCCTTACGCACAATCTCATCAATTTCGGGGATATTCTGATTGTCGCCGGGACCACGCCCGCCGCCGCCAGACCCGCGGTTGCCGCCGCCGCCTGAGCCGCCACCGCCGCCCCAAGGACCGCCGTTATTGCCAGCCATTACGCGTCTTTCCTTTTGTAAACGTCGTTCGCTTAGTAGGCGATATGGGGGCGCGTGCCCCAATTTCACGCCTTTCTGTATCAAAAATCCGCGTCATCACGCCACGCGGACAGGGGATTTCATCGTCACAAGCTCCTCCGACATTGTCGGGTGGACTGCAACCGTGCGATCAAAATCCTCTTTCGTCGCACCCATCTTAATCGCAATTCCAGCCAATTGAATCATCTCGCCAGCCTCAGGCGCAACAATATGACACCCCAATACTTTGCGCGTGGCCTTCGACACAATCAGCTTCATCAGAACCCGTTCGGCGCGCCCAGCAAAGGCCCCGCGCATCGGGCGGAAGGATGTGCAGTAGACCTCCACCTCTTCTTGTTCCACCGCCGCCTCCTCGGACAGACCAACAGTGCCCATTTCAGGCTGGGTGAACACCGCTGACGGGATCAGATCGTGATCGACCGGCGTCGGCGTGCCGCCAAAGACGGTCTGGGCAAAGGCCATCCCCTCGCGGATCGCCACCGGCGTCAGGTTCACCCGATTGGTCACATCACCAATGGCGTAAATCGAGGGCACTGCGGTTTGCGAGTATTCGTCGACAATAGCCTGGCCCTGGCGCCCGATGCCGACACCAAGCTCCGCGAGCCCTAAACCATCCGTGTTGGGCCTGCGCCCGGTCGCAAAAAGGACGGCATCAAAGACGTGCTCTTTCCCGTTTGTCGATTTGACCCAGACCGGGCCATCGGCTTGCTCGGACGTAAGGGGCAGCGGTTCGGCGGCGGGCGCGCCCATATCGGTGACAATTCCGCTGACCAGGTGATCGGCCGCGGCAGGCGCCATGGCGACAATATTGGTGCCAAGATGCAGATCAACGCCATGCGCCTGCATCTGCTCGGCAATGAGGCCGCGGGCCTCGTCATCAAAGCCGCGCAGAATCTGCGCACCGCGATAAAACTGCGTCACCTGCACGCCCAACCCGCGTAGGATGCAGGCAAACTCACAGGCGATATAGCCGCCGCCGACAATCAGGATCGAGCCGGGCAGCTCTGTCATATTGAAAATGTCGTCCGAGACCATTCCAAGATGCGCATTTGGCATGTCCGGCCGCATTGGGTGCCCGCCGGTTGCGACAAGAATGTGCTTTGCGGTTTTCTTGGTGCCATCCGCCAACTCGACGGTATGGGCGTCGGTCAGGCGCGCATGGCTGTCATGGATCTCAACGCCGGATGTGTCGAGCAATTTGCGGTAGACGCCTTCCAGCCGATCCAGCTCGGCCCGCAATTTGCCCGAAAACGCGCCCCAATTGAAGGTCGCATCGGCCACATCCCAGCCATAAGCGCGCGCGTCTTTGAAACCCTCGCGATAGCTCGACGCAAAAACCATCAGCTTTTTCGGCACGCAGCCGCGGATCACACAGGTGCCCCCCATCCGGCTTTCCTCGGCAATGCCGACACGCGCCCCCATCGAGGCCGATACCCGCGCCGCGCGCACGCCGCCGGAGCCGCCGCCAATCACAAACAGGTCGTAGTCAAATGCGCTAGGAGCCATCGGCGATATCCTTAAAGAGATTGTCGGCCTCAGAGACATCAACCCTTTCGTGGCTCACCCGACCCGTCCCGATATCGCGCACCTCTGCGGTGCCGTCATTATGGCCCAAAACAAGCGTATCGCACATATCCAGGAACAAGCCGTTTTCGACCACGCCCGGCACTTGGTTCACAACCATCGCCAATTGCTGCGGCGCGCCGATCCGGCCAAGATGCAGATCGATGATGTAGTGCCCCTGATCGGTCACATAAGGCGCGCCGGTGCTGTCTTCGCGCAGGCTCATATCGCGGCTGTCGACATCAAGGCTTTGCAACAATTCGTTCAGCAGCAGGCGGGATGTTTGCCAGCCAAAGGGGATAACCTCGATGGGCAGCGGAAACTGACCAAGCGTGCCAACTGTTTTTGACGCATCGGCGATAATGACCATGTGATCAGAGGCGGTCGCGACGATCTTTTCGCGCAGAAGCGCACCGCCGGCCCCTTTGATCAAGTTGAGATTGGGATCGACCTCATCAGCGCCGTCGATTGTCACGTCCAGGCGGCGCAGGTCATCGAGGTCGTAGACGTCGATGCCAACCTCTTCGGCCAGTTTCGCGGTGCGGAGCGATGTCGCGGCCGCGCGGATACGCATGCCTTCGTCGCGCACGATCTCACCCAAGGCACGCACCATGAATGAAGCCGTCGAGCCCGTGCCCAGGCCGACCCGCATTCCGTCTTCCACGAAGTCGATCGAGCGGCGTGCTGCCACGTATTTTGCGTGGTCTTCTGCAGATAGCGTCGCAGTCATTACGTCCCCCAGGCGAACTTGGGGCGCATCCTTAGACCTTTGCGGCGTCAGAGGACAGGGGAAAACCAAATCGTCCCGCGATCGCTGCATCCAAGTAGCGCCGCGGCAGGATGACTAGCATTCCGGCGGACCCGAAACGCAGCTTCACAGCACCGTCGGTTGCTTCATTGGACGTGCCAATCCGGCGGTCCGGCGCGAAGTCCAGCCCTTCGATCGGCCAGCGCAGGCCAGTGCTCTGACCGTGCACCGGCAGCATCGGGAACAGCGACACCCGTGCCCCCGGATCCAGCGCCAATTCAAGATTGGCCTGCGCCGGCGCGGAAAAAATCACGTCGCGCTGGCCCAGCAGAATGCATGGCGGGACGGGTGGGCTAATCATACTGTGGAAAGCTGCCAATTCATGGTCAAGGCGCCCACCCATACACCCAACCGCAATCACGCCCGGCGCTGAGATCGCCCGCAAAGCCTTGTCGAAATCGGTCGTATCCTGTTCTGGCAGGTGAAAAATCGACTGATCTGCGATAGCGCTTCGCGCATCATCGGGCAGCGAATCCAAATCGCCGATCACAGCGTCGGGCATGCGGCCTGCGCGCAAGGCCGCCACAGCGCCGCCATCGGCGGCAACAAGGGTGGGAGCCCGCTTAAGCGCAAGGCCCAAATCGGCGGAGCCTAGCTCACCTCCGCCCAAAAGTGTCACAAGTGTGGCAGCCTCAACAATCATGGCCTCATTTAGTCCATTGTTGCGGTTTTGATTGTCAAAGAACACCGTAAGGCCCAATTCCCGTCGAGTTTTTCGGGAATCATTGTCTTGCACGAAACGATACGATGATAAATTCCGGCTCCGTCCGGCTTAGAGAAACAGGTGCCCTTGATGCAGAACGCAAACAAGATACTCACCGTCTCCTACGGCACATTTTCCTGCACGCTGGAGGGCTTTGACGACCCGTTCTCCGCGATGAAGGGGATCGCAGAGTATTTCCGCGACTTGGCCGCAGAAGACCGTTTTTTCGGAGCTGAGCCGCCAACGCCGGACACCGAAACGCTACAACGCATTGCAGAACAAGCTGTTAGCCGCCGGGTGGAAGCACGCCAATCTGGTGCAGGTGGTTTGGTGCTCAGCCCTAGCGTTGGCGTCGCCGACGCCTCAGCAGGTGCTGAGCCGACAGAAGACGACGATGATGCGGAGCGAGCGAGCGACGCAGAATTAGCCCAGCCGGAGAGCGTATCCGCCCTGGATGATCAGGTCTCCGAAGACGATCCGGTCGAAGAAATTGATTCGCCCCTCGATGCGCCGGAGGCAAGCTCCGCCGAGGCCGACGCAGAGCCCGATCCTGCGGCAGCAGATGCAGACGAGCAGAATCTCGCCGCCGAAGACGACGAAATGGGTGAAGATGCCGACGCCAATGACCATCGAGCCAGTGCCGATGAGGCGGTCGCCAGCGACGGCGATGCGGCTGAGGCATCTGCCGAGGATGACGACGAGAACACATCTGGCGAATGGAGCGAGCTGACCACGCGCATCCTGCAAAGCTCGCCCATTTTTGTCGAAACCGACGGGCCGGCTCCGGCGCACAGCTTCAGCGGCGCTGATGAGACCAGCGCCGAGATGCCCGAAGAAAGCGACACGCTTGGCGATCCGGAAGCCGCGGCTTTCCGCGAAGAGCCAACGCCGTTCACGGGCGAGGGTGACGAGCAACCCGAACCGGGCGCAGAAGGCCACAGCGCCAATGGTGATGGTGATGGTGATGATGCCGAGGCCGACGAACTCGGCGCCCGCGAGGACGCGCAAGCCGAAGCCGATGAGGCCGTGCTTGCAGCGCTGCTGGCGGCCAACACCGAAGAAGAGGCCGCCGATGACGCGGCAGAATCCGAGCAGCAGGATATCGGTGATGCACCGGCCCTATCAGCAATTGCCGCCCTGATCGACGGCGCCGAACGCCGCGAAGCGGACGAAGCGGAGACATCCGAACCTGAGGCATCCAAAGCAGAGGCCGACGCCGAGGTTGAGATCGAAGAAGATGTCGAAGCCGAAGTAGAGATCGAAGCTGAGGCCGAGGCCGGCCCGGATGACGCGGACGCCCCCGAAACGGCGGCGGAGTTTGAGCCTCAGAGCGACGCCGACGGCGACGAAGAGGCCGCCCCCAATTTGGCCGAGATCGATGCCAGCGAGGTCGCGCCGGGCGTAATGGCTTTTACGGCAGCCCTTGTCGCCAATCGTGACGATGAGGGCGAAAGCCAAGACACCAATACAGACGAAGCGACTGAGCCCACGGGCGAAGAAGATAGCGAAACGGATACGGGCGGCTCCGCCGTAACCGATATCGATGATGACTACGTGGCGGACGATTTCGCCGCTGGTGATGAAAACGACGGACTATTTGACTTTGACGCCCTGCCCGAAGACGAAGAAAGTGTTGCCTCAAAGCTGGCGCGCATGCGGGCAGCGACGTCCAATTTCGAAGGCGTTGACACCGATCTGGATGCCTCAAGCGACGCCGAGGATGCACCTGTCGACACCGATGAGGAGCCGCTAGCCGAAACGATCTTCGCGCAAAGTGACATTCCGGAGGAGACACCGAGCTACGCGTCGATGGCCGACATGCTCGAATTGGATGCCAGCGCCGAAGAAGAGGCAGAAGGTACCGATGAGATCGACCCTTCCGCTCCCGATCTGGCGGATTCGGAGGCCGGCAATTGGGATGAAGAGGATCAAGGCGACGATTGGGGCGATGACGATGATCAGGCCGACGACGCGCCTCAGGCAGGCCATGAATTGAGAGCAGAGGGGCTTCTGTCCGACGAGGATGAAGAAGAACTGCAGCGCGAATTGGCCCGGATCGCCGAGGACACAACGCGCCAGGTCAAGCGTGCGTCGCGCGAAAGCCGGCGCCTCGCTTTCAACGAAGCAGACGCCGATGCCGGTGCCGATGCGAGCCGCTTGTTTGAAGCAACCGACAGCCGGCTGCTGACCGAAGAGACAAGCCGTCGGCGCGCGAATTTCGAGCATCTTAAAGCCGCCGTCGCTGCCCGCGCCGCCGACCAGGATATGGCCGGAAGCGAGGAACGCGCCAAGGATGAAAGAACGGCTGAATACCGTGAGGACTTGGCCCGGGTCATGCGCCCACGCCGCGTGCAAGTCGATGTATCGCGCCGTCGCACCGGGGATGAGGCGCCTGTGCGGACCACACCGCTGGTTTTGGTATCAGAGCAACGCGTCGAAGAGGTCTCGCCCCGGCTGATCAACGACGGCAGCCTGGCGCTGGCTGAGGATTTTGACGGCGCGGATGCAGATACCGAGGCGGCAGATCAGACTGAGATCGCCGAGGTTGCCGAGGTCGCCGATGAGATCGCCTTTGATCTCGCCGATGCACCAGATGCCGATGATGCGCCGATCGCAGCCCCCGACGAGGTGTCGGAGCCAACCGCATTTGCACAGCCCGAGCCCGAGCCGGAAGCCGCACCTGCCCGCCGCGGCATGGCCTCCAGCCTTGTCAATATCGGCTTGCGGACCGGGCTTCTGCGCAGAAGCGCCGACGACGAAGGCCCGTCTGATGCTGACGAAACCGACACCGAAGAAGCCGCCGCTTCAGAGACCGCCGAACATGCGGCCGCAGAGCCGATCGACGGCCTTCTCGGGCCCCAGGCGCTGGTCGATCCGGTGACCGATCCGATCCAAGCTCAGCCTGAAATTCTGCCAGAGCTGCAATCGGATCGGCTGACGGATGCATTCCGGGCCCATGCCGGCGCACCCGATCTTGGCCGACCGCAGGACTACCTTGAATTGGCCGCCGCCTGGATGCTGCGCAACGAAGAACAGCCGTCCGTATCGCGCCCGGTGCTGATGCGTCTGGTAACGATCGCCTCGGAAGGGGCGATCAGCCGAGAAGCCGCCCTGCGCGCCTTCGGCATTCTGCTGCGCGAAGGCAAGCTCGAAAAGATCGCCCGCGGGCAGTTCCGCCTGACAGCCCGGTCGCGGCACTACGCCGCCTGAGCCAACGCCAAATCGCAAAACCCGAAAGGCCGCGCATCGCGCGGCCTTTTTTACATCCTGAATTACGGCCCGCGGCATGGCGCGCAAAAAAACCCACGACAAAGCGGAGCGCGCCAATGGGCAAGGTTTAGGACTTGTGCGCATCCGCCAGCTCGCCTTTCCGCGGCAGCCACGCCGACGAGGGGGCCTTTAGGGTCCACGAGGAGGCGTGTCCGCCTCCGCATCGGGATCAGCCTTGCCAACACCACGAAAAACCGCCCGAAACGGCAATGCCCAGACCACACCCAGAACCACGTAGATGAGCAATTCCAACAAGATGCTCGGCCGCTCGAACAGACTGACCAAAAACCACGCCGCGCCAATGTAAGCCGGCAGCCCGATCATCAAGATCAGCAGGGACAGTCGTTTTCGTGTCCGATAGGACAGGGCCATGTGCGCTCAATCCGCAAAGGGGTCGGTGACGAGGATCGTGTCCTCGCGTTCGGGAGAGGCAGAAAGTAGGGCAACCGGACAGGCGATCAATTCCTCAATGCGCCGGACATATTTCACCGCCTCACCCGGCAAGTCAGCCCAGGACCTGGCGCCAGCGGTCGATTGCGACCAGCCCGGCAGTGTCTCGTATATCGGCCTAACCCGCGCCTGCCGATCGGTGGCGATAGGCAGGTAGTCCATCGGCTCGCCGTCGAGCTCATAGCCCGTGCAGATGCGCAACTCTTCAAACCCGTCGAGCACGTCGAGTTTCGTCAACGCGATCCCTGTCACGCCTGATGTCGCGCATGTCTGGCGCACCAATACCGCGTCAAACCACCCACACCGCCGCTTGCGGCCTGTTGTGGTGCCAAATTCATGGCCCCGCTCGCCCAGACGCTGGCCGGTTTCATCCACCAACTCAGTTGGAAACGGGCCTTCGCCCACGCGGGTCGTGTAGGCTTTCACGATGCCTAGGACGTAATCGATCGCCCCAGGCCCGAGACCCACACCGGTCGCAGCCTGACCGGCAATGACATTCGACGAGGTCACAAAAGGATAGGTGCCGAAATCGATGTCCAAAAGCGCGCCCTGGGCGCCTTCGAACAGGATCCGCCGTCCCGCCTTGCGCCGATCCGTCATCACCTTCCAGACCGGCCCGGCAAATGGCAGGATCGCGGGTGCCACGGCGCGCAAATCATCCAGCAGGGCGTTTCGGTCAACCGCCGCCATGCCCAGGCCGCGCCGAAGCGCGTCGTGATGCACCAAGGCGCGATCCACACGCGCCTCCAGCGTGGCGTCATCGGCCAGGTCTGCGACGCGGACCGAGCGCCGCCCGACCTTATCTTCGTAGGCAGGCCCAATGCCGCGCCCGGTTGTGCCGATCTTGGCCACTGCACTTTGCGCCTCGCGCGCGCGGTCCAATTCCCCGTGGATCGGCAGGATCAACGGCGTGTTTTCGGCAATCATCAATGTCTCGGGGCTGATCTCCACACCCTGGCCGCGCACCGTCTCGATCTCTTTGATCAAGTGCCATGGGTCCAAAACAACCCCATTGCCGATCACGCTGAGCTTGCCTGGGCGCACAACGCCCGACGGGAGGGCATGCAGCTTATAAACCGCCCCCTCGATAACCAGCGTGTGGCCGGCATTATGCCCACCCTGAAATCGCGCAATCACATCGGCGCGTTCGCTCAGCCAATCGACGATTTTACCCTTGCCCTCGTCACCCCATTGGGCGCCCACCACAACAACGTTGGCCATGCCCTACCCTTTTTCAGCCCGCCCGATCAGAATTGCCTATAGCTGTGATAATTGTCCTGTGAAACTGATTTCCACACACGTTAAAATTGTAAGTTGTAGAAAATTAACTTGCCCATGGTGGAGATTGCAGGTGTAGTTGTAACGCAATTTGGACGCCCTTGCGGGCATGGTGCGTTTTGCCTAGATAACGCATCAAGCTAGAACCAGAACGAGCCGCCAATGGAAAACGTGATCCTTGTCGTCCACTTGATCCTAGCGATCTGCTTGATCGGCGTGGTCCTATTGCAAAGATCCGAAGGCGGCGGGCTTGGCATGGGCGGCGGCGGCGGTGTGATGACCGGCCGCCAGGCCGCCACAGCGCTTGGCAAACTCACTTGGGCTTTTGCGATCGCGTTCTTGGCGACATCCATTACGCTTACGATTATCGCGGCACAGAACTCGTCAGGCGATTCGGTGCTTGACCGGTTGGGCGTACCTGCTGAGGCACAAACCGAGGACGGGGATGCGGGCGACGCGCTGTTGCCACCGCCGGGATCGGAGCTGTTGCCGCCGACATCAGGCGACGCCCCGGCGCTGCCGCCACGCGCTGACTGAGTTCAAAAGTCCCAGACGAAAATTGGCTCAGGCGCATAATCCGCAGGCGCTTGGTTGAACTTATCCTCTGTTTCGCACGGCGGTTCGGGGTCGAAGACCGACCATTCGTTGTCGTGGTGCAGGCTCTTTTCGACAAATGTCGAAACGCTGCGCGTCGGGCGGAAAGCGATCTCATCATGAAAAGCCAAATTCATCAAAGCCTCTTGGGGTCACTTTCGGGTGTCGCCCATAGGTCGAGAGGATGGCAGTTTGGGTTCAATTGAGATTTGGCCCCACCGGAAGCCTTGCCGCAGGCATGCGAATCCCTTAAGGCTGAACTCCCGTAGACTATGAAGTGTCGCACAACGGCGCGACCACAAGATACGGGGCTTCAAACCTATGGCGCGGTTCATTTTTATCACCGGCGGTGTTGTGTCCTCCCTTGGCAAAGGGTTGGCATCGGCAGCGTTGGGCGCGCTTTTGCAAGCCCGTGGCTATCGGGTTCGGCTGCGAAAACTTGATCCCTATCTCAATGTCGATCCCGGCACGATGAGCCCGTTTGAACATGGCGAGGTCTTCGTCACCGATGACGGCGCCGAGACCGACCTCGATCTGGGCCATTACGAACGCTTCACCGGGGTGGCGGCGCGCGCAACCGACAGCGTCAGTTCGGGGCGGATTTATTCAAACGTTCTGGCCAAGGAACGCGCCGGCGAATACCTGGGAAAAACCATCCAAGTGATCCCGCATGTCACCGATGAGATCAAAGACTTCATCCGGATCGCGGAGGAGGAAACCGATTTCATGCTGTGTGAAATCGGCGGCACGGTCGGTGACATCGAAGGGCTGCCGTTCTTTGAGGCCATCCGCCAATTTGCCCAGGAAAAGCCGCGTGGCGATTGCATCTTCATGCATCTGACGCTGCTGCCATTCATCAAAGCCTCGGGTGAGTTGAAGACCAAGCCGACGCAGCACTCGGTCAAGGAACTTCGGTCCATCGGCTTGGCGCCTGATATCTTGGTCTGCCGATCTGAGGGTCCGATCCCGGTGAAGGAACGCGAGAAGCTTGCGCTTTTCTGTAATGTCCGGCCGGAGGCCGTGATCGCTGCGCAAGATCTCGAATCAATCTACAAAGCGCCGCTTGCCTATCACCGTGAAGGGCTCGATCAGGCCGTGCTCGATGCATTCCGGATCAATCCCGCGCCCCGTCCCGATTTGAGCGTTTGGGAGGATGTCGCAGACCGTATCGCCAATCCCGAAGGCGAGGTCCGCGTCGCGATTGTGGGCAAATACACGCAGCTTGAGGATGCTTATAAGTCGATCGCTGAGGCCTTGACCCATGGCGGCATGGCCAATCGTGTGCGGGTCATCGCTGAATGGATCGATGCGGAGATCTTTGAGCGCGAGGAACCAGCACCCTATCTGGAAGGGTTTCATGCGATCCTTGTGCCCGGTGGATTTGGTGAGCGCGGAACTGAAGGCAAGATCCTGGCTGCCGAGTTCGCCCGGACACGCAAGGTGCCATATCTGGGCATCTGTTTGGGCATGCAGATGGCGGTGATTGAGGCCGCGCGCAATCTGGCCGATCTGCCCGATGCCGGATCGGAAGAGTTTGACCACGATGCCGGAGAGAAGCGGTTTGAGCCGGTGGTCTACCATTTGAAGGAATGGGTTCAGGGCAACGCCAAGGTGACGCGCAAAAAGACCGACGACAAAGGGGGCACGATGCGGCTTGGCGCCTATGATGCGGTTTTGTCTCGGGGGAGCCGGGTGGCTGAGGTTTACGGGGCCACCGCAATCGAGGAGCGCCACCGGCACCGCTATGAGGTCGATGTGTCGTACCGCGCGGCGCTGGAGGAAAAGGGGCTGCGGTTTTCGGGCATGTCGCCGGACGGCAAATTGCCGGAGATCGTTGAGGCCGAAGATCACCCCTGGTTCATCGGCGTCCAGTTTCACCCTGAGCTGAAGTCGAAGCCGTTCAAGCCGCATCCGCTGTTTCGGGATTTCATCCGCGCGGCGAAGGAAAATTCGCGATTGGTGTGAGATGGCAGAGCGCGCCTCCTCAAGCCCCGTCGGGGCCCTCGTCGGCGCGCGGACCCTCAGGCCGGATGGGCCTTGAGGGGTATTCATACCCCTCAAACTCCCCAAGACTTTGCTCGATTGGAAAAGACATGCTGCAATTTCATATCTATGACGTCTTCACTGACACGGCCTATTCTGGCAATCCGTTGGCCATCGTTGAGGGTGCCGACACGCTGACGGGCGCGCAGATGCAAAAGATCGCCGGTCAGTTCAACCTGTCGGAGACGATTTTCATGCTCGCCGCGTCTGGCGCGACCAAGATACCGGTGCGCATATTCACGCCACAGCATGAAATGCCGTTTGCCGGTCATCCCACCATCGGATGCGCCGTGCATGCGGCAACATTCGGCCAATCGGGTGATCTGGAGACGCAAATTGTCCTGGCGGAGCAAGCAGGCGATGTCCCGGTCCAAGTAAGCCGTTCGGGTCAGTTGGTCACGGCGGAATTCAAGGCCCCGGTCACGCCTGGGGCGACGCCATTGGCGATGGAACCAGACCAGATCGCGGGCGCCTTGGGGCTGGTGTCGGCGGAACTGGGCGAGCATCGGGCGCATGTCACCACCGGCGGGCACCCCTTTGTCCATATCGCGCTGCGCGACGCCGGCGCGTTGAGCCGCGCCAAGCCCAGCGAGCCTGCATTCTCCGCCCTGGCCGATATCGCGGGAACCGGCAGCGTTTATGTCTACGCGCCGGCTGTTGAGCCTGGCCTCGACTATGAGGCGCGGATGTTTGCACCGCTTGCGGGCATCAGCGAGGACCCGGCGACGGGCTCTGCCACGACGCTTCTTGCCGGGCAGCTATTGGCCAACGGCGCACTGAAAGACGGCAAGCGCGAGCTGCGCATCTGCCAGGGTCGCGATATGGGCCGCAAAAGCGATCTGACGCTGCGTGTCGGTGTGAGCGGCGGGGTGATCGGCGAGGTCCATGTCGGGGGAAGTGCGGTCCAGGTTGCATCGGGCTCGATTGCACCCCCAAGCTAGGCGCCTTATATCGCGGATATGTTTGCTGATCTCATCCGCCGCCTGACCGAGCCCGAGCCCGAGCGGTTGCCCACACCGGATGCGCGTCTTGCGCTGGCAGCGCTTCTGGTGCGCATCGCGCGGGCCGATGGCAGCTATGACGCCGCTGAGGCCGCGCTCATCGATCGGATCCTGATCGCGCGGCACGGATTGTCACCGTTTGAGGCGTCAGCGTTGAAATCCCAGGCCGAGGCGCTGGAAGCAGAAGCACCCGATACCGTCCGCTTCACCCGCGCGATAAAGGATGCGGTTGATTATGAAGACCGCGCCGGCGTGATCGAGGCGCTCTGGCAGGTTGTGCTGGCCGATGGCGTGCGCGATGATGAAGAGGACGCCCTGTTGCGGCTTGTGGCCCCGATGCTGGGTGTCAATGACCGCGATTCAAACCTGATCCGCAAACGCGTCGAGGCCGCGCGGGCGTGATCGCCGCGCTGCCGATGTATGACCGCCCGGAATTGGCGGCCACCACCGACAGGCTTTGGTCAGGCATCCGCGATGCACTACGCAGCCAGGGGTTGCCCGCACCGGACGCGCTGTCGCGAGATGGCGATTTGTGGGCGATCTGGCAGATGCCCGATCTGGTTGTCGCTCAAACATGTGGGCTGCCTTACCGGGCGCGCCTGCACGACCGCGTCACATTGGTCGGCGCGCCGCGTCACAACCTGCCGGATTGCCCGCCCGGCGCCTATTACAGCGTCATCATCGCGCGCCCCGGCCCTGTGCAGCCTGAACCCCGCCTTGCCGTCAATGACGCGCTCAGCCAATCGGGCTGGGCCAATCTTTTGGACTGGCTTGATGGCGCGCCTTACGAGGCCACGACGATAACCGGCGCACACCGCGCCTCGGCCCGTGCGGTTCATGACGGGCTTGCCGATGTGGCCGCGATTGACGCGGTTAGCTGGGCGATGATGCAGCAGTTTGATCCCTGGACGGCCGGGCTTGAGGTTCTGGGCCGGACTGCCCCCGTGCCCGCCTTGCCCTACATCACCGCATCAGGCGGCGACGCGGTGGCGGTTTGCAAGGCCATCGGCACGGCCATCGACGCGCTGGATGGGGGCGAGCGCAGGGCACTTCACCTTCACGGCATTGAGCCCGTCACACCGCAGGACTACACCGCCCTGCCCGTCCCGCCCGCGCCCTGAGCTTGCCCATTTCGCAGGCGCGGCGTAGCTATGGTTAAACGCGCGAAATCGAAGTGAGCTTATGCAGATCGGCATCTTGATGTGCGGCCATGTGCCGGAGGATTACCGCCAGGAACGCGGCGATCTCGACCAGTTGTTTGTCGCGCTATTGCAGGGGCGCGGATTTACGTTTCGGACCTGGTCGGTCGTCGACATGGACTTCCCGAGCGGCGCCGATGATGCCGATGGCTGGCTGATCACCGGGTCAAAGCACGGGGTCTATGACGATCTGCCATTCATCGCGCCGCTGGAGGAGTTGGTGCGCGACATACACGCCGCGCGGCGGCCGCTTGTCGGCATCTGTTTTGGCCATCAGATCATCGCGCAGGCCCTGGGCGGGCGGGTGGAAAAATTCCAAGGCGGCTGGAATATCGGCCTCCAGCATTACGAGCTCGACGGCAAGCCGGTTACGCTGAATGCCTGGCACCAGGACCAGATCATTGAGCTGCCGAACGGGGCTGAAGTTCTGGGATCAAACGAAAGCTGCCGCTACGCGATGGTCCGCTACGGACCCGAGACGCTGTCGGTTCAAGCCCATCCCGAGTTTGACAGCGCCTATCTCGGCACCCTAATCGAGGCGCGGGCGGGCCAGGTCCCGGAGGATAAACGCGCCGAGGCCACAGCCAATCTGCACGCACCCACTGATCGGGAAATGCTGGCGGAAATGCTGGCCGATACGCTGCGCCAAAAGGCCCCGGTATGAGCGCGTTTGACACGTTGATGGAAAGACTGCCGGAAACCGCCGTCGCCTACCTGCAGGGCCGGACCTTGGACGAGGTCGAATGCGTCGTAGGCGATATGGCCGGCATCGCCCGCGGCAAGGCCATGCCGGGCCTGAAATTTGCCCGCCAAAGCCATTTCCACCTACCCAATTCAATCTTTTTTCAAACGATAACAGGTGATTGGGTCGAAACCGAAGGGGATGACCTGACCGAGCCCGACCTCGTCCTGACGCCCGATTGGGACACCGCCACACCGGCACCCTGGACGGCCGATTGGACGCTGCAAGTGATCCACAATATCGACGACCAGGATGGCAAAGCGGTGCCAATCGCTCCGCGCAACGTCCTCAAACGCGTCATTGGCCTTTATGCCGATCGCGGTTGGACGCCCATTGTTGCGCCCGAGATGGAATTCTACCTTGTTGCGCCCAATACCGACCCGACCCAAGCGATTGAGCCGCCGCTTGGCCGCTCGGGTCGGCGCGCAGCAGCGCGCCAGGCTTATTCGATGTCAGCGGTCGATGAATACGGCCCCGTCATCGACGACATCTACGATTTTGCCGAAGCCCAGGGGCTGGAAATTGATGGCATCTTGCAGGAAGGCGGTGCCGGCCAGGTTGAGCTGAACCTGCGCCACGGCGACCCGGTCAAGCTTGCCGATGAGATATTCTATTTCAAACGCCTGATCCGAGAAGCCGCTTTGCGCCATGATTGCTACGCCACGTTCATGGCCAAACCGATTGAGGGTGAGCCCGGCAGCGCGATGCATATCCACCATTCTGTGACCGATGCCAGCGGGCGCAACATCTTCTCCGACGCACACGGCGCGACTGAGGCATTTGGGCATTTCATCTCCGGCCTCCAGCGCCACCTGCCCTCAGCGGTTGCGCTTATTGCGCCTTATGTGAATTCCTACCGCCGGTATGTGCCGGATTTTTCGGCGCCGATTAATCTGGAATGGGGTCGTGACAACCGGACAACGGGGATCCGTGTCCCGGTTAGCGACGCAGCCAGCAGGCGGGTTGAAAACCGCCTGCCGGGGATGGATTGCAACCCCTATCTGGGGATCGCCGCCTCGCTCGCTTGCGGGTTTTTGGGCCTGACCGAGGCGCGCGCACCCGGGCCTGAGACGCGCGGTGATGCCTATGACGGCGATGATGCGATCCCGCGCGGCCTCGGCGACGCATTGGCGCTTTTTCGTGAAAACGACGCGCTGCAAGCTGTTCTGGGTCCACGCTTTTGTGAGCTTTACGGCGCTGTCAAAGCGCGCGAATACAGCGCGTTTTTGCAAGTGATCTCACCCTGGGAACGAGAGCATCTGCTGATGAATGTATGAACCCGCTTTACCGCAACGACCGGCCGGGCGTCGCGCCGGGCTCTTGGTATGCGGCAAGCCTGCCCGACGCTGCGCCGCGCCCGGCGATTGACGGTGACGTAAGCGCAGATGTGGCGATTGTGGGTGCCGGTTTCACCGGGCTTTGGGCCGCTTTGGTGCTGGCCCGCGCAGGCCGCCGCGTCACGGTCCTGGACGCACATCGCGTCGGATTTGGCGCATCTGGCCGCAATGGCGGGCAGGTCCATTACGGCTACACCAAAGATCAGGCTTGGCTGGAAGGCCGGCTCGGCCCCGGCGCGGCCCGCGCCTTGTGGGAACTTGCCGAGGCAGGCAAAGCGCAATTGCGCGCGTTTTGTGACGAGCATCCAGAGACCGCCTATCGCCCGGGCATCGCCCATGGCGAATATCACGCCTCTGACCTGGCCGCCCTGCAGGCCGAGGCCGCACATCTCGCCGCGCATTACGACTACGCCATCGACGTGCTGGACGCTGCCGCATTCCGCGATCTGGTGCGCACCGAAAGCTACTTATGCGGCACGTTTGACGCCCAGGGCGGCCACCTGCACCCGTTGGCCTATGCGCGCGCCCTGGCCCGCGCGGCGGAGGATGCAGGTGCCGTGATCCATGAGTTGAGCGAAGTGACGGCGATCGAGCCGGGCCAACCCGTGCGACTGGTCACGTCCCGGGGCTCAGTCCAGGCCGATCATGCCGTCGTGGCCGGGAACGGGTATCTGCCCAATATCCTGGCGCCGGTGAATGCGCGCGTGATGCCAATCAACTCCTTCATCGCCGCGACCGAGCCGCTGCCGGATCGCTGGCAAGAGGTGCTGCGCGAAGACATCGCCGTCGCCGATAGCCGGTTCATCGTGAACTATTTCCGCTTTACCGCGGATCGTCGGTTTCTTTTTGGCGGGCGCGAAAGCTTTGGCATCGGCTTTCCGCGCGACATCGCGACGCGGCTCGTCGGGCGGATGCACGCGATGTTCCCGCAGATCAAAGACGCACGCGTCGATTACGTCTGGGGCGGGACATTGGGCATCACGCCGACACGGCTGCCGCATGTCGCACGCGTGGGACACAACATCCTGTCGGGTGCGGGGTTTTCCGGCCAGGGCGTGGCGCTTAGCGGCATGGTTGGCCGTGTGATGGCTGAGGCGGTAATGGGCCAGCAAGACGGCCTGACCACCCTGGCCAGCTTGCCTGTCCCCACCTTCCCGGGTGGCGCGGCCTTCCGCGCGCCGATCTTGGCCCTGGCGATGAGCTGGTTCAGCCTGCGCGACCGGTTGGGTTTCTAAGCAACATTTAAGCGCATTCGAGCGAAAAATCGCCGCGATATGCGCGGGGCTTCTGGGAATCGCCTCCGCAGCCTGATAAAGTTTTTCCGAAGCGCAGATTTCAAAAAGGTAAAACTATGGCACTCGCTCCGAATGTCTATGACGCCGAAGCCATCCCCGAAGCTGCACGGGCAGAAATCGATCGGTTGATGCAGTCTGGTGACCTGTTTCGCTACACCGCGGCACAGGACGCACCCGTCACGCTGCTGGAGCGGGAATTCGCCGCCTTGATGGGCACAAAATACGCCTTGGCCGTGTCATCGTGTTCTGCGGCCCTGTTTCTCAGCCTGCGTGCGTTGAACCTGCCGCGTGATGCAAAGGTCCTGATCCCGGGCTTTACCTTTGCCGCTGTGCCATCGGCCGTCATACATGCCGATTGCCAGCCCGTTTTGGTCGAATGCGGCGAAAACTACCGCATTGACCTGGCGGATTTCGAAGCCAAGCTGGCCGGCGCGCATGCCGTGATCATCAGCCATATGCGCGGCCATACCTCGGATATGGACGCGATCATGGCGCTCTGCGATGCGGCCGGTATCCCAGTCATCGAAGACGCCGCCCATTCGCTTGGCACGACCTGGAACGGACGCAAGATCGGCACGCTTGGCCGCATCGGGTGTTTTTCGTTTCAGTCCTACAAGCTCGTGAATGCCGGCGAAGGCGGCATCTTGATCACCGATGATGCCGATCTGGTCGCCCGCGCGATCATCATGTCCGGCGCCTATGAACATATGTGGAAAAAGCACGACATCGTGGCCGATGCGATGGCCCGGTGGCAAAATGCCCTGCCGCTTTACAATCTGCGCCTGTCCAACCTCTCAGCGGCTGTGATCCGCCCGCAATTGAACGAAATCGCGCGCCGGGTCCGCGATGGCCGGGCCAATCACGACCATGTCGCGGCCGCACTTAACACCAGCGCCTGGCTAAATGTGCCCGACCCGCTTGGCCCCGAGGAACGCGCGCCGGATTCGATCCAATTCAACCTGCGCGGCTTTACCACCGATGCCGAGGCGCGCGCTTTTGCCGAGGCGGCGGCAAACCGCGGGGTGAAAGTGCAAATCTTCGGGCTTAGCACCGACAATGCACGGGCCTACTGGAACTGGCAGTTCATTCCCGGCGAACCGCCTGATCTGCCCCAGACCAAGGCCATGCTGATGCGGGCCTGCGACGTGCGACTGCCCGCGCGGCTGACGCGAGAGGATTGCGATTTTGTCATCGACGCGCTGCTCTCGGCCGCCGAAGAGGTCATGGGCACGATCCAAGCTGCCTAAGGCAGCGCGACCTCAAAGCCAGAGGCCGGCCTTGCGACGCAACCGGCTGCCTCTAGGAGAGCGCGGCCGTTTTCCTCTGCCATAACGCTGGTGGGCGTCGTGATCTGTTCGATCCGCGGCACGGCCAAGTCGTCGCCGCGACTTCGCGAAATCGAGGATCGGCAGATCGTCATCCCGCGCTCAAATGCGCCGATACAGTCGGCCGCAACGGCGCCATCGTGGCCCTATACGATCACAGATTGCGTCTGAAACCCGGTTAGCTGACCGACCTGGTCGCGACACTGCCGGGTCACTGCCGCGAATTGCTCCGCGGGCGCGTAGCTTTGTAGCGTATCGCCGAGCATGTCCCCTGCGGCCACCGCATCGCCGCCGTGCCGCACCGCAACAAAGGCTTGGGTCGCCGCAACGACAGCGTCGATGCCCGGTGCCTGGGCACCGCCAAGTGCCGATTGCGCCGAGGGCACGAGGATCAGGCAAGCCGCCAGCCCGCGCATCTACATTTTCGACAGTTTCGCCTGCAAATCGGCCAATTGCTTTTTGATGTCTTCAAGCTCGGCCTCAGGCGCGTCTTCCTCGTCCTCTTCCGGCGCCGGCCCCGACCAGGATCGCGACAGACCACCGGTCATGGCATTCATGAAGGCCTCTTGATTGGCGCGCATCGCTTCGAAGCCCGGCATCCGTGCCATCGGGTTCATCGCCGTCATATTCTCCATCATCTTTGACTGACCTTGGGTCAGCATCTCAAAGCTCATGGCCAGAAAATCGGGCACAACCGACTGGGCCTGGCTGGCATAGCTGCGCACGAGATCGGTCAGCACTTCCAGCGGCAGGACGTTGTCGCCCTTCGCCTCATGCTCGGCGATGATCTGCAACATGTATTGGCGGGTCAGGTCATCGCCGGATTTCAGATCGACGATTTTGACCTCGCGGCCTTCGCGGATGAAACGGGCAATATCTTCTAAGGTCACATAGTCGGAGGTTTCGGTATTATAGAGCCGTCGGCTCGCATACCGCTTGATCAGCAAGGTTTCATCGTCCCCGGACATGCACCGCGCCTCCCCATGCGCAATAAAAGTATCGGGCAGCCTACGCCGCTGTGCGGAAAAAGCAATCACACATCGCCTGCAGGGCGCAAAAGACAAGGGCAGACCTTAAAGGCCTGCCCTCTCGTCGCCGCATCCATGGGGAGGACATCAACGCGGCGAGACGTGTCTCACTTACTTCGCCGAGGTGGCTTTCTTGGCAGCCGTGGTCACCTCGTTGGTTGCTTTCTTGACGGCGGCGGTTGCCTCTTCGGTGGCTTCTTTGCCAGCGGCCATCATCAGCTCAACAGTTTCCATCTGCACTTTCTTGGCGACCTCTGCGAAAGCGGCCATCGTTTCGGCGGCCATCTCGGCCTGGGCCGATGCGAAATCGGTCATCGCTTTGGTGTAGTCGGTCGGCTCTTCTTTGACCTTGGTCACGTCGCCCAGTTTGGAGAGCGTGTCCTTCGTCCATTTCGAGGAGATCTCGGTCGATTTCTCAGCGGCTTCGAGCGCCACTTTCGACATTTTCTCGCCCATCGCCGCCTGGCTTTTGAAGGCGTCGTTGAAGGCGGACATGTCCATCGGCATCGAGGACATCATTTCGGTCATGTATTTGGTAAAATCGGTGGATTGCTTTGCCATCGTCTCGTCTCTTTCGGTAATGCCATGTGGCTTCATTCTGCGCGTGCAAAGCATATGCATGCTGCAGTGCAGAAAATCAAGAGGCAAAGTTTAACCCCTGAGCATTTTTTAGCTCATGCGGTTTCGCGCACATAGGTGCCAGGCGCCTCCGCCAGCGCCGGAAACCCCGCCTTGCCGGGCACGCGCGCAGCCACCATCGCGCCAGAGCGTTTCCGCAACCAAGCCTCCCATCGCGGCCACCAAGAGCCTTCGTTGAAATCGGCCGCTTCGAGCCAGGCCTCGGCCTCACCGGCCACATCGGCATTGGTATAATGGCCGTATTTCTTCTTGGTTGGCGGGTTGACGATACCGGCGATATGGCCGGATTCAGAGAGAATGAAGGTCTTGTCCTTCGAGCCCATTTTGGTCACGCCGCGAAAGCTGTCCTTCCAGGCCGCGATGTGATCGGTCTCACAGGCGATGGCGCAGACCGGCACGTCCACATCGGCCACCGACAGCGTTTCATTCATAAGATTGAGCGTGCCTTCAGCCAGCTCGTCGCCTTGGCACAGCCCCCGCAGGTACTGCTTTGCCATCTTGCCGGGCAGATTGGTCGAGTCGCCGTTCCAGTACAAAAGGTCGAAGGCAGGTGGCGCCTCACCCATCATATAGCTGCGCACCGCCGGTCCGTAGACCAGATCATTGGCCCGCAGAAAGCTGAACGTGCGGGTCATGAAACTGGATTCCAAAATGCCCGTCGCATCGACCTGGCGCTCGATCGCATCAACAAAATCATCGTCCAGAAACGGCGTGAACTCGCCCTGCTCGGAAAAATCGGTCAGCGTAGTGAAAAAGGTCGCCGACTTGACCGGTTTCTCGGACCGCTTTTTCAGCAAAGAAAGCGTCATCGACAGCGTCGTGCCCGCGATGCAGTAGCCGACCGCATTGACCTGCTTTTCACCGCAAATCTCACGCGCCACGCGCAGGGCCTCAAGATAGCCTTGGGTGATGTAATCTTCCAAACCGGTATCGGCATAGCTTTCGTCGGGGTTCTTCCAGCTCGCGACAAAAAGTGTGTAGCCCTGCTCGACGATCCAGCGGATGAGCGAATTCTGCGGCTTCAGATCAAGAATATAGAATTTGTTGATCCAGGGCGGGAAGACAACCAGGGGCAGCCGGTGCACCTTGTCTGTTGTCGGCGCGAACTGGATCAGCTCCATCAGGTCGTTGCGAAAGACAACCGCGCCTTCGGCGGTGGCGATGTTTTCACCCAGTGAAAATGCGTCCGGATCGCTTAGTGTCGGCAAAAGCGCACCGTGATTGGCCTCGATATCGTGCACTAGGTTTTCCAGCCCCTGCACCAGGCTCAGCCCCTCGGTCTCAACCGCGCGCTCCAGCGCGTCGGGGTTTGTCGCCAGATAATTGGTCGGTGCAAAGAGATCGATCATCTGGCGGGCGAAAAACTCAACGCGCTGCTTGTCGCGCGGGTCGAGCCCTTCAAGCCCGGTCACCGCCTCTTCTATAGCGCGGGCCGAGATCTGATACTGCTGCTTGATAAAGTTGAAATAGGGATGTGTTGTCCACATCGGGTTGGCAAAGCGCCGATCGTTCGGGCTGTCATCCTGCGGCGCGGCAAAATGGCCCTTCGCCAGTTCCTTCTGCACATCCATGAAATGCGTCAGCGTCTGGCCCCAATACTGCGCTTGATGCTCCATCAGCTTGGCGGGATTGGTTATCATGTCCTGCCAATAGGCCATTCCGGCCTTGAAATAGAGGTCCGCGCCAGGACCTTCCAGCCCCGCATCCGACGAATTCTTGGCGCTTAATGCGGCCACCAGACGCTTCGACAACTCCTCCATTTTCGTGAGGTTTGCGTTCAGCCGCTCCAGGTTCTCTCCCACCACAGCTCCTCCCTCCGATCCCGACATCGCTTGAAATTTCCTTCCACATGCGGCATGGGAACCATACGCATTGCTTTGGTGAGGAGGCAAAGCGACGATTAGCCCCGGCCCGTTATTGGCCAGAGCTCGCCTGAGAGAGTTGGAGTAGAGTTATGCGGTACCTTCTCACCTACGATCTGATGGAATCTTTGCGTATCAGCAATCAATGGATGGGCTCGACGGCGCGTGCTTTGTGCTCGTTCCCGCAGCTTGGCCTGTTTGCCAATCCGGCGATTCAATTGACCGCCGCCTGGGGCGAAGTGACCGAACGCAGTTTTGCGCGCATGGTCGCCAAACCGTCCTGGGGCATCAATTCCATCCCCGGCGCAGATGGCCGCGACCACACGGTCACGGTTGAAACCGTGGTGGCAAAACCGTTTGGCGATCTGGTCCGGTTTGACGTCCAAGGCCGCGCGCCCACGGGCCGCAAAGTGCTGCTGGTCGCCCCGATGTCGGGCCATTACGCCACACTTCTGCGCTCCACCGTCGTCAGCCTTCTGCCCGATTGCGACGTCTATATCACCGATTGGCACAATGCCCGCGATATCCCGGTGAGCGAGGGCAAGTTCGACGTCGAAGATTACACGCTCTATCTGGTTGATTTCTTGCGTGAAATGGGCCCCGACACGCATGTAATCGCGGTCTGCCAACCCGCCCCACTGGCGCTTGCCGCGACGGCCTATCTGGCCGAGGAAGACAATGATTACGAGCCGCGCTCGCTCACGCTTATCGGCGGGCCGATCGACCCGGATGCCGCGGCAACCGATGTGACTGATTTCGGCCGCCGGGTCACGATGGGCCAACTTGAAAAGTTCGTCCTTCAGCGTGTCGGGTTCAAATATGCCGGCGCCGGGCGGATGGTCTATCCCGGCCTGCAACAGCTCGCCTCGTTTGTCGCCATGAACGCCGAGACGCATACCAAGGCATTTGCCAACCAAATCCTGGCTGTGGCCAAAGGCGATGCGCGCGATGACGACAAGCACAACAAGTTCTACGACGAATACCTGGCCGTGATGGATATGACGGCGGAATTCTACCTTTCCACCGTCGAGCGCATCTTCAAAAACCGAGAGATCGCGAAAAACGAGTTTGTCGTCGGCGGCAAGCGCGTCGATCTGGGCGCCATAACGCGTGTGGCGGTCAAAACGGTCGAGGGCGGCAAGGACGATATTTCCGCGCCCGGCCAATGCGTTGCCGCGCTTGATATGTTGACGGGCCTGCCGGACGACAAGAAGGCCAGCTATCTTGAGCCGCAGGCCGGGCATTACGGGATATTTGCCGGCAAAAGCTGGCGCAACAATATCCGCCCCCTGGTCTTGGAGTTCATCGACGCCAATTGCGATGTGCCCAAAAGGCCCCTATCGGCGGTCGGTTAACGCGCTATCCACAGGCTCGAAACCGGGTTTCGGGCCTTAGTCGGCGTCATGTTGCGGCTTTTGTGCCGTGCACATCCCCAAAGCTATCCCCAATGCAGGTTTTGCCTATAAGGCACCGGCCCAGTCCAAAATTTGCGCAACGACGGGCTCTGTCATGGCCGGGCTCAAAATATCTCCGGCGATGACATGGGCGAACGGGTCGACGCCGGTCTCCGGCAGGTCTTGGCGCGCAAGCGTCACCGGGCCGCCCCAGTTTGCGGCGAAATCCTCGGCCGCCTGGGCTGAGATTACCTGATCTTCGGCGGCATAGATCATCAAAAGCGGGATCGAGACGGCAGCGTAATCGCGGCGCCGGGCCGCGCGCATCAAAGCGGCCAGCGACAGCACCGCTTCGGTCGGATAGGAATAGGTCCAATAGGTCGCGTGGTCGTCATTTTGCGTCTCAAACGTCCGCTCCGGCCCGGCGATCCAGGGCAGCCACACGGATGCTCCGGGCGCGTCGAGCAGGATCGCCGCCTGGTTGGCCAACGCGAAATTCGGAGAGATCATGACAATGCCCGCAATCGCCTCGGCCATATCAGGCTCGACCGCTGCGATGGCCGCAAGCGTGGCACCGGTTGAGACGCCGATGATGACCACCTGCTCGCCGGTGGCGCGCGCGATGGCCAGCGCCTCGGCCGTATCGGCGACCCAATCGCTCGACGTCGCTGCGGCCAGCGCCGGGCCGTCCTGGCCATGCCCGGTTAGACGGGTGAAGACAAGGTTTGCGCCCAATCCCTCGGCGACGTTGTCGGGGACGGGGCGGATCTCCTCGGACGTCGCGGAAAAGCCGTGCAGGCTCAGGAGGCTCAGCGGCGTTTGCCCGCCGGGCGCATCCGCCCAGACGATCCGCGCCTGAGTGCCGGGTGTTATCGCGCCGGCTGCGGCCTCTCGCGCAGCAAGATAAGCCTCTGGATCGCTGACATCGCCGGCAAACGCGCCTGCCCGTTCAACCCGTTCCGACGGCACAAACAGGATCAACGCGGCAATGATCACAATGCCCAATGACAGGATGCGGCCAAGGAATTTGCCAAATTTACGCATCAAGCACCTCCTCCAGCCGCGCGATGATCAGATCGAGACAGCGCTGGTCCGAAAAGCGATGATCGGCGCCTTTGACCAGATCAAGGCGGATATCATCGCCCTGCAAATGATCCAACAGCCGCAGGGCCACCGCCATTTCGACATCCGCGTCCGCCGTACCTTGCAGCATGCGGACAGGGGCGTCGGTAGCCAGGGGATCGCGCAGAACCAGGTTCTGGCGCCCATCCTCGATCAGCCTGCGGGTGATGATGTAATCTTCGCCGTAATCCGAAGGCAGTGCGATCTGGCCATCTGCGTCCAATGCTGCGCGCTGTGCCGGCGAAAAGCCCGCCCACATGCTGTCTTCGGTAAAATCAGGCGCGGCGGCGATCGTGACCAGCCCGGCAAGCGGCATCGCCCGGGCCATCAGCAGCGAAATCCAGCCGCCCATCGATGAGCCGACCAGAACCGGCGGCCCGTCCGTCAGCGCGTTGATCGCTGCCGCCGCGTCCTCGGCCCAATCGCCGATAGAGCCGTCGGTGAACGCGCCTGAGCTCGACCCATGCCCGGAATAGTCGAATCGCAAATAGGATTGGCCCCGCGAAACCGCCCATTCTTCCAGCGCAATCGCCTTCGTGCCCTCTTTGTCGGACTTAAATCCGCCCAAGAATACCACCCAAGGGCCCCGCCCTTCATGCCGGTTATAGGCCAGACGGCGCCCTGCCGGACTGTCCAGAAATGCTTGTTCCATAGGGCCTTTTGCATGTCCGGCGGGCAGCAATCAAGCGCGCCGCAACGTCGTTTATACGTTACCATCTTGTCACGTGACTATATGGTAACGTATAAAGCGATATGGACTTGATCTTCAAAGCCCTCAACGACCCCGCCCGGCGTGCGCTTCTCGATAGCCTGCGCAGGCAGGACGGCCAATCGCTTGGGCAGCTTGAAACCCAGCTCGACATGTCGCGTTTCGGCGTGATGAAGCATCTGGGCGTTCTTGAAGAGGCAGGTCTGATCAACACGCGCCGCGAGGGCCGGTTCAAATACCACTACCTCAACGCGCTGCCCCTGCAGGAGGTGGTCGATCGCTGGATCGAGCCGCTGATCGTGGGACCCACCGCCCGGGGTCTTCTCGACCTCAAAACCAAATTGGAGGGACAGATGTCCAAACCTGATTTCGTGATGAGCACATTCATCCGCTGCACCCAAGATGCGCTTTGGGACGCGCTCCATGATCCCGATGCCGTGCCGCACTACCACTTCATGGCCAATCGCGCCGATTTCGACGATGGCGCGATGAGCTACTACACGCCTGATGGAAACCGGATGCTGGTCGCGCGCATCACCGAGGAAGAGCCCAAATCGCGGATGGAGACCACGTTCGAGCCGGGTTGGGACGATCAGATCCCCGCCAGCCGTGTGGTTTATCTGATCGCGGTCGAGGGCACAAATTGCCGCCTGACGCTGGAGCATTACGGCCTCACCTTCCCGGTTGTGCCCGGTGAGGGTGTGGCAGATGGCTGGGAACGTACGCTGCACGGCCTCAAGACCTGGCTTGAAACCGGCCAAAGCGTGCAATTCGCCCAAGTTGAGGAGGCCTAAGCGATGACCGGATTGCCAACTGAACTTGGGGTACTTGTCTGCCTCACGCTCCTCGCCGCGTCGCTGTGGATCCCCTATATCGTCGGGGTGAATATGTATGACCGTGCCGGCGTGGACCCGTTCCAGCGCCCGCCCGGATATGACGGCCTGCCCGATTGGGTGGCGCGCGCCCATCGCGCCCATCTCAACCTGATCGAGCAGGGATTTCCCTTTGCGATCATGGTGCTGATCCTCAACAGCACAGACGGCTTCACCGCCCTGACCTATTGGACCGCAATCGCGTTCTTCTGGCTGCGCGTGGCCCATGCCGTGGGCATGATCACAGGCGTCGCGCAAATGCCGGCCCGGCCGATCATCTTCACCGCCGGTTGGGTCTGCATCCTGATCCTGGGCTATGCGGCATTCACCGCCTAAAGGCCCGCAAATAACCCTGGACGCGCGCGGGCGACCGCGCGCGTTTTTGCATCTGCCAGCAAAACCGGTTGACATCACGGGGCCGTCTACCCCACATCGCGGGCGTAACAACACGGGCGTTCCGTAGGCGCCAAACCACGAAAGGAGGCCCGCGATGGCCCAGATCTCATTGACCTTTCCCGATGGCAATGCGCGCGATTTTGAGGCCGGTGTGACCCCGGCCGAGATTGCCGCGTCAATCTCCAAATCACTGGCAAAGGCCGCGATTTCGGCCAGCATCAACGGGGCCCATTGGGACCTGCAATGGCCGATCACCCAAGATGCCAGCATTGCGCTTCATACACTGAAGGATGAGTCCCAGGCGTTAGAGCTGATCCGCCACGATTGCGCGCATATCATGGCCCGCGCCGTGCAGGCCATCTGGCCGGATGTGAAGGTGACCATCGGCCCGGTGATCGAGCACGGGTTTTACTACGATTTCGACCGGGCCGAACCGTTTACGCCCGAAGATCTGGGCCAGATCGAACAAAAGATGCGAGAGATCATGAACTTGCGCGACCCGGTCCGGACCGAGATCTGGTCGCGGCAAGCCTGCATCGACCACTACAAGTCAACCGGTGAGCCCTACAAGGTCGAGCTGGTCGAGGCGATCCCCGAAGGCGAAGACCTGCGGATGTACTGGCACGGAGATTGGCAGGATCTCTGCCGCGGCCCGCATCTGCAGCATACCGGACAAGTTCCGGGCGACGCGTTCAAGCTGATGAACGTGGCGGGAGCCTATTGGCGCGGGGATAGCGACCGCGCGATGCTGCAACGCATTTACGGCGTGGCCTTCACCGGCAAAGAAAAGCTGCGCGCC
>JBCCXT010000055.1:0-25820 GCA_039191215.1 Pseudomonadota bacterium
GCCAGGCTACCACCGAGGTCGTAGAGGTCATCTGTGGCGCTCCAGACCTCTTTGACAAACCGTATTCGCTGCTGATCGGACGGGGCCATGCGATGCAGCAGATCGAGCATTGCCTCGGCACGATTTCCGCTGTTCACGCCTTGCCCAAACGCGACTTGCAGGGCTTCGTCATAGGTAATCCACTCTTCGGAGCCTATTGGGGCTGGATACAGCCAAGCAATAGTCGGCTGTCCGGTCTTGTCCTCCACGTATTCTTGAATGTTGTTCAGTTGGTATCCTGAAGCTCTTTCGGTCGGTTGACCTGATAATTCGACGCTCATGTCTGTATTCCTTTGCTAGACAATGGGACTGCAACCCTGGGTGAATTCGAGCTTCACCGTGCCCATGACAAAAAACTTGAGCCGCCAACCAAAGAAATTCAAGGCTAAGAAGAAAGAAAAAATCCTTTAACTCACTGTTTTTATTCGTTCTTCAAGAAATAATGGACCGTTCTTGAAGAACGAAAATTCCCAGCCGGTCGAAGGCGTTGATTACATGAAAGAAATCACAGATCGGTACTCCTTTCTCGTCCACTCAAAACTGAACGGTGTGGAGCAAAGTTCTTCTGTCTCAATGAGGACATCCCCAGCGAGACGGTTACCGATCACATCACCCTGGTATCAAAATTGACGAATCAATATTCTATTGATACTATATCACTCGACCAAGATGTTAGTGATACAGGAGGATCGGGTTGGAGAAGTGGGGATATGTGCGGGTATCGATCAACCGGATTGAGCAGTCGGCAGGTTGGGAAGATCAGATAGCCACGCTAAAGGCGATTGGCTGTGAACGCTTCTTTTATGAAGAAGCATCGACCAGGGCGGACAGGTCGGAATTCACTAGGATGGTGGCCGAAGCAAACGCATCAGCAAAACCACAGCAACGCATATGCCTTGTTGCAGCAAAAATGGATCGAGCGTTTCGTGATCTTGCCGCGGCAGATGAAGCGATAACCCGACCACAGAACGCGGATGTCATTTGGCTCTTGCCTGATCTTTCGCCGAATCCGCTCGATCCCAAGGATGCTGTACAGATGCTGCTGGTGAGGTGCATGGCGGCTATCGGACAGTTTGAGCGCGACCGTCTTGCCGAACGACGTGCTTATGGCATCGCCAAAGCGAAGAAAGAAGGAAAGTACAAAGGCCGGAAACCGACGGCGATGGCTAAGATGCCGGAGGCGATCAAACTGTTGGAACGAGGCTTTCGACCGGACGAAATCGCCTTACAGCTTGGGATTGGCCGTGCCAGTGTATTCCGGATTTTGAAGAAGCATCGGATGGAAGCTACAAAGCCATAGCGTCCATGCTGATCTATTGTTGGCAAAACGATGTCGTTCCCCGCCTTTTTCGGCGGGGTTATTGTGTGTTGGTCAGCAATAAAGAGACTTATCTCTGCCGGTTTTTGGTGGCTAAGCACCCATTTTCGTACCCAACAGAAGGCGCGACACCCTCCGTACAACAGGACGATGCTTAAATTACCAATTATTCGAGGGAAGCCTCGGAGTGGTCAATGAAACAAGGGGTTTCGGTCGCACTACTTAAAGACCAGTTCTTTACTAAGGCCAAAGCCCTCTTGGTGCGTTGTCTCACCGAATCTGCAAGTGAACACCACTTCGCATAGCCCTTGACCAGCTTGATCATGCCCGAGAACCAAATATCTGCAAAACGCTCGCCGAATCCGAGATTTGGTAAGGCTCTTCTCTTTTGCTCCAGACGGGCTACACGCTCTAATTCGGCTATCCTGTTTGAGTCGATCTGAACTCTAGAGACTGCCAAGGACTTGCCATAAGAGAATGATCTGTTTCGCTTGTTCCAAGTCGATGCCAACCTGGCATGGCCAAGGATTGCTTCCTTTGTCTGCCAGTCATGCTCAAAGTCCATTTTGGTTTTATCCATCGATAGGTATTCAAGGTATCCTTGTGCACCACCAGTGACATAGCCATCCTTTGTCACCCAGGCTTCTTTGACAGTGCGAATGCAGACCCGTTTCGGACCAGGAAAAGCTTCCTTCAGCCTTTCCCGCACCTGATCTTTGCTCAGATAAGGATCAGAGATGTCAGCATGCCAATGGAACATAGCAACGACTCCTTCAGGGCGATTTTCTGGATCGAACCATTCTGGCCATTCGTCACGTGGAATGATTGTTGCAACCTTGTATGCAGTGCTCATATCGATCTGGAAGCATCCCTCAACTTGTACGCCATCTGTGAAGCGGTCGAATACTTTTCTCAGAACCCTTCGCCACGACCGACTGGCTTCCTCTAGGCATCCATCGACCGGCACCGGCCCAAGGTGGATTGTTGTTGGATGCCTCAGGATATCTGGGAAGCCTCGCTTCTTGGTCTCACGTCTTGCTCCCGCTTTGCTGGCGTAAGTTCTAGCCGATGTGAGCCCACATTCGTTGAAGCCCTCTGGTGACTTATAGTCCTTCCTACGGCGGGTACCGTCTTTGGCAATTGGACCGCGTTTTCGGGGCTTTGGGATGGTGAACTTGGCAGACCTCTGAACTCTTTGAACAAACTTGTCTTGTTCGCTTAAAGCTCTGGAGATGGCGGCATCGCCTGAGGCGCGAACTTCCCGTTCAAGGATTTGCCTTTTGAGTTTTTGATCTGCGGCAAGCCCCGCCTTGTTCAGAGCCTTGCAGTCGATATTGTCGCGCACAGAACGCATAGTTGGCCTTGTCATAGCATTTTTCCTTCTTGCTAGTTTTTGTCGGCCACAACACATGTAGTGAGATTTTTTTCGAAGCGGGTACCCACTCCAAACCTCAACACTGAGAAATCCGGGTTTCCCTGGAAAGCATCACCCAGCACTGCAAATGCCTTGCACCGACACATGTATTTTGCGGATGACGCCGAATTGGGTGCACGTGACGCAGACAAGAGGGTGTGGGTTGCTCAAAATGCCAAGCAATAGTGCCGCAAAAAACGAACCAGGACTAAATAACGTTGAGGAGAATGAACGATGACTGAACGCAAACAGATCACGATCCGGGCCGTTAAAAGGTCCACCTACGACAAGCTTTGGGAAGTCAAAGAGACCTCAAGGATGCCGCTTGGGGCGTTGCTCGATGAGGCTGTAGATCATTGGTGGAAAAGCCTCCCTGAGGCCGAGGAGGCTTCTCCGGCTTAATGGGGCTCGGCTTCAGCTTTAGGTTTCACAAACGCCCCATAGCCGGTCACCAAGCGTTTCCATATAGTGCTGTAGATTGAGCCTGGCGTACCCTGGGTAGATACTGATGACCTCTGTCATTGGAGAACCGCTCTCAAAGGCAATGACGGCATATGCGACGGCTGAGGCTGGGACTCGTTCATCTCTGACCTCAATGATCCAGCGCCCACGTTCGATGCTTGGGTTGCCACCATGTTTCGCGATTTCACGAGCCCAGGTTGGTGGCATCTGGTCGGGCCGCAAATAGATGGCCGTTGAACTGAGAGGATACGGTAAAACCCTAGGCAATCCTTCCTCAAGATCGGTGTAGTGGAATGAAAACTCCATGTTGCTCTCCTCGATTTGTTTTCGAGGTATTTGGTAATTTTCGTATACTCAACGGGCAGGTTTGATCGTCTGGCGCTATAAACGCTCAGCACGGCGACCGGTGATCAGGGCGGAAACCAAAGGATGGGTTCTGCTAGTCGGTCGAGCCAACCCAGTGGCGTCCCTAAGAGCCTCCTCTGCCTCCTTGCGCACCAGTAGGTACCGAACCAAGCCACGAACCCCAGTGTGCTGCTCAGCGGCTCTCAGGAGGTAAGGCTGGAGCAGAGCCTCGTAGTTTCGAGTTCTGATCCGGTTGACCTCTATTGATAGCTCCTGGTCGATGTCCAAGAGCGGTAACTGAGCTTGCCGCCGGATGTCATTGCGGCGAACCAAGTCGCGCTTTATCCGGACAATCTCCAACTCGGTCGGTTCGATGTCGCATTCTCGTTTTGACCACTTAGTCAGTTTGCCGATCCCAGCCGTTCGATGCTCAAGCGTCGATAGTCAACCACACTGGTTTCGGACCTGGCCGTATCAGTGCTTCGATAAATCCCAAGCTTCAGATAAGTGCGGTGCTGGCTAGGAAAGATCGTCGGTGCGTTTCTTGTCAAAGCTCGCCCATTCACGAGGATGGTCATGCTGCCACGATTGCTGGTATCCATATCGATCTGCACCTGGTGCCATCGGCCAAACATGGCTGACCTCGGAAAAATGGTCTTGTGTCGCTGATACTCGGGCTGATCATTATGCCCACAAGTGCTCAGGCATCCCTGCATCAAAGCTGCCTGTAAATGAGTGCGCCCGAAATCACGGAAATAAAGTAGCAAAGGCGGCTTTCTCGAACTGTGCGCTTGAAAGACAGTCGAGTCGTCACCCTCGAAACCAGCGACAAAGCGAACCTCAAACGCAATTCTATAAACCGAGTTCGGTTGTAGTTCAGCCTCAGTGCGAACCTCAGCACGTTCCCGAAATCCAAAGATGGCGGCATGTCTGGGGTCAGTATCCGTAGGACCCCCACCAGCATCACCGTGGCTTAGGGAAATCCGTATGAACGGCTCACCGCCTTGCGACAGCACTTGAATCGAGTCGCGTCGAGGAAGACGCTCATTTGCCAGCATTGGTTCGCCAAGAACGGAGGAAATCTGCCGTACAACGGAAGCTGGAACCCGATAGTTCTCAGCCCATGACGCTGTGCTTGATCCGACCCAAATCCACACTGCCAAGAGGGACAGCCAGACTTTTTTCTTCATGAAAAAACTCATGAGCAGCTTCATCATAGACCTCTTGCCCATCCGATACAGGCGTCCAAACGTGTCAGATCACTGGATTGAATGTCGCCGCGTTGGATGGCTCCTCCATGGTTTCTGCCTCGTCCAAATTCTCTTTGCCAGAGAGCCAGCATGTCCTCATTCCAAGACATCGGTGGAGGGAAACTCCGCTCAGCAATGCCCTGAACTTGCGTGAGTGTTCCCGTTGGGTAACGAAGAAAGCCCCTTTGGATCGCGATCTCTGCAAATGGTTGGATGCCAGAGCAATAACCGTGAATGATGGCATCGCTCTCTTCAACCGATGACCGGCATCCCGCTAAGACCGTTAGGACGACCACAAGAAGTACAAAACGTCGATTCAGTTTCAGTCCTCCCATTGCTTTCAACCAATTTGTCTTTGTGACAGGTTTTCACCTCTGATTGGTCGTCTGGTGCCTTGTTTCTAGGGACACCAAGTCATCGAGTGACACATCTCCGTTGGTTGCTTCGACTATCGCTCGAAGCGTCTTCTTGTTTGGCAGCACCACACCATCTCGTGCTCTCAGCACTGTTGCTGGGCTTACTCCGCATATGTCTCCAAACCTCTTGAGGCTCAGTTTGTTTTGATCGAGATAATCCCGCAGCTTCATGTAACGTTACATAATATGAAACGTAATGATTCGCTATATGTAACTTTCGTGATTGTTGCACTTTTCTCGGTTTCGTTTCATGTTGTGAAACGTCGGAAGTCCGGGAAGTTGAATTGGAAAATCTGCACAAGAGGATCAAGGGGGCGAGGGAAGAGGCTGGGTTGACCGTCACCAAGGTGGCAGAAGCCCTGGGCGTATCGCGAACACAGGTTTGGCGGATGGAAAACAAATCCGAAACCTTAACTGCTGTCCGCCTATTTGAACTTGCCGATCTCTTTGGCGTTGATCCCAGGCAATTGCTTCACGGCGAAGACGCAAACCGGTTGTCGGAACAGATTTTGGCTAGGATTGGAGAGATCGTCCTGTTGGTTGAAGCCTGTGTCCAAGAAATGGAAGTCCGACCGGCACCAGAACTTGTTCGCGACGCAGTTTTGGAGGTCCTACAGCAGGAAGCCAACCAGTCCTTAGAAGTACAAAACCAACCATTGGATACGAAGCGCTATCGGGGGTTAATCCGACTAATTTTCAAACCGGCGAAAGATCAATAAACCGGCCAAAAGCCATGTCATTCCTCCGTTCAGTCGCCGGTATTTTTGAGAGGCGACTGTGACCGATCAGAATATGGTTGGGTCGGGTCACCTTTAACCGTGCTGCGTCGTCTAGACTGCATCCAGTCCACTTTGAAAGACCAAGAGTTGGCCCGGGCAAAGATGCTCCCTTGCAACGCAGAACACAGGGTCACTACCGAACGGCGTCAGAGCTAGAAAATGGCAAAACGTGTGTTGGGGACTTGAAACCAACCCAACATGCTCCGACTTTAACCCCCGTAGAGACGTTCCATTTGCTTAGGCCACTGGCTGGAGCCGCTATACGTCCAACCAAAGCAGTTTGCGTCGGTGGTCTTCGAGTCACCGGGTTGGTCGTGTGCGGTCGCAACCGGTGCCGGGGGTGGAGAACCTGGACCCATATTCAGGGTGCCAGACGGACATGCCTATTTTCAAAGAGAACCGTGACTCTCACGTCGCAACCACCACAACCGAAGCCTACAAGCTCAACGCTATCTCAAAAGACCTAATCCGTATCCTAGCCAAACAGGCTGCGCTCGACGATGCTCGCAAGCAGGGAGCCGAGGGCGAAGGAGTCGTTCAATGAGTCGTTGTGCAATTTACGCTCGGTATTCCACCGATATGCAAAGCGAGGCGTCCTTGGATGACCAGGTGCGCGAATGTCGTGAGTTAGCCGCTCGAAATGGATGGGAGGTGGTTGCAGTATACTCCGATGCCGCCATCAGCGGTGGCTCAGACCAACGACCTGAGTATCAACAGATGCTCCAAGATGCCGCCTTGGGTCGTTTCGATATCGTGGTCGCTGAGGCGTTGGATCGGATTTCCCGACGCCTCTCTGACTCTGCGAAGATTTTCGATCAGCTTTCGTTTCACGGCGTCAGGATTTTCACGAAGAACGAGCAAGAAATCACAAAGATGCATGTGGCGTTCGTTGGGCTGATGGCAGATCAGTTTGTTGCTGACCTTCGTGAGAAGACCAGGCGCGGTCAGAGAGGAAGGGTCCTACAAGGCAAGACCGCTGGTGGCCTCGGCTTCGGGTATCGGGTTGGCGACGTAGGTGAGCGTGTGATCATAGAGGAGGAGGCCGAAATCGTTCGACGTGTGCTGAATGAGTATGCCTCGGGCCTTAGCCCACGTGAAATCGCGAAGCGGCTGAACGAGGAGGGCGTTACGGGCCCACGAGGTCGCAAATGGAAAGACACCACGATTCGCGGCCAACGTGCCCGGGGCACGGGCCTGTTGAACAACCGCGCTTATGTGGGCCAGTTGGTTTATGGGAGAACCCAATACAAGACAGACCCGAGCACCCGGCGTAGAGTGGCGATCCCGAAACCGGAAGTGGAATGGGAGATCGTTGAGGTTTCGTCGCTCAGGATTGTGGACGACGAACTTTGGGAGGCGGTCAAGAAACGGCAAACGGACGTTGAAACGGTCATGCCAAGGGATGACGATGGCAACGCCCTCAACCGAGCCCACCGAAAGAAGCATGTTTTCTCAGGGCTTCTAAGATGCGGTTGCTGTGGTGGGTCCATGGCGATCACAGCCAAGGACCGCTATGGCTGTTCAAACTACCGCACTTCCCGCTCTTGCACTAATTCTCGCACGATCAGGCGAAAAGAAGTGGAGGATCGGGTACTAGCCGGTTTGAAGACGCATCTACTAGACCAAGACCTCGTTGAAGAGTTTTTGGTGGCATATCAGGAAGAGCTAAAATTGGCTCGTGCGCAGTCGGTGCGATCTCAACAGCAACGTGGGAAGAGGCTGGCGGAGATCACCCGAAAGATCGACCGCCTCTTGAACGCCATCGAGGACGGCACCGATACGCCATCAAGCAACCGACGCTTGAAAGACCTCGACGAAGAACGCGAGCAGCTACTGCGCGAATGTGAGACTGCGGAGCAGGAAGTTGTCCCGTTGCCCACGATGGGTCGGCTCTATGCGGATCGTGTGAACATGATGATGGATGGCCTGACTGACCCAGTGCTGCGACGGCAAGCCATTGAACTTCTTCATGCAATGATTGAGCACATCACAGTCACGCCTACGCTCGATGGCCATGAGGTCGAGTTGAACGGTGAACTGGGGGCGATCCTCGATCTCGTAGACCAGAAAAGCAAAAGCCTCGGCACGGATGTGTCGGGGCGTTCGCATTCAGTGGTTGCGGGGGTAGGATTTGAACCTACGACCTTCAGGTTATGAGCCTGACGAGCTACCGGGCTGCTCCACCCCGCGCCAATTCAGATACTGGTGTATCTGCGAAGGCTTCTTCTAAGACCGCTCTGGTCCGGGCGCAAGGCCCGTTAGGGCGTGAGTCGGTGGATTTGTGAAACTTTCTTGATCCGGCTCAGCGGCGCAAGGTGCGAGCGGTTACGAAACTGCGCTAAATCCCCTAGTGTTCGCTGAGCTGCGACGGGACAGCTCGAGCTTTTGCCATTCGGTCCGACTTTCCAACTCATGTGATGCGTTCCTGACCGCAGGGCCGGGCGCCGCGGCATAGGCATCCCTTTTGGCTGTCGGACGCGCCCTCGGCGGCACAGGGCACAGGCCGTGCGTGCCGCAAAGGCTTTAGCTGGATGCGCGCAGGATGCGGGGAACTTTAAACTCCACATTCTCCTGGGCCGTCTCCAGAAATTCAACTGTGACCTCGTAGCGGTCGCGGAACGCATCCACGACTTCATTGACAAGAACTTCCGGCGCGGAGGCACCGGCTGTTATGCCAAGGTTGCTTATCCCCTCCAGAGAGCGCCAATCAATATCGGCTGCCCTTTGGACCAGTTGGCTGTAGCTGCAGCCTGCCCTCGCGCCGACCTCAACCAACCGCTTGGAATTCGACGAATTCGGTGCGCCGACAACCAACATGGCTTCGGCCTTTTGCGCCATCGCTTTGACCGCTTCTTGGCGATTGGTCGTGGCATAACAGATGTCTTCACGGTGTGGGCCTTTGATCGCCGGGTAGCGGGCCTGGAGCGCGGCGACAATTTCGGCCGTATCATCGACGCTCAGGGTTGTTTGTGTCACAAAGGCCAAATTGTCTGGATCGCGCACCTCAAGCTCGGCGACGTCGTCGACCGTTTCGACCAACAGCACTTCGCCGGGCGGCAATTGGCCCATCGTGCCGACGGTTTCCGGATGCCCGTCATGACCAATCATGATCATCTGCAGGCCGTTTTCATGGTGCCGGGCCGCCTCAATGTGAACCTTCGACACTAATGGACATGTCGCGTCGACATAGATCATCTCGCGTGCCTGGGCCGCGGCGGGCACGGATTTCGCAACACCATGGGCCGAAAAGATCACCGGACGGTCATCGGGGCAATCGTCAAGCTCTTCGACGAAAACAGCGCCCTTGGCGCGCAGATCTTCGACCACATATTTGTTGTGCACGATCTCGTGGCGCACATAAACCGGCGCGCCCCATTTCCCAAGCGCCATTTCAACAATCTTGATGGCGCGGTCGACCCCGGCGCAAAAGCCACGCGGGGCGGCCAGAAATATTGTGAGCGGCGGTTTTGTCATCGTCCAGTCATCATCTGTTGGAAGCTACACCTAAGCAAGCTGGCCAGTCGCGTCCAGTGCATCGCGCACTGGCCCGTGACCGGATGTGATCGCAGGTGCAGATGCGCAGGTCTGCTGTGCCAGAAGCTAACTTGCGCACCGCGCGCGGATGCGGCAGCACTCGGCGCGACCACCCGCGAAAGGACCGACACCGATGCTGATGCCACGCCAATCCGTTCCAAACCTGAATGTCCCGCTGTTGGACGGGGCCACATTCGATCTTTCGGCTGAGACCAATGAGCGCGGCACAATTGTGTGTTTTTATCGCGGCTTGCATTGCCCGATCTGCGCCACCTACCTCAAAGAGTTCGAAAAGCTTGCGGGCGATTTCGCCGAACGCGGCTATGGCTCGGTTGCCATTTCGTCCGATGGGCAGGAGCGCGCGCAAGGCATGGCGGAAAAGATCGGCGCTGAGAAGTTGCGCTTTGGCTATGATCTGCCCTTGAGCGTCGCCAAAGAATGGGGGCTCTACATCTCCACAGGGCGCGGCCTCACTTCGATTGGCATCGAGGAGCCTGATCTTTTTGCTGAGCCCGGCCTGTTTGTCGTCAATAGCGACGGGACGCTCTATTACATGTCCGTGCAGACCATGCCGTTTGTGCGTCCGCATTTTCGCGAATTGCTCGGTGCGATCGATTTTGCGATCGACAAAAGCTATCCCGCGCGCGGCGAGTATGCCGGCGCGGTTTAGCGGGTCGGGCCCGCGCGGCCCAACCGACGGCACGCATCAAAAAGCCCCTGCTGTCCGGCGGGGGCTTTTCGTTCAGGCCTATTTGGCGGCGACGTAGCTGTCATTGTCGCTGTCGCTGTCGGCGTCGCGCGGCTCCCGCGGTGGGCGGCCAATAACGTCGCGCAGCTCGTCAAGCTCGATGAAGTTGTCGGCCTGGCGACGCAGGTCATCCGCAATCATCGGCGGCTGGCTGCGGATCGTCGAGACGACCGAAACACGCGTCCCCTTACGCTGCAGCGCTTCGACCAGCGGGCGGAAATCGCCATCGCCGGAAAACAGCACTATATGCTCGACATGCTGCGCCATTTCCATGGCGTCGACGGACAATTCGATGTCCATATTGCCCTTCACCTTGCGCCGGCCCTGGCTGTCGGTGAACTCCTTGGCCGGTTTGGTGACCATGGCAAACCCGTTATATTGCAGCCAGTCGACAAGGGGGCGGATCGGTGAATATTCCTCGTTTTCAAGCAAAGCGGTGTAGTAGAACGCCCGCACAAGCCGACCCCTTTGCCGAAACTCCTGGCGCAACAGCTTGTAGTCGATGTCAAACTGTAGCGCCTTTGCCGCGGCGTAAAGGTTAGAGCCGTCGATAAATAACGCCAGCCGTTCGTCTCTGTAGAACATGATGATATACGGTCCCGTGAGTGTATCTTGGTGCCAATCGCGTGAGACTTTAAAACCCAGCCCAACCCACGAAAAGCGTTGAGCGACCATAGAGAGTAAGGCCACCAGCGCAACAAAAATGCGTTACCAAATCATTACACACGCTGTTTTCGCCCTCGGCGCAAACTTGCCGAGTGCCCATGGCAAGCCGGCGGAAACTCTCCGTTCGGCCCTTCACAACATTGCCAGCATAGCCGCTGGTCCGGTGAAATCCAGTCAACTTTACGCAACACCTGCTTTTCCGGCTGGCTCGGGGCCGGAATTTGTCAATGCAGCCGCAGCGATGCCTTGGCAGGGCACCGCACCGGAACTGCTACGCGCATTGCACAAAATCGAAGCCAGCGCCGGGCGCACCCGGACCCATAGGTGGGAGGCGCGCATTCTCGATCTTGACCTGCTGGCATTCGGCGACAGCATCCACCCCGACCCCGAGACCGAAGCCTATTGGCGCCTGATGCCGCCCGATCAGGCCCAAACGCAGACACCCACCAGCTTGATCCTGCCCCATCCGCGCCTGGCCGAACGGGCCTTTGTGCTCGTCCCGATGGCCGAAATCGCGCCGGATTGGCGCCATCCTGCAACCGGGCTCAGCGTGCGCGAAATGTGTAACGCCCTGTCGCCCGAAGCGCGCGCGGAAATCAGACCGCTTTGAGCTTGCCAAGTGCCGAGCAGGGGCTTATTTAACGGCTTCCGCTTCAATTTGGTCTACCGGGGAGTATCCCATGGCCCGTGTCACGGTCGAAGATTGCGTCGATAAAGTTCCCAACCGGTTTGAACTGGTCTTGCTGGCGTCACGCCGCGCGCGCGAGATCTCGTCAGGTGCAGCGATCACCATCGACCGCGACAATGACAAAAATCCCGTCGTGAGCTTGCGTGAGATTGCCGAGGAAACGCAAAGCGCCGATGATCTGCGCGAGCGTCTGATCGAAAGCCACCAGACCCAGATCGAGGTCGATGAGCCGGAAGAAGACGCGATGGCGCTTTTGCAAGGGGTCGAACAGGACCGTCCTCAGGTCGACGATATGACCGAGGAACAGATGCTGCGTGCGCTCATGGCCGCGCAGGGGCAGCAGTGAACTGAACGCCCAGGATCAGAGCGTTCCGGCCTCAGCCCTGGGGCCGCACGACCTGGTCCACCTGGTTCGCACCTACAATCCGAAATGTAATGTCGCCCTTTTGACCGGCGCTTATGCCTATGCCGCTGAGATGCATGAGGGCCAGACCCGCCATTCCGGTGAGCCCTACATTACCCACCCGGTTGCCGTGGCCGCCATCCTGACCGAGCAGCGCCTCGACGATGCAACCATCGCAACCGCGCTTCTCCATGACACGATCGAAGACACCAAAGGCACTTACGCGGAAATCGAAGCGCGTTTTGGCGTCGATGTCGCCGATCTTGTCGACGGGGTCACAAAGCTGACCAATCTGGAGCTGTCGAACCGCGAAAGCCGCCAGGCCGAGAATTTTCGCAAGCTCTTTATGGCGATGTCGAAGGACATGCGCGTCATCCTCATCAAGCTTGCCGACAGGCTGCACAACATGCGCACGATCCGCCATATGCCAGGGGAAAAGCAGGCCAAAAAAGCGCGCGAGACGATGGATATCTTCGCGCCATTGGCAGGCCGGATGGGCATGCAGTCGATGCGTGATGAGCTTGAAGACCTGGCCTTTGAGGTGCTCAACCCAGATGCACGGCGCTCCATCATGCGGCGCTACCTGACCTTGCAGAAAGAAACCGGGGAGGTCATCCCGCGGATCACCGATGACATCGAACTCGAACTGACCAAAGCGGGCGTTGAGGCAGATGTGTTCGGGCGCGCCAAACGGCCGTTTTCGATCTGGCGCAAGATGCAGGAAAAAGAGCTTGCCTTCAGCCGGTTATCCGACATTTACGGCTTTCGCGTGATCACCCGCTCGGATGCCGATTGTTACCGGGTTCTGGGCGCCATCCACAGGCGATGGCGCGCCGTGCCGGGGCGTTTTAAGGACTATATCAGCCAGCCGAAATCAAACGGCTACCGCTCGATCCACACAACCGTGTCGGGCCGCGACGGCAAACGCGTTCAGGTCCAGATCCGCACCCGCGAGATGCACGAAGTGGCCGAAGCCGGGGTTGCGGCGCATTGGGCCTACCGCGATGGCGTGCGGGCGCAAAACCCGTTTGCCGTTGATCCGGCGAAATGGCTTGCAACCATGACCGAGCGTTTTGAGCTGGCCGAAGACCATGACGAGTTTCTCGAACATGTGAAGCTGGAAATGTATTCCGACCAGGTCTTTTGCTTCACGCCAAAAGGCGATGTGGTCAAGCTGCCGAAAGGCGCAACCCCGATTGATTTCGCCTATTCGATCCATACGCGGATCGGGCATTCCTGTGTGGGTGCCAAGGTTGACGGGCTGCGCGTGCCGCTTTGGACGCGGTTGAAAAATGGCCAATCGATCGAGGTTGTGACCGCTGAGGCGCAATCGCCACAATCAAGTTGGATTGACATTGCCGTGACCGGGCGCGCCAAGGCTGCGATCCGGCGCAGCCTGCGCGAGGAGGATCGCTCGCGCTATGTCAAGCTGGGCCAAGAGCTGGCCCGCGTCGGATTTGAGCAGGTTGGCAAAAAGCCGACCGACAAAGCCCTGGCCACAGCGGCCAAAGTTCTGGGCCTGGATGGCGGCGAAGAGGTGCTGGCCCGCATCGGCTCGGCTGAATTGAGCGCGCGGGACGTGGTCGCGGCCGTCTATCCAGAACAGACCGCGTCCGGCGTTGAGGCGCCGATTGATGTCAGCCGCGCCATCATCGGTCTGCCCGCCGGAGAGACCGAGCAGCGCGCGCAATGCTGCCAGGCTGTGCCCGGAGAGCGGATCGTTGGCATCACCTATGCCGGCCGCGGTCCGGTCATCCACGCGATTGACTGCCCCGTCCTGGCTGAATTTGATGAACAACCCAACCGGTGGGTTGACTTGCGCTGGTCTGAAGGGCGGCACGCGCCGGTGCATGACGTCACATTTGATATCACATTGTCGAATGCGCGCGGCGTCTTGGGCCGCATCTGCACCCTTGTCGGAGAGCAAAACGCAAATATTTCAGATTTACACTTCATCGACCGGAAGCCAGATTTTTACCGACTTTTGGTTGATGTCGAGGTACGCGATGCAGAACATCTGCACGCAGTGCTAACGGCGCTGGAAGCCGATAGTGATGTCGCAACGCTGGAGCGGTTCCGAAACCTCGACCGCCGTCCGTAGCAAAGGTGAGGGTTAGGGTTGGTTTTTAGGCGGCGCGACACTCGGCCGGTCTATCGCGCAGTCGCAGAGGCATTATGGCCGCGCGGCGGCTGGGCCAGGGCCGCGCAATATGTCCAGCTTCGCCTTCGACGCCTGCCCGGCACGCCCGAGGAAATCGCGCGCGGCATATTTGCCGGCGCCGTCACCGTCTTCACGCCGTTTTACGGGCTGCATTTCATCTTTGCCGCGATCCTGGCCAAGATCATGCAGGGCCGCATTCTGGCAGCTCTGCTGGCCACGTTCATCGGCAACCCGCTGACCTATATCCCCATTGCAATTGTCTCGCTCAGGCTGGGCTATTTCATGCTCGGGATCGAGGTGCCGCCGGGGCTGACCCGCGACGTATTTCGCCATTTCCGCGCCGCCACCCGGGATCTGTGGCACAATTTCAAAGCCATATTCTCGCCCGAGCGGGCGCATTGGGATGGGCTGGTGGAATTCTGGCATACGGTATTTTTCCCGTGGATGGTTGGCGGCATTGTGCCCGGCATTGTTGTCGGACTGATCTGCTATGTCGTTAGCGTGCCGCTGATCCGGGCCTATCAAACCCGGCGATATGCGCGATTACGAAAAAAGATGGAAAAGCTCCGGTCCAAGGCTGGTCGGCGGGCATCCAATGGCTCATCTTCCAGCCCATAAGCTTGGGGGGTGCGGCGGATGGATCACTTGCGGCTTGGCGTCAATATCGACCATGTGGCGACCGTGCGTAACGCGCGTGGCGGCGCTGTTCCCGATCCGGTGCGCGCAGCAAAGCTCGCTGAACAGGCGGGCGCCGATGGGATCACGGCCCATTTGCGCGAAGACCGGCGCCATATCTCTGATGGCGACATCGAAGCGCTGATGGACGCGCTGGACACACCGCTCAATTTTGAGATGGCGGCAACGGCGGAAATGCAGGCCATCGCGCTGCGCCATAAACCGCATGCGGTCTGCATCGTGCCCGAGAAACGCGAAGAAAGGACGACCGAGGGCGGCCTGGAAGTTGCCCGCGAGGAAAACCGCTTGGCCCATTACATCGCACCGCTACGTGATGCAGGCTGCCGCGTGTCCATCTTCATCGCCGCTGATCGGCGCCAGATCGAGGCGGCCCATCGCATCGGCGCAGAGGTGATCGAATTGCATACCGGCGCCTATTGCGATGCCCATGCGGAGGGCCGATTTGACGACCGCGACAGCGAGCTAGCGCAGCTCATCGAGATGGCGGCTTTTGCCCATGATCTGGGCCTTGAAGTGCATGCCGGCCATGGCCTTACCTACGACACCGTGGCACCGGTTGCGGCCCTCGCAGAAGTCCGGGAGCTCAATATCGGGCATTTCCTGATCGGTGAGGCGATATTTGTCGGCTTGGCCGACGCCATCGCAAAGATGCGCGCGATCATGATCGCTGCCCGGACGTGATTTCCCATGTGGTCCTACTGAGCTTGCGGGCCGGTCACGATGCCGCGGAACGGGACGCCATTATGCGCGGCCTGGCCGAGCTTCGCCTGCCCGGATTGCTGTCTTTCCGGCACGGGCTGAACATTGATGTCGAAGGCAAATCGGCCGAGTATCCATACGGCTTTTCGGTGACGTTTACCGACCGCGCAGCACTTGATACCTATTTGGCGGATGCAACGCACAGAGCCTTGGGCGCGCGGCTTGTCGCACTCTGCCGCGGCGGCGGTTCGGGGATTTTTGTGGCCGATCTGGACATTGAGGCGGTGGAATGATTTTTAGCCCTTTCCGATATGCAATGACGTTTGTCTTGGTCGCTTTGGGGGCGGTCTTTGTGATCACCCTTTTGATCATGGCGGCTGGGATCAACATCAGCTCAGCCGCGGTTCAGCTGATCCCGGCCATTGCCGCGGCGATGATCGAAGGGCAGCGGCATGCAAAATCAGGCGCCGAACTGCCAAGCAAAGGCCAGATATGGCGCGCCGCATTTGCCATGACCGGCATGGCCATGGGGCTCTTTTTGTTTTGGAGCGGTCTGCAATTCATGCAGATGCCCGCCGATATCCGCGACACCGCCGTACCCGCGATCTTGGTTGCATCAGCAGTTTTCCTGCCTGTTTATCTGTTCGCCAATTGGTGGTTTTACAAAGTCGGCTTTCAGTCCGGGCAGAACCGCGCGGCGCGGTAACACTGCGCATGCAACCGCGCCCGGGGAAAGATTGAGGAACAGATGTTTGGCCGTCATCCCACAGTATCGACTGCACCGATTGCATCACGTCGGGTGCTGGCGCCCCTTGCAGCCTGGCCATGATCCTCGGCATCGGCACCGATCTGGCAAATATTGAGCGCATTCAGGGTGTGCTCGATCGGTTCGGCGACCGCTTCCGCCACCGCGTGTTCACCGAAGCCGAACAGGCGCGGGCCGAGCGCATGCCCAGCCCGGCTGCGGTTTATGCAAAAAGATGGGCCGCGAAAGAGGCATGTTCAAAAGCGCTTGGCACGGGGCTGCGCATGGGCATCGCCTGGCGGGATATGAGTGTGCGCAACCTCCATACCGGACAGCCCGTGATGCGGGTGACAGGCTGGGCGGAGGAAAGACTGCACAAGATGACGCCCGAGGGCCATGTCGCGACCATTCATGTCACGCTAACCGACGATCATCCCTGGGCTCAGGCGGTGGTCCTGATCGAAGCGCTGCCGCCAGAGATCGAAGGCAAGCGCCCCCAGGCGCGCGTGCCAGGTTAGGCCGCCTGTCAAGACCCGACCGCTGCTTGACAGGGGCGGGGTCGCGCCGCAGAAAGCGCGGGCTGGCAGTTTGAGGAAGGGCACGCCTATGGCCGCGGCTGAAACAGGCAATCCGATTTGGGAAACCGTGAAAACGGTCGTCTACGCTATCCTGATCGCACTTGTGTTCCGGACGTTGTTTTTTCAGCCCTTTTTCATCCCCTCCGGCTCAATGAAAGATACGCTGCTGATCGGCGATTTTTTGTTCGTCAACAAGATGGCCTATGGCTATTCGCAGTATTCCTGCGACACCCGCGTGCGCCGCATCGAGATACGGTTATGCCCCTTTGTAGAAGGGCGCATCTTTGGCAGCGATCCCGATCGCGGCGACGTTATCGTGTTCCGCCATCCCGTCTTGGCAGAGGAATACATCAAGCGCGTGATCGGCCTGCCCGGTGACCGCATTCGCGTCGAAAACGGCGTTGTGTTCCTCAACGGCGAACCAGCGCCGCAAACCGCGGCACCCGATTTTGTTGAAGTGAACGACCGGCAGGGGGCCGCCGGTGAGTTTCCGCAATGCAACAACGGACCGGTCGCAATCGGCGGCGATTGCACGAAAGAGCGGTTCACCGAGACGCTGCCGGGCGATGTCACCCATTCGATCCTCAACATCCGCGACAACGGTGCCGGTGATTTCACCGATGAGTTCATCGTGCCGGAGGGCCATGTTTTTGTCATGGGTGACAATCGCGACAATTCCATCGACAGCCGCTTTCCGCAACGCGGCAACGGCGTCGGCATGGTGCCTATGGAAAACATCATCGGCCGCGCGGATCGGGTGATATTTTCTGCTGCCGGGCAACGGATCATTTACTTCTGGACCTGGCGCGCGGATCGGTTTTTCCGGGCGGTCGAGTGAACCTTTCGGCTGACTTGCGCGCGTTTTCTGGCCGGTTGGGCCATGAATTTGCCTCGCCTGAGCTGCTCCATCGGGCATTGACCCATGGCTCGATGTCGTCCCCGACCAGGCCGGACAATCAACGGCTCGAATTTCTCGGCGACCGGGTGCTGGGATTGGTGATCGCCGAGGCGGTTCTAGCGCGCGACCCAGACGCCACAGAGGGGCATTTGGCGCCGCGGCTGAATGCGCTCGTGCGCAAAGAGACCTGTGCTGAAGTTGCCCGATCGATTGATCTCGGCGCGGTGCTGAAGCTGGGCAAATCTGAGCAGATGAGTGGTGGCAGGCGCAAACAGGCGCTTTTGGGCGACGCGATGGAGGCTGTGATTGCCGCGATTTACCTCGATGCCGGCTATGCGACGGCGCGCGCTGTCGTGTTGCGGCTTTGGGGCGCGCGGGTCGATACAGTGAAAGATGATGCGCGCGACGCCAAAACCGCGCTGCAAGAATGGGCCCAAGCCCGCGGCCAACGCCCGCCGCGATACCGCGAGCTTGGTCGAACCGGGCCTGATCATTCACCCGTCTTTGTCATCGAAGTGGCGCTTGATAGCGGAGAGACCGCGCGTGCAGAGGCGCGGGCCAAGCGCGCCGCCGAGCAGGAAGCGGCCAAGGCGCTCTTGCAACGTCTGCCCTCATGAAAGGCGGGGCGGGCCTCCTCAAGCACCCTTCGGGCGCCCTCGTCGGCCCGCGCTGCCGCGGAAGATTGTGCCGGTTGCGCCAAAGGATTGCTTGAATGGCGCGTGTTTTGATCGTCCTGGCGCATCCCGACGCCGATAGCTTGGCTGCCAGATGGGCTGGTGAGAGCGCCAAGGCTGCGCGAGGCGCAGCACATGACGTGTTGCGGTCGGACCTTTATGCGATGGATTTTGACCCTGTGGAGCGCATGCAGGGCGCAGCACCCGACGCTGAAGTCGAGAAGATGCGGCGCGCCGATTGGGTGCTTTTTCACTTCCCCTTATGGTGGTTCGGGCCACCGGCGATATTGAAGGGTTGGATTGACCGGGTTTTGTTCTCGGACGCATATTTCGCGTCCGAAGGCAGCTTTGAGAGCGGCCCCCTGGCCGGAAAACGCGCGGTGTTTTGCGTGTCCACCGCTGCCAGCGCCCTGCATTGCGGACCATCGGGGCAATTTGGCGACGCGCGGATGCAGCTTTGGCCTTTGGCGCATGCGTTGCGCTATGCCGGCGTCAGCGTCCTGGAACCCTATATCATACCTGGGATTGGTGCATCGCAAAGCGCCGCTGAGCGGATCTTGATGGATGGCCAAATCGCGCGCGTACTGGCCGATGAGCCGAAACGCATGGCCGCTTTCGACCGGCTTCCCGTTTGGGCCAGCAATCCGAGCAGCAATTTTGACGCAAGCGGGCGCTTAGTGCCGGATGCGCCGGTCTATTCTGCCTTCATCCGCCACGACGACGGCTCTTACTAGCAGCGCTTCGCGCGATCCGTGCCTGACGCGATTGGCCTTGGGCGGTATGCCCTGCTCAAATGCCCTGTGGCGTCCGGCTGCGATCCAAATGCGCGCGCAATGCCACCAGATCGGGTCGAATGCGCGCCAGGAGGTCCTCAATCTCAGGCGTCAGGACGGCGTCAAACCGGGCACTGACCGCGACAATCGCTTCGTCACGAAACGCCCGCCCGGCTTCGGTCAGAAAGACAAGCTTGCCGCGCCCATCCTCTGGGTTTGCAGAGATCTCAATCAACCCCCGGCTCTCCAGCACCCTGAGCGAATGTGTCATCGTGTTCTTCGTGACCTGCATCGCACCGGCAATCTTCACCGGCGTCTTCCCGTCACCCATCCGCGCGAGATGGTTGACGATCATGAAATGTGACGGATGCAGACCGTCGCTAAGGCTTGCAGCCAACATCGCCGTCGCAAGTTGGCTGATGATGCCAATTTCGTTGAACGCCGCGAAGACCCGCATCGGATCATCGCCGTCCATTGCGTCTGTCACAGCAGCTTTGTCTCCAATGGCCAGCGCGGGCTGACCGGCACGTCGGGACCATAACCGATGCGCGCGAGCATTTGAACCGTACCGCCATCGGGCGCCAATTGATCATGGAGCTGCGCGAAAAGATCGGCCATCTCCGGGTATTCCTGCAGCGCTTGGCTGAGCGGTTGAAACCCCAAACCCAGACCGGTGGCCGCCAGATTGACGCGCAGCCAGTCGCCGCCGACGGCAATCTGATCGGCCCGGCTGTTGCCGCCGCTCACCAACCAGACATGGCCCATCGCCGTGCGGCAGTTTTCAAGCACCACCGCCAATCCCTGGGCATAGGTAAATGTTGTGGTGTCCAGCGCGGTCTCGCGTGTGAATAGCCCCGTCGCCCGCAAGAGATCGAAGGTTGCGCCGGTGAAATCGATCCCATCGGGATTGGCCAGAACCTCCTGCTTGCCGATGCGGAACAGATCGACACTTTCGCGATATGTGTGCGGCGTTTCGATCTCAATGCGCAAGGCAGCCTCAGTGAATGCACGCCAAGCGTCGACCTCGCCCATGTCAACCGTGCCGCCAAGTTGAAACCCGTAGCGACCGGCTGCAAGCAATTCTGCCAATGCTTCCGGTGAAACGGCACGGCTGGTGTCAAACGGCTCTTTAAGCGACCGGCGGGCAGGCACAAACGGCCAAAGCGGGTCCGGCCTGATGTTATCGTCGCGCGTGAATATGGCCCGCGCAACGGGGCGGTCATCCAAACCCGCAGCGGCTTCACCGTCGGGAAACAACACGCGCTCGACCCGCAAGCCCGAGGCTGCGGCCGCCATCTCCATGAGCTCCAAAAAGCAGCCCAGGCCAATGGTCAACTGCCGGTCAAACGGATCGGTATGCGGCAATTGCCGGTCTCGGTCGAAATAGAGAACGACGCTGTCGTCGCCCTCAAGCGCCACCATCCAGGGCTGCCGGTTATGCGGATTTGGCGCAAGGATCGCGTAGCTCAGCGCGGCAAGGCGCGGATCGGCGTATCGGGCGGAACCGGCCTCTCTCCAAGGCGCCAGCGCGGCACTTGGGCTGCGGGTTGCGGCGAATACGCCAGCGCCACCGGCGGCTAGAACGACGCCGCCCCCGGCCAAACGAATGAAATTCCTGCGGTTCATGACAAAGCTCCAAATATGGTTCGATGTCGTATGACATATAGTTCTACATCGAACCAGTCAAGGGTGCAGGGGCTGAGCCCCTGCAAAGGCCGTCTGCCAAAGACCGCGGCGGGCGGGGGCTCGATGCCCCCAACCGCCGCTCCCCCTTTCGCAAAGACACAAGCTGCGCTAGAGCCCGCACCATGACCAAAGACCAATCCACCCAAGCCGGTTTTGTCGCTTTGATCGGAGAGCCCAATGCCGGAAAATCGACGCTTCTGAACCGGATGGTCGGGGCCAAGATCTCCATTGTGACGCACAAAGTACAGACCACGCGGGCACGCATACGCGGCGTGGCGATGGCGGGCACAGCCCAGATCGTCTTTGTCGACACGCCTGGACTTTTTCAGCCAAGACGGCGGCTTGACCGCGCAATGGTCGCCGCGGCATGGGGCGGGGCCGCGGATGCTGATGTCGTCGTTTTGCTGATCGAGGCGCATCGCGGCCGCACAGAAGGCGTGGATCATATCTTGGACGCGCTGCGCAACCGATCCGGCGGGCCTCAGGTCGCCTTGGCCATCAATAAAATCGACCGGGTCGAGGCCCCGTCGCTTTTGGCGCTCACCGATGAAATGAACGCAGCCTACGACTTCGCCCAAACCTTCATGATCTCCGCCGAACGCGGCCACGGCGTCGACGACCTGCGCGCCTGGCTTGCCGGTCAATTGCCCGAAGGTCCCTGGTTATATCCAGAAGACCAGATCGCCGATCTGCCGATGCGGATGATTGCGGCGGAAATGACCCGCGAAAAGCTGACCCTGCGGCTGCACCAGGAACTGCCCTACCAGCTCACCGTCGAGACAGAGAATTGGGAGGAGCGTGGCGATGGCTCGGCTCGGATCGACCAGGTGATCTATGTCGCCCGTGACGGCCATAAAGGCATCGTCTTGGGCAAGAAGGGCGAGACGATAAAAGCCGTGTCGACGGCCGCGCGGGAAGAACTTGAGGCCTTCACCGAACGCCGCATTCATCTGTTTTTACAGGTCAAAGTGCGGCCCGGATGGCTCGATGAGGCGGAGCGCTATGCCGAGATCGGCCTCAATTACAAAGACGGCGCCTGATCGTGGCCCGGCTGACAGCCGAGTTTTGGATCCAGGCCTATCTGCACCGCCTTCGGCATTCCGATATACCGGCCTTTGTCACGGCCCGTGGCGATGCGGCGGCGGGCGCCATCCTGGTCAAACTCAACACGCTCGACGGAAAGGCTCGTCTGCGCCAGCGCAGCTTTGACCCGAAGACCGGCGCGCGGGTCTGGATGGAACTCGCGGCAGGCCCAGAGGCAGATGTCGATGCCGCGGTCGAGCGCCAAAAGCGCCGCGACCCTGACCTCTGGGTGATCGAGGTTGAAGACCGCGCAGGCCGCGATTTGCTGGCGGAGCCGGGGCTCGACTGAGCCGTGTTTGCGATCCTAGGCGCGGTCGATCAGCCGGCCCAGAAGCACCATCGCGGAACCCGCCACGAGAAGGCCAAGGGTGAAAACCCCGATGGTGCGAAAAACCGGCGTCCAACCGATGGCAGATGGGTCCAGGAACGGATAGGGGAAAATCCCGTCGAGCCCACCGCGGGTCAGCGCATAAGACAGATAGATACCGGGCCAAACCAAAAAGAATGGCACATCCGTCAGCACCAGGTCCGATTTTGGCGCAAAGACCAGCCAATAGAGCGTCATCAGGATCGGGATGAGCGTGTGATAGCCCAGATCCGACCAAACCTCGAGCCCGGTTACCTCATTGATCCCACGCAATAAAAGATGAAAACCTGCCGCCACCAGCAGGTCGGCCAAGGTCAGCGCGGCCAGCCAGCGCCCGCCCACCGGCTGCCCGATCAACAGCGCCGTAAACGTGATCGCAATCAGCGCGGTTGTCAGCAGCGTCAAGAAGCGCGCCATGACCCAAATTGTCCGGCCCGGCCCGTAGCCATATTCGGCGCGGACAACAAAAAACTGTGCCACAAGCGAGGCGATGGCGATGGTGACAATCACGGCGGCCAGGGCTTGCGCGGCGGGGGGAAGGCTGGGCTGCATGGGCCGCAGCGTGCCACGGGCCGACCGCTGCCCGCAAGCATGGACATCGCCCGCGCTCTGGCCCAGACTCCCGCCTCATGGAATGGCGCGAAGACGGGGTTTGTTTGGCGGCTCGCCCGCATGGCGAAAGCGGCGCGATCGCTGAGATTTTTACGCAAAACCACGGTCGCACGGCAGGTGTCGTCCGGGGCGGCGCGTCGCGCAAGCTCGCCCCCGTTTTGCAGCCTGGCGCGCAGCTTGATGCAACCTGGCGCGCCCGACTTTCCGAGCATCTTGGCCAATTCACCGTTGAGCCCGTGAAAAGCCGGGCCGGTGCCGTCATGGGCGATCGCGGCGGGCTTTTGGGCCTGGCCGCCGTGACAGCGCTTTTAGCCTATGCCCTGCCCGAACGCGCCCCCTACCCCGCGCTTTACGCCCGCACGATCGCAATCCTCGACGGGCTTGGCGCAGAAGCGTGGGGCCTGGCCTATCTGGGCTGGGAAACGGCGCTGTTGCGCGATCTGGGCTTCGGGCTTGACCTGGAAAGCTGCGCGGCTACGGGCACCAAAGACGATCTCGCTTTTATCTCGCCGCGTACCGGCCGCGCCGTGTCTCGCCAGGCGGCCGGCGATTGGGCGCCGAAGCTTCTGCCGCTGGCGCCAGCGCTCGTGGGTGGAAAAGACGGACTGGCCGATAGCCTGCGCGTCACGGGCCATTTCCTGCACCATCATCTGGCCCCGTCACTGGGCGACCGCGCCCTGCCGCCGGCGCGGGATAGGTTGGTCGCCTGGCTTTCGCGCACCTAATCCATCTGGGCGAGGACCGCGTCGGCTGCCCGGCCCACCGCATCCTGCCAGGGCGCAAATGAGACGCCCAGATCCCGCTCCGCTGCGCTTGCGTCAAATTGGGCAAGCCGCCCCAGCCCCGGCAGCACCGTGCGAATGGACGGATCAAAAAGCGACAGCACTTGCAGCACAATGCGCGGCGCGGCCCGGGTGGGAATGCGACGCGACGCGTGCCGCTCCGCAAGATAGCGGCCAATCTCTGGCATGGTGGCCGAGCCCGAAGACGCGATGAAACGGCGCCCCGCCGCATCGGGATTTGCCAGAGCGGCGAGATGGGCGGCCGACACATCCGCGACATCGACGATGCCAAAACCGATATCGGGCAGCATCGGGTCCTTGCCGCGCAGGATGCGCTCGATCAGCTGCAGCGAGGTGCCGTATTGGGCATCAAGCGGCGCGCCGAGGACCAGCGACGGGTTGATCGTGCTCAGCTGCATTTCGGGGTGCTTTTCGACGAAGGCCCAAGCCGCCCGTTCCGCAAGCGTCTTTGACTTGTAGTACGCGTTGGACAGGGGATGGGCGGGATCGGACCAATCGGCCTCGGAAAACGCCTGGCCGGGGCCCTTGTCGCAGGCCTCGATCGCCACCACCGAGGAGGTCAGCACAACCCGCGTAACACCCGCAGCTTGCGCCGCCGCCATGGCCCGCAGGGCGCCGTCGACGGCGGGGCGGATAATCGCCTCTTCGTCCTTCGGCTGCACCATCGGAAAGGGCGACGCGGTGTGCACAAGCGCCTGCGTCCCGGCCAGGGCGTCCTGCCAGCCGTCATCCTCGGCCAGATCGAGCGTGACAAAACTCAGCCGATCCAAAAGTGCCGGGTCCGACAAGTGAGCCGTCAGCGCCGCGCGCACCTCCGCTTCGCGCGCCGGGCTGCGGAGGGAGCCGCGCACGGCATAGCCCGCCTCCAGCAGATCAAGCGCGATCCGCTTTGCGATAAACCCGGTGATACCGGTGAGAAGGACGGGCAGGGTCAGGGGGGCGGTCATGGACATCTTTCATGTAAGAAGCTCTAACATCCCAGATAAGCCGCGCCGTTCGGCGGTCAAGCGGCGGAGGTGAAAAATCACTCAGGCGTCTTCAGATGCCGCGCAATCTCAAAATTCACGCCCCCCGGCCCCACGCCCGCCTTGGTTGCCCCAAAGGCAACCTTGTCTGCCGCCAAGGCATCCGCCGTCTCGCGAATATCGATCCAATCCTGCTTCGACAGGGCCGCGCCCGGATCCCGCCCAATCGCGATCAACTCCAAAAGATCAGCGCGCGAATGATGAAACCCCGACATCCGCATGTTGTAACGGTAAAGCCCGCCCAGCGTGACAAGGAGGAACAACAGCAATACGCCCGGCGGCACCTGGCGGGCCAGAATCTCCCACCAGGGCGTATCGGATTGCGCCTCTTCCGCGCTGAAGGCCGCAAGGCAAGCCGCCGTCGGGTCGTCCAGCGCTTCGCCATGGCCCTCCCGGCAGGCGCGCATGAACGTCGCAAAGCCAAGTGCGGGATCCGCGCGGGTCAAAAGCGACCAAAGCCCGCCGTCAAAAGCCGCAAGCGCCTCGGTCACGGATTGCAACTGCACGGTCAGCGCGGTGCGTTCTGCGTTGATCAGATCAAGCTCCCGCCGCAACGCGGCCAGTCGGGGCGGGGCGGCCTCGGCCTCAGCGATGAGTGCGTCCAATGTGTCGGACAGCGCATCCGGCATGTCGGCGGCCTCCGGAGCTGGGTCCGGCAGGCCAAGGCGCGGGTCGATGTCCATGACAGGCGCATAGTCGGCAGTCAGGCTGCGCAGGACGGTGCCGAACCACCCCGTGACATAGAGCGCGCCATCGAAGGAGACGGGGGGATAAAACTCATCGCCGTCCGGGTCGCGGAGCTGGGTCACGGGCTCCGTGGCGCCGGGGTCGAGGCGCAGGATGGTGCCGTCCAACCCCGTGACATAAAGCGCGTCGTCGAAGGGGACGGGGGAATTGAGCTCCTCAAAGTCCGGGTCGCGGGGTCGCAGGGTCACGGGCTCCGTGGCGCCGGGGTCGA
>JBCCXT010000056.1:0-25397 GCA_039191215.1 Pseudomonadota bacterium
GAAGACGCGTGCTCGCTGCTGGGCCGGAATTGATCACGCCGCCACCGGTGTAGAAAATCGGCCGCTCGGCGTGTTCGATCGCGTCCACCAGCGCGGTGATGGCAGCCGTATCGCCTTTCCCCCTGGGGGCGTAATGCGATGAGACCGATGTGGGGCCAACCTAAGTGCCGGTCGCGAACTGCACATCCTTGGGGATGTCGATCAGGACCGGGCCAGGTCGGCCGGCTGTCGCGATGTGAAACGCTTCATGAATAGTGCCGGCCAGGTCATCCGTTTCTTTGACGAGCCAATTCATCTTCGTGCAGGGACGTGTGATGCCGACCGTATCGGCCTCTTGGAAGGCGTCCGAGCCGATCATGAATGTGGGCACCTGACCGGTCAGAACCACCAGCGGGATCGAATCCATCAGCGCATCAGTGAGCCCGGTGACCGCATTTGTCGCGCCCGGGCCGGAGGTGACCAAAACGACGCCCGGCTTGCCGGTCGACCGCGCATAGCCTTCCGCAGCATGCACGGCGCCCTGTTCGTGGCGGACTAGGATGTGCCGAATAGCGTTTTGCTGGAACACCTCATCATAAATCGGAAGGACAGCACCGCCAGGATAGCCAAATACCGTATCGACGCCTTGGTCCTTTAGCGCCTCGACCACCATTTTCGCGCCGGTCATCACGTCCGCCGTCATCGCTTTGTCCTTCCATCGCTGCGCCGCGTCGCGCATAAAAAAGCCCCCGATCCGGTTTGGCGGGGGCGCAGGGGTCCGATATGGTTGCGTCTACCGCCCCATGCGCCTGTTTCCTACAATAAGTACGAGCGTCGCCATGCCCTGATCCTTCTCTGTGGCGCCCAGATTTAGGCCCGCCGCGGCTGGGCGTCAACAGCCAAATTTCACAATCTGTCGCAGACTGGCAAATCTGCGCAACTTTCTGCACGCAAATGGGGGCGCATAACGGCGCGAGGTTTGCTCCGCCCAGAGAAAGCCGGGATGCCGCCGATGCTATGTACGGAGCCGTCCATGCTGGCATGGTCTGCTGCAAGGCCTTTTGGCCCGAAGACCGTGCTGACGCTTCGGGGACAGGATGTGCCTTTAACGGTCGAGGAAGACGCGGCCCAGAGGAGCTTCATTGTGCACGTCGCGGGTCAGGCGGTTGCGGCCTATTTTCCGCGGAGGGGGGATGACGCCAATGGTGTCTTCGGGGTCCCGGCCGTTGATGATGCATTCGAGACTGCCGAAGGTCATGTAGACCTGCCCAAGCGAGGATGGTTACGCCGGTGGAGCGCGTCATACTGGCGATGGATCGAACGCGGGCTTAACGTCCAGGGCGGGGGGTAGCCCCTTTGATGTGCGCTCTTTTGGGCGAATGAGGGCGGTTTGCTACCGCTATGGCTATCGGTATTGCATTTCGACAATGCTCTATGGGCGTACAGAAATCAGCGGGATATTTCTTAATCGTGCGTTGGAGAAGCAGTGCTTTAGAGCTTCTGATCTGCTTTTGTGACACCGAACAGCGGCCCGCTGAAGAAATGCACGACAGCACATTTGGTGTTCCCAAATCTAGGTGGTACCGGGCGCGCCTACCACTTTGACCGTAACTGGGAAGTTTGGGTAGGTGAATCTCATCCCCGATTTACCCGACGCAAGGGATGCTAATACAAGGTCTTGACGCACAAGCACCAGTGTTCGACGGAAACAAAACACACTGGGGTGCTTTGAAACTGGCAGTTCAAGGTGACTGGGGTTCAGGTTGCTCTTATAATCGCCTTTCAACATCTTCTGGGCATCTTCAAAGCTGTCGATTTTGACATTGTCTTCAATCACAAGGCGGCCTAATTTTTTAGGTGTTGCAACCTCCCCATCGAACGCGCCAAATCCAAATTTTAAGCCTAAGACACGCTTAAAAGTAGCTGATGGAAAGTCAAAACCTTCACCCCAAACGTCCGCGACCTTTGGATAGGCAAAAACAACCTTCTTTGTTTTTCTTCCAAACTTGCATTCAACCAATCCCTCAAAAATTAGATCCGAAAAAAGACCAGAGTCCCAATAACTCGGATCAATAAGGACAGAGCGATACATCCCCATTACGAAAAAATCGAATGGACGAACGCCGCGCCGCATCACAATCGTTGGTGGCTCCTGATCAGTTCCCTTTGTAAGTATGATTTTTCCGTTGCTACCGACGCCCTTAAGATCAGCAGAATTTGAAATATCAGACTTTTCGAAGTCGATTGCTCCCATTCCATCGAACCCCATAGTCAGATGTGAGGCCCGTGCCTGATAGTAAGTCGCGATCGTACTAGTCATACAGTCCCTCATTTCTAACGAAGCCACCCCAGTCGTTCTCAATTATATCTCGCGCTTGGTCCGGCAGGTCTCGTAGAGCGTCGTGTGCTTCTTGATCGGAAAGCCCAAGAGTGTCGAGTTCGTTTAGCTCCGCCAACATGCCTTCATTGTACCGCCGATGCCCACCACCAGCTTGCCCGACTACCCTGGTTCCATTCATTGCACCGTTGAACTCAAAGCCGCCTCGAATTGCAGCTTCTACCACTGGGTGCCCACGATGTTGCATGGGAATATTGTGATGCGCCCTATCAGTATGCCCGCGCGGAATTCCCAGGGCATGGCGCAGTGGAGAGCTGGCAACAGTATCGGGGATGATTGAGTCTGCGACGGGCGTCGAGACAACAACCGGACCTTGTTCCTGCACCGGGGTGGACATCACATTTGGGAGCTGCTCAGCGATCGGTGTTGAAACTGAATTCCCGTGATCTTCTTCGGGTATCTCGAACCTGGGATCTGCGGGCAAGGGAACAGGAATGGGTGTGATCATTGGCCCCGTTTCAGTAGACGGATTGCGAATGCGGCCCTTTCCTCCGCCTCGTCCAATCGGCGAGACAAGCGGTTGGCCAAACAATGCTCTCCGTCTAGCGTCCGGCGGCACCCGCAAGATGTCATTGCAGGCCTGCACCGGCGTCGAAGCGATCTCCCGCTGCCCGACAGGACGCTTTCCCGCCGCGAGGGGATGACGCCGATGGGTCCTGCGGGGTCCCGGCCGGTGACCGCGGGCTGAGACCACGGAGGTGTTGGCGCGCGCAGTGCGGGAGGGGGTCTGATGGTTGGGCGCGGGCTGCGTTTTCGGCGTGGCCTCGGGCGCTTTTGTGAGGGCCTCGATACCAGACCGACGCGCGGGCCAGGGTCGCATCCAGTTTGCCAGGCTTGGACGCTGCCTTGCCGGGTGCAGTTGCGTCTCAATCCGCCGCCGTCGCATGATTTTGATCTAGGTCAAAGCCTGTTTCGCCTGGATTGGTAAAAAAAACTTACAAATTCGGCGCGTTGTTAGCGAAAACGTGTTTGCGCTCATCCATGGGTTCGATAACGTGACGCCACGGTGAAACAGGCTGCGCAAAGCGGCCAGCACTCAATAGGGGAGGATATCCTATGGACCGTCGTTCTTTTCTGAGAACGTCTGCACTTGGCGGCGCGGCCGCCACAACGCTTGCGGCACCGGCGCTTAGCCAGGGCCGGGAGCAGCTTACCATGTTCACAACCTGGCCGCGCGGATTGGCCGGCGTGTGGGACTCGGTGGAGCGGTTTTCGAACAGTGTCGCTGATATTACCGAAGGGACATTGACCATCGATGCGCGCGATTCCGGCCAAACAGGCTTGGGCACGCAGGTCTTTGACCCGGTCGTCTCGGGCCAGGCCGATATGTATCACGCCGCCGACTATTACTTTGTCGGCCAGCACCCCGGTTGGGCCTTTTTCACCGCCGTGCCGTTCGGCATGACAGCGCCGGAAATGATGGTCTGGTACTATGGCGGCGAAGGTCAGACAAAGCACAACGAATTGGGCGAGATCTTCGGCGTTCGTAACTTTATTGCCGGCCAAACCGCGGCGCAGGGCGGCGGCTGGTTCCGCAATCCGATCACCTCGGCAGAAGACCTTCAGGGTTTGAATTTCCGCATGCCGGGCCTTGGCGGCCAGGCGCTTGCATCCTTGGGGGCCTCGGTCGTGGTTCTGGCCGGCGGCGAGATCTACCAAGCGCTCGCATCGGGCCAGTTGGACGGGACCGAATGGATCGGCCCGTGGTCGGACGAACGTCTGGGCCTTCAGGAAGTGTGCGACTACTACTATCCAGCCGGCTTCCACGAGCCGGGTGCCGCACTTTCGGTATCGGTGAACCTCGATCGCTTCAACAGCCTGTCGGCGAACCATCAGCGCGCCATCGAAGTGGCGGCTGCCGATGCGCACCAGCACAATTACGCGCTCTTCATGGCCAATAACGGCCCGGCCTTGCAGCGGCTTCTGGCCGGCGGCACCGAGCAGCGCGAATTCCCCGATGATGTTTGGGATGCGTTCGGTCAGGCCAGCTTGGGCGTGCTCGAAGGCTTCGCTGATGATCCGATCTTTGCCGGCATCTACGAAAGCTTCAGTGCGTCGATGGCCGATACCTCGGGTTGGGCAGGGCTGTCGGACAGCTTTTATACCGCACAGCGCAATCGCGTGCTTGGCCTTTAAACAGGCGGCGACAAACTTAGCTCCGCGCCAACCCGGCGCGGGGCTCTCCTAAATTATAAGGTGCCAGCTCTCAACGCGGGCAAGCGGGGGACAACCGGATGAGCGAGTTTTTGAGCTGGATATTGTCCAGTATCTGGGGCGGCTTTTACGGTTTCTTCTGGGTGCTGACCCACCCACTACAGGCCTTTAATTTTGGGAGCGGAGAAAGCGTTTTGCGGATCGTCTATTACGGCGCGTCGGCAGAGCTTTTGGCTTTCGTGCTTACTCTGTTCGTTGCGTTTTTTGTGGTCGGGTTCGTGCGGCCCAACGTTCTTTGGGGCGTTGTCCGCGGGATTGAAGGATTTTCAAATTTCGTCGGTCGGGCGGCGGCTTGGGCCGGATTGATTATGGTTTTGCAGCAGGTGCTCGTGATCTTCTTGCAATCGATCTTCCGCGCCTCCGATGTCGGCATCGGTCCCTTTGGTTTGACATTCGAGCAGCCCATTGGCTGGTTTGCCGACGGGCTCAAATCCTACAATGCTGCCGTGGTGTGCCTGTGCTGCGCTTACACCTTCGTTCAAGGCGGACATGTGCGCGTCGATCTGTTCTATGCCGCGTGGAGCCATCGCGTCAAACGATTGTCGGATATGATCGTTACGCTGATTTTCATGATCCCATCGGTGGTGATCATGTGGTTTTACGGCTGGTTTTACATGTGGCGGAACCTGATCCAGCCGCAAATTTCCGCCACCGATCCTCTGGAACGGATCGTCGCGCGAGAGATGCTCTTTCGTTGGGATATCCAGCGCTTCGCCGCGAGCCCGTCTGGCTTTGACCATTACTGGGTGTTTAAGTTCATGCTGGTGTTCTTCGCCGGTATGATGCTGCTCCAAGCCTTTGCGTTTTTCTACCGCTCGTTTTTGGAATTCCGCGAAGGCGAGGCGGCCGCTGGCAAGTTCCTTGACCATGATAAATTGACGCCCGTCGACGAAGCGGCCGCGGCCGGAGGGCATGGCTGATGCTGTTTGGATTGGATGGGATTGAGGTCGCCTTGATCATTGTGTTCCTGTGCTTGTTTGCCGGGATCATGACAGGGTTTCCGGTGGCCTTCGCCATTGCCGGGGCGGGGGTTTTGTCCTTCACGATCATCGCCTCGCTCGATGGCGCGGGGCTGTTGATCCACCAGGCGATTGATGATCGATCGGCGGAATATGCGGCTTTGCTTGCCGAAGGTGTGCCGCGAGAGGCGATAACGGTCTTTACCTATCCGGACTTGCCCCGATACGAGTCTGCCTTGTTTCCAAGGGGCTGGGAGGATGCAGTCAATCGCAACCTTGGTCAGATCGTCAACCGTATGGACGAACGTGTTATTGCCGGACAATCGATTGAGACATTGCTGGCGGTGCTGATGTTCGTGATGATGGGCATCACGCTCGAACGTTCCAAAATCGCCAATGATCTTTTGACCACAATGGCGCGGGTCTTTGGCCCCTTGCCAGGCGGTTTGGCCGTGTCGATTGTGATCGTCGGTGCGTTTCTGGCCGCCTCGACCGGGATTGTCGGCGCCACCGTGGTTACGATGGGGCTTTTGGCGTTGCCAACGATGTTGCGCAACAATTACTCGCCGGAATTGGCAACCGGGGTTATCGCGGCCTCAGGCACGCTTGGCCAGATCATCCCGCCATCGATTGTGATCGTCCTACTCGGGACCTTGGCGGGCGACATGTATGCGACGGGTCAGGAAACCCGTGCCCAGGCCGCTGGCTGCACCGATGCGCTAACCTTTTTGGGTGAACCTGCGGTCCTGTCGGTCGGTACGCTGTTTCAAGCGGCGCTCCTTCCGGGCATCTTCTTGGCCGGGCTCTATGCGCTTTATGCCTTTGGCTTTGCGTTGTTGAACCCGTCCAAGGCCCCGGCTGTCGAACTTGGCGGTGCGACGACCGAACCCATTACCCGCGGTGAGGCCTATACCTGGTTTTTGGTCGCGCCATTAGGTTTGATCGGTGGCGTGATTTTGCTGAGCTTGCTTGGCGTGATCGGCGGCCAAACCGTAACCATCGCGTCGATGACGGATGCGCCGGATCGCGCCTCGCTGCGTACAGATGTCTCAGAGCAATGCCAGGCTTCAATGATCGATCTGCATGGCCAGGAAGCTTGGGATCAAGCTGTCGCCGAACAGGCCGCCATCATCGCCGCCGGGGGCGCACAAGAACAGGTGGAACGCACCGAAGAAGAGATTGCCGAAGCACGCGCCCAGGCGATTGCCGCCCTGCCGCCGATTTCCGGTCGGGTCGCTGCGTTCTTTTTGATCCTGGCGCTGATCCTGACGACGGCGCGCGGTGTGGCGCCAACGACCGACCCGACGCCGCTGCTGATCGGCGGCATTGGGGTGGTCTTGGCGATCATGGCCGATATTGTCTTCATTGGGCCAGAGACCTTGTCGGGTCCCAGCTTTTTGATCTTAGCGTTGCCATTCGCGCTTGCGGCCTATGGCTGCTGGTATGCCGTCCAGCGTTTGGCGCAGAACGATCTGTTGCGCGTCGTCTTTCCTCCGCTCGTCTTGATTGTGGCTGTCTTGGGATCGATCCTAGGTGGGATCACCAATCCGACCCCCGCCGCAGCCCTTGGCGCGGCCGGCGCGATCATGCTGGCCGCCTACCGGAAATTGTCTGAGGAAGGCTCCAATGGGCGGATCATCGTCATGGCCAGTTTTGCGCTGGTGATCATGATTTTGATGGGCTCGAATTTCGATCTGCGGGTCACGCGTGAATCGGTGCTGACGCAGGATTTCTTTGCCTATGGCATCGCCCAGATTTGCTATCACTTCGCTGTCTTTGGGCTGGTTTATGCGTGCTGGTCGCTCCTTCGGACGGATGTACTTGGCCCCGTGGTGCGCGAAACCGCGAAGGTTACATCGATGGTTTTTACCATCTTGATCGGCTCACAGCTTCTCAATCTCGTCGTGATCTCTTTCGGCGGCGAGCACTATATCCAAGAATTCTTGCGCTCCTTCGACCGCGAATGGACGGTGTTTTTGCTGGTCATGCTGATCCTGTTCATCCTTGGCTTCGTCTTGGATTTCCTGGAGATCATCTACATCGTCGTCCCGATTGTGGGCCCGGTCATCTATGGCGGCACCTTTGATCCGGCCTGGGTCACGATCATGATCGCGATCAATTTGCAGACGAGCTTTTTGACGCCGCCATTTGGCTTTGCGTTGTTCTATCTTCGCGGCGTCGCTCCGCCGCAAGTGACCACTGGCCACATTTATCGCGGTGTCATCCCCTTCGTTCTGATCCAAATCATTGGTCTCGCGATTTTGGCGTTCTTTCCGCAAATTGTGACGATTGTGCCAGACTTGCTGCCAAAGAATTGATGTCGGCGCCGCGACACGCGGCGCCGTCCGCTAAGATAAATGTCCGGTCGGGGTGGGTCGGTCTGTCTCAGGCCGGCCGCAAGGGCCAGCCCTCGTCAGACCGAGCTGCCGCGGCTCAACTTTTTGCGTCGGCGCGTTGCAGATCCGGCAGGGCGATTTGCGCGACCTGCTGGGCGATGGGATCGACGGATAGCGGATGGATCGTGTTGGAGAACTCATCGGGGTCTTTGAGCGACTGCCAGGTCCCGCCGACATAAACCTCAAGCGCCGGAAACCGTGCCTTATAGCCCATCTTGGCCGAGCCCGGCACCCAATACCCTAAATAGACGTAAGGCAGACCTCGATCTCGCGCGATATCGATATGGTCCAAAATGACGTAGCTGCCAAGCGAGTGCTTGGCCAAGTCGGGCCGGAAAAAAGAATAAACCAGGCTCAACCCGTCATCGAGGACATCGGTCAAGCACACCGCCGTCAGACTGTCTTCGGCCGTCTGATCGCGGTATTCGATGACGCGGCTGCGCACCGGCGTCTCTTCGATCATCGCGGCGAATTCAAAGACGTCCATATCGGCCATACCGCCATCGGCGTGACGCTGATCAAGATAGTGCCGAAAAAGCGCGTATTGCTCTTCTGTTGCCCAGGGGCTGCGTGCCTCACGCACAAGCGACGCATTGCGTTTTGCCGTGCGGCGCAAGCTTTTGGTTGGTTCAAAATCCGCCACCCGGATGCGCGCCGACAGGCATGCCGCACAATCGGCGCAAGACGGACGGTAGAGAACATTTTGCGACCGTCGGAAGCCCTGTTTGGACAGCGCGTCATTCAATTTGTCGGCCTGGTCGCCCTGCAGCGCGGTAAACAGCTTACGTTCACGGCGCCCGTCCAGATACGGACAGGATTGCGGGGCCGTCACGTAAAACTGCGGGGCGATGGGGAGTGTATGACGCATGAGAAAAGTGCGGCCCTGGTTTTCCGATGTCCCAAAGGTGCATCAGCTTCCGGGACCGCACAACTCATTTTTAAGCAAATGGTTTACAGATTGCCTGGAAACGCAACGGTTAGCCCGGCCGATTGATGGCCGCAGTTCCCAAAACCAGGTCATGCAGGCCTTGTCGGCGCGGCCCAAGGATCATCATCGCGATTGAGGCGAACGCGGTCAGCACAAAGCCGGTGCAGACCATGTAAGCTAAGACATGGAGCGCAGCCTCGGGGGCATCTAGCCGCCTGCCAGAGCTGTTGCGTATCTCGATGGCCATCAGGCGCATGCCAAAGGTTGCCGAGCCGGAGCTGAGCGTAAGTGTCCGATAGGCAAAATCGATGCCGAGATAAAAGAGAGGAAAGAAGAGCCATCCAATCCCGAGCGTAAACACGCCCGCCAAGAGCGTGGCCAAGGTGACCAAAAACACATCTGCGATCCAAGCAAACAAGCGTTTGATCGGAACATTGGCGTAAAACTCTGCTTGCACGTCAGGGTCGGGGAGGGAATTGAAGTTGGAATTCGTCATCATTTGGGTCATGGGCAGTGGAGAGGTCTTTTGCGCGGCACCGCGGCCCAATGGCCCAGGCGCCGTGTCGTGCGTTTAGGCGGTCATGCGCGCGGATCGTGTGGCTTGGGCATGGTCGGTCTGGACTTGATCGAATTCCGGCGCGGCGGCTGCGGCCGCCAAACGGGCCAGAAAGCTCTGCGCTTGAGCCCCGTTTTGCGTAAGCCGCGCCCAAACGCCACCGCGATACGTCTCACAGCTGGAATTGCCAGACGCGTCCGGACCTGGCGCGTCCAGTTCGAACGTCGCCACCGCGTCGTCGGTCAGCGCATGGGTTTGCAAAACTGGGCTTCGGGTCCAGAGCCAGGCGTAGAGCATTGCCAAAAGCAGGCCGGGCGGGCCGAAAAAGACGATCGCCACAATCGATGTGGAGATGGTAAAGCCCACGAAAAAGATGATCGAGACGCTTTGCGCACCGGGATTTTGCGGCATTTCGGAGATGTTGGGCATGGCGCGGCCAATCGTGGACAGAGCATTAACCGGGCCCTTATACAGGGCCCGGTCGGGAATGGTTAGGCCGACGCGTCGCCATCATTGGCAGATTTGGCGCGATCTTCGAGAAACTGGTCGAACTCGGCTTTGTCCTTCGCTTCCCGCAGCCGGGCCAAGAAAGCCTCGAAGGCGGATTGTTCGTCTTCAAGCCGGCGCAACGTGTCCGCTTTGTACGCGTCGAAGGCATGGTTGCCCGTCTTGCGGAATTTAATCCCGTGGCTTTCGTGATTGCGGCGGGCGTTGCAAGAACCTGTAAACATTCGGTTGCTCCATATCATATAGATCAGTAGGGCCAGGCCGATCGGCCAGAAAAAGATGAAGCCAAAGATCGTCAAGACGATCCAGGCGCCTTTGCCGCGGGCGTCGAGCCAGTCCTCAGCGCGGGCAAACCAGCCTTTGGCCTCTGCCATGGCGGGGGCGGCGGGGGCGGGCATCGGGGTCATTTTAGTCTCCTATCTTGCGTCGATGTAAATCCGTTTCACATCATCCGATATGGGGAGCCGAAATCTCCCGACAAGGCGTTACGGCAAAAAAAGTGAATCTTTTTTACATTGCGAGTTTATCTGGTGGAAGGATCATCTGACGTCCGCGCCATGGCGCCGATGATGGAGCATGCCTGGCGGGCGGTCATGCAGTTTGCCGCAAAGCGCGGGGTGCAAAGCGGCCCGTCCGCCCTGAAATTCCAGGCCAAACCGGGGGACAGGACGCATTGTGCCGCGATCTGCGTGGGCCATGAAAACCGGGGAGAGTGGGCTTATCGCCCGATGCGGTGTGTCGGCACTGCACGCGCGGAGGATGGACGCCTCTGGCGCCCGCGCCGCACGGGTCAAGGCGCGTTTGGGATGCCTGGCAAAAATCTTGCTGTGAAAACTGAACGATGGCGCCGCGACCGTCAGGTGGAAACCGCTTTCCTTCTCGAGCGGCACGGACATGCCGGCCGGGCTAAACGTATGCGCCTCGAAGATCACGGCTGCGATACGCGCGTGATTTCAAAAAAGGACCTATGGATCGACGAATGTGCGTGCTTTGGCGCTGGCCTCGGGCAAGACCGCCGGGATGGGGCAGGGCTGTGCGCGTTTGGAACTCTTTTGCGTGCCGAGGGCGGTCGTTGACCACGTGCAGCCCCCGACTGCCGCAAGGCGGCCCACCGGCTGGAGGGGGTTCGATGTCCCCGACGGCCGGGCTACCCCCGGCTGCGGTTTTCAAAGCGCGGCAGCATGGCAGAAAAATCCTTGCCCGCCCCGTCTTCGGTTTCGACAAATCTCTCATAAAGCGCGCAGGCCGCTTGCCCCATGGGCGTATCGGCATCCGCGGCCAATGCCGCCGCCTGGCTCAGCCGCAAGTCCTTGAGCATCAGATCTGCGGCAAATCCCGGCTGATAGCCGTTATCGGCGGGCGATTGCGGGCCGATGCCGGGCGCAGGGCAATAGGCATTCATCGTCCAGGAATACCCCGAGGAGGTGCTGACGACATCGAACATGGCCTGGCGGTCGAGCCCAAGCTTGTCGGCAAGGGCAAAGGCCTCGCATGTGGCGATCATCGTCACACCAAGGATCATGTTGTTGCAAATCTTGGCGGCTTGCCCATTTCCCGCACCGCCGCAATGAACGGCCTTTTGGCCCATCACGCGAAACAGAGGGCTCGCGTGTTCAAAATCGGCCGTGCTGCCGCCGACCATGAAGGTCAAGCTTCCGGCGGCCGCGCCGCCCACGCCGCCAGAGACCGGTGCATCAAGAAACCCCACGCCATGATCCTGCGCGGCACCTGCAACATGTCGCGCGGCGGCCACTTCCACGGTCGAGCTGTCGACCAGTACGGCGCCTTCGGCCATGGCGGGCAAGATTTCCTTGGCCACGCTTTGCAAGATTGCGCCATTGGGCAGCATGGTGATCACAGCGTCCCGGTCCGCCGCGGCGCGCGCCGCACTATCCGCCGATGCAACGCCGTCAGGGCAGGGGGCAGCGAGGTCGAAACCGGTGACCTTATGGCCAGCTGCGGCCAAGTTTGCAGCCATGGGCGCGCCCATATTGCCCAAGCCGATAAAGCCGATATCCATCCTGTCCTCCCTTAATCGTCGAATGTCAGCGCGTCCGCGCCAAGCGGCAACAGCATCCCGGCAACCTCTGCCAAACTGACCTGTGACGGGTCCGCATGCTGCCAGTGCGGATTGCGGTCTTTGTCAATGATTGCCGCGCGAATGCCTTCGAGAAAATCACCCTTTTCCATCGCGCGGGCGGTAAAGCGGTATTCCAGGCTCAAGGCGTGCTGAATATCGTCTGGAACCGACCGGACGCGATGGATCAATTCCACGCACGCCGCCACAGAGAGCGGCGCGTTGCGCCCAATTGCCCCGGTCGCCTCGCGCGCGAAATCGCTTTGATCATGGGCCAGGGCGTTCAGAATGTCCCGCAGCGTCTGGCCAGCAAACACCCGATCAATCTGCCCCTGCATCTGGGCGAGCGGCGCCGGTGGCGGTGGCTTTGCCGCCTCCGTGACAGCGTCCCACCTGCCGGTTTCGATCAACCGCGATTTGAGTTCTGCCCAAGCATCGAGCGGTACAAAGTAATCCGCGAACCCCGCAAGGATGGCATCGCCAGGGCCCATACGGGCCGATGTGGTCCCCAGATATTCGCCCAACCGACCCGGGGCACGCGCCAAAATCAGCGAACCGCCGACATCCGGGATTAACCCGATCCCGCATTCCGGCATCGCGACCTTCGCCGTCTCGCCCACGATGCGGTGGCTGCCATGGCAGCCGACGCCGACGCCGCCGCCCATCGTAAAGCCCTGCAAAAACGTCACAACCGGTCGCGGGAAGCGAAAAAGCCTGGCATTCATGCGGTATTCGTCGGCCCAAAAGCGCTGGCCATATGCAAAATCCCCGGCGGTGCCTGTGGCATACATTTCTGCGATGTCGCCGCCGGCGCAAAACGCCTTGTCGCCTTCGGCATCAATCAGGACCAGTTTCACGCGGTCGTCTGCGGTCCAGGCTTTCAACGCGGCATCGATTTGCAGACACATCGCGTAGGTGAGGGCATTTAAAGCCTTGGGCCGTGTCAACGTGATCCGACCCGCACAGCCCTCGATGCGGATATCAATGTCTCGGTTATCCATGACTTGCCCGCTGCAGCGCCGCCTCAACTTGGGCGACAAATGCCTCGGCATTGGCTTGTGAGCCATGACGGGCGCGCCACAACGCGATCAGATCAGCCCATACCGGGAGTGTCGCGGCCAGCGTTGCCAAGCCAATGACAAGCGCCAAAGGCCAGGCCGCCACGGAGTTTACCCCGATCATCCGAAGCACGAGCAAAGCCGACGGCAATCCTAGAATACAGGCGAATCCCGCCGGAAGACCCAGCCAGCAGAGCGTGAAATAGGCCAACGCGCCCGCGCTATTTTCGCGCCGCCGAGCAACTGTGAGCGCTGTCACGCAGAGATGCTCCAAATACCGACGCTTGATTTTGCGCAAAGCTGCATGCCCCCCTGACCGCTCTGGACCGCCTGGGCAGGATAGGGGTTTGGTCACGGTTCCGCCACCATCGAACGGGCCACGATCAAGCGCATGATCTCGTTTGTGCCTTCCAGGATTTGATGCACGCGCAAATCCCGTACAAGTTTTTCGACACCATAATCGGCCAGATATCCGTAGCCGCCATGGAGCTGCAAGCATTGGTCGGCGACACGGCTGCCCATTTCGGTGACGAATTTTTTCGCCATCGCGCAGGCTTTGGTGGCGTCTGCGGTCTTGCGATCAAGCTTCCAGGCGGCCTCCCGCAGGAACGTGCGTGCCGCTTGCAGTTCAATTTCCATATCGGCGAGGCGGAATTGCAAGGCCTGGAATTGGTCGATTGATTGTCCAAAGGCTTGGCGTTCGGCCATATAGCTTTGCGTCATTCGCAACGCGGCCTCGGCGGCGCCGAGGGAACAGGCCGCGATGTTTAAGCGCCCACCATCAAGGCCCGCCATCGCATAGCTAAAGCCTTGACCCTCCTCGCCCAGCAGGTTTTCGGTCGGGGCAAAGGCGCCATCAAGCTGAACCTGACGCGTGGGTTGCGCGCGCCAACCCATCTTTTCTTCAAGCCCGCCAAAGCTGAGCCCCTCGGTACCCTCTTCGACCAAAATCGCCGAAATACCCTTTGGCCCTGACCGCCCCGTCCTGCACATAACCATATACGCATCCGCGTATCCGCCGCCGGAGATAAAGGCCTTTGTCCCGGTAAGCCTCCAGCCGTCATTGGTGCGCGCGGCTTTGGTCTTCAGCGCAGCCGCGTCCGAGCCTGAACCGGGCTCAGTCAGGCAATAGGCCAAAAAAACCTCCATCGACAGCGCCTTGGGGAGGATCCGGGCCTTCATTTCGGCGCTGCCCCAACTGTCGATCATCCAAGCGACCATGTTGTGGATCGACAAAAAGGCCGAAACCGACGGGCAGGCGCGGGCCAGGGCTTCGAAAATCAGCGTCGAGTCAAGCCGCGAGAGGCCCGAGCCGCCGGCATTGTCGGACACGTAAAGCCCCCCGAACCCGAGCGCTGCAAGCTTTGACCACAAGTCTTTCGGAATGGTACCCTCGCGTTCCCAGCTCAGCGCATGGGGCGCGATTTCGGCGGCACCAAATTCTTCGGCCATCCCATAGATCGCGCTTTGTTCGTCGGTCAGCGCAAAGTCCATCACCGCCTCCCCGTGGTAATTGAACGCCCGTTTAATTAACGTCAGGTGCAGCGCGATGGCAAGATCAGAGATCGTGGTGAAATTCTTCGATCAGATGCTGGACGACCGCATGCAGGGCTTCGTCGTGGCTGGCCCCGGCATCGCGGGCTTGGTTGAAGACCGCGCGTTGCCGATCGGCACTGGTTCCATGCGCCACCATCGTCTTGAGGTTTTCGACCTCTGCCACACAGCCAAGTGCCTCAGCATCTTCGGCCACCATGTCCACCAATTCGTCAATGAGCGCACCCATCGGTACGATTTCCCGGCGGCCGAAATCGATAAGCCCGCCCGTCACCCCATAGCGCTGCGCCCGCCAGCGGTTTTCTTGGATCAAGAACCGGTCATAGATGCGCCAACGCTGATTTTGCGCTTTTAGTCGTAGGAACATTCGCATCAAGCATTGCACGATGGCGGCCAGCGACAAGGCGTCTTCAAGCTTTGGCTGCACATCACATATCCGCGTCTCCAGCGTTGGAAACCGGTGAGACGGGCGTAAATCCCACCAAATCTTGGATGCATCCTCAATGACGTTGAGATCGGTGAGCACCTCAATCGTGCGTTGGTATTCAGCCCACGAATAGGTCTGATGCGGCAGCCCGGTGCGGGGCAGGTTGTCGAAAACCGTAAGACGGTAGCACGCCAGACCGGTATCACGGCCTTGCCAAAACGGGGATGAGGCCGAAAGTGCCAAGAGATGGGGCAGGAAATAGCCCATCTGTCCCATCAGATCGACCCGGACATCATCGCTTTCGAGCCCGATATGGATGTGAAATCCGCAGATCAGCATACGCTCTGCGACACCGCCGAGATCTCGGGCAAGGTCGTTATAGCGGTCCTTATTGGTATGGATCTGATCCTTCCAATCGCCGAAAGGGTGGCAGGAGGCTGCCACCGGGGCTAAACCGAATGCCGCGGCCTGTTCAGAGATCGTGGACCGAAGCCGTCTAAGGTCCTCTCGCGCGGCGCCGATATCCGGCATCACGCCTGTGCCGATCTCGATCTGGCATTGCAGGAATTCAGGGCTGACTTGTCCGGCAAGGGCCTCGGTACAGGCGTCCATCATGGCGGCCGGGGGCGCCGTCAGCGCCAGTGTTTCGCGGTCAACGAGCAGATATTCCTCCTCCAGACCCATTGTGAGGGGGGCATCAGGCCGCATGTCACCTCCAATCGCTTTCGTGCAGATGAGCAGGCCATGTTAGGGTTGGCAAGCAGCGCGAAACGCGCAGGAGTGATTCTTCTGCGCTGGATCCATCACGACCCCCAAGAATGTTGCGCTGCTATAATCCGCATGTTTTCACATGATTGTTTCGGCGTCGTAACCAAGTTGATTGCACCGAAGACTTGCGAACCCCCCGAAATCCCTTGGGAATTGCTTGGGCCGTTCAAATCCGGCAGAATTGTGTTGAAAATCGGTCTGTTTCTGACATCCTCGGCAAATTCGTTAATAGTGCAGTCTGCTGGGGACAGCGCTATCGGGGTGACCAGTGTCGCGCGGTTCGGTCTGCTTGCCGAGCCGCGCAGTTTTGTTTCGGAGCTCGATCGAAGCGGTGCAATTTCAACACAAATCTATTGTTTTGCCGGAATGAGCGGATTGTTGCCAAAATTGATCTTGTTATGGGTCAAAATTGTGGCTAATTTTTGGGCGCGGTGTGTGGGACACCGTCTCGTATGGGGCACGAGCAGTTTGTCGACGCTGTTAATGGACAGGTCGGCCGTAAGGAGATGGTTCTATGTTTAGAACGCGGAAAGCAGGCAGTAGTCTGATCCTCTCAGCATTCGTCGTTGCCACATCTGCGACCATGGTGTCCGCCGGCAGCGTCACGTTCAATTTGGGCGGCAACGGCACGACGGGCACGGGCGTTCTCGACAGTCAATTGCGCTTTGCCCACAGCCAGCCTGGTTTTCCAGCAGCCTTCTATTCTGGGACAGGCTGGCAAGGTACCGAGAGTGATACCGACGGCGATGTCACGCTGACGATCACGCCCGGCGCGTTTACGCAAGGCGTGGCCGGTACGGTTGGTAGCTTCACGGCCGGAAGCCAAATTGTGGATGGCCTAAACCTAGGCAATAACGCACTCGACAATACAGCGCGGGTCACCCAGAGCTCTGGGGGGCTGGGCGTGATGAACAACGGAAACGCGTTCACCGACGACGCACCGTTTGATGTTGACCGTCTGTCAGGTGGTACATTTGGCACCGGGTGGCATGACTTTTTGGTGCTCGAATTCGACCGCGAAGTGACCTTGGATTTTGCGCAGTTTTCGAATTTTGACCGCATGGATAGCTTTCGCCTGATCTATGACGCCGACAATGACGGCGTAATCGGATCGGCAGGCGACTTTCTCACCGATGCGTTGACTGCGGCCAACGGCCTCTTCGACACGTTTGCCGATTACGCGGATTCCATCTTCGGAATTGCGGCGATTGACGAAGGATCAGCCTGGCGGTTCCAGGAATTGGGCGTGTCTTGGTCTGGCACAACCCCACCGACCACAACCCCACCGACGGGCGAACCGCCCACTTCCGTCCCGCCCACATCCGGCCCGCCGCCGAACAGCCCGCCGCCGGGGACACCCCCAACGCCTGATCCTGCGCCTGTCCCACTTCCGGCTGCTGGATGGATGCTGATCGCGGGGCTTGGCGGGTTGCTGGCGATGCGCAAAGCGCGTCGCAGCTAAGGACCCAAAGATCGATCGTCTTGTCATCGGGGCGGCCAATTCGGCCGCCCTGTTTCGTGTCGACAGGCCAAAGCGCGAAAAATTCCTGCCCCGACAGCCATGTCCCGACACGAATTTGGTCCCGTCATGGCACGGATCAGTCTATCTTTGCATCAAGCAGAGCCTGAGGTTGGCCGCACCCGAACCGCGACACTTGCATGAAAGTGACGAAAATGCACAGCAGACCCTCGAAAAAGACTGAAACCATCGAAATTCGGCTTTCACCAGAGCTAAAATCGGCGCTGAGCGATCTCAGCCAAGGCCGTGGGCACAGCATGAGCGAGATGGTTCGAACGATGATCGAAGGCGAAGTGGGCGGTTGGGCCGTGCAACCTTCAATCGGAGCCTCAGAAATGACCCTACCGACCTCTCGGCGCTTTGTGCGCGCCATTGCCTTTGCCCTGCCGGTTCTCGCCTTGGGCCTCATCTACGCGCTTACGGCGCAAAGCCCGGCAGTTGCCAGCGAAGAGGCGCGCGTGTACTTTGCTGAACTTGATGCGGATGCGGATGCGCGGGTGACCTTGCCCGAAATCTCCGCCTTTTTGACCGAAGACGGGTGGCAGCCCGACCCGGTCTGCGGCACCGATGCGGCCGGACCCGATGAGCCTTGCACCCTTGCGGCAATGGCCGAGATGCAGCTCAACCGGGTTGATAGCGATCGCGACGGCGCGGTCAGCTTTTCGGAATTGTCGGCGGTCTTGCTGCGGGATCGCGCAGCGGATTTCCTCGACATGGATTTCGACGAAAACGGCTTTCTTTCAGCCGATGAGTTGGCCGGGGCAGAGCTTTATTGGTTGGCCGAGGAACCCGAGCTTGCCGAAGAAGACGGCATCGTGCTGTCGGAGGCTTGCCGCAGCCAGCTCTTGGCTGAAGACGTCACCGGCATCGCCGAAACCTGCGGTTTCGCGAACCAAGCCCGCATTGAGATCGCGATTTTCGACGTCGATCGCGATGGCCGTGTCAGCCTAATGGAATGGCTGAGCGAGTAATTCCCACCGGTCAGTGCGCGACGATCCGCGCCTTGGCTAAGTCGTGCTAAACTTCCCGGACCAGTCAACGCATTTTAGGAACGGGATATGGCACAGAAATTGGGTATTTTGGTAATCCATGGCATGGGTAGCCAAGGCGAAGGTGCGTCTAACAATTCCAGCAAACGAACCTATTCGGAACGGCTTTATAACGGTCTTGTCAGCGAGATCGGTGCGCGCATGATGACAGAGCTATCCTGGCGTGAAGTTCAGTTTTCACATGTGTTGCAGCCAAAACAGAAGGGGTATTTGGGCCGAATACGCGGACTTGCCTCATCTGGCCGGGGCCGGGACTTTGTATTGCACCGTTTGTCCGATGCGGCCTCGTATCGGCAGACGGCGCATCGCGATGACACAACATACGAGGACATTCACGCGGAAGTCGCGAAGGTTACCTCCGAATTGGTGCGTGATATCGGCGGCGACGGTCCGATTATGGTTTTGGCGCATTCGCTTGGCGGGCATGTCCTATCAAATTTCATCTACGATCAACAAAAGCTGCCACGTCGGCGCGCGCCTGCGAATTTCGCCACACCGCTTGAGAATATGCAAACCGTCACAAAATTTGTGACCTTCGGCTGTAATATTCCTGTCTTTGTAATGGGTTACCCGGCCGATAATGTCACACCCATTGAGGATCCGCGCAGCGCATTACCCGATGCGTTGCGGCAAGGACCGTGGTGGCACAACTTCTACGACCGGCAAGATATTTTAGGCTATCCCTTGGCCCAGATCGGAGCGAAATACGGTGCACTTGTACCGGATCAACTTCGCGACCAAGAGATCAATGCAGGTTGGGGGCTCGGATCGCTCACATGGCTTTCGCATAACAACTACTGGCGTGCGGTATCGCTGCATCGTCCCTTGGGTCGGCTGATCAAAAACACGCTGGCTGCATTGGATGCAGCGGCCGCCGCGCCTGGGACTGACGCCCCGGGCGCATAACGGCCGGGACGGTCACTCCATCACTGGAATGGTGAATTCACCGCCTTCTTTGATCCCCGACGGCCAACGGGCGGTCACAGTCTTGGTTCGGGTGTAAAAGCGGAACGCATCCGGCCCATGTTGGTTGAGATCGCCAAAGGCCGATTTCTTCCAGCCGCCAAACGTATGATAGGCCAGAGGCACAGGGATCGGCACGTTGATCCCGACCATGCCAATATTGATCCGGGCGGCAAAATCACGCGCGGTATCGCCATCGCGGGTGAAAATTGCAGTGCCATTGCCGTATTCATGGTCCATCGCGAGGCCAAGCGCTTCTTCGTAGGTTTGGGCGCGGACCGTGGACAGAACCGGGCCGAAGATCTCGGTCTTATAGATGTCCATATCCCTGGTCACGCGGTCAAAAAGATGCGGGCCCACGAAAAAACCGTCCTCATAGCCTTGCATCGAAAAGCCGCGACCATCGACGACCAGTTCGGCGCCCTGTTCAACGCCCGATGCCACCAAGCGCTCGATATTGGCTTTCGCGGCGGCTGTCACCACGGGGCCGAAGTCGATGTCATCGCCGGCCGTGTAGGGCCCGACCTTCAAGGCCTCGATCCGCGGCACGAGCTTTTCGATCAGCTTGTCTGCGGTTGTCTCACCGACCGGCACCGCCACCGAGATCGCCATGCAGCGCTCACCCGCCGCGCCATAGCCGGCGCCGACCAGAGCATCTGCCGCTTGATCCATATCGGCATCCGGCATCACGATCATGTGGTTCTTGGCGCCGCCAAAGCACTGCACGCGTTTGCCATTGGCGCAGCCGCGTTCGTAGATATATTGCGCAATCGGCGTGGAGCCGACGAAGCCAACGCCCGAAATGCCAGGATGATCGAGGATGGCATCAACCGCGTCCTTATCGCCATTGATCACCTGCAAAAGACCGTCGGGCAGCCCAGATTCTTGTAGAAGTTCGGCAAGCATCATCGGCACGGAAGGGTCGCGTTCGGATGGCTTGAGGATAAACGCATTTCCGCAGGCCAGCGCGGGCGCCAATTTCCACATCGGGATCATGGCAGGGAAGTTAAACGGGGTGATCCCGGCAGCCACGCCGATCGGTTGGCGCATTGAATACATGTCAATCCCAGGCCCAGCCGCATCGGTGAACTCGCCTTTCAAAAGATGCGGCGCGCCGATGCAGAATTCAACGACCTCAAGACCGCGGATCACATCGCCTTTGGCATCGGGCAATGTCTTGCCATGTTCCCGGCTCAGCGCCTCGGCCAGCTTGTCCATGTCGCGGTGCAAAAGATCGACAAACTTCATCAATACCCGTGCGCGGCGCTGCGGATTGGTGGCGCCCCATTTTGGCTGCGCTGCTGCTGCCGATGCCACAGCGGCATCAAGTTCCGATGCGCTGGCTAATGCGACACGCGCTTGTACGTCGCCTGTTGCTGGGTTCATCACATCGGCAAACCGCCCAGAGGTGCCTGCCACGCGCTTGCCGTCAACCCAATGTCCGATCTCTTCCATTTCGAGGCTCCCTAATCCAATTGAGCGTAGAATAGCCTTGCAAACTTGTCTGGAAAAGCGCCAGGTTGCCAAAGTTGTTTTGCAAAAATGCAAAGATCGGGCGATGCGAAACTGGGATGACATGCGCATTTTCCTGGCCGTGGCGCGGCGTGAGAGCCTCACGCGGGCCGGGCAAATTCTGCGGATGGATGCGGCCACTGTCGGGCGCCGTATCGCGCGTCTTGAACATGCAACGGGCACCTCGTTGTTTTTGAAATCTCCGCAGGGCTATACCCTGACCGAAAGCGGCCAGGCGTTGGTTGCAGATGCCGAGGCCGCAGAAGCCGCGATGGAACAGGCCAGTAGCCGATTGACCGGGCGCGAAGGTCTGTCCGGCACCTTCCGCATCGGTGCGCCGGACGGCTGCGCAAATTATCTATTGCCGCAGGTCTGTGCTGATATCGCCGCGGAAAACCCCGGGATTGAGGTGCAAATCCTGGCGCTGCCGCGCGTGGTTGATCTGAGCCGTCGCGAGGCTGATTTGGCGATCACCGTGTCGCAGCCCAAAACCGGGCGCATCCTGGCCGAGCGTTTAGCCGATTACCGGCTGTCGCTGGCGGCCTCGGAGGCGTGGATTGCGGCGCACGGGTTGCCTTCACAGCTCTCGGATCTGCGCGGGGCGCGCATGATCGGCTACATTCCCGACATGATCTTTGACGCGGAACTCGACTATTTGGCGGAGCTTGGATTGACTCATGTCCCCCTCGCGTCCAACGCTGTTTCGGTCCAGCTGAATTGGGCGCGAACTGGGGCTGGGCTCGCTGTTGTACATGATTTTGCCCTACGCGCCGCGCCAGAGCTGCGACGCATATTGGCCGACAAGGTGGCGCTACGGCGAACATTTTGGATGCTACGCCCGGCCGGCGGTCAACGGGACGCGCGCCTTGCCCGGTTCGCCGAGCGCCTGGCCCACGGCGTGCGGGCTGAGCTGACCCGCCTCGAAGGGCATGCCCGCGATTTTGGAAATGCTTGACAGAGTGGGGTCCGACCCGGGATCCTGCGATCCTGGAGGGAGACAATCAAGGGAGGCCACCATGCTGGTCAACCAAATTTTGAAAGGCAAATCCGATGACGGCGTGGCGACGATTGCGCCAGGCTCGACGGTGGCGGATGCGGCCGAGCAGCTCTCAGCGCGCAAAATTGGTGCGCTGATCGTGTCGTCCGATGGCAAGAAGGCCTTGGGCATTATCTCTGAACGCGACATCGTGCGCGCCCTGGGCCAAAGCGGCGCCCCGGTCTTGACCAAAAAAGTCGATGAGCTGATGACCGGCAAGCTGGTCACTTGCAACCGAACGGAGACGTCGGACGCGATTTTAGAAAAGATGTCCGTCGGTCGGTTCCGCCACATGCCCGTCTTGGAGGGCGATGAGATGATCGGGCTGATCTCCATCGGCGATGTCGTCAAGGCCCGTTTGGCGGAGCTTGCGATGGAAAAAGATGCCCTGGAAGGGATGATCAAAGGGTTCTAGTCGTCCGTTACAAGACGGGCAGGGCCTCATGGCGTTCGGCCGGTGCCGGACGGTGCGTTGGCATGGGCTGGCCCCCGCGCGACCCCTGCAAAGGTCTGCAAGGACTTGCTAAAACGCACAGAGTGTTGTTGCGTCGGTTCAACGGATCGAAGGGGGAAACATGCGCACCGGTTTGTATCCGGGTACTTTTGACCCGATCACCCTTGGGCATCTAGACGTCATCAAACGCGCGTGCCGGCTTGTCGATAGGCTGGTGATTGGCGTGGCGATCAACCGCGACAAAGGGCCGATGTTTTCGCTTGAGCAGCGGGTTGCGATGGTTGAGGCCGAAGTGGCCGAACTTGCCGCCACCACTGGGGTGGAGATCTTGGCCCATCCGTTCGAGAACTTGCTGATCGATTGCGCCCAAGATGTGGGCGCGCAAATCATCGTGCGCGGCCTGCGCGCTGTGGCCGATTTTGAATACGAGTTCCAGATGGTCGGGATGAACCGCAAATTGCGGCCCGAGATCACCACTGTTTTCCTCATGGCAGAGGCGGAACACCAGGCTATCGCATCGAAGCTGGTCAAAGAAATCGCCCGACTGGGCGGCGATGTTTCGCATTTTGTTCCGACGGCCGTTAACATGGCTTTGAAAGAAAAGCTGGGTCTTTGAGCTTTTCCTGCCCGCTGCCAATGGTTATGTGATGCCAAACGCGCAGCCCAAGGAGCCAGAGCATTGGCCGAAATCAAAGACCCGGAAAACACCATCCTGATCGAATTGTCAGGCGGCACTGTCGCTATTGAGCTGATGGCAGATGTCGCGCCCGCGCATGCCGGGCGAATGAAGGAACTGGCGCGCGAAGGCGCTTATGACGGTGTCGTCTTTCACCGGGTGATCGATGGCTTCATGGCGCAGACGGGTGATGTGGCCCATGGCAAAGATGATGGCAACCTTAACATCCGCATGTGCGGAACCGGCGGGTCGTCGAAGCCGGATTTGCCGGCCGAGTTTTCCAGCCTGCCGCATGATCGCGGCACGTTGGGCGCGGCGCGGTCGCAAAACCCTAACTCAGCCAATAGCCAGTTTTTCATCAACTTCACCGACAATCATTTTCTCAATGGACAATATACCGTCTACGGGCGGGTGATTGACGGGATGGAGCATGTCGATGCCATCACACGGGGTGAGCCGCCGGCAAGTCCCGACAAGATGATCTCGGTGAAGGTGGCGGCCGATGCGTAGGCTTCTGGCGCTATTGATGGTTTTGGCCGCCCCGGCCGGTGCCACGGGGCTCGAGATCAGCGTCGCAGGCCAGGCCAATGGAACGATCGTCATTGATCTTTTTGAGGACGTGGCGCCGGACCATGTGGCGCGGATCACGGAATTGGCGCAGGAGGGGGCCTATAATGACGTGGTGTTTCACCGCGTGATCGAAGGCTTCATGGCCCAAACGGGCGATATCCAATACGGTCAGCGCGGTTTAGACATGCGCTATGCGGGGCGCGGGGGATCGGAGTTTCCAGACCTCAGTGCGGAGTTTTCCGATATCCCTTACCTTCGCGGCACCGTCGGCATGGCCCGATTGGGCAATGATGTGGATACGGCAAATTCGCAGTTTTTCATCATGTTCCAACCCGAACCGCGGCTCGATGGGCTCTACACGGTGGTGGGCGAAGTGGTGATCGGGATGGATGTTGTGGATGAGATCAAGATCGGCCGCGGCCCCAATGGCGCTGTGATCGGAGAGCCAGATCGCATGACAAGTGTCCGCGTGCTCGCAGAGGACCCAGTTGCGCCGCCCGAAGGCGCCGAGGCCACGCAATAAAGAGCGCGCGGCTTCTGCCGGGGCTGTGATGACGGGGACTGACATCCGCGTGATCGTGGATGGCGCGCCCCGCGCGGCTGGGGCAGTCTGATCTCCGACCATTTGGGGAGGTGCCGCCATGCGCTTGGCCGTTTTCGCCGCCGTTTTTGCAGCTTTTGCGACAGCACTATCGGCGCAGCCGGCCGCGTGGGTCGCCGAATTTCCCAATACCGATTTCAGTCGCACTGCGGTCGATTTCGGTGAGATTTTGGATGGCGGCCCGCCCCGAGACGGTATCCCCGCGCTAAGCGATCCCAGCTTTATTCCGGTGGCCGATGAATTGCGCATTCCAGGCCTTGAGCCCGTGGTGGCGGTTGAATTTCCAGGTGCTATAGCCCGGGCCTATCCGCTGCGGTATCTCACCTGGCATGAAATCGTGAATGACGACGTGGCCGGCATTCCGATCGCGGTGACGTTTTGCCCGCTATGTAACTCAGCCATTACCTTTGACCGCCGCGTGGGCGATGCGGTCTTGACCTTTGGCGTGTCTGGCCGGCTGCGTCATTCTGATATGGTCATGTATGACCGCGAAACGGAGAGCTGGTGGCAACAAGCGGTGGGCCGAGGCATCGTCGGCCATTACATGGATACCGAATTGTCTGAGATTGCCACCTGGGTTGAAAGCTTGGAGATTTTTCGGGACCGAAACCCCGATGGTCTGGTGATGGATGCACCGCAATACCGCCGCGACTATGGGCGCAATCCTTACAACAATTACGATAGTGGCGGTGCGTTCTTTCTTTATAGCGGAGAGCTGCCGCCGCATGACATAGAGCCGCTGTCGCGCGTTGTGCGCGTAGGCGACCGAGCTTGGCCCTTGGCCCGCCTGGCCGCCGCGGGCGAAGTGGTCGAGGCTGGGGTGACGATCACCTGGACGGCTGGTCAGGCCTCCGCACTCGACACGGCGCGGATGTCGGAGGGGCGCGATATCGGCAATATCCGCGTGCGCGATAGCCAAGGGGCCGACCTTAGCCACGATGTGATGTTCGCGTTCGCCTACCATGCGTTTTGGCCCGAAGGCGCATGGATGCTGGGCCCGTAACGCAAGGCGGCCGCGCACCGCGTCAGGCGCCCTTCGGGGCCCTCCTTGGTGCGCCGTCTCGGCGACGGCCTTTTGCGGGGGGCCGGGCCCCCCCCCCCCCCCGGCGACCCCCCCGCGAGTGGGGGCGGAATGCCCCCCCCCCCCCACACACCAACCCCCCCCCCCCCACAACCCCCCCCCCCACACCCAAACC
>JBCCXT010000057.1:0-25101 GCA_039191215.1 Pseudomonadota bacterium
GATCGGCGCCATGCTGGAAACCCCCAGTCTCGCCTTCGCGCCGCGCTCATTTTTTGAGTTGGCCGATTTCGTCTCGATCGGCGGTAATGACCTCAAGCAGTTCTTCTTCGCCGCCGACCGCGAAAACGAACGCGTCCGCCGCCGCTATGACACGCTCAATGTCTCGTTCCTGACGTTCTTGGAACAGATCGTGCATCGCTGCGCCGACAGCGACACCAGCCTGAGTTTTTGTGGCGAAGATGCCGGGCGACCGATCGAGGCGATCTGTTTTGCCGCCATCGGCCTGCGCGCGCTGTCGATGCGCCCGGCCTCAATCGGCCCGGTCAAAAGCCTGATGCGGCGCACCGAATTAGGCGAATTGCGGCGCGTCATCAATGCCGCGCGCGCAGAAGGGGCGCAATCCGTGCGCCCCTCGGTGATGAAATGGCTGCGCGCACAGGGCTGAGCTGAGACGCTGCAAACCGTCACATATCGACAAAACTACCCTCTCAGTCACAGCAATGCACGCCGATGACGCGCGCCCCGCCAGCCGCATCACAAGACGCAGCGCGCGCCTCAACCTCCGCCTCATCTACCGGCGTTGCCGCACCGGGCCCGCCCGCACCGGCAGGCGCAATCTGCACGTGGCTTTCTGAGGCATCGCGCACGCCTTAATCCAGACCACAACCGATCGGCTCGCGCGGCGCGTCGTCAAAAGAGCTTGAGGCCGTAGCACTTGTGTCGATCGCCGCCGCGGGGCCTGCCAAGAGCACGGCAAGTATGGCCGCTGTAGCAATCGAGAAATGGGTTTTATCTTACGTTCCTTGCCGGTCTGGCGCCTTTATGGCCCGTGATGTCATTGGGTCTGCTGTGCGGCGATGCCGGTTCATACTTAGCCCCCCGCCTTGACGTCTTCCTGCGCGCCATTCCAAAAGGAAGCTTGAGGGAGGAGCGCACACGAGATGTATCAGCCAGCCATCACCGGCGCGGGCGTCTTCACGCCAAGCCAGATCATCACCAATGACGAGCTTGTTGCCGCTTTCAACGCTTATGCCGATCATTGGAATGCCGAACACGCCGATGCGATCGCCGCCGGAGAGCTTGCCGCAAAGGCACATTCCTCTACCGACTTTATCTTTCAGGCCTCCGGCATTGAACAACGCTACGTGCTCGACAAATCCGGCGTACTAGATCCAGAGGTTATGCATCCCTGGCTGCCAGAGCGGACCGATGATGCGCCGGGCCAGATGGCGGAAATGGCCGTCGCGGCCTGCGGAGACGCCTTGGCGGCTGCCGGACGGGAGGCGGCCGAAATCGATGCGGTGATCTGCGCGGCCTCAAATCATGAACGCGCCTACCCCGCGATTGCGATCGAGATCCAAGCACTTTTGGGCACGGCCGGGTTCGGCTTTGACATGAATGTCGCCTGCTCCTCGGCGACATTCGGGCTGCAGGCCGCCGCCGACATGATCCGCGCCGGATCGATCCGCCGTGCCATTGTCGTCAATCCAGAGATCTGCTCAGCGCATCTGGAATGGCGCGACCGCGATTGCCACTTCATTTTCGGTGATGTTTGCACTGCTCTGGTTCTAGAACGCAGCGATGATGCCACGGGGCCGCATTTCCGCATCATGTCGACCCGCTGCGCGACGGAGTTTTCCAACAATATCCGGAACAATAATGGCTTTCTCCGCCGCACGCGCAAAGGCCAGATGGAGGACCGTCGCGACATGCAATTCATGCAAAACGGGCGAAAGGTCTTCAAAGAGGTCCTGCCGCTCGTCAGCCGCCACATCGCGGACCATATGGCTGAACAAGGCGTCGATCCTTCCGCGCTGAAACGGCTTTGGCTGCACCAGGCCAATAAGGCGATGAACGACTATATCGGCAAACGCGTCCTTGGCCGCGACCCCGCACCGGGCGAGCAACCGAATATTCTGCAAGATTACGCCAACACGTCGTCCGCTGGCTCCATTATCGCTTTCGCAAAGTATTCCGACGATCTGGCCGCGGGTGAGCGTGGGCTGATCTGTTCGTTTGGCGCCGGCTATTCCGTGGGCTCTGTGCTGGTCGAACGGGCCTGACGCGTATGCGCAAGCTTCGGGTCGCAGCGAGCCTTGCTGTTGCGGCAAATTCGGGCTCGTTCAACCTGTCCCGGAGCCTTCCCAGATGTCCTTTCAAATCCACAGCCTCGATCCCGCGCCGTTTGCGCCTCTGTTTGATCTCAGCGACGGCGAGCTTGCCGCCAAGCGCGCGCGCCGGGTCACGGCGGAAAGGCCGGATGCCTATCCGTGCCGCGTCAGCCTGACCGATGCAGCATTGGGCGACACGCTGATCTTGGCAAACTTCACTCATATGGACATCGCGTCGCCCTATTATGCAAGCCACGCAGTTTACATTCGCTCAGGCGCCGAACGCGCCATGCTGGAACCAGGCGAGGTGCCCGAGATGCTCAGCCGGCGGCTCTTATCGCTGCGTGGATTTGACCGAGACGGTCTTATTCAAGCCGCCGATTTGCTTCAAGGCGAAAAGCTCGCCAATCGACTGGCTGATATCCTGGCCGACCCGGCAATTGAATTTGTTGATATGCACATCGCCCGACCGGGCTGTTTTGCCGCCCGTGCGACGCGGGCTTAGCTGGCAGTCTCTTCTTCCAAATGCAGCTTCATTTCCAACAGCACCCGCTGGATTTCGAGCGTCTCGCGCAGCAGCCGTTTGGCCTCGTTGATGGTGATCACACCGTCGCCGATCGATTGGTGATACTCGGCCATCAACATCGCAAAGCGCTGGCTCAGCACAACAACGTCGGAATTGACACCGCCGGAGCTTGATTGATTGCGCGGATTGTCATCATAGCTCAGCGTGATGCCGTTAAGCTCCGCCAGCGCCGTTGTGACATGCGGGAATCGGGCTGTTGCTTCCAGGGCGACCACGGCATCGACCGGCATGAACCGGTCGGCATGTTCTGCCGCATCCGAGAAATACCGGCCTAATGTGGCTTTCGATTTGCCGGTTACTTCACAGGCCGCGGCATAGCCAACATCTTTGATCAGCGCCTCTGTGTGTTTTTTTAGATAGCTGCCGATCTTGGTTGTCATATCCCTATATCCCTTGGGGAAAGCGTTGCGCGTTTTCCCATAAACCCTATCCGAAAGTAATCCCATATCTTTGTCATTCTCGAAAACGCTCGGGAAGGGTAACGATGGCTCGGCTTTATGGCCGATTGGGTGGGGGATTGCGGTCTATCTGGCTTGACTGCGATTGGATGCGGGGGCGCCATTTGGTGTTCGTGTTCCGGGGTTTGTTGCGCCAGCCCCATCGGCGTAGCGGACCTTCCCCTAATCGGTCCCCGTATTGGCTACTGTGGACCATAAAGTCTCAGCCAAGGCCCGGGCACTTGCCGCGCGCCGGTCTCTGGGGCACGAACGTGTTATGGCGAAGCTTTACTTCAACTACTCAACGATGAATGCCGGGAAATCGACGCTCCTTCTGCAGGCATCTTATAACTATGTCGAACGCGGCATGCAGACCTATCTGCTGACCGCGACGTTTGACGAACGGTCGGGTCAGGGTCGCATCGGTAGCCGCATCGGCATCTCGGCAGAAGCTGACACCTACACGGCCGCGGATGACCTGTCTGAAAAGATCGCGCGGCGGCTAAGTGTGGGCCCGTGCGCCTGTGTCCTGGTAGATGAGGCGCAATGGATGACCGAGGATCAGGTCTGGCAATTGGCCCGTGCGGTCGATGATCTCGGCGTGCCAGTAATGTGTTACGGCTTGCGTGTGGATTTCCGAGGTAAGCTCTTTCCGGGCTCAGCCGCGCTCCTCGCCCTGGCCGATGAAATGCGCGAGGTCCGCACCATCTGCCATTGCGGAAAGAAAGCTACTATGGTCATCCGCGTCGACCCCGACGGTGTTGCCCTGACCGAGGGTGCGCAGATCGAGGTGGGCGGCAATGACCGCTATGTGTCGCTCTGTCGCCGCCATTGGCGCGAGGCGGTCGGCAAGAGCAATAGTTAGGCTGTTCTGAAACCGCCTGCCGCGTCTGATTACCTGTCGCCCCGGGCCGGATCGGTTTCAGCAGCGTTACGCTCAGGCGCTCTTTGATGATAGACGCGGCGATGGCACTTTGCTGGCGCCCAATGAACACCTTTTTACCGGTCGGAGACCAGCGGCAACGCAGTCAGTCGCTGTCATCGTGTGCCCGCAAAAGGCGGCGATGCGACGGGTCGTCAGACCGGATTTGGCAACGCCGCGCCTTTGGCCATCGCCGCGACGTTGGCGAGCGCCATGCGTCCCATCGCTTCGCGGACCTCAAGCGCTGCGGTGCCCAGATGCGGTAGAAGTGTTACGTTTTGCATCATCCGCAAAGCCTCCGGGACCTTTGGCTCATGTTCATAAACATCGAGGCCCGCGCCAGCGATCCGGCCGTCGTGTAATGCCGCCACCAATGCTGTCTCATCCACAACATCACCGCGCGCGACATTGACCAGAATCGCCTGCGGCCGCATATGCGCCAACGCGGCGCCATCGATCAGATGGCGCGTATCAGGCCCGCCCGGTGTCGCTACAACGACGATATCCGCGGTCGCCAGTGCCTGATCAAGCGGCATCTGTTCGGCAGGCAGTTTCGCGCGCTTCTGCGAGCGATTCACGTAGACGATCCGGCACCCCAGCCCGTAATGGCAGCGTCGGGCGACCGCATGGCCGATCCGACCCATCCCGATGATCGCCACCGTCTTGCCCGACACATGCTGGCCAAGCATCTGTGTCGGCGTCCAGCCACGCCAAGCGCCACTGCGCACCAAGCGTTCGCCTTCACCAGCACGCCGGGCTGTCATCAGGAGCAATGTCAAGGCAATATCAGCCGTCGCATCGGTCACCGCACCAGGTGTGTTGGTGACAGCCACCCCGGCTGCTTTTGCGGCACCGACATCGATGTGATTGTATCCAACGCCGAAATTGGCCAGAAGCCTGCAGCGCATCGGACCTTGGAATGCGGCTGCTGTAAATGCATCACCCAAGGTTGGCACGATGGCGTCGAATGCCGCCAATGCGCCGCGCGCTTCGGCCTCGCTCAGCGGTGCATCGGCGGCGTGCGCGGTCATCTCAAACGCCGCTGCTGCTTCCTCCATCACTAAACCTGGCAGCGCCCGGGTAATCAGAAGCTTCGTCAATGCATCCTCCCGCCGTTTGGAACAGCTTTGTCTGGTGCCAGCAGGACGATCGCGCCCGTCACGTCGGCGCAACCAAGGACCAGCACTTCGGACATGAACGGACCGATCTGGCGGGCCGGGAAATTCACAACTGCCATGACCTGACGTCCGATCAGCGCATCGGGATCGTAATTCTCGGTGATCTGGGCAGAGCTTTTCTTTACCCCCAATTCGGGCCCGAAATCGATCCATAATTTGATCGCCGGTTTGCGCGCCTCGGGAAAGGGCTCCGCCCGGCGCACTGTCCCTGCCCTTACATCTACCGCCAAAAAGTCGTCGAAATTGATCATCCCTTCAACTCCCGCGCGCGGGCGGTGGCCGCAGCAACCGTGCGGGCAATCAGGGGCGCGAGCCCGTTCTGGGCATCCATTAGCACATCGAGGCCCGCAGCCGTGGTGCCGCCCGGTGAGGTGACGTTAACCCTCAATTGATCAACCGGGTCCTCGCTTTCCTGGGCCAAGGCGCCCGCACCTGCAACGGTTGCTGTGGCGAATTGGGTCGCTAGAGGTTCATCTAAGCCCTGCGCGATGCCCGCCGCCACCAACGCCTCGATTAGATGAAACACATAAGCAGGTCCTGAGCCTGACAGGCCGGTTACTGCATCGATTTGGTCTTCGCTTTGCAGGCGCACGACGCTGCCGACAGCCGAAAGCAGCGTCTCCGCCAGATCGAGGTGCTGCGCTGTGGCCGCGTCATTGCCGATGATTGCACTGATCCCTTGACCAATTGCTGCCGGTGTATTGGGCATGGCGCGGATGATCGGTGTGGTCGCGGTAAAACTGTCTTCCAGGCGGGCCAGAGATGTGCCCGCCGCGACCGACACAATAGATGTTGCACCGCCGCCGAATGCGGCAGCTTGCGGCAGGGCGGCGTCCATAATCTGCGGCTTTACTGCGACAATCAGCACGGCGGGGCTTTCGGGCAGGGCGCCGCCGATGGCGACGCCGGTCGCACGCAGCCAGTCTGACGGCGCGGGCTCGATCACAGAAACGGCGGCCGGTTCGACCCCGCGGGCCAACCAGCCCGAAAGCATCGCTGAGCCCATTTTCCCACAGCCCAGTATCACCAGGCCGCGGTCATTTACATCTTCGAACCCCATGGCTTCCCCGCAAAAACTCGCGGGCGAATTTAGGCGCGGCCGTAGCTTTCGGCAATGGCGACCTGCATCGCGTCGCGGGCGGAGCGATCACCCCAGCACGCCAGCTGGAACGCGGGATAATAGCGTTCCGACGCGAGCACGGCGGTTTCCACCATGCAGGCGATCTGATCATGACTGGCCATTTGCTCCCCGGCCAGGACAAGCCCGTATCGGTAGACCATCAGCTTTTGATCGCGCCAATAGCTGAAGGCGCCTGCCCAGCAGCGATCATTGGCGTGGTTGAGGACTTCATAGAGCTTTGGCAGCGCACCGTCGGGCGGCTCCATATCAAAAGTGCATATCATCCGAAGCGTTTCATCATAACCCGACCATGCGAGGGTTATGGAATAGGTGCGCCATTGGCCTTCGATTGCCATTGCGATCTGGTCATCGGCGACGCGGTCGAAATCCCAATCATGATGGGTTGCCAACGTCTCGACCATATCGATCGGGTGAAGGTCATCGGAATCCAAAAAGTGCTCGAAGAGTGACATTGCCCAGGCCTCTGTTTTTGGCAGCCTCGGCAGGGTGTGGTTTTTCTAACCACGTGCCCCACAAGAAGCTGGGTGCCTTACCATGGATCGGCGAATGACCCGCCAGTCCATACCAGATATGGTGCGTCTTACAGAGACAGGAGTAAAGCGAAATATTTACTAAAACCTTCCTGCGTCGGGCCGGTCGACATCTGCAGGGGTCCGCCAATGTTTGCAGTGGATTACGGTCAGGTTTGCGGCCAAGGCATTCCTTTGGCACCGCTGCGCAGGCAATGAAATGGCATGAAAGCCGCTTCTGATTCGTCCGCGTCGTCCCGCGGCGTCGTTGTGCATAGGCTCGGCCGTCGTTCGTTCTAGCGGGAAAGGAAATGAAGGCGCCGTCCGGCCGAGCGCTTAGACTTCGCTAAACCCGATTTTGCCGACTGGACTTGCCGAAGAGGCAACAAATCCTCACTTCGGCATCCTGCCCATGCAGAAGCAGTCAAATTGCCTCGAAGGTTGGACCGGTGTTTAGCTGTCTTTGCCACCCATCGCATCAAGGCGGGCTTTAAGTGCTTCGTTCTCTTCGCGGGCTTTTTGCGCCATGGCGCGGACCGCTTCGAATTCCTCTCGGGTGACAAAATCACGGTCGGCGAGCCAACGGTCGATGATCGATTTCAGCGCGGTTTCAGCCTCGTCCTTGGCCCCTTGCGCCACGCCCATCGCGTTGGTCATCAACTGAGAGATGTCTTCCATGATCCGGTTGCGGGTCTGCATGGCATCAGCCTTTCTATCACATCCTTTTGATATGGCGCGCAATCGCGCTGGCATCAAGGTTGACCCATGTCGCAGGGGCCCGTAAGCGGGCCGAAGACGCAGAGGCGATGATGCAGGCAGCCCTAACATTTCCCGAGATCGCACCGGAGATTGTGTCCTTCACCGTTTTTGGCGTGAGCTTGGCGATACGCTGGTACGCATTGGCCTATATCGTGGGCATCCTGATCGGCTGGCAATTGATCGCAAGCGTTATCAAGCGGCCAAGTCTGTGGCCCGCGGGCGATCCGGTAATGACACGCGAACAGCTTGAGGCACTGCTGACATGGGTCATCATCGGTGTCGTGGTCGGCGGGCGACTGGGTTATGTGCTGTTTTACGAACCCGACGTCTATCTAGCTGATCCTATTCGTATTTTATGGATCACCGAAGGCGGCATGGCATTCCATGGCGGCCTGTTGGGTGTAGTAGTTGCCGGCCTCCTCTTCAGCCGCCAGCAGAACTTACGCTTTCTGTCGCTGGCCGATGCGCTGGCGCTTGCCACGCCACCTGGGCTCTTTCTGGGCCGGATCGCCAATTTCATTAATGCGGAGCTTTGGGGTCGACCAAGCGATGCGGCCTGGGCCGTGACATTCCCAAGTTTCTTTTGCCGCGACACGGAGCTGCAGAATTGCGCGCAAGAGGGCGCTTGGATCTACTTCGGCGATGAGGTGCCGCGCCACCCCTCACAGCTGTACGAAAGCGCCCTTGAGGGCCTCGTGTTGGGTCTTGTCCTTGTCTGGCTAGCCTGGCGCGGTGGCCTGAAGCGGCCCGGCTTGGTGGCTGGTATCTTCTTTGCCGGCTACGCGGCCGCGCGAATCTTTGTGGAGCTTTTTCGCCAGGCCGATCAGTCCTTTATCGACGCTAACCCGCCATGGGGATACGTGATCGAGATCGGCCCATGGGGCTTGACCATGGGCCAAGTTCTGTCATTGCCCATGCTTATCCTGGGTCTTTGCCTGATAGCCTTTGCGCTTGGCCGCCGTGTATGACGGCGCTGATGCCGATCCTTTTGGCGCAGATCGAGCGCGAAGGCCCGATGACAATCGCCGATTACATGGCTTTCTGCCTGCATCACCCAAGCCACGGCTACTATGCAACGCGCGACCCATTTGGCGCGGCGGGTGATTTCACGACGGCGCCTGAGATCAGCCAGATGTTCGGCGAATTGCTCGGATTGGCCCTCGCGCAAAGCTGGTTGGATCAGGGCAAACCTGCAGGATTGCTAGCCGAGCTTGGTCCCGGACGTGGCACGCTGATGGCGGACGTCTTGCGGGCTACGCAAAACGTGACGGGTCTGCATGAGGCGCTCCAGCTTTGTCTGGTCGAGAGTTCGCCGATCCTGCGAAGGGCGCAGTCCAGGGCCTTGGACGGCCACAAGCCCGCGTTTTTCGACCAGGTGAGTGATTTGCCCGAGGCGCCGCTTTTCCTGCTGGCCAATGAGTTTTTCGATGCGCTGCCGGTGCGGGTTTTTCAACGCGCGCGTTCCGGCTGGGATGAATGGCGCGTCGGCGCGTCCGGTGGCCAACTCTCGATGGGGCGAAGTCCGGCAGGCGCCGTACCTGCGCTGGCCAACGCACAGGGCGAATTCGTCGAGCTTTGCCCGGCCGCGGAATCCATCTCATCAGAGATCGGGCGCCGGATCGCTCAGCATGGCGGCGTCGCTTTGATTGTCGATTACGGGGCCACCGAAAGCACCGAGCCAAGCTTTCAAGCGGTTCAAGCGCATCAAAAAATTGACCCTTTGAGCCAACCCGGGGCAGCGGATCTGACAGCCCATGTTGCCTTTGGCCCCATTTTGCGGGCGGCCCATCCCGCCATTGGTTTTGGGCCAGTTGACCAGCGTGAATTTCTGGCCCGTCTTGGAATTGAAGTACGGGCCCAGCAATTGGCCGCCGGGCTAACGGGCGCGGCATTGCGCCAGCACAAAGCCGCGTTGCTGCGCTTGACGGACCCCGAAGAAATGGGGACGCTGTTTAAAGTCATCGGTCTCGCGCCGCCGGGCGCGGCCGCACCGCCCGGAATGGAGCCTGCCCCGTGACGGCAACCGCGCTCAGTATCTCACCGCTCCTTTCGGAGCATTTGCAAGATGTGACCCACGGATTCTTCACCCGCAAGGGAGGCGCCTCATCAGGTGTGTTTGGCGGACTTAACTGCGGTTTTGGATCAAGCGATCAGGCCGAGATCGTCGCAATGAACCGCGCCCGTGTCGCCGAATATTTTGGGCTTGCGGCGGATCGATTGGTCACGGTGCATCAAACCCATTCCGCCGATGTGCTGAGCCTGTCTGAAGCGCCTCAGGGTCCACGCCCAAAGGCCGACGCCATCGTGACGGCAACACCTGGACTGGCGATTGCGGTTCTGACGGCAGATTGCCAGCCTGTTTTGTTCTCCGATCGCAAAACGGGTGTTGTCGCAGCCGCGCATGCCGGCTGGCGCGGGGCGCTGTCTGGTGTTTTGGAGGCAACGCTGCACGCGATGGAGAATTTGGGTGCCGCGCGCGCCGATATCCAAGCGGTCATCGGCCCGTCGATCAGCCAGGCTGCTTATGAGGTCGGACAAGAATTCTTGGAAGAATTCATGGATGACGATCCCCAAAACGGGCGCTTCTTTGCCCAGGGCGCAATGCAAGGCAAGTTTCAGTTCGACCTGCCTGCCTACGGTTTGGCGCGGCTCCGCGCGGCCGGTGTGGGCCAGGCTCATTGGACCCGGCACTGCACTTATAGCGATCAGGCCCACTTTTTTTCGTATCGCCGATCCGTCCATAACGGTGACGCCGATTACGGCCGCCTGATCTCTGCGATCTGCCTGTAGCAATCCACACACAGCTGGGGATAGATGTGGGGATAAGTGTCGCATTGTTGCCCCAATTCTGCCATTTTAGTTAAAGAACGTCAGCCAAACTTATGAAAAATGGCTGAAATACCGTGTGGGTGGAGGCGCAGATTATGGCGGGCGATTTACCAGAATTTAGCATTGATGCCCGAAACCTGCCGCAAAGCGCGTGCAGCTTGGCCGCCATCGGAACACATTCCAGGATGGCGAAGATGAAGCAGCGCAGATGGATTGATCAGGTGCTGGCAGAAAGCCGGCAGCCCTCGATCACATTGCCCTGGGCGCGAACGCCTATGGCGGGATCGGCCGGGATCGTGCGGAAAACCCCGCGAGCGCCCGGTTGTGGGGCCGCTCCTGCGAGCTTGCGAAGCGCGGCTAAAACGGCCGCGCTTCTTTATTTGTACCAGTCCAATCCCGGTGGCATCGGCGGCCACCACGGACCCGACCGACGCAACGTTACTGCGCAACTGCAGCCTGCCAGCGGGCTGCGCGCGTGCAGCGTTTACATCAGATCTATCGGTTCCTCCAATGCCTCGAACAGCGGTGATAACTCAGTTTCAAACCGCCTCCAGCCTTCGATGGAATCGCGATAGATCGGTTGACGAACTTGCGCAAAGCTGAGCGTCTCCACCCGCCTTTTTGCCTTATGCGGCGCCAAGCAAGCGTCTTGCCATTGCAATCCGGCATCACGGATAATGCGCCGGATCACAGGTTCTGGCTGGGCCGTCAATTCATCGTAGTCAACGATACAGATGCGCTCGCCTAAAAGCGCCTGCCAAGCATCCACCATGGCATCATGCAGGCGGATAAAGCGGCCGATATCATTAAGATCATTGGCAAAGCGTTGGCGGCCATCAGCAAACATATTGCGATAAGCTGATAGGCCAACATCACGTGGGTCTCGACGCAAAACAAAAAATTGCGCCCCAGGCAGTGCCATCGCGAGCGGTCCCATGCGGGTAAAGGTTCCGATCGCCTTGTCGGTGAAGATGTCGTCTTCCGCCAGGCCAAGCCGGCGGCGCGCGGATGCAAGATAGCGCCTTGCGGGTTCTACCAGCGCAGCAGGTGTGAGCGACAGGTCCCGGTTCAGCGCCTCGGTCACGGGGGCCAACGCCTCGCCCGAAAAGGGCATCTCCCCACCTGCGGTAACGGCGTTATGGGCCGCAAAAATGGTCTCGACCAACGTGGTGCCCGAACGCGGCAGACCGGTCACAAAAAGAACCGTGTCACGCGGCCCCTCTGACTTTCGGCCCTGCAATTGATCGCGAAACGAGGCAAGTTGCGCGCGCGCGTTATTGATGGCCGTGTCGATATTGTAGGGGTAAGCCGCCCGCTGTTGCGAATTGGCCTTGCGTAAATGGGTGAACACGTCCTGCGTCTGGCCCAGGTCATCAAGCGCTTTGGCCTTTGCAAAATGCAGCCGCCAGCGCGAAGCGGGGCGCAGGTCCGACCGCGCGAGTGCTGTATCGATCAGCGGCAAGATCGGATCATCTGCCGCGACTTTGCCACTGCCAAGATAGGCGCGATAAGCCTCGCCGCCGCCTGGATCGAGATCAATGGCGCGAAGTAAGTCGGCGCTTGCATCATCCATCCTTCCCTGGCTTTGGGCAAATTGGCCGCGCTTGGCGTGAAGTGCGCCGACCTTTGGACGGGCCGCAATTGCCGTTTCGATGACGCTAATTGCGCGATCCAATTCGCCGTTTTGCCACAAGGCGCTGGCAAGATCGACTTGCATGCGCAACGGGTTTGCGCCTGCATCTATGGCCCCCTTAGCGGCCTTTGCCGCGGCGTCAGGATGCAACAGGCGCGCCCTAATGGTTGCAAGCAGCGACCAGATTTCCGCAGTTTTGTCCTTTGCTGCGCTTAGAACGGTTTCCGCTTCTTCCGGCCGACACGCCGCAAGCAACAACCGAGCCAGAGGTAGCCGGGCCGCTTCGGCCCCCGCGCGCAAGCTCATTTGCAACACCGGCTCACCCGCCAAGATGCCGCTTTCCGCCCAGGCATTTGCGCCCAAATGCGCCTGATCGGCCGGCGAGAGACCCCTGGCAACCTCGGTCAGGACTTCGCCAATTTCTGCCGCTGGCAATGTTGCCGCCAATCCACGCCAAACGACGCGCTCCGCCGGTTTCAGCTCTAGGGCGCGCCTCAAGCTGGCGCGTGCTTTGGCCATGTTGCCGCCGGCTGCGTGAATTCGCCCGATCTGGAAATGCACCTCCGCCAGGTTCGGATTTTGCAGCAGGATACCGGTGTAGAGCGGCAAAGCTGCCTCACCGCGACCGGCCTTCTGCAGCGCCATTGCCTGGGCAAAAGTTGCCTTGATGTCGGACATGGGGATCTACGCGGTCTGGCTCAACCGGTCTTCGATTACCTCAAACGGAACGCCCGGTTCATCCTTTGCGCGGCGAATGACAAGCGAGGTCCGAACGCTCGCCACATTCGGTGCGGAGGTCAGCTTTTCGGTGAGAAAGCTCTGAAACGTGGACAGATCGGGGGCAACACATTTCAAGATAAAGTCAATCTCGCCATTGAGCATGTGGCACTCGCGGACCAAGGGCCAGCTGTCACACAGGGTCTCAAACGCGCGCAGATCCGCCTCGGCTTGGCTGTGCAACCCGACCAATGCAAACACCGCAACCTCGAACCCCAGATTTCGCGCATCGACATCCGCGTGATAGCCGCGAATGTATCCGGCCTCTTCCAGCACGCGGACCCGGCGCAAGCAAGGCGGCGCGGAAATACCGACACGACGCGCAAGCTCCACGTTTGTCATCCGACCATCGGCCTGCAATTCCGCGAGTATCTTGCGGTCGATGTCATCGAGCTTCGTAGCGGCCATATTTCGGTCCTTAATCGCGGTAACCGCGAATTGCGTCTGGGAGCCTGATTTAGACCAAAAATTTCGGTATTGCGCAATATTCTTTCGGATGATGATGAAGGCCACGCGGACCGGGTCACAATGAATGTTGCGCCGCCGATTTGGCACCCGGTGCTTTAAGAATTGCATGCCTTGCGAAAAACGCGCCGGGTTGGGCCCGGGCAAAAGAGCTGCGTACCGCGCGTGTGAAGCGAATCCCGTCCGCTTCTCGGCATCGCCCTGGCACTGGGAAACCCTGCGCGCTGCTCAAGATCACAACCCGTTTCGGGTGGGCCTTCAAAAGTGTCACATGGCGGGCTATGTCGAAGCTACGAGTCTTGTTCGAAGGTCCAGCCATGTCTGCCACTCGCCACTCCCCTGTCCTGATCATCGGCTCCGGGCCCGCTGGTTATACAGCGGCAGTTTACGCCGCCCGCGCAATGCTAAATCCTGTGCTTGTCCAGGGTATCCAGCCAGGCGGTCAGCTCACGATCACAACCGAAGTGGAAAATTGGCCAGGTGACACCGAAGTCCAGGGCCCAGAGCTGATGGTCCGCATGGAAGCCCATGCGAAAGCGATGGGGGCCGATGTGGTTTCCGATCACATCTCTCGACTTGATCTGAGCGCAAAGCCCTTTTTGGCCGAGGCCGATAGCGGGACGCGCTTCACGGCGGATGCGGTCATCTTGGCCACGGGCGCGCAGGCGAAATGGCTTGGCCTACCATCAGAGGAACATTTCAAGGGTTTCGGCGTGTCCGCATGCGCGACCTGCGATGGCTTTTTCTACCGCGGCGCAGAGATCGTCGTTGTGGGCGGCGGCAATACGGCGGTCGAGGAGGCGCTATTTTTGACCAATTTCGCGTCAAAGGTGACCCTGGTGCATCGCCGTGACAGCCTGAGAGCCGAAAAAATCCTGCAAGAGCGGCTGTTTAAGCATCCCAAAGTTGAGATCGTGTGGGACCACGAAGTGATTGAGGTTGTCGGTGGGGATAATCCCCGCGGCGTCGAAGCTGTGCAGGCCAAGCATGTAAAAACCGGTGCAATTAAAGAGATCCCCTGCAAAGGCTTTTTCGTCGCAATCGGCCATGCGCCAGCCAGCGAACTCATCGCCGACCAACTGGAATTGCATAACGGTGGCTATGTGCAGGTCGAGCCAGGCTCTACGCGCACGTCTATTCCGGGCGTCTTTGCAGCAGGCGACCTGACCGATCATATATACCGTCAGGCTGTAACAAGTGCCGGCATGGGATGCATGGCGGCCCTGGATGCGGAGAAATATTTGGCGGAACAAGGGATTGAAGCCGAGCTCACGCAACCGACCGCGGCGGAATAGGCGCCAGGCAGTTCATTGCCGCGCCGACATTCGCGCGCCCTAAAGTTAAAAAGGCTGCGACACGAAAGGCATCAAGATCATGGGGCCGCAACACCTGCAGCAACTCCGCGGCAGCGCGCGCTGCTGAGGGGCCCTTTAGGGTCCACAAAGCGGCGCGCTCACCCGCCCAGTTAGCCGTCTGCCAATAAAGCTGCACATTCATCGGCCGGTGTTACCTCACCTTCGGTGATCAACACGCCTTCGTCCCATGCGCCGGATGCCGCATTCCCATCGGCATAGCACAAAAGCCCCGCACCCTCGCGACTGCCATCGACAAACGCGCCGCGATAGACATCGCCCGAGGCATAGCGCGCGACGCCCTCGCCATTGATCTCACCATCGGCCCAGTCACCGGAATAGATGTACCCGTCCGCCATTGTCAGCGTTCCCGTGCCCGACCGGACACCGTCCACGAACTGCCCATCGTAGAAAGACCCGTCACCATAGGTGACAATCGCATCGCCGTGGCGCAGCCCGGCGCGCCAGCCGCCCTCATAGCGGTAGCGAAATTCCTCCGTTGGCGCCGCCTGATCTTGCCCTTCCGCGGCCGCCTCACCGCCGTCAGGCGTATCCAGCTCAACAGCGTCTGCATCTACTTCTAAAGGCAAGACAAGCACGCCTTGGCCGTCCTGACGTGCATCACTGAACTGACCTTCATAAACCAGGCCGTTGGCGTAGCGCGCGATGCCGAAGCCTTCGATCACACCAGCTACCCATGAGCCCTGGTAGCTTGAGCCATCGGCATAGACGATCGTGCCTTCGCCATGTGCCAAATCATCACGAAAATTTCCGGTATAAACCGCACCATCGGGATAGGTCACTTCGCCCTCCCCCTCGATGGCGCCATCCACCCATTGGCCGGTATAGACGTAGCCGTCCTCGCCCGTGAATGTGCCCATGCCATGGCGGCGGTCGTCGACAAATGCGCCGCGATAGACATCGCCGTTTGCGTAGCGGACCACGCCCTCGCCCTGGCGCTCGCCATTTACCAACATGCCCTCGTATACATCGCCGTTCGGTTGCGTCAGCGCGCCCTCACCACTGATCTGGCCGGCGGACCAGTCACCTTCATAAATGATGCCGTCGGCCATCTCCAATCGGCCCGTCCCGTCGCGCATCCCGGCGGCAAAAGTGCCTTCATACACGGCGCCATCAGGATAGGTAATCACACCTGAGCCCTCTTTCAGACCGGCCTGCCACTCCCCGTTATAGCGGTAGCCGTTGGGGCTCTCCATAACGCCTTGTCCGTCATGCAATGCGTCTGTAAAGCCGCCCTCATAGCGCACGCCATTGGCGTATTCGGCCACGCCCTGGCCCGTGATGCGCCCCGAAGCCCAGGCGCCCTCATAGGTCGAGCCATCGGCAAAGACGATGGTACCAAAACCATCGGGACGTCCGGCCGCGAAACTCCCCTCATAGACCGCGCCATCCGGAAAAACAGCGCGTCCTTGGCCTTGGATCACGCCGTCAAGCCACTCACCGGTATATTCATAACCCGATGGCAGCCGATACGTGCCTTGGCCATGCTGAACACCTTCACGAAATTCGCCCTCATAGATGCCGCCATTGTCGTATTGCTGGATATCGACGGTTGTTGTGCCATCTTCCTGCGCCAGTGCCGCGTTTGCGGCCAACGCCGAAATAAACGCGACCGCCACCTTGCCTTTGCCCATGCCCTCAAAACTCCCGCTATTTCGCAAGCTTTCATGCGGCGTAAGTATGGGCCGCACGGGCCTGAGTTGCAACGCCACCTTGGCCGCGCCGCCGGTTCGTGCCAAGACATGCGCGCGCCGGCTTTTTGCGCGCGTAAGGTGATGTGATGTCTGACCGCTTCCGCCTGAGCCTTGGCCAGGCCAACCCGACCGTCGGCGATCTGGCCGGCAATGCAGCCCGCGCCAAGGAATTATGGCAGCAAGCGCGCGCCGAGGGCGCAGATATGATCGCGCTGCCAGAGATGTTCCTGCCCGGATATCAATTGCAGGATCTGGTGCGCAAACCGGCATTTGCCGCCGATTGCTACCGCACAATCGAAGCGCTGGCTGAAGCCACGCAAGACGGCCCGGCCATTGGGATCGGCGCGCCGGTACCTGGCGCCAGCAAGCCGTTTAATGGCTATTACATCTTGCAGGGCGGCCACATCACATCGACGATCTTAAAGCACCATCTGCCCAACTCTGATGTGTTCGATGAGGTGCGCTATTATCATTCAGCGGACCCGGCGGGCCCAGCCGCGGTCGGCAATCTTCGCATCGGTGTGCCGATCTGCGAAGATGCCTGGTTTGACGATGTCACCGAAACCCTAGCTGAGACCGGTGCAGAGGTCATCCTGGTGCCCAATGGATCGCCCTATCATCGTGGCAAATTGGCGGTGCGCCAAGGTCATATGGTGGCCCGTTCCGTTGAGACCGGATTGCCGGTTGTCTATCTCAACCTGATCGGCGGCCAGGACGACCAGGTTTTTGACGGGGCGAGCTTCGTTCTCAACCCGGGCGGTGTGCTTACCCACCAATTGCCGTTTTTTGACGACGCGTTGATCCATGTGGATTTTGAGCTTGGGCCGGATGGGTGGCGCGCTTTGCAAGGCGAGTTGACACCGCAACCGGACGCATTCGAGGCCGATTACCGTGTGATGGTCGAAGCGCTGCGCGACTATTTAAAGAAGACCGGCTTTTCCAAGGTCGTTTTGGGCCTGTCGGGCGGTGTCGACAGCGCGCTTGTGGCCACAATCGCCGCGGATGCGATTGGCCCCGAAGCCGTGCATTGTGTGATGCTGCCATCGGAATACACAAGCCAGGTGTCGCTGGAAGATGCCGAAGCTGTGGCGCGTGCCCTTGGCGCGCGGCTCGATACGGTCGCGATCTCGGGGCCCCGCGCGGCGGTGACCCAGGCGCTTGATCCACTTTTCAACGGGATGGCAGCTGACGTCACCGAGGAGAACATCCAATCGCGTCTGCGCGGCGTGATCTTGATGGCGATGTCCAACAAGTTCGGCTCGATGTTGCTGACCACTGGCAACAAATCCGAAGTCGCCGTGGGGTATGCAACAATTTATGGCGATATGTCGGGCGGCTATAACCCAATCAAAGACCTCTATAAAACCCGCGTGTTTGAGACCTGCCGATGGCGCAATGCCAATCACCGCGATTGGATGAAGGGCCCCGCAGGCGAGGTGATCCCATCACGCGTCATTGACAAGCCGCCGACAGCGGAATTGCGTGCCGATCAAAAGGATGAAGACAGCCTGCCGCCTTACGCCGATCTGGACGTGATGCTGGAGATGCTGATCGACGAAGATCGGTCGGTCGCGGATGTGGTGGCCAAAGGCTATGATCGCGAAGCGGTAAAGAAGATCGAGCGGCTGATCTATCTGAGCGAATACAAGCGCTTCCAATCCGCGCCGGGCGCGCGGTTGACACAAAGGGCGTTTTGGCTCGACCGCCGCTATCCAATCGTCAACCGGTGGCGAGACAATAGCCAGGGGTGATCTGCGCGGCAAAAGCGGCTTCGGGGGGCATCGAGCCCCCGCTCAGCCGCGGTCCTTAGGCCGGACGGGCCTTTCGTGGGGGCCAACCCCCACACCCCAATCATCGAGTGCGTTCAAACGTGCAATGCGAGAATTCGGACGATCCCCTTTGCATCGCAGGGACTGAATAGAAGAAAGCCCCGAAGGGAACCCTTGGGGCTTTTGCGCAACCTGGAGCCGCCGGCCTACCGTTGGCTTAGTGCACGCTTACCGGTTGCATGTCATTCTGCCGTGCGACCGTGAAGGCCAAGTCGCGGTCTTTCACCAATGCCAATTGCTTGCCATCTTCAGATCCGATCGCATAAAGCGCTTCGAGTGGGGCGGCCTGTCGCCGGACATTGGCAGGGAGGTCCGCAACCGCAACTTTCCGAATATAGACAATGGGTTGTGATTCGTTGGCGGCGTTTTGAATTGCAGTCATATGTTATACTCCCCCAGCTTTGATTTTGATCGTCTGGACCACCGCATCGGGTCGGGCGCGTTTTAGATCGATATGCAGCAAACCGTTTTCCATTGTGGCCCCGGCAACTTCAACGCCATCGGCCAAAACGAAGCTGCGCTGGAACTGCCGCGCCGCGATCCCACGATGCAAGAACACGCGGGCGTCGTCGTCTTCACCCTGACGGCCGCGCACCATGAGGCTGCGATCCTCCAAGGTTATGCTCAGATCATCCTCAGAAAAGCCCGCCACGGCGAGGGTGATCCGGAACGCATCATCCGAGACTTGCTCAATATTGTAGGGCGGATAGCCGTCATTCCCGGCTTTTGCCGTGCGCTCCACCAACCGTTCAAGCTGATCGAACCCGAGCAGGAACGGGTGCGCGCCAAGCGTCAATTTTGTCATCTGCACATCCTTAAGTCCGAAAGCGATCTGTGCGCGCCTGGCCCCAATTCGGCGACCAAGTCTGACCTCGATATGGGGCTTGCCGGGCCCGGTCGCAAGTGCGGCATGGCTTTGCGGCACCAGTGTTTGCGCCTATGTAGGCGGTCCAACAGGGATGATTCTTCCACCGCCTTCACTATTATGACTACGTCTGCGCCCCAACCGCCCGCTGAGATGTCACACGAAGAAGTCCTTCGCGTGAAGTTGGAGGTGTTGCGTCAGGAGCATCGCGACCTTGACGACGCAATCGCCGCGCTGGAGGTCCAGGGGTTTGCCGACCAGCTCACCATCCGGCGCCTAAAGAAGCAAAAGCTGTCAATAAAAGACCAGATCGCGAAGATTGAGGACGAATTGACCCCCGACATCATCGCCTGATCCAATCGGGCGTTGAACACCGATTTGGCGGGCAAAGACTGCACTCATCGAAACGCACGACGTGTCAGCGTTTTGTTCTTTTTTGCCAAATGAACATTGCGAGACAAACGGCCAAGCGCATGATTGCGCCCAAGCACCGGTCGCTTATAACCACCGCATCGGCAGGGGAAGGGACGTGAATGGCTGAACCGCAGGTTGGGATCGTGATGGGCAGCCAGTCAGATTGGCCGACAATGCGCGCCGCCGCCGACATTCTCAATGAGCTCGGCTTGCCGTATGAAGCAAAGATCGTCTCGGCCCACCGAACACCGGACAGGTTGTGGCAATATGGTCAAACCGCGGTCGAGCGCGGATTGATGGTGATCATCGCCGGTGCTGGCGGTGCGGCCCATTTGCCTGGCATGCTGGCTTCAAAAACACGCCTGCCGGTGATCGGCGTGCCGGTTCAAACGGACGCACTTGGCGGCGTCGACAGCCTCTATTCGATCGCGCAGATGCCCCGCGGCTACCCGGTCGCAACGATGGCAATCGGTGGCGCAGCAAATGCCGGTCTGATGGCCGCCCAGATTGTCGCCGTCACCGATCCTGACCTTGGGCCGCGCATCGAGGCGTGGCGGTCCGATCTTTCTGCGTCCATCCCAGAAAGTCCATATGAACATGGCTGAGATCGGCGTTATCGGCACCGGCCATATCGCGGCACCCTTGGCGCGGCACCTGGCAAAGAAGGGCCACAAGCTGACAGTCTCCCGACGCGGGAAAGCCACCTCGGCCGCACTTGCGGCAAGCCATGGCGCCCACGTGGCCGAGCCCCAGGACGTGCTGGAATGTGCCGAGATCGTGCTGTTATGCCTGCGCCCTCAGAATGCCGCCGAGGTGCTGGGCCCTTTGCGGTTCCGAGCAGACCACCAAATCGTATCGGTCATGGCAAAGGTCTCGCGCGCTGAGCTCGCATCGCTCTGCGCGCCTGCGCAAAGGTTCGTGCAGACCATTCCCTTGGGCTTTGTCGAAGATGGCGGCTGTCCCTTGGCTGCTTTCGGCGACACTCACATGCTCTCAGACCTGTTTTCGCCGGAAAACCCGGTTATCCCACTTGCCGAAGAAGCCGCCCTGAACGCGCATTTTGCGATCTGTGCGATGGTTCCAGGCTTCCTTGATCTGATGACAACCGGTTCGGCCTGGCTCGCGGCGCAAACGGGTGATGCTGAGCGCGCGGAGCTTTACACCAAGACCCTGATAGCGGGGTTTTTGAACACAATGCGCACAAGCCTTGCCACTGAGCGCGACGCGTTGGCGACCGATGGCACGCTCAGCCTGCAGATGGTCGAAGGATTACGGCGAGGTGGAGCACATGACGCGCTGCATGCGACGCTCGGCGAAATCCGGGAGCGCTTGTCGTGACACCGCTGCAGCAAGGCGCCACGATCGGTATTTTGGGCGGTGGGCAGCTTGGCCGGATGTTGGCAATGGCTGCGGCGAGACTGGGTTACCGCAGCCACATTTTCGAACCCGCCGCCGCGCCTGCTGCGGATGTTGCCGCGCATTGGACCCAAGCGCGTTACGAAGACACGGCCGCGCTGCGCCGGTTTGCGCAGAGCTGCGATGTGGTGACGTTTGAGTTCGAGAACATACCAACCGAGGCGCTGGATGTTCTTTCATCCGAGGTGCCGCTCTTTCCTGACCGCCAGGCGCTTGAAACAAGCCAAGACCGGCTCGTGGAAAAGACGTTTCTGATGGAACTGGGGCTGGCAACTGCAGCCTTCGCCGACGCAGATAACCTTGAAGCCAGCCTGAATGCGGTGGGCCTGCCCGCGATCCTGAAAACACGGCGCTTTGGCTATGACGGAAAGGGCCAGGCCAAGATTGATACTGTCGATGCGGCACGCATAGCTGTGGCGGAATTGCCGGGCGCGCTCATCGCCGAAGGTGTCGTCAAGTTCTCGGCCGAGCTCTCGGTGATCGCTGCCCGTGGGCGGGATGGCCAAGTGGCAGCCTTTGATCCCGGGCTCAATGTCCACCGCGATGGCATTCTGGCAACAACCCGGGTGCCCGCGCCGATCCCGCCATCGCTGAAAACGGATGCCGTTCTGATCGCCTCTCGCATCCTGAATGCGCTGGATTATGTCGGCGTGCTAGCCGTGGAGCTTTTTGTGACGCCCGAGGGGCTTTTGGTGAACGAGATCGCGCCGCGTGTGCACAATTCCGGGCATTGGACCCAAGCGGGCACAGCCGTCGACCAGTTCGAACAGCATATCCGCGCCATTGCCGGTTGGCCGCTCGGCGACGGGGAGCGACATGCGGATGTAGTCATGGAAAATCTGATCGGGGCCGAGGCCGCGCGCGCGGCCGAGTTGGCCGGCCAACAGGGCGTCCAAGTGCATCTCTATGGAAAGACCGAGACCCGCGCGGGTCGAAAAATGGGCCACGTCAACCGCATTATCCGTAAGTGAAAGGTAGCCTACTGCCGACCGGCACGCGAACGCGCAACCGGCAATGCCGTCCCGTCGACAAACGCGTCAGCAAGGTTGCGCACAGCATCCGCGTACCGCATCTCCGGCTCAAACGCACCGTGCTGCAGAAACGCGATCGCCTGTGCTATCACAAGTGGATTGACCATCATCCAGGTGTGGCTGACGGGCAAAACCAAATGGTCGGTCATTCCTTCAAGCTGCGTTGCGGCAACCGAAACCTTCCCGTCATTGGGTCCCTCGATGACCGATGAAAGCAAGGCGTTGAGCGACACGGTGCCGGCGATGACACCAAGCTCAAAGTCAGCCGGGCCCAGGCGGTTGACCAGGCTTTCGGGCTCGGTGCCCAATTCCGATCCTGCCGGGCCGTTGATCCAGCCAAAAACCGGCAAATCACGCAATGTGTCGACCAGTTCCGATCCCGAATTGGGCGGCCCAAGCATCACTACGCGCCCCAACGTCTCAGGCAGGTTCTGCGCTAGGTATGCCCGCACAAGGATGCCGCCCAAAGAATGTGTGACAAAGTGGATGCGACCCGTTGCGCGGGCGATCAAAGGACCGATTGTGGCCTCTGCAAGCTCGGCCACAGAGGCGCTGGTTGATGGGTAGTCGCGATTGATAACCGCAAAGCCGCGCGCGGCAAGCGCTTGGGCCAGCGGCTCCATTGATGCCGCGGACCGACCCAGCCCATGGAGCAAAACAACCGTCTCCTCCGCACCGTGCACGCTCACACCAAATCCTCTTTGCTTGCCTATGAATGCAGGGCACCTGGCTCAAATTTTTAACCAAACGACCCAATGGAAGGCATGAACCCCATTTAATCGAACAAGGCCCGCGCGCCAAGTCCGGCAAACCCGAACCGCAGCTGGCCGCCTATTCCGTGGCAACGCGGGCGGCCGAATGCTCCCGCATGGGGGCGTGAGGTCGCACGCCCCGCTTGCAGGACGGGGCATGTTGGCGCAGCTTTCGGTTCATGTCCAACAAGACCCCCCGCCTCGCCGTGCGCGGCATATTGCTGATCGAAAACCGGCTCCTTTTAGTCAATGCCTGGCCCGGATCGGCAAAATCCGATCTTTGGTGCGCACCCGGCGGCGGGGTCGATCGAGGCCGATCCTTGCCCGACAATCTTATCCGGGAATTCCATGAAGAAACCGGCCTGGCCGTCAGCGTCGGCGCCCCCTGCTTGGTCAACGAATTCCATGACCCGGCGGGCCGTTTTCACCAGGTCGACATCTACTTCCATGTCAGGCTTGTGAGCGGCGCGTTGAACGCCGATTGGGTCGATCCAGAAGGCGTGGTCACCGAACGCCGGCTCGTGACCCGAGACGAACTTGCAGGGCTTCGCGTCAAACCCGACACGCTTGCTGAGGCTGCCTGGGATGGCGGGCTGATTTATGACCCGCTTGAGCCGATCTTGCGCTGAGCCAAGCCCAAGGCGATCCCGCCAAGGATCAGGGCTCCGGCGATCGCAATACGCCAGCCGACCGCTTCCCCGAGCAAAGTCGCCCCGCCAAGCACAGCCAGAAAGGGCGCGGAAAGCTGCACTAATGCCGCCGTGGAGGCGTCAATCTGCGGCAAAATCCGGTACCACAGCGCGTAACCGAGCCCCGAGGTCACCGCGCCCGAAACAATGGCGAGGCCGTAGCCTAAGCCCGTGACCGGCATTGGCCCTTCGGGTGATACCGGCAGGACCAGAACTGGCAACCAAACCAATGGTGCAGCGATCAGGAAGCTGGCCGCAGTATCGGCGAGCGGGTCCTTCGCACCACGCCCCAACAGCGAGTAAAACGCCCAGCCAATTGCGGCCAGACCCATCGCCACAATCCCGATCCACGGCGCCGCAGCATCTGCCGGCCAACACAACAGAACAAGCCCGCCAAAGGCCGCGCCCGCGCCGATCCAGCGTTGTGCCGGGATCACCTCGTCTGAGATCACGCCCGCACCGAACATGACCAATTGTACACCGCCGAACAGGATCAAGGCGCCGATCCCAGCCTCCAGATGCACATACGCGATTGAAAAGCCGAGCAAATAGGAGGTCAACGCCACTGCAGACAAGAACCGCCCCGGCGCCGGAATTCTTGGCCGGCGGCCCGAAGCCAATGCCAAAATCGACAGCATAACGGCCCCCGATACGACGCGGATGATCGCAAAGGTCAACGGATCGATATGCTGGCCGTCAACAGCCATCCGGTTCAGCACGGAGTTTGCCGCAAAGGCCACCATCGTCACCGAGATCAATCCGATAAGGCCTGGCCTCATGCCACCAACCGATCGCAAAGCGTTGCATCGGCAAACGCTAACCGGCCCCCGGCAATTGTCCCGTGTACGGCTTTAAGGCCGGGGCTGGTGATGACAAGATCGGCGCGTGCTCCAAATCCGATGAACCCGCGATCGGCCAGCCCCAAAGTCGCTGCAGGCCCGGCAGAGACCAGCGGCCAGGCCCGTGTCAGGCTCCACCCGTCAGCCAATAATTTGCGCATCGCTGCAAGCGGCGCAGGGTAGTGATAATCCGATGCAAGCGCGTCGCAGGTGCCCGCCTCAAGCGCGTCCCGAACCGACAGCCCGCCCCTTTTGTGACTGCCGCCGCGCACGACATTCGGCGCCCCCATCACAACGCGATCGCCAGCTTCACGCGCGGCTTGCGCTGTCTCTAGGCTCATCGGAAATTCCGCCAAGCGCAGCCCGATGTCACGATACCGGGCACGGATCTCTGGGTTAGGATCGTCGTGGCTGCCCATAGCGACCTGGCGTGTCGCCAGCTGTGTGGCCAAATGCGCCACCTCCTTGTCTGCTGCGTCACAACCGGCATGCAGCTTTCCCATCAGCGCGAGATGTGCCTCCGGCGACCGCCCCGCCTTCAGCGCCTGGCCCTCCAAGCGTGGCACCTTTCGCCCGGCGGCCAGTGCTTCATGGGGCAAATGATCGCTGAAGACCAAATGGCTGATATGATGCTTGGCGATCAGCGCCTCTACCTCGTCAAAATCCTGCCAGCAGCCAATCTCGAGCCGCAGCAACATCCGAATATCGGCCGCACCTGCAAAAGCCGACAAGGCTTCGGCCAGGGCGCGGGCGAATTTCGGGCCGCGCATGCCGCCTTCCCATGACCAGAACTGCGCCAGCATGGCGGTGGTGATGCCATTGGCCAAAAGCTCAGCTTCGACCGACGCAAGA
>JBCCXT010000058.1:0-23599 GCA_039191215.1 Pseudomonadota bacterium
CAATGGCAATCTGGTGCTCAACTCTAACGGCTCGTTCACCTACACGCCTAACCAAGGCTTCAGCGGTCAGGACAGCTTCACCTACAGCGCCAGCGACGGCAATGGTGGCTCTGACACCGCGACAGTGACGATCACGGTCAATGCTGTGGCGCCCCCGCCGCCGCCTCCTTCGGGGCTGATCACCAACGGCTTGGTGGCGGATTTCCGCACCGGACAGAGCGTCGATACATCGGGCTCGACCGTGGTGGGCTGGCAAGACGGGTCGGGGCAGGGCAACGTGCTGACCGCTTTGGGCGACCCCCAGCTCATCGCCAATGCCACACCGACAGGGCAATCTGCGATCGCGTTTGACGGCACCGACGATCTGCTGCAGCGCACCGATGCGCTGAACGGCCTGGTTGGCGGTGATGGCGACCGGTCGATGTTCTTCGTGGTCGACTACCTCAATCCCGAGGGCGTGTCCTCGGGCGTGGCATACGGCGATGCAGCGCTGAATGAAGCGTTTGGCCTGGTCGTGGATCGGTCCGGCGATATGGAAGTTCAGGGCTATGGTTCGTCCAATGACTTGGATTCCAACGTCAACGGTGTGAATGGCGGCTTCCTGGTGCAATCGGTCGTGGTGGACGACGACTTCGTCAGCCATTTCCTCAACGGCGACTTCATCGATACGCAGACGCAGAGCTTCAATACCGATCTGCAAAAGTTGGTGATTGGTGCCGAGATTGGCGGCGCAGGCGAAGCGCAGATGCAGGTTGCTTCGGTTTTGATCTACGACCGGGCGCTCAGCGAGAGCGAGCGCGGCGATGTCGAGACCTATCTGCAGCAGCTCTATATCGACGATAACTTCGTCTTCTAAGCGGTCGAAAGCCGGTTAAGCGCCTTTCAGTCTATTGCTCTCAGCGTTTGCTGAAAGGCGCGGCTCAACGAGAAAGCCCCTCGGGGCTAAATCTGGTTATGTGCAAAACGCTTTAGAGCAGCGCGGCGTCCATGAGAGGCGCCGCGTTTTTCTTTGTTCTCGTGCCAGCGGTATTACACTGCCGGTGCAGGTGAAAAGGTAAGGTCAAATCCGACATGCAGACAGAGCTCGCTGCCCCGACAATCACACCGGGCCAAGGCCATGAAAATGACGCCGTCGTCATCCGGCGCGCGGCTGCAAGCGATTTTCCCCAGATTTTCGACTTCATTGCCCGCACCTATGGCTCTGGCGCGGCCTTCAAGGATGCGGCGCGGCTCGAGTGGCAGTTTGTGCGCCCAGCGTTCCGCGCAGATCAGACCGTCGCACCGACGCTCTGGCTCGCCGAGGCAGGTGGCCGCGTGGTCGGGACAATCGGGGTTCAAGACAGCCGATTGAAGCTCGGGTCGGAAACAATTCCTGCGGGATGGATCGTGGATGTTATGGTCGATCCAGCGTGGCGCGGCCAAGGGCTGGGGCACAAGATCCACGACGCTGTGATGGGTGAGCGCATGACGCTTGTCACGCTCACCATGGCCCCCGCGACGCGGCGCATCGCCGAAAAAGCCGGCGCGCTTACGTTAGGCCCTACATGGCAGTTTGTTAAACCTGCTAAGCTGCGGGGGCCGACGGTATCGCGATATCTCACAATTAAAAAAGCCACGCGCCCAAAGCTGGCGCGTTGGATTGCGCTTTTCATCCGCTCTAGGATCGGTCCCGCTGCGGTTGCTGCGGCAGGACGGCTTGCTGCCCGTATCGCTAGCATCCGGCACAAGCGCGCCGCGCTCACCGGTTTCGACATTGAGGAGGTGGATTGGTTTCCCGACAGCCTTGATGCTTTTTGGGCGTCCCTAAAAGCCGATTTTCCGGCGATCTTTGACCGCTCGGCCGAGGCGTTAAACTGGCGGTTCTGTCAATGTCCTGGGCTGGCGTATCGGCGCTTTGTATTGCGCGGCGACGGTATCGTGCGGGGCTGGCTCGTGGTCCGCGTCGGCGTCAAAGAGGAACTGCCGGTAGGCGCTGTTGTCGATCTGCTGGCCGCACCAGACGATCAGCCGGCCCTCGACGCCTTGATCGCACTGGCGCAGGAGACGCTGCTGCCCCATTGCGAGTTTCTAGAAGCCGCCGCGTCGACACCTGCTTTTGTCGCGGCCTTCAAGCGCGCAGGCTTTCTCCAGGGACGCGTCATGCATCCGACAGTCGTGTGTACATCGGCGACCATTCGGGCACGGCTCGAGGCCGCCAAAGATGATTGGCACTTCACCAAGGGTGACCATGATTGGGATCAGGTTCACCCGGCCTGAGTGGCTTCCCAAATCCGACACTCCCAGGTGGTATCTTGGTGATGTATCGGCGCGAGCGGGCGCCAGCCAAGACCGGACAGGGCGCTTTCCATCCGCGCAGCACGCGGCGCGTAATTAGAGACATAAAGCCGCTCTGTAAGGCCGTATAGGCTCTGTAGAACGCTTTCGAGATCAGAGACATAGTAGAGCACTTCACAGCCCGTAATCAGGTCAAAGCGTGTGTTGGGAAAGAGGGTGCGCACAGCTTCGATTTGTCCGGCGCGAAAGGTGCCTTCCGGACAGCGCGCCTGGGCTCTCGCCACGGCTTTGGGGCTGAGTTCGATCCCGCTAATCTGGTTCGCGATCTGCGCCAAATGCAGCGTCTGATGGCCTTCCCCGCAACCCAATTCAAGCACATGCCCGAAATGGGGCGCCACCTCGGTCAATTGCCGGTTGGTCTCTTGGAACCGGTATTGTTCGCGCTCAGAAGCCATGTCCCATGGATCTTCCACGGTATAGAGCGTCTTCAGTTTGCCATGGGCATCCGAAAAGCTTGTGCCGCGCAGCATCGCGCTTTTGAAAAGCCGTGACGCCCAACTTCCACGTTCAGACATGCGCTCTCCTAGGGTTAGATAACGTGCTGTTTCAAAAAGCGGCGAACTCGGCGGTTCAGCCGATCTCCGAAGCGCGCGGTGTCGTCGAGGAAGGTGCGAACCGGCGCCTCGTCCAGATCCGATCGCACGGATAGACGCGGCTGAACCCGCGCATCCGACCGGGCGGTATCGCCGTCGCTGGTAAAGATCGCTTTGAAGCCGTGGCGGCCCAGATAGGACATCACCCGCCGGTTATAAGCGCCGAAGGGGATACCGACGGTGTCGATCGGTTGGCCAATGATGTCTGCTATGGTCGCGCGCGCTTGCGGCACCTCGACGTCAAGCCGGTCGCTGTCAAGCTGGCGCCAATCCACATGATCGTGACCGTGCAGCCCGATACCCATCCCCATCGCGTGCAGGCGCTGAATATTCGAAACGCTGAGATAGTCTTGCTGGCCGATCCGCCCGGTCAGCACAAAGAAGCTGGCCTTAAGCCCCAATCGATCGAGAATGGGCGCGGCGATCTCGAGATCCGATTTGTTGCCGTCATCGAAGGTGATCATAACGTCTTGCCCGTTGGCGCGGCGCTTGGCGATCTCGTGGGCAAGGCCTTCGAACCGATCCTGGTCGATCCAAAAGGGGCGCTCCGCGTCTTCGATATGGTCAGGAATAGAGCCTATGCCGTGGAAATTCAGGATTGCGCGCTTAGCCATCACGCCGCCCCTGGGGGCCGAAAGCAAGCGCTGCGGCTTCTGGGCTTAAGACCTCGCGCACCGCTCGGGGTGGTCCGAGTTGATGCAGCGCCAGCAGGGCAGACCAGGCTTCAGCCCAAGCGCGCATCCCGGCCAGCTTTGCGATCCGCGCCAGAGAGGCCAGATAGGCAAATGGCAGGCCAGCGGGGTGGAACCGCGCCATATAGCGCATGCGGTTTCTGTTGTTGAAATAGAGCGCAAAGGGCGAGGCAAGCCGCGTGACCGATCCGGTGCCGATCGCTGTTCCGCCGTGGTGCCGGATCACCGCATCCTCGCACAGAACAAGCGGTAGGGTGCCGCGGCGCGCAGCCCAGTCCACCTCTTCGTAATAGAGGAAGTAATCCTCCGTCATGCGGCCGACATCCGTCACAAAGTCCCGCGAAGCCACAACGCTGGCCCCGGAAATGAAGTCGAGTTCTTTGGGGGTGGGACGCGTGGTGCCGGCGGGGTCCTTGCCCTGATTGATGTTGCGGCAGATCCCGCTCCAGCGTCCGACCAAACCCCCATCCGACTGGATAAGGCCTGGTTTCTCGCTGTAGAGAATACGCGACCCCATCAGTGCGAACGGCCCGACGCTTCGGGCTTTTTCGCGAAATGGGTTCGCCGCGGTGGGATCGACTTCGCAATCAGGGTTGAGAAGCCACAGCATGGTGCAGTCCGGCTCTTGAAGAAGCCGCTCCAGACCAAGATTGACGCCGCCCGCAAAACCGCGGTTAAGCTCTGAGCGCAGCAGTGAAAAATGTGCAAGCGGGCCTGGATCCGTCGAGAGATCGGTAAAGTCAGCCCCGGTTTCCGAGGCCCAATTGGTGATCGTCGCGACCGTGTCATCGGGGGATGCGTTGTCCACAAGGATCACCCGCAACGGCTCTCCCTCAGAGGCGATGAGGCTATCGAGGCAGCCACGGATCACATCCGAGGCGCAGTAGGTAACGATGACGACGCCGATCATAGTCCAATCATGTCTATTGAATGCGCCGTCATCTGCGGACGCGACGCTTATGTGTCAAGTGAGGGCTGCATGCCCGCTCGGTGCGGCCTTAATATGGCATCACTCGGCATCATTCGGGCTTAGCACGGTGAAATAGCACCAAAGTCGAAACAATAAAATGCGCAACTCGGCCCAGCAACGCCAGCTACAGGAAGTCTTGCGGTTGTATTCCTACGCGTCAGCCCCTTACGGTCGCCAGCTAAACCCGCGTTCAAGCCGCAGGAAAACCTCGTTCGACCGGGCGGTATCGACATCTTCCTCGAATGTAATGCGATGAAGATACCCTGTTTCCAAAAGCCAATCGCGGGTGAGCGAACGGCGATAGATTGCGGAGGCCGTGATCTTGGACCCTTCGGCGATATCCTGGCCGCCAGCATTTGTCTCCGCGCTATAAGAGAGGCCGAAATCAACGCTTTCGATCTCGTTGATCTGATATTCATATCCTACGCTGGCCAGCGTTTTGCGTTCTACCGTGTCGATGTTGCGCACGATAATTTCCGATGAGAGGTTGATGCGAAACGCCTGATCAGGCCATTCGCGCAGGTAGCGCAGGCCGCCTACAACTTGAACATCGTTGTCATCGATCTGGGTGAGCCCGGCATCGAAGGCCAGCACCCCTTTGGGCAAGGCAAAGCCCCGGCTGAACAGAAAATCGGCCCGTTCGCCGACAACCGTCAGCGAGTAATCGAAGGCCAGGGCGAGCTCTCCGGCCGGCAGGATCCGAGTGTAGCGCAGGCTGGCGACACCGGATTCGCGGTCAGGCAGCACGATCACCGCGGGCAGTGCCGGCGCTGTCCATTTTTCCGAGATCACATTCCAACCGATGCTGCCCGAAAGCTGACTGACTGGATCTAAATCGATGCGCGCGCTGATCCCAATCGCGCGCGTGGTCCGCTCACGCCCGAGAACGTCATCGAAATCCGCGAATGAATAGCCGTAGGTTAGCCGGGTTTCGGTTGTTTGATTAGGACGAAAAATCAGCGCCGCATTCGCGTTGGTGGTATCGCTGTCGGTGAGCGTCGGGCTGGTTGTGTCCTGAAAATCTTCCTCGGCGCGGGACAGAATAAGTTCGGCACCGAAAGGGTCGTTCAACCCGGTTTCAAAACGCAACGACACGTCGCGATTGACGCGGCTGCCACTGCCTTCGACATTATCGATGCTATCGGCCAGATCTATCTCGGTAAGCGAGGCGTCGAAGTCGAACTCAGCGTTTTTGCCTTCCCAGGAGTAAGACAAGGCGAATTCGGGCCGTTTAAAGCCAGCGCTGTCTGGCGCATGAGGACCGGAGCCGAACTCGAACGTATCCGAGAACTGGACAGAAAAATCCTGCGTGCGGGTGACGGATTGAAACCCGAATGTCAGCCGGGTTTCCGACACGATTGTTGTGCCGGGACTGACCACCTCGAGATCAAGGTTATCGCTGGCGCGGATCGTGGTCGAGATACCGAATGTGAACAACGGCCCGCCGCGAGCGCCGTCTTGCGCGACAGCCGGTTTCCCGACAACGGCAACGACCGCGACAGAGGATATAAGCAATCCCGCCGCGGCTGTGCGTCTCAGCCCGGTTCGCCGCCCCTGTCGCATCTGTTGACCTTATTTTTCAAACAGTTTGCGCGCCGGGACGATAACGACGTCCCCAGGTGCGAGCTTGGTCCCCGGGCTGATCCGATAGCCTTTGCCTTTTCCGTTATAGCTAAACAGATAGACATTGCTGTATCCGGATTTGTAATCCGTACGGTGCAGTTCGATCCGCGTTTCGGCAGCGAACGGTGTAAGCCCGCCCGATTCCGCGATGATCTGCAGGATGGTTGTGCCCGGTTTGACCTCAAAGCGGCCGGCATTATTGATTTCGCCCGTGATGTAGACATCGATGGTGCGTTTTCTGATTGGCCCGGTAAAAGTGGGCGTTGGAACTGGCCGTTCGGCCACTGCGCCGACCGAGACCACCACTGTCGGCGGGGCCCCGGCGGCGAAACTAGGCGCGAGCCCGGCAGACAACGCGCTTTGGATATTCGATAGGCTAAGACCACCCGCCTGAACAGACCCGACAAAAGGAAAGCTGATCGTTCCGTCAGGAAGAACCAGAACCGAACGATTGAGGCTCGGATCTTCAATCACTTCAACCTGAAGCGTATCGCCGGGACCCACTCGGAAGTTGCCCTGCGCCTTAGCGGATAAAACCGCGATCGCGAGCATCAGACTCGCCAGCAGCAGGCTGGACGCCACACGGGCAGCCCCAGATGGAATAGGACGTGCAAGCATCATGAACGAAACACCCTTCGAGACTCGGGTTCAGTATGCCTTGTCTCGCGGTGGGACAAAATGATTCCGATGCAGGTTTCTACCCGGTGCGGCAGATTTGTCGGCTAGCGCGCAATCCGACCCGTGGAAAGCGGGTTTCGGCATAAATTGCGCGTCAAATCAAAGATCTAGAGCGCGCCGGTGCTGGATATCAGCGCGCTGGCAGCACCGGTCGGGAGATCACATTACAAGGCCTTGAAAAGCCTAGTTTTCTGCTGCGGGAACGGCGGCTTCTAAACGGGCGATCTCGGCTGTCACACGGTCGCGGAACGGGTAGGGCCGGGTGGTATCTTGCAAAAGCGCCTGCACGGTCTGGAAAGCGGCCAGCGCATCAGCTGTCCGGCCAGCCATGTCGTAAGCCCGCGCCAGGTGGAATTGCACTGCCGGGTCGGTGTCCAAAGCGGCTGCCGCCGGCTCAAGATAGATCAGCGCCTCTTCGACATTGCCCAGACGCGCGGCGATCCAACCATAGGTGTCTTGGAATTGCGGCACATCGGTGCCACGCAACCGGCGCGCGATGGTGAAGGCGCGCTGCAGGCTCTCATCGTCCTCGCGGTAGGTCGCGATCAGGCTGGCGAGATTATTGGCGACGATCGGCGCGCTGGAATTCTCAGCATAGAGCCGCTCGTAGACAGCGATTGCCCCGTCGATATCGCCGCTTTGTTCCAATTCGGTCGCCTGGGCCCATAGCAGGTTAGACGCATCCGGCATCGCACCGAGCGCTGTGGCCAATACCGCGCGCGCCGCTTCGCTGTCGCCATTGCGCCGGTGCAGGTTGTAGAGGGCGACACGCAATTGCTCGTTTTGAGGGAATTCCTCAACCAGAGCTTCCAGTGTTGTCAGCGCTTCCTCTTGGCGTCCTTCGCGTGAGAACAGACCGACCGACAAAAGCCGCAGATTGGGATTGTCAGGGTTTTCGGCCAGCCGCTCTTCGAGATATTCCAGCGCTCCTTCGCTGTCGCCTTGCGCAAGCCGCAGGCGGATCGCGGCGGCGATTGCCTGGTCACTGCCTTCTTGGCTTACAGCCATCCGCTCAAGGAAGGATTGCAATTCTACATTGCGGTCCTGGGCAGACAGGATCTGCGCGGTCAATGCGTCTGAGAGAGCCAGCGCTTGCGGGTCATCGATCCGGCCAAAAGCGTCGACCACGCCCTGCGCGCGGCTGAAGTCTTCAAGCGCGATGTAGACGGAGCCGAGCGCGCGCAACAGGTCGAGATCGTTGGGCCGAGCCCGCAGCGCATCTACCAAGACGCGCTCGGCCGGGAGCAGGCGGTCATCCTGGCTCAAAAACGCGGCGTAGCGGAGCGATTCGGCTTTGCCTTGCCCCGAGGATTCGACCGCCAGCGCCAGCATTTCACCCATCAACTCACGCGACCCCGAGCGTTCCTGGGCCTGCGCCATCAAGGTGAGCACATCCGCATCGCGCGGTGCCTGGTCAAGAGCGCGGCGCAACTCGATCAGCGCCTCATCCGGCTGATCATCCTCGATCAGCCAGCCGGCGCGCAGTTTCAGCCCATCGACATTGGTCTCATCCTCAACCAGCACCTCTTCGACCAGGGCGCGGGCCCCCACCGGATTGCCGGTTTCAACCAGCATGCGCGCCAGGATGATCTTAATCCGCCGGGTCTGATCTGACGCGGTGGCGGTGGCGACGATATCTTGCATCTCAGCGATGGCCGCATCGCGCTCGCCGCCGTCAAAGATAAGACCAGCCCGGGCTGCGCGGTAGAGATCGCGCGCGGCACTTTCCTGGGGTGTTTCCGCCAGAATGGCCTCGATCTCTTCGAGCGCAGACGCGTTGCCGCGCACCTGGCTAATAAAGCCCACCAGGATCATCTGCGCTTCGGGGTCGCTCTCGCTGGGATCGATCTGGGCGCGCAGATACTGCTCGGCATCGGCAATGCGGTTTTGGTTGATATACCACCGCACGAGCAATTCACGCAGGCTCTCATCATCGGCAAAGCGCGCCACCATATCGCGCAATTGCTTTTCGATCTCGTCCAACCGGCCCAATTGTTCGAGCACCGCTAGCCGCAAGCGATACAGGATCCGCTCATCGGGGGCCTGGGCGAGCCCGGCATCCAACGCCGATAGCGCGGCCTCCCAATCTTGGCGGAACAGATAATGCTCGATCATCACCCGCCGCGCGATTTGCACATCGGGATTTGCCGCAAGCAAGAGAGCGGTCTGATCTGCCAGCTGTTGCGCCGTTTCGGGGTCCTGGGACAGGCGGGCCTCTTGATAGGCAATACCCAACTCGATGGCTGAGACGATCGCATCGTCTTGATCGTCAGCCAGGAGCGCGCGCGCCGCCTCGGCATGGCGCTCGGCGGATTTCCAATCGGCGATATCCGCAGCGATCCGTCCGGCCGCGCGGTGGGCGTCGAAATTTTCCGGCTCGTTTTCAGTCAGCGCGCTCATATGCGCATAGGCGCCGGGCAGGTTGCCGCGCTCCTCTTCGATCTTGGCCATCAGCAGACGGGCGTCGCGATGACCGCTGTCGAGCTTGAACACATTGCGCAATTCGATGATCGCGCGGGTGACATCGCCGGCGTCATAAAGCGCCTGACCGCTTTCGAAATGCCCCTCGGCACGCTCTTCGGCGGTATCGCAAGCGGCTACGAAAACAACGGCGGCGAGCGCCGTCCACAACGGAAACCGTCTAAACATTATCCACCCAATATCGTTATCGACCCAATTACGACCCGGTGTGATGATCTCGTATAAAGCGCGTGGGCGAGCGACCATGCAACCGGCAGCACAGTGAGGTGTTCTTACTGCCCTGTGCAGCGCAAGACCACACCAAGTGTGCGCACAAGTATGTTAAAATCGGTAGCAAGGCTCACAGCCGCCGCATAACGCTCGTCATAAGCGGCGCGGTCAGCGAAACCTGTGTCGTTGCGATCGGAAACTTGCCAATTGCCGGTAATGCCGGGCCGCAGCGTAAAATAAGCCTGTCCAGGATAGAGCGGCCGCTGCGCGACTGTCATCGGTCTGGGTCCGACGATCGACATGTCTCCGCGGGCGACATTCCAAATCTGCGGTAGCTCATCGATAGAACTCACCCGCAGGATATGGCCCAATCGGGTGATGCGCGGGTCATTGTTTAGCTTCTGTTTATAATCCCATTCCCGGCGCGCATCAGGATTTTGCGTCAGATAGGTCTCTAAGCGGGCGTCAGCATCCGGTACCATGGTGCGGATTTTCAAAAGCCAAAAGGCACGGCCGCCGCGGCCCAAGCGCTTCTGCCAGTAAAATGGATTATGGCCGTCGCGCGCCGTGGCGATTGCGCTTACTGCGATCAGCGCCAGTGCAATCGGCAAAACCGCGATCACAATCACCAAATCGAGTGCGCGTTTGCCGATGCGGGTATAGAAGGTCGCGTCACGTGCCGGGGTCTCGCCGGGTCGATCAGCAGAAAGCTCCGATGGAATATCACCTTTGAGCGCTGCTTTGAAATGAACCGTCATAAACTAACACTCCACAACTCAAAAACGTCGTCACGCGCACGCGAAGCGGACAATACTCGCCCTTATGCTACCGGCAGATCGCCCCTGCGGGTATCAAGCAGCCCTAAAGAGAACCCGATTCTGCCACAATGACCTTAATCTCGGGTCTTTTTGTGTAAACTCTATTTTTGATCGGCGAAGGCTTGCGGCGCCGTCTGTGACAGCAATAATGAACCCTCCCCCACCAGGCTGTGGCCGATAGCACAGCCTTATTCGAGCCTTAAAAATGCGCGATTTAACCCCGGTCCTGTTATGAACCCCTTGTTTGCCGTGTGCGCTTTAGACCGTTGCGCAGGGCGATTCTGCGGAACGATCCGTTTCCAGAGCGTCAACAGGGATATATTTAGCGGATCATTGGATCTGCAGTAGGAAATCGATGTCGTCGAGTACGCTTTATGTGAACTTTTTCGGGTTTTCCGAAAGGCCCTTCACCTTAGTGCCTGATCCCGCGTTTCTGTATTGGTCGCAGCAGCACAAGCGGGCCTATTCGGTGCTGGAATTTGGCATCTTGTCGGGCGCGCCGATAACCCTGGTCACCGGGGAGATTGGCGCGGGCAAGACCACGTTGCTCCAGGCCCTTCTCGCGTCGATCCCCGAAGAGGAAGTGACGATCGGGCTGATCTCGAACGCCCAGGGTGGGCGGGGCGAATTGCTGCAATGGATCCTCAACGCCCTCGGCGTGCGCTATGACACTCAAGCCAGCTATGTGGAAAACTTCCAGATGCTGCAGGACTTCCTGTTGGAGGAATACGCCGCCGGGCGCCGAGTGATCTTGATCATCGACGAGGCGCAAAACCTCTCGGCAGAGGGTCTCGAAGAGCTGCGCATGCTCACCAATGTCAATTCCAACAAAGACGTGCTGATCCAGTTAATGCTGGTTGGCCAGCCTGAGCTGCGCGACATCGTCCGGGGCCCCTCGATGCGGCAACTAACCCAACGGATCGCTGCCAGCTTTCACCTTAGCGCGATGGATGACGAAACCGTGCCGCATTACATCCGCCACCGGCTTAAACTGGCCGGCGGCACGGGCGCAGAATTCAGCGACGAGGCCTGTCAGAGCGTCTTTGAAAAAACTGGTGGCATCCCGCGGCTGGTCAATCAGCTTTGCGAGTTTGCGCTGCTCTATGCCTGGGCTGCGGAAACCCATGTTATCGATGAGACCACGATCCAGCAGGTCCTCGATGACGGCGTTTTCTTTGGTGCCGCTGGCGCCCCCGAACCCGCCGTCGCGCCTGCGCCCGCACCCGAACCCACCCAAGACCCAATCATTCACCTAAAAACGAACGGTAGTTGAGATGGACGATCTCAAGTTTTATTTCTCGGTCTTTCTAAGACGCTTACCCTGGTTCCTCGTCATCTCGACATTGATCACGGCCATTGCTGTGATCGTCGCGATTTCGCTGCCCCCGGCCTATGTCAGCCAGTCGCAACTGGTGGTGCAGCAGCCGCAGATCGACCCGAGCGGCGGTCCGGTCGATCAGACCCCCGCGCTCGAACATCTGCAGATCATCGAGCAGCAATTGATGACGCGGGCTAATCTGCTCAACATCGCGCGGCGGCTCGACGTGCTGGAAAATGTGGATGAGTTATCGCCCGATCAGATCGTGCGGGCGATGCGCGCGCGCACAGTGCTGGCCACGCGGTCGGGCCGCGGTCAGGCCACCTCGATGACAGTGTCGTTTGAGGCGTCAACCGCGCGGATCGCGGCGGCGGTGGTGAACGAATACGTCACCATCATGCAAGAGGCCGATGCAGAAATCCGCGGCGTCCGCTCCAGCGACCGGGTTGAGTTTTTCGCTCAGCAAGTGGCGCGGCTTGAGGCCGAACTCAACGAGATCAGCGCGCGGATCGTCAATTTTCAGCAGGAAAATGTCGGGGCGCTGCCAGAAACGATGGAATTGCGGATGAGCCGGCGCGACGAGGTGCGCGAAGCGATTATCATCGCTGATCGCGACATCACCCGGCTAAAAGGTCAGCGCGAGCGGATTTTGCAGCTTTTCGAAGCCACCGGCCGCGTGGCGATCGACGGCAATCGCACCGTCATCACCCCCGAACAGGAGCAGCTACGCGCCCTGCAGAACGAGCTTGATGAAGCGCTTTTGGTCTTCGCGGAAACCCATCCAAGGGTGCGGTCTCTGCGTCAGCGGATCGAGAGCCTAGAAGCAAAGGTGGCCGCGACCGTGCCGGTAACTGGCGACGGGGGCACGTCGCTGAATGTGCGCGAGACCACGGCCATCGAAGTGCAGATCGCGGAAATCGACGAGGAGATCGATCTCCTTGAAGAGCAACGCGCGCGGCTGCAATCGGACTTGGCAACGCTGGACGAGACGCTTGAGCGCACCGCGGAGGTGACGATCACCCTTGAAGAGCTCGACCGCGATTATGCGCGCGTCGGCGGCCAACTCGACCAGGCCGAGGCCGAGATGGCCCGTGCCGAGACCCAGGAGATCATCAACTCCAACGCCCGCGGTCAGCGTCTCGACGTGATCGAACAGCCTATCGTGCCGAGCGAACCGACCAAGCCCAACCGCGTCTTGATCGCGGGCGGCGGCGGCTTTCTCGGCATTCTGGCGGGTCTTGGCCTGATCGTGCTGTTAGAGATGATGAACAGCGCCGTGCGGCGCCCCGAAGATTTGGTAGCGCGGTTTGGCATTTCGCCCTTCACCACGATCCCCTATATCCGCACCCGGCGGCAGACGATTGTGCAGCGCGGCCTAAAATTGGCCACGATCATGATAATTTTGCTGGGCATTCCCGCCGCGATTTACGCGATGCACATCTATTACCTGCCTGTCGACATCGTCGCAGACCGCGTGATGGACAGGTTGGGTATGCGCTGGTAGGCCGGATCGCAGAAGGAGAGAGCCATGGAACGGCTACAAGCCGCGATTGAAAAGGCCCGCGAGCAGCGCGCCACTGTGCAAACCCCGAGCAGCGGTCTGCTGAGCACCAACGCCTCGGCCGCGGTCGCGGCGGTGGAAGATGCCTGGCTTGCGCTGCCGGAGATCAAGCATCGCCGGCGGCTTTTGCACCACAATCGCATCGTCGCTTATCAGAGCGGTCAGGCGGCAGCGCCCTACGATATCCTGCGCACCCGGCTGATCCAGCAGGCCCAGGCCAATAAGTGGCGCCGGATTGCCATTGTCTCGCCTCGGTCGTCCTGCGGTAAGACCACCACCGCCGCTAACCTCGCTTTTGGCTTAGGTCGGCAATCAGGTATCCGCAGCATCGTCATGGATTTTGACCTGCGCCGCTGCGGGCTGGGCCGGATCTTGGGGCAAAAAGGCCGCGCCGCGATGGCCGATGTGCTCGAGGAGCAGGTACCGTTCGAAGAGGTCGCCCGCCGCCATGGCCGCAACCTGATTTTCGGGCTCAGCTTTGGCGCGTCACAGCGCGCTTCGGAGATCTTGCAAAGTCAGCAGACCCGCAAGGTGCTCAAGGCCATCGAGGCCAGCTATACGCCCAACTTCATGATTTTCGATCTCCCGCCGCTTTCGGCCGGTGACGACAATTTCGGCTTCCTGTCCCATGTCGATGCGGCGCTGATCGTCGCGGAAGCGGAGCGAACCAGCCTTGCTCAGATCGACGTGGCCGAGCGGCAGGTGGCTGAATTGACCAACGTCATGGGCGTTGTGCTCAATAAATGCCGCTATGCGTCGAACGCCTACGGCCACGAAGAGGGCTACTATTACTGAGCTGGCGGCGCGGCGGGTTTCGGTGTCAGCCACACCGCCGCGACCCATCCGGTTAGAAAACCGCCAAGGTGGGTTTGCCAGGCCAAGCGTCCGCCCATCAGCCACCAGAGCACGATATTGAGCGCGATCAGGGCTGCGGCCGCACGGCTAAGATGCCACAGTCTTTCCGGCCCTTTAGGCATCTCAGCAAACACCCAATATTGCCACGCCCCGGCCAGCCCGAAGAGCGCCCCCGATGCGCCGACCATAGGCAGCCCGCTATTGGTCATCACGCCGAAGAGCGCCGCGCCGCCAAGCGCCGAGGCACTGTAGATGAGCGCTGCGCGCGCCTGACCCACCCGCTCCAGCGCCACCGCACCAAGCGCGATCAGGGTGATCATATTGCCGATCAGATGGCCCAAACCACCATGGAGGAAAGCGTAGCTGACAAACATCACGCCGGGCTGGGCGGCAAAATTAGGCCGCCAATCGTGCAACAAGCCGGGCCAAAACGCCCCGTATTGATAGGCAAGTGCACGCCAGCGCCGCGCACCGGCTAAATCAAGATCCGATGCCTGCAGCACCCCTTCGATCATCACGCAGAGCACGCCGATTGCGACAAACAGCGGCGCAGTCCAAATCGAGCGTCTCGGATACCGATAGGCCATGGATCTGGCCTGCCCAGCCTGGCTGCGAATAGCAAGAGTGCTGCGCGCTATGACGCAGCAACCTGTTCCCGGCGATGGGTGTTTTCGCTCTCAAGCGCGGCGGCGCGGGCTTCTAGAGAGAGAAACTCGAAGTGATCTTCGGAGAAGAAATGCGCCGCCCCGTCGCGCGGCACGGTATCAGGAGCCGTCGCGCGCGGATCTGCCTCACTAACCAGCCGCAATTGCCGCTTAAGCGCCTTTAGCGCGGGGGACATAGCGGCTGCGGGTGCGGCTTTAGGCCCGGTGCTCTGCGGCGCCTCCCGCACGCGCGGGGCAGTTGGTTTGAACCGTGCGGACGTGCCCGCAGCAACATGGGGCACGCGGGCTGCCCGTGGCGGCGGTGCTGTCTGGCTTTGCGCAGACATACGGCCGCTGGAGGGCGACGGACCCGCTTTGCGCAGCAGGTGAAAGATCGCCGCACGGGTGCCGTGCAAATGCTGGGGCAGATCCGCGGCTTTCGCGCCGCTCGAGGCAGGAATGGTCATATAGGAGGCTCTAATCAACTCACGCCAGCAGAACGCTAAAAACGGTTCGTGACCGAAACATGGCTATCTTTCGGCGCGTTAACCAAGTCGGCGGTTTCTCGCGTGACATCGCTTAGGCCAGTGCGGCACAGTGGCGGTATGGCGGCGCGGTGGCGTTTTATTATCTGTTTTGCAGCGTGGAGCCCGGCCCAAAGCGCGCCGCTCACGGTGACGCTCGACGATTTGGTGGCGCTGGACGGGGTCGGGGGGTTTTATGCTGATCTGACCTTGCCCGAGAGCGATCCGGATCTGCCTCTGATCGATCCCGAGCGCACGGGCCCGGCTGCGCGCCTGCTACAGCTCTATGGCGCGGCGGGGGCTGGCTTGAGCGGTATCCTCTACGACAACCGCGACCGCGCGCATTCCACGCTCGACCCGGGTCTGTTTCCGGCTCTGACGCGGCTGCGCTACGGGCCGGGACTGATCGCGCGGCAATTGGATTACGGATTGGCAGGCGCCTTGGTCTTGCCGGGTATCGTCATCGGCAATTCCTCGACGGCGATCGTCACCGGGCCAGCGCCGCGCAGCCAGACCAGACTGGCGATGACATCGCCCGACGGCCCCGCGCAGGCGTTTCGCGCCTATGCCGGGAATGCGCTCTATGTGTATCCCGAGCATCGCGACCACGATGCCCGCGATCTTTTTCCGGGCAATTGGCCTTATACAGTGACGAGCCAAGGCTCATCAGGGTCAGACCAGGCCTTCCTCGAAGCGCTTGTGATGACATTGGCTGCATTCCCGCAAGCCACCCGCGACAAACTGCAAAGCGAAGGTCTGATCGCGCCCACCTTGCAGATGATCCTGCGCCGTAGCCTGCATACGATCACGTCCGACCGGGCCTATTTGTCCGGCATGGCGCATCCACCGGTTTTTGACAGTGATGCGCTCGCGCCCGGTCGGATGATTGCGATGGCTGCGGCGATGGAACCCGACACAATCCCGCCCTTGGTGCGGCTGACGATCCGGGCCGAAGACTTTGTCGGCGCCGGGCAGCTGGACCAGTCAGAGCGGCTCTATACAACGCCTTCGGCTATCGCGCGGCTCTGGCGCAACGCCCGTTGGTCGCGCGAGATGGTGCTGTCGGCTGCGGGGACATTCGACCCTAATGGGCGCCCGCTTACCTTTTCATGGGTTTTGCTGCGCGGCGATCCGAACGCTGTCACGATCGAGCCGTTTGGCCCAGATCAAGCGCAGGCGCGGCTTCGCCTGACATGGCATGACCCCGGCGCCGGCGCACTGCCCGGTTGGCGTCCGGGTAGTCGGATCGATATCGCTGTCTTCGTCTCAAACGGCACCTATCACAGCGCGCCTGCAATCGTCTCTATTCTGCTGCCTTGGCATGAGGGGCGGGTCTATGCCGCCGATGCGACCGGCACCATGGTGCTTAACGAAAGCCGCCCGATCCCGACGCTTTACCGCGATCCATTGCTGTTTGCCGCTACGGTAGAGAACGGCGCGGTAGGCGAAGATGACCCGATTTCGCAGTAGGTTACAGGAAAGTCGCACTTTGAAGTGGCGTGCCCCCGGTGCTCGAAAGAAATCCTATAAGGGAAATTATGGTAACTTCGCGGGTCATGTCACGGTAGCGCTGTTTTTGCCGAAGCCCTGTGCGCTGGCCCGCCATGCGGGTTATGATCTGGGAAAAAGAGACGTCACGAGGCTTCATCGGATGAGCACGCCCGGCGGTTTGCGCTTCATGCTGGTCACGACTGCCAAGAACGAAGCGCCGTACTTTCTGGAATGGGTCGCCTATCACAAGCTGATCGGCTTCGACACGATCTGCGTTTTCCAAAACGATTCCGATGACGGCACCCACGAGATTCTGCGCGAGCTGAGCGATCTGGGCGAGATCACCTACGCCTATAATCGGGCGAAACGCGGCGCCCATCAGGTGCGCGCCTATAAGCGCGCGGCCCGGCAACAGGCGTATCTCGAAGCCGATTGGGCAATGGCGCTCGACATGGATGAGTTTTTGACCATCACCGCGCCCGGCGGGACGGTACGCGATCTTATAAGCGCGCTGCCTGACGCAGATCAGATTCACCTAAACTGGCGCCTCTTTAGCAGCAGCGGGCATGCCGAAATGACCGATGAGTTAGTGATCGAACGGTTTACCCGCTGCGATCCGCCAGACCAGGTCGTTGAGACGTATACCGGGGTCAAGACGTTGTTTCGGCCCGCTAAATTCATCCGCCCCGGGATCCATAAGCCGGTGCCGCGCGAGGACAGCACCAACCTTGTCACCATCAATGGCTCAGGACTGGATAAAAGCGGCTTCGAGATGCGCAAGTGGCGCTCTCTCGATCCCGGGAAGCGCGCTTTTGCTCAGGTCAACCATTACATCCTGCGCGACGCGGCGAGCTTTGTCCTCAAACGCTGGCGCGGCAGCGCCCATCAGGCAGACCGCGCTGTCGGCAAAAAGTACTGGCGCACCCATAACAGGCACGCCTTCGAAGACCTGCGCCTGCCGCACTACGCGCCTATGGTCCGCGCTGAGATGGCGCGTATGGATGCCCGCTCAGGCGGTGCGCTGATGGCGATGCGTCGCGCCGCGATCAATCACCATAGAGACTGTTTTCGGCAGTTGCGAAATGATCCGGGCTTTGCTGAGATCTATCGCTATTGTCTTGCCGATATCGCCTCAGAAACCCCGGTGGCGCCAGCCTAGAGCCGCGAAGTTGCTTCAGGTTTCTTGCCCGCGGCTCTCAGCCGGGCCCGAGCGGCCTTGCAGCCCGTGCACAAAACCAGCCCATACCGCTTGAAACCGGCGGCGGCGGGGCGGCGTCAGCAGCGCAAGCCCGCACGAGCGCAGCAAGGTCCGCGTTAGCACGCCCGCGAGCCACAAGCGCGGCACATGGCGGTAGCGGGCCAGCAACAGCCCGTTGCGAACCTGGTAATAGAGACGTTCGGGGGCGTGGATCGCGCGGCGTCGGCCGAGAAATCGCAGGCTACGCTCCCCGATCTGATGCGTCATGCGGGCGTTGCGCGCGATAAAACAGCGATATCCCCGGGCGCGCGCGCGCAAACACCATTCTGTATCGACAAAGTCGATAAACAGCGCCTCGTCAAACCGACCGACATCGTGAAATACCGCGATCGGTATAAGCGTGCCCGAGGCAATAACGGCCCGCACTTCTGGATAGTCCCCATCGGGCAGCGCTGCCGCGGTGCCGCGGGCAGGCTCGATAAAGGCTGCGCCGATGGCTGCTGGGCGCCCTTCCTGCCGCGCTGTCAGCGCAGATTTTAGCGCAGCAACCATATTGTCACCGGGCAAGCTATCTTGATCCATGAGCAAGACAGCCGCCGCCCCCATTCCCTGAGCTAAAGCGATACCGGCATTTTGCGCCTGCGCCAGGCCGCGGTTATCGGGTTGGAAAAGCGCCTCACAGGGGATGGACAGATGCCCCAGCATGCTGTCGAGCATACCGGTTTGATCAGAGCCGTTATCAACCAGGATCAGCCCATCCACCTGCGGCTCTAAAGCGGTCATCATCGCTTTCACGCGGTCTGTGTCTGGATGATAGGTGACCAGAACCGCGACGGTTTTCATCGACCGGCGGTTTCGACAAAGCGCATCAGTTGCGGTAGGCAGACCTGGCCCAAATCATAGCTGTCGATAATGTGCTGACGCGCGGCGGCCCGGATCGGCGCCTGCGCTTGTGGATTGGCCAAAACCTCAATCAGCGTCTCGGCCCAGGCCTCGATATCGAAAAAATCCACTAAGTAGCCGGTCACGCCATTCTCGATCGCCTCGGCAACCGGTGCTGTATTAGAGCCTACAACAACACAGCCGAGCGCCATCGCTTCAAGCATCGACCAACTCAGCACAAAGGGATAGCTGAGATAGGCATGGGCCCGCCCTACCCGCAAGACATTGAGCAAATCCTCATAAGCGATCCGGCCGACATAATGCAGCCTGCTTTCATCGACCTGCCCTTTGACTTCGTCGAGAAAGACCTGCTTCCAGCTTTTGCCTTCCCCCGGGCCGGCGCCATAGCCCACGCCGTCACCGCCCACCAAGACAACCTGTAGCTCTGGCCGCGCCGCCATCACTTTAGGCAAAGCGCGCATCAGAATGTGGTAGCCGCGATAAGGCTCTAAATTGCGATTTACGAATGTCAGCACCTCATCGCCGACGCGCAATAGCGGGCCGCCCGGCACCTGATAGACCGCGTCCGGATCAGGGGCGATACGGGTGGTATCGACGCCATCATGGATCACAGAGATCTTGTTTTTCAGCGCATCTGGAAAGGTGGAGGCCTGCCACTGTGTCGGCGAGAGCAACGCATCGGCGTCCAGCGCCGCCATCATCAGATGTCCCCGCCGCGCCAAGGTGCGGATGTTGCCTTCCAGATCGGTCGCGGAAAACTCGGGGTCAAAGCCTGTGTCGCGGCCTTGCGTGCCGTAGAGGAACTCGGCGTATCCCAAATGCCGCGCGTTGGGCCAAACCTCCCGCAGAAACAGCGTCTCGCCCCAGTTGATCGAGCCCAGAACCACATCGGGCGCGTCGCCGTGATCTGCCAGGGCCTGCGCCCGCCGCGCCGCTGCAGCACCCAGTTCGGCATATTGCATGAAGTTCGCGCCAAGCCCTTGCGGCGGGTTGGGCAATTGGACCCGATAAAAGGCGTGGGGCAACGGCTGGGGGTTTTTATTGCCGTCCCAGGTGAGCACGCCAACCTTGTGGCCTGCCCGCTTCAGCGCCGGCGCAAGATAGCGAAATTGGCCGGGGAAATTTCGGTGAACAAGAAGAATGCGCATAAATCGTTCGTGGGGCCGCGTTGCGTTGGTCAATCATTGCATGGTTGAGCACAGGTGAAAACGCAGCCAATGCGCTTAAGATGACGCCGAGCCCGACCGAGCGATATCCAACCCGGCATAGCCTTCGACCCAGCGTGCAGCGACTGCCCGCGCCGCATCGTCATCGGCCGCGGCCACCGCCGCCCGTAGCGCCCGCAGCGCGCTAGCCACCTCGATCTCCGACAATTGCGCCTCGCGCGCGGCGAAGATCTTTTCATGGGCCGTGGTTAGAAAACCCTCGCCGATCAGCAATTCTTCATGAAGCTTCTCACCCGGTCGCAAGCCGGTCAGGCGGATCTCGATATCGCCGTCGGGATTGCTGGGATTGCGCACGGTATATCCGGCGGCTTCGATCATTTGCTGCGCCAGTTTGATGATCGGCACCGGCTCGCCCATATCGAGCACGAAAACTTCGCCGCCACGCGCAAAACAGCCCGCTTGCAGCACGAGACTCACCGCCTCCTGCACGGTCATAAAGTAGCGTGTCACCCGCGCATCCGTCAGCGTCACGGGCCCGCCGCGGGCGATCTGTTCTTGAAAAAGCGGCACAACAGAGCCGCTTGAGCCAAGCACATTGCCAAAGCGCACCATGGCAAAAACAGTGTTCTTCGAGCGCGCCGCCAGGTCTTGCACCGCGAATTCCGCTAGTCGTTTGGACGCCCCCATCACATTGGTAGGCCGCACCGCTTTGTCCGATGAGATCAGGATAAACCGCTCGACATCGGCCTCACGCGCCGCCCGCGCCAGCGTCGCGGTGCCAAGCACATTGTTGGCCAGGCCTGCCAGGGGGTTTGCCTCGACGATCGGCACGTGTTTGTAGGCTGCTGCGTGCAACACCACATCGACCTGATATTCGCTCAGGACTTTCCGTGCCAGACGGGCATCGGTGACCGAGCCCAGCACCGTGACGATTTCCGTGCCGCAATCCTCGGCCAGAAGCTGCAGCTCCATCTCGATGTGATAGAGCGCCAATTCACTCAGCTCATAGAGGACCAATCGCTTGGGTGCGCAGGCCAAAACCTGGCGGCATAACTCTGCGCCAATCGATCCCCCCGCCCCCGAGACAAGAACCGAGCGGCCCGCATATCGCGCATCTGGCGTCGGAATTTGCTTGTCGAGTTCATTGCGGCCTAGAAACCGCCCCGGCACGATCGGCGCCAGCTTATCGACCAGTTCTTCTTCGCCGATAAGCTGGGCAAAAGACGGCAGTGCCTGCACCTCGACGCCAAGCGCTTCAAGCCGGCGCACGATCTGCAATTGCTTTGGTGGGCTAAGCGACGGTATGGCCAAAAGCACCCGATCGATCCGCCGCTTGGCAATGATATCGGCCAGGTCCGATGGTTTGTGAACCGGCATGCCCAACACTGTCATGCCCTGCACCGCAGCGTTGTCATCGGTAAAGGCGACAGGCTCAATCATCTCATGGGTGCGCAGCGCTGATGCAAGCTGCACACCAGTGGTCCCCGCACCGTAGATCAGCACCCGCCGCCGCGGATGATCAAAGCGATAAAGCGCCCATAAGATTTGCAGCATGATCATGCGGCATGCTGCTGATGAGACGAAAAACACCAGACCGAAGATGACGTAGAGGCCAAACCCGAACGGCAACGCCGCCGCCGAGCCGAGCGCAAAGGCGGCAACCGACAGCAAGACGGCGAAAAGGCCGGTGCGGCTAATGCCCGATACATCATAGGCTTTGAGCTGAATTTTAGGGATCCCCAGAGCCACGGACAACGCCGCGCTGAGCGCCATCAACAGCCCGATCATCACGCCGGCGCGCTGCATCTCTGGCCAAACCGGCCCCTGGAGTTGCAGGCCTAGCGTGACCAGCAGCGCAAGAGGGATCAATGCCAGATCCAGGCCCAGCATCGTGACCTGCTTTTGCGGTCGCGACATATGCTTGATCAAACTGAGAATGCGCATGACGGGGCGCCGATATGTCTTTCTGACAAGGGTGCCGATGCCTGATTTGGCCCGGTCTTGGATGCCACCTGTGCCCACTGTACAGCCCGATTTATTAACGATGTTTTGCTGACGCAGCATAAACAGGCCAGTCTTCGAAGCAATCCAGTTTTCAAGCAACACGGTAAAATCGGCATTTCTAGACCAAATCGCAGGCGCTTGGGCGATAATTCGCTTTTCGTTCGAATGCTTTGTATCCGTGAACGGTTCTTTATGGCGCGCGCGGTACTATCCGCCCAACGGGGGCCATAAACGCCATTAAAATGACACCGCCTTGTCGGTCCTTTCGGGGGGCGTAAAGTGCTGTGCGAGGAGAGGTGGAGTATGAGTAGTATCGGAAAAACCGTCGTCAGTACGTTCGCTACCGGCGATCAAAGGATTGACGGCATCTTGTACGACCGGGAATGGGTCGGGCCGATCACGGTGAGCTTTCCGTCCAGCACGGCGGAATACACCTTTCCCTATAGCGGCAATGGCGAACAATTCGGGCTGTTTCAGGCCTCGAGCGGGGTGCAATCCGCTGCGCTGTTCGCGCTCGATGCCGATTTCGGAAACGCGGCGAATAACGGGTTCTCCCTTGAGGGCTTTACCGCCGTCACCGTCAACCAGACCAATCTCACCGATGCCACGGTGCGCATCGCTGAAACCACCTCGGATCCTTACGGGTTCGGCACTGCTTGGGCCTATTTTCCGTTTCCTGACGATGAGACCGCGGGCGATGTTTGGTTTACCACAGCGGGCGGGTGGAATTACGCTGGCGCCAGCGCTGGCAATTATGCGTGGCTGACGATCCTACACGAGATTGGCCATGCGATCGGGTTGGAACACGCCCATGAAAGCGGCGGGTTCGGCGCGGTGCCTGCGGCTTTCGATGCAATGGAATTCACCGTTATGAGCTATCGCTCTTATGTCGGCGATCCGCTGACTGGCGGGTATTCCAACGACACTTGGGGGTATGCACAAACCTACATGATGCTCGACATCGCTGCGCTCCAGCACAAATACGGCGCTGATTTCACCACCAATGCTGGAAACACCACCTATAGCTGGCGACCCGATAACGGCATCACCTATGTCGACGGCGCTGCGGCGATCACGCCGGGGGCCAATCGGATCTTCGCCACGATCTGGGACGGCGGCGGGATCGATACCTACGATCTCTCAGCCTATGCCGCCGCGGTTGAGATCGATTTGGCACCAGGCGAGGCGTCTTTGTTTTCCAATCAGCAACAGGCTTCGCTAGGTGCTGGCCGGTTCGCTCAGGGCAACATCTATAACGCGTTGCAATATCAAGGAGATGCCCGTTCTCTGATTGAGAATGCCCGGGGCGGATCGGGGGACGACACCCTGTCGGGCAATGCCGCCGACAACCGGCTTGAAGGCGGTGACGGCAATGACACACTGTCGGGAGAGCTTGGCCGCGACACGCTTTTGGGCGGCAATCGCGAGGACAGTCTCTCGGGCGGGGCCGACAATGATCTGCTGCGCGGGGGCGCGGGCTTTGATCGGCTGATGGGCGATGGCGGCAACGATACGCTCTATGGCGGCGGCCAGGCC
>JBCCXT010000059.1:0-23503 GCA_039191215.1 Pseudomonadota bacterium
CGCCTGGTCAGCGATCGAGCGCGTAATGGCCTGGCGCGCACGATCCGTATCCCGGTTCATATGATCGAGACGATCAACAAGCTGGTGCGTACCGGGCGCCAAATGCTGCATGAGATCGGCCGCGAACCGACGCCCGAGGAACTGGCCGAAAAGCTGCAAATGCCTTTGGAGAAAGTCCGCAAGGTGATGAAGATCGCCAAGGAGCCGATCTCGTTGGAGACGCCCATCGGCGACGAAGAAGACAGCCAGCTCGGCGATTTCATCGAGGACAAAAACGCCGTCCTCCCGTTGGACAGTGCCATTCAAGAGAATCTCAAAGAGACAACCACCCGCGTGCTGGCCTCACTTACCCCGCGCGAAGAACGTGTTCTGCGCATGCGCTTTGGCATCGGCATGAACACCGACCACACCCTCGAAGAGGTCGGCCAACAATTCTCAGTGACCCGCGAACGCATCCGCCAGATCGAGGCGAAGGCACTGCGCAAACTGAAGCACCCCAGCCGGAGCCGTAAACTGAGGAGCTTCTTGGATCAGTGATCAACATCCGATTGCGACCCAATTGATGGTCAGATTTCTCTCCGTTGTCATTTGAAGCACATCGACACTGCGGTCGGTCCAACGGATGTAGACGTCAAAACCCGTTGGTGAAGCCTGGTAAACCGAACTGGTCCCCTCCACCATCCAATGGCCGCCATCGCCGCCGAGGCTGGGCAAGTAAACTGGTGTCGTTTGAAAACCCACATCGGATGTGTCCACACGAATAACGGCTTCATTCGTGCTGTATCGCTGCCACGTGCTCTCTTGGCCTTCTGTGGTCCCAGCTGCGATGCGCGGGCTTTCGCAGCCCGATACGTGCGCCAATGCAGAAAAGCTTTGTTCAAGTGTACCAAGTCGCTCCAGTAGATCGCCGACATCGCCGCTATCACCCAACGACCGGACAATCTCGGCAATCCGGACGCCTTCGGTGCTTTCAATTTCGGCGACCATACCTTCAAGCTCCACAGCGCGCGCCGATGCCGCCTGTAGCTCAGCCTCGAAAACATCAATTTGCTGCGTGCGTGCTGCAAGCCGGTCCAAGTATTCCGCAAAACCTGCGACTTGTGCGTCGAAGTCAGCCAGGCGCCCATCAATTTGATCGCTTGCCGAAGCCATTTGTTCCACCAGGCCATCTAAGTCTTGCTGGGCATCTTCCGCCTGCTGCGCGACAGCGCCGATGAGTTGATCGGTGGCCGAAATTGCTTCTTCAATTCTGGGGCCTTCCTCATCAACAGCATCGCTGACTGCCCTAGAAACAGAGACCGACGCCTGCTGTGCAATCGCCCAAAAGATCCCGATAAAGGCCACGATACTGCCAATCCCGAACAAGGCTCCAATTCTTGTGAGCGTTGCGCGCACCTCATCCCGGATCGCCAGTTTTGCCTCGGCGCTCAGATCACTTCCGTCAGACATGGGTTCAATTCCAATAGTGCTATTCTGAATCCTGGTGGATCATGTCGGACAAGTGCTCGGTTGGCGAGCCGATTTCGCCCCGGCCCCAGCTTGGGAAAGGCCGCCAACCCACCATAACTTCGATTGAAGTTCATTAAGCCTACCACCAAACGGAAAAGCGCAACGGCACGTTATGGGGCCCCCATCCGGCCCGCCAACATGATCAAAAAAGGTGGCGTCAAGTAAGTCGCCCTGGCGCGATGAGACACTATCATGGCAAATTTCGCCGGCGAACGCCGGAAATCAATTCATCAAGGCAACCAAACCAATCGCCCATGTCGACTTGAGGATACTTGATCCCTAAGGCTGGGCAAACCGCCATTCGCCCCTTACATTCCCGCTTAAGCTCGCAGATAGGAACATGCCCATGTCCTTCCTCTCCAAACTCTTCGGCGGCAGCAAAGACAGCCCAGAGGCGTCAGTTGGCAAATCCGAAGACTACGAAGGGTTTTCCATCACGCCAGCCCCACAACGCGACGGGTCAAGCTGGCGCATAGCAGCAAAGATTACCAAAGAGATTGATGGCGATACAAAGAGCCATCAGATGATCCGCGCTGATACACTCGGCGGCCAGGAGGAGGCGGCGGCGGCCTCGCTTGCCAAGGCGAAAATGCTGATCGACGAACAGGGCGACCGCCTCTTCGGCTGAGCTTCCACCGCTACCCTCGCCCGGAGCCGCAAAGCGGCGACCGGGCCGAGGAGGGTTCCCGCATGGGGGCGCGAGGAGGCCCGACCGCCAGCAGTTTTCTACGATATGTCAGGCAAGTGCACTGGGAAGGCATCGCGTAAACTGCGGTCTAACTCCGGTCCAAACGCCACCGGGTTGGGCGCTGCCAAGATCGCTTGTTTTCGAGCGACCGCGCGTGACAATAGTTCCGGGCGGCCCAACTCTTCCCATTCCTTGGGCGAGCTCCTATCCGCAAGCGCGGGGTAGATGTATTCGGTCTGCATTAGGCGCAGCGTCTGGTCAGAGCCAAGATAATGCCCAGGCCCGCCCAGACAGGTGGCGCGCATCGTGTCCAAGGCAAGCGTGTCGTCGGAAACCTCGATGCCGCGCACGCAACGCAATGCCTGACCGGCCAAATCGTCGCCCAGGATCAGACTCTCCAAGCAAAACCCCAGCAGCGATGCGTGCATGCCCGCAGCCTCATACACCATATTGAGACCCGAAAGCCCGGCCATGACGTTGGAACACATTTGCTCCCATCCAGCCTGCATATCGGGCAGCTTCGCATCCGCGATCCCGGCGGCTGCTCCACCGGGTAAGCCGTAAAAGCGATGCATCTGCGCGCAGCCCGCCGTCAGCAATGCCTGTTCGCCCGATCCGCCGGACATCGCACCTGTGCGCAGGTCCGAGACGAACGGCCAAGTTCCAAAAATCGCCGGATGTCCCGGCACCATCGCATTGACATAGACCACGCCTGCCAGGCATTCCGCGACGGCCTGCACGATGGCACCCGCGATTGGGGCGGGCGCCGTTGCACCGGCTTGCCCGGCCGACAAGAGCAGCACCGGCATGCCGCCACGGATGCACGCCTCCATCACACCGCAGCTTTCGGTGGCAAACTTCATCGGCGGCACAACAAAGCAATTGGAATTCGACACAAAAGGCCGCGCCCGCCAATTTGCCTCGCCGCCTGCCATCATATGCAGCATGTCCATGCACATCGGCACACATTCCGGCGCCACAAAGGATGTACCGATCTGTTTCGATGTTCCGGCCACACACGCATAAAGCGTATTTAGATCAAGCTCTTGGCTGTCAGTTATGTCGCGCGCCACCATTGGCCGCTGCAAGAAGTGAATATTCTCAAGCGCATGTGTGATGCGTGCGGCGTCAAACAGATCTTGCAGCGTGGATTCGCGGTAAGTTCCGGTCTCGGTATCCGCGACGTGGACCGCCGCACCCGCTGTGCCGAAATGCACTCGTGTCCCGGACAGGTCGAGGTCGTATTGCGGATCGCGCGCGGGCAACGTGAAATCGCGCGCCGCTATCGCAAGCATGTCCTCGACCAGAGCTCGCGGAAACCGCACCCGGCCGTCATCGCCAAGTTCTGCACCAGCGCCGGTCAGGATCTCGATGCCGGAAGACGGTGCATCAGCGAGCCCGATCTCCTCAAGCGCCGTCAAAGCGGCGGCATGTATTCTCTCGACATCGGCTTGCGAAAGCGGTGAGTAGGCGCCGCCGCTCAAACCGGGGCGAACGGGCCGGTTTTCGGCGGGCAACGGTGCCGCACGCATAGCGTGGCGGGCGGCACGACCGCCGGCGCGCGCGGCGCGGCGTGGTTTGGTGCTGACTGTCATGGCTTTACCTGATGTATAGGAATAGGGTCGGTGACTAAATCTTATACATTAAATGGCCTGCCCCGCGCCGCGCGCCCCCGCGCGGCGCCAATCGTCCGCGCAACCAACGCGATCTTCCACGCCTTTGATCTTCTCACCCTCATGGGCCGATCCGACCAAGGCGAAACGCCCGCGTCCCGCCCGTCTGCGACATCGAGGTCTAAATGCGACGCCAGATGGTGGGTCTGCGGCATTTCAGGGCGTTTCCTTGCGCCCGTGGCGCAATATCTGCACCGCCGCATCTTCCGCGCTTAATGATCCATCGGCCACCTGTTGGCCCAGCTTGGCCATACGCGCGGCAACCTGAGGCGCACGAAGCTGCGCAAGCAACCCCTCACGCACTTCCTCTTCAAACCAATGAACCGCCTGAGCGGACCGGGTTTTCTCCCACCAGCCGGTCTCACGCCGCCATGCCTCAAGCGCGCGCATTTCCTCCCAAGCATCTTGCAGGCCGTCTTCGTGCAAGGCCGAGACCGCCAAGGCCTTCGGAAACCCCTCCGGATCCTGCGGCCGCTTCCGCAAAAGGCGCAACGCACCGGCGTAATCCGCAACGGTCCGATTGGCCGCGGCCCGCAGATCACCATCGGCCTTGTTCACTAAGATCAGATCGGCCATCTCCATGATCCCGCGCTTGACGCCTTGCAATTCATCGCCGCCTGCGGGGGCGAGCAACAGCACGAAGAGGTCGCACATTTGCGCGACCATCGTCTCGGATTGGCCGACGCCGACCGTCTCGACAAGGACAATATCAAAACCAGCCGCTTCGCACAGAACGACCGCGTCGCGAGTGCGCCGGGCAACACCACCCAGATGTGTCGCCGAGGGAGACGGACGAATGAAAGCCTCAGCCCGCCTGCTTAGCCGCTCCATCCGGGTCTTGTCACCAAGAATAGAGCCGCCGGACCGAGCCGAGCTGGGATCGACGGCCAAGACCGCAACCCGCAATCCCTGATCGACAAGCATCGAGCCGAAGCTTTCGATGAAGCTGGATTTGCCGACACCAGGCGTGCCCGACAGCCCGATGCGCAAGCTCTGGCCGCGCCCGCGAACAGCGTCCAAAAGTGCTACAGCCTCAGCGCGGTGGTCGGCCCGCGTGCTTTCAACCAGCGTGACCGCGCGGGCCAGCGCGCGCCGGTCGCCGGCCGTCAGTGAGGCCGCCAGGCTTTGTGTCTTTGCTGTCATCGCGCGGCTCAATTCCCCCGGCCAACATGCGGCTGACCTTGTCCCCATGGCGCCGATATTGTCCAGTGTCGCCGCGATGTGGCACCACCTGATCTCCCTTTGCCTACTGGCAAATTTGGCGCTTTGCGGGCCGGTACAGGCGCAAGCTGACCAAAGCCAATTTGACCTGCGACTTGGCAGCATCACCGTTGCCCGGCTGTTTCTTGCGGCCAACGATGACGGGCGCGGCTACGCCGTGGCTGGCAGGGCAGAGAGCACAGGCATGGTTTCGCTCTTTCGCGCGTTGCGATTGGACATGTCAGCGCGGGGCACCTGGAACGGAACGCGCCCGCAACCGCAAAGCTATGTCGAAGATATCGATACCGGGCGGCGTGCCTCCGCCGTCACGATGCGCTGGCAATCGGGCCGCCCGGTGGTCGATGCCAGTACCGGCCTTGATCCAACGCTGGCGGCGGCCGCGGACGGTACGACCGGTACGGTCGATCCTTTGAGCGCAGTTTACACCGTCGCCCGGCCACGCTCAGCCGAGGAGTTGTGCGATTGGCAATTGGGCGTATTCGACGGTCAGCGCCGGTCGCAACTGACACTGTTGATTGCCGAGGGGCGCGAAAACGCGATCATCTGCCGGGGCAACTATACGCGCCTAGCGGGCTTTGCCCCACATGAGATGGCTGAACGGACCGAGTTTCCTTTCACCGTGACCTATATTCCGGGCGAAGATGGGCTCTGGCTGCTTCACCAGATCGACCTGCAATCTATCTATGGCAGGGTTCGGATCAACCGAGCGGAGCCGTGACAGATCTACCGATAGAGGCGGTTTTACCGGCGCTGATCGATGCTTTGGCAAAGCATGGCCGCGCCGTCCTGCAAGCCCCGCCAGGTGCCGGCAAGACCACACGCGTACCGCTTGCAATCGATGCGGCCGGCCTGGCGCCAGGGCGGATTGTGATGCTGGAGCCGCGGCGCCTAGCCGCCCGCGCCGCCGCGGAACGCATGGCCGCAAGTTTGGGTGAAAAACCAGGCCGGACCGTCGGCTACCGCATCCGGGGCGAGACGGCGATCGGGCCACAGACGCGCATTGAGGTTGTGACCGAAGGCATTCTCACGCGCATGTTGCAGACTAGCCCCGATTTGCCGGGCGTCTCTGCGGTGATCTTCGACGAATTCCACGAACGCTCTCTCAATGCCGATCTGGGATTGGCGCTGAGTTGGGAGGCGCGCGGCGCGCTGCGCACGGATCTGATTATCCTCGTGATGTCGGCCACTTTGGATGCCGGGCCTGTTGCCGGCATGCTCGACAATGCGCCGCTTATCTCATCCCAAGGCCGCGCCTTTGAAGTCGAGACCCGGTGGCGGGACACGCCCGCTTCGAACGACCAGCGCCTAGAGCGGCAAGTTTGCGCGCTAATAGATCAGGCCGTTGGCGAAACCGAGGGTGGCATCTTGGTTTTTCTACCTGGCGAGGCCGAAATCAGGCGCGTGGCGGAAACCCTTAAACTGACGCCAGATGTGGTGATGCAGCCTTTATACGGCGCCCTCCCTCTGGCTCAGCAAAGGGCCGCGATCCGGCCAGTTGAGAAGGGCCGGAAACTGGTTCTTGCAACCGCGATCGCGGAGACTTCCCTGACAATCGAAGACATACGCATCGTTGTCGATGGCGGCCGGGCGCGGCGGGCACGGTTCGACCCAGGCTCTGGCATGACGCGGCTGGTGACCGAGCCCGTAAGCCGGGCCGAAGCGGACCAACGCCGGGGCCGGGCGGGCCGTGTCGCACCCGGCATCTGTTACCGCAACTGGACGAAAGGCGGCGAAGGGGCCCTGCCGCTGTTCCCGCCGCCTGAGATCGAAACCGCCGATCTGACCGCCTTGGCCCTTGAATTGGCGCTTTGGGGCAGTGCCGAGGGGCTGTCTTTTCTGACCCCGCCGCCTGCGGGACCGATGCAAGAGGCACGGGCTGTTTTGCGCGGCTTGGGCGCGTTAGATGGTGGTGGGCGGATTACCGATCACGGCCGCGTCCTGGCAGCTATGCCGCTCCACCCCCGTCTGGCCCATATGGTGTCGCGCGGCGGGAAAGGAGCGGCGACCATGGCAGCCCTTCTGTCAGAGCGGGACGTGGTGAAAGGCGCAGGCGCCGATCTGGGTCTGCGCCTGCGCGCCCTTGCCGACGGGTCGGCGGATAAAGCCATTGCAGCACGCGTCCGCGCCGAAGCGAAGCGCCTGCGCCCATTGGAAAATGGGGACGATCACTCGCCCGAAGAGCGCGCCGCGCTTGCCTACCCGGACCGGATAGCTTTGCGCCGTCCAGGTGAAGCGCCGCGCTATCTGCTTTCCAGCGGCAAGGGTGCTTTGATGGACCCAGGCGACAACCTGGCCGGGCAACGGATGCTTGCGGTCACCGATCTGGATGGCGATCCCCGAGAGGCCCGCATCCGGGCAGCCCTGCCGATGGCCGAAGCACAGCTGCGCGGTCTCTTTGCCGAGCAGATCGCGTGGCACGACCGATGCGAATGGTCTCGCCGGGAGCGCCGCGTTGTGGCGCGGCAGCAGGAAAAGTTCGGCGCGCTTGTTTTGGCCGACCGCATCTGGCGCGACCCGCCCAATGCGGCTGTGCAATTGGCGGTCTTGCAGGGTATCGAAGAGCTTGGGCTCGACTGGCTCGGCTGGAGCAAGGCGGCCAAGCGCCTGCGCGCGCGTATCGCCGTGGCGGGCTTGGCCGATGTCAGCGATGCGGGCCTAATGGCTACGCTCGAGGACTGGGCCGCGCCCTACCTTGCCGCCTGCCGAAGTGCCGCGGATCTGGCCAATTGGGATCCGCGCGAGGCGTTGGAGGCGTGGATCGGATGGCAAGGCCGCCAGAAGCTGGACGAAATCGCCCCCGCCTCCTGGCAAACGCCGCTCGGCCGGGCCGTGCCAATTGATTACGCCGGCGACACCCCGGAGATCGCCCTTCGTCTGCAAGAGGTCTTCGGCACAAAAACCCATCCCGTCATCAACGGAACAGCCCTGCGCATGGTGCTTTTGTCACCGGCGGCCCGGCCGGTACAAGTGACCACGGATTTACCCGGCTTTTGGGATGGCTCTTACGCTGATGTGCGCAAAGATATGCGCGCGCGCTATCCCAAGCATCCCTGGCCAGAAAACCCGCGCGATGCGCTGCCCACGCTTCGGGCCAAACCGCGCCGCTAAGCCCGCGCCCGGCAAGTCACGGGCTTGCGATAGGTATCAAGGGAAGCGTCACGCCAGCCGCCGCGGCCGCGGCCTCGGCTGATGGATGCAACGCCTCACTTGGGTCACGCCCGATCTCGCGCAGCGATCGGTCAAAGAAAAACTTCGCCCAACCGGCAAAGGGACCAATTGACGGCGCTTGCGCATCGGCGAGATAACGACCGCGCCAACCATCGGGCAGGCCAAGCCCGGCACGCTCAGCCTCGGCCAACATCCACAGAAGCGGGATATTGGCCAGGGGTCGCGAGGCATGACGCCCGTTGAGCTGACCGCCGACATCGCCATGTGTGCCGCGAAACCACATCTGCACAATGTCACAAGCCGCATGATCATCCGACCGGCAAGCGCGGCTTTCGGGCACATTCCAGATCACGGGCCGATACGCGTCGCGCGTTTCATTCAACGCCAGCGCATGGCGACCGATCTGTGTAGAGGCGCCCAAGGCATGGCTGTGATAGGGGTGAACTTCCCCCAAAAAGCGCCACAAGACGGGCCAGCGAATGCCAAGCGCGCGGACGGTATCATAGACACCGATAAAGGTGATCGTCGCGGCTGGATGGGCCAGCCTGTCGCGCATTTCCTGGGCCGCGTGTCCCTCGGGATTGCGGCGGTAGTGATCATAAATCTGTGCCAAAATGGTTGCTGTCGCCTCGCGCCCGCGCACCAGCCCCATCCGATCGATCAAACCGGCCAGCGAGCGCACGGCATAAGCCCCGCGCGAATAACCGAACATAAAAATCTGATCTCCCGGGCGATAATTCCGGGCCAAAAACAGATAGCTGCGCTGGATCTGGTGATTGATGCCAATGCCTGCCAGCACCTCATGGGCATGCCCGATGCCGCGGAACTGAATGCCCTGCTCGTAGTAGATATTGGTGCGCGCATCCGCGCGCAATTCCGCCAGCAGCTTATAGGTCAGCCCGATATTAGTCTCATATCCTGGCGTCAGGCTCGACATTGTGCCGTCAAGCAGCACCACATGGGTTCGTGGGGCACGCTGCGGCGGCATGGGCGGCTATTCTGCGGCGAAAGCTGGGTTGTCGTGCAGCAGGGCCCAGACGCGGGCGGGCGTAAACGGCATATCGACCTGCTGGACGCCCAATGGCCAGAGCGCATCTTGCACCGCATTTGCAACCGCAGCCAGCGCGCCGACCGTTCCAGCCTCGCCGCAGCCTTTCATGCCCATTGGATTGGCCGTCGATGGCACAGGCTCGGAATAAAACGCGACCATCGGCGCGTCGGCGGCTCGCGGCATGCCGTAATCCATGAATGTCGCGCTCAGAAGCTGGCCGTTCTCGTCATAGACGACATGCTCGCTCAACGCCTGACCAAGACCCTGGATCACTCCGCCATGCACCTGGCCTTCGGCCAGCATCGGGTTCATCAGATTGCCGAAATCGTCAACAACGGTGTAGCGCTCAACGCTGACGGCACCGGTTCCGCGGTCGATCTCAATCTCGCAGATATGACAGCCATTTGGGAAGGATCGTCCGGGCAAGGTGGTCTTCTGCTCGGCAACACATAGCTCAGCCTGACCGGCGGCGCGTGCGGCCTCGCCTGCTTCGAGCAGCGTGACCACCACATTTGACCCAGGCGCGCGGAAGACGCCCTCGGTGGGATCAAAATTGGCCGCGCCGTCCAGCATGTCTTCGACAAATGGGGCCAGGCCCTCGATCAGCGCGGCGGTTGTTGCCCCGATGGCCATGCCCATGACCGTGACGGAACGGGACCCGCCTGTCCCACCACCCGTAGCGATCAGATCGCTGTCGCCCTGGACAAGCTCGATCGTGTCAATCGGCAAGCCCAGTTGATCGTGCAGCATCTGGGCAAAGACTGTCTCATGGCCCTGACCGTTCGATTGCGTCCCGGCATAGACCTTGGCGCCGGTTTTGGTGAGTTCCACTTTGGCGGTTTCGTGCGGCTGGCCGAGGATACTCTCGATGTAATAGCAGACCCCCAAACCGCGCAAACGACCCAATCCCTCCGCGCTTGCGCGGCGGTTGGCAAATCCTGCAAGGTCAGCCTCGACCGCGGCGCGGTCTAAGACGCGAGCGAAATCGCCGACATCGTAAAGCTCACCCATCCTAGTCTTGTAGGGCATCTGCGCCGGTGCGATGAAATTCCTGCACCTCAAGTCGAGCGCATCGACGCCCAAAACGCGTGCGGCGTGATCCATCGCACGCTCCAGCACATAGATTGCCTCGGGCCGCCCGGCCCCGCGATAGGCATCAACCTGCGTTGTATTGGTAAAAATGCCTCGGCAGGCCACAAAGGCCGCACCGATGTCGTAGGTTCCCGTCAGCACGCGGCTGAACAGCTGGGTTTGGATGAATTGCGCGAAGTTCGAAAGATAGGCGCCCAGATTACTAAGCGTCTCGACCCGGTAGGCCACGATTTTGTAATCGGCGTCAAAACCAAGCTCGGCCACCGAGGTCAGATCGCGCCCGGCATTGTCGGTCAACATCGCCTCGGTCCGCTCCGATATCCAGCGCACCGGCCGGTCGAGCTCCCTGGCAGCAAAGCCGAGCATCAGATCTTCGGGATAGTTCATCCCCTTCATCCCAAAGCCACCGCCAACATCAGGTGTGGTGATGCGCACGCGGTCCTCGGGAAGGCCGATCCAGGCGGCAAATTCGGATTTCAGTCCCCAGACCCCCTGGCCCGATTGCGCGATATGGATGCGGCCATCTTCGAACTCTGCCCATCCACCGCGCGCCTCCATCGAGTTGGCGAAAACCCGATTGTCCGACACATCCAGCCGCACCCGGTGAACCGCGCTGGCCAGTGCCGCATCCACAGCCTCCCCGTCGCCAAGCGCCCAGTCGAAGGCGACGTTATCCGGCGCCTCGGCATGTAAGGCTTCGCCGCCTGGCTCCAGATCGATTTTTACCTCCAATTCCTCGAAATCGAACTCGATCAACTCGGCGGCATCTTTGGCCTGGGCGAGCGTCTCCGCGACAATGAACGCGACCGCCTCACCGACAAAGCGGACGCGGCCTTCTGCCAGGATGGGGCGGTCAGGCGCCGCGGCCGGGCTGCCGTCACGGTTTTTCACCGTGGAATACTTCATACCGTTTTTCAGCCCCGCCACCGCTAGATCGGCCGCGGTGTAGATGGCGTGCACGCCAGGCGCTGAGGCGGCGTCAGATACGTCGAGTTTTGTGATCTCGGCATGCGCCACGGCAGACCGGAAGACATGGGCAAAAAGCGCGCCCTCGGGTGCGGCATCGTCGATATAGCTGCCCCGGCCGGTGATAAACCGGGTATCTTCCAGGCGGGTAACGGGCTGGCTGGTGCCGAACTTGCTCATTGCGGGTGGCTCCTGTCGCTGACGCTTGATCCAGCAGATTAGCGGTGCGCGCGCTGCCGTCCAGTGTCGCTTTTCCTTTCGCCGCACCTCCGCTAACAGGGGGCGGATCGACACGTATGGGACAAGGCTCGCCGGTGATGGACAAAACCTTTGACGCCAAGACCGAGGAACCCCGCATTTACGCCGCCTGGGAAGCGTCTGGCGCATTTCGTGCCGGCGCGGGCGCGAAGCCAGGCGCTGACAGTTTCACAATTATGCTACCGCCGCCCAATGTGACAGGCGCGCTGCATGTGGGCCACGCGTTCAATCATACGCTCATGGACATTCTCGTGCGTTGGCACCGGATGCGCGGCTTCGACACACTCTGGCAGCCGGGCCAGGATCACGCCGGTATCGCCACACAGCTTCAGGTCGAAAAACGCCTGGCCGCGATGGGCAATCGCGGCCGCAAGGATATGAGCCGGGAAGAGTTCCTTGGCCATGTCTGGGACTGGAAGACTGAAAAAGGCGGCACCATCATCGAACAGATGAAGCGCCTAGGCTCCAGTTGCGACTGGTCGCGCAATGCCTTCACCATGTCCGGCGCGCCAGGGGCACCAGACGGCAATGAAGGCAACTTCCACGACGCGGTCATCAAGGTCTTCGTCGAGATGTACAATCAGGGCCTAATCTATCGCGGCAAACGGCTGGTGAACTGGGATCCACATTTCGAAACCGCGATCTCCGATCTGGAGGTCGAGAATGTCGAGGTCGCGGGCCATATGTGGCATTTTAAGTACCCTTTGGCCGGCGGGTCGGCGTATAAATATGTGGAGAGGGATGAAAATGGCAACATCGTCCTAGAAGAAGAACGCGACTACATCTCCATTGCCACGACTCGGCCCGAGACCATGCTGGGCGACGGCGCCGTGGCCGTTAATCCATCAGACGAACGCTATGCGCCCATCGTGGGCAAACTTTGTGAGATCCCGGTAGGCCCCAAGGAACACCGCCGGTTGATCCCGATCATCACGGACGATTACCCGGACCCGGATTTCGGTTCAGGTGCCGTGAAAATCACCGGCGCGCATGATTTCAATGACTATCAAGTCGCGCAGCGTGGCGGCATCCCGATGTACCGTCTGATGGATACCAAAGGCCATATGCGCGACGATGGTGCCGCCTATGCCGACGCCGCCTCCCGCGCGCAGGCCATCGCCGAAGGGTCCGAATTCACTGAAGCAGAAGTCGATACGCTCAACCTGGTCCCAGATCATTTGCGCGGGCTCGACCGCTTCGAGGCGCGGAAGAAAGTTGTCGAAGAGATCACTGGCGAAGGTCTCGCCGTCATGACCACAAGCGATGATCCGCGCCTGGGCGGCAAGCAGGAGCCGGACGGCGAGGTCGTAGAAGTCCCCCTTGTTGAGGCTAAACCGATCATGCAGCCCTTCGGCGACCGTTCCAAGGTCGTGGTGGAGCCCATGCTGACCGACCAATGGTTCGTCGATGCCGAAAAAGTCGCTGCACCCGCCCTAGAAAGCGTCCGTTCAGGCCGCGTGAACATCATCCCCGAGAGCGGGGAGAAGGTATTTTACCATTGGCTCGAAAACATCGAACCCTGGACGATCTCACGCCAGCTCTGGTGGGGCCATCAGATACCCGTGTGGTACGGGCCGGAAATTCCAGCCGCCAATACCCGGTTGGAGGATTTTCTGAGCGTGATGGAATTGCCCGATGCGACTAAGCTGAGAGCTTTCTGCGCGCCGACATACGAGGAAGCGCGCGCATTGGCGGGCGAATACTACAGAGAACGTCTGTCGATCTGGCATCTGGCCTTCCTTGTGGATGAGACACCGGGTGAGAAAACAGATTGCCGTCTCGATCGGGATCGTGAGCTGATGGAAATTACGTTGGCGCGCGATCCCGACGTCCTCGACACCTGGTTCTCCTCCGGCCTCTGGCCGTTCGGCACGCTCGGCTGGCCCGAGGACACCGATGAGATGGCGCGTTTCTTCCCCACCGATGTCCTGATCACCGGCCAGGACATCCTCTTTTTCTGGGTCGCGCGCATGATGATGATGTCGGAGGCGATCCTCAACCGCGAACCCTTCCACACGGTCTATCTCCACCAGCTTGTCCGCGACGAGAAGGGCAAGAAGATGTCGAAGACCACGGGCAATGTCATCGACCCGCTCGACATCGTTGACGAATTCGGCGCCGACGCGCTGCGCTTCACCAACGCCTCGATGGCGGCGCTCGGCGGGGTGCTGAAGCTCTCCAAGGATCGCATCGCGGGCTACCGCAATTTTGGCACCAAGATTTGGAATGCCGCCCGGTTTGCCGAGATGAACGAGGCCAGGCCGGTGGCTGATTTTGATCCTGCAACAGTGAGCCATCGGGTGAACCGATGGATTGTCGGAGAAATTGCGCGGGCAAAAGTGGCTCATGACGAAAGCCTGGCAGCTTACCGTTTTAATGATGCGGCAAGCGGGCTTTATGCTCTCACATGGCACAAGGTTTGCGATTGGTATCTGGAATTTGCCAAACCGCTTTTTGCCTCCCCTGACGCGGAGATTGTTGCGGAGACGCGCGCAACGCTGGCCTGGGTCATCGATCAGTGCCTCATCCTGCTGCACCCGGTAATGCCTTTCGTCACCGAGGCGCTTTGGGGTCAGATCGCCCATCGCGATGTGATGCTGGCACTGACGGACTGGCCCGATTATGGCGCAGAACTGATCGATCAAGTGGCCGATCGGGAGCTAAATTGGGTGATCGCCGCGATCGAAGAGGTTCGCTCGGTACGGGCGCAGATGGGCGTACCTGCAGGCGCCAAGGTTGGCCTCTTTCATACTGGGCTTGATGCACAAGCCGCGGGCGCTTGGGATCGCAATGCTGCGATCATCTTGCGCCTGGCGCGGGTGGAGGGCTTAAGTGAGGTGGCGGCAATGCCAAAGGGATGTGCTGCCTTGGCCATCCAGGGCGGCGAGTTTGGCCTGCCGCTTGCGGACCTAATCGATGTCGGAGCGGAGCAAGCGCGGCTGAAGCGGTCGCTTGGCAAGCTTGCCAAGGAATTGGCAGCGCTCAAGGGACGGCTGGGCAATGCAAAATTCGCCGAAAGTGCGCCTGAAGAGGTTGTCGAGGAGACCAAGTCCAACCTGGCCGCCCGCGAAGCCGAAGAAGCAAAGATCAAATCCGCGCTCGCACGCTTATCCGACCTCGATTGAGCCGCAACGCGCCTCCTCAAGGAGCCTTGCGGCCCCATCGTCGGCGCGTCCGATCCGGAAACCGGATCGGCTGGGCCTGTTGGCTGACCGGTGGACTAAGCAACCATTCGGTCGATCGCGCGCATCATGCCGCGGGATTTGTCGTAGATCAGCTGGAGGATCGGGCGTTGGCGCATCACAAATCGCGGCAGGGCCGCCCCGGCGGCAGTGGTGCCAGGAAATGTCGGCGTGTGAGTTTGACGTCTTTCATGCGCGAAGAAGTGGGTGTTGCACGGCATTGATGCAAGCCCGGCTGCCTTGGATCAGACCGCATGAGCGCCTAAAGTTACGGCCATGACCCAAACCGACCCACGCCTAACCGCCCTTGTCGGTGCCCTGCCGGCAACCGTCCCATTTGTCGGGCCTGAAACGCAGGAACGCGCGCGTGATCGCGTGTTCACCGCCCGCTTGGGTGCCAATGAAAGTGTCTTTGGTCCGTCGCCGGCGGTTCGTGACGCCATTGCAAGGACCGCGCCTGATGCTTGGAAGTACGGGGACCCCGAGGCGCATGATCTTCGAGCGGCCCTTGCCAGACATCATGGCGTGCCGATCGAAGCGATCATCGCAGGGGAAGGCATTGACGGATTGCTGGGATATCTCGTGCGCGCCTTTGTTGCACCGGGCGATGCGGTCGTGACCTCTGACGGCGCCTATCCGACGTTCAACTACCATGTCGCGGGTTTTGGCGGCGCACTTCACAAAGTGCCTTATCTGGGCGATCACGAAGACGGCGCAGCACTTTTGGCCAAAGCGGCAGAGACCGGCGCGAAGCTCATCTACATGGCCAACCCGGACAATCCAATGGGCTCCTGGCACGACGCTGCGGCGATCCAGCGCTTGATCGACGCAGTGCCATCACAGGCATTGCTCGTCCTCGATGAGGCCTATGGCGATACCGCGCCATTGGGGACATTACCGCCGCTTGATCCGGAGGAGCGGCGGGTGATCCGGATGCGCACGTTCTCCAAGGCCTACGGCATTGCCGGTATGCGGGTCGGTTACGCGATCGGACATCCCGATGTGATCGCTGCTTTTCATCGGATCAGGAACCATTTCGGCCTGGGGCGAGTGTCACAAGCGGCCGCATTGGCTGCGTTGACGGATCAAGCGTACCTCGCCGCCACCATCGCCCGCATCGCAGCTTCGCGCGAAAAGATCGCTCAGATTGCCAGAGCGAACGGGCTCGCCCCGCTTCCATCTGCCACCAACTTTGTGGCAATCGACTGTGGCGCTGATGGAGCTTACGCGCGCAGCCTGGTCGAAGAACTGGCCGCGCTAGGGATCTTTACCCGCATGCCCTTTGTCGCGCCGCAAGATCGCTGCATCCGGGTGTCCAGCGGGACCGACTTCGACTTAAAGCACTTGGCGACCGCTTTGCCAAAAGCACTTCAAAAGTTAGGCTGATCGAAACAGTGTCGCGGCGCCAAAGCGCGCCAACCCGCAAATGACAGCGCGCCCGCGGCAACGCGCTCCGACCGATCCGAGCCGGATCGGCCGCGCCGACGATGGGGCCGCAAGGCTCCGTGAGGAGGCGCGTCGCTTGCCAGCTCTAGGCGGCCTGCCCGATCACCTCGGCCGCAGCGTCGAGCCCCCCCTTGCCATGGGGGATTTGAAGTGCCGCCATACCGGCCTGCACCGCGCCCAAAACCCCCATGATCATCTGACCGTTCACGTGGCCCATATGACCGATACGAAACAGATCGTCGGCCGGTACATCGCCCAGCCCCTCTCCCAAAGGAATGCCAAGCGTCACACCCACCGCATCAGGCAACCATGCCCGCAGCCGGGCTCCGTGACCGCCGGCCATATGCACCGTGGTGACCGCATTGCTCCGATCCGCCCGATCGGCGATGTTGGGCCGAATGTCACCGCCATGCCCCCATGTCTCCATCGCCGCCCAGACGGCCTCGGCCAACTGAGCGTGGCGCCGCCATACCGGCTCCACCCCTTCCTCGAGGATCATATCAAGCGCTGTCCGCAAGCCATAAAGATGGTGCGTCGGCGCCGTGCCAAAGAAATACTGATAGAAGAGATCGGGGTTCGTCCGGGGCCGCCAATCCCAATATGGCGAGACCGCATCTGCGCGGGCGCGGGCCTCATCTGCGCGATGTGAATAGAACACGAAGCCCATGCCGGGCGGCGTCATAAGCCCCTTCTGGCTGCCGGTGACCATCACATCGACGCCCCAATCATCCATTTCCAGCGCGTCGCACCCAAGGCACGCTATGCAATCGACCATCAAAAGAGCCGGGTGGCCGGCATCATCAAGTGCGGCACGAACGGCTGCAATATCGTTCTTCACGCTTGTCGCTGTATCCACCTGGACCAATGTCACAGCGTGGATCTGATGGGCGGTATCGGCGCGCAGCGCCTCTGAAACGCGGGACGGATCGACGGCTGCGGCCTCGCCAAAATCGATCCGCGACACGTCCGCACCTAATGCGGCGGCAATATCGGCCCAACCATGGCCAAAACGGCCCGTGCATAGCGACAAGACCCCGTCGCCGCGGCTCAACACGTTTGCCAACGCGGCCTCCCAAACGCCATGACCGTTGGCGATATACATCGCCACTTCGCCCTGCGTGCGCGCAACGCGCTTCAAATCAGTAGCGATCGAGGCTGTCATATCGACGATCTCGCCGTAATAGATGTTGGGCGCCGGGCGATGCATCGCCTGAAGCACGCGGTCGGGCATGACAGATGGGCCGGGAATGGCAAGGTAATGGCGGCCATTGGCTAGGCTCATCGCGCGCGCTCCGAAAGGGAAGTGACCCCTCCCCCTAGGACGGTCGCGGGCCCGGGTCAATCGCTGCAAGCTTGGCCCTTGGGCTCGGCGCCAGAGACTGCCTATATGTCAGGCAAAGGAGAACGCATATGACCGCAGAAACCGCCCCCGACCGTACCGTCTTGCGCATCTCGGGCACCGATCGGGAAAGATTCCTGACCGGGCTGGTCACGCGTGATCCCGAAGCCGGTTCAATGGTCTATTCGTCACTTCTTAGCCCACAAGGAAAGTTCCTTGCCGATTTCTTTCTGATCGCTGCCGAGGATCACTTCCTAATCGACGTCATCGAGCTCTTCTCAACAGGCCTGATTCAGCGGCTGGCCATGTATCGCCTGCGCGCGGATGTCACGATTGAGCCAACGGATCTGGTAGTCACGCGCGGCTTGGGCCCAGCACCCGAAGGCGCCTTTGCCGATCCGCGCCATGACGCGCTTGGATGGCGAGCCTATGGCGCGACAGGCGGGCCACCAAGCATCGATTGGGATGCGATCCGAGTTGCCCATTGCATCCCCGAATCCGGGGTCGAGCTGCTGTCCAACGAAACCTACATCCTTGAGGCAGGATTTGACCGTCTGGGCGGGGTTGACCATCGCAAGGGTTGTTATGTTGGCCAGGAAGTGACCGCGCGGATGAAGCACAAGACCACGCTGCGCAAAGGCTATGTAACGGTTGCAATCAACGGCCAGGCTGATATCGGCACACCGATTTTGGCTGGCGAGCGCCCGGTTGGCATGCTTTTCACGCAGGCTGGCAACCAGGCCATCGCCTATCTGCGATTTGACCGCGCCGGTGGCGAGATGACCGCGGGCGATGCCCGCATCACATGGGATCAGGCGGTCTGAAAAGTTCTATAGGCGAGCCTGAAACTGCCAAGATGCCCGCCTAAATGTTCCTTTTATATCAGCAAGCTTGCAGCGCCTTCATGCTTGAGCAATGCCACTTTGGTCTCTATACCACCTGGCGCAGAAAACCCGCCAAGACCGTGTGCCCCAAGGACGCGGTGGCATGGGACCAAGATCGGGATCGGGTTAGCACCACAGGCCTGACCGACGGCCTGCGCCGAGGCGCCGACAGACGCGGCAATCTCGCCGTAGGTTAGGGTCTCGCCGAAGGCGATAGCGCGCATCGCATGCATCACACGCCCCTGCACACCTTCCGCGGAAATGCGGACAGGCACATCAAACTCTGCCCGCTGACCGGTGAAGTAGCCGTCAATTTCGGCCAATGCTTGTTCCAAAACCGGGTGACCTGCTGCACCCGGCGCATGGCCCCAACCGCAAGCGATGACCGCATCGTCTTCGGCCTCGACCCAAAAAGACCCGATCGGGGTGTCGAGCCCGGCCCTCATCGTAAGCAGGCCACGAACCATTGCGTGCCGTCTGGCGCCAAAAACCCGCCCCTGCGGCTGCCGTCCTTGCGGTCACCGACTGCCTCCAACTGGCGCGCTTCCTGGGCGAGAGCTCGGGCCATCACCGCATCAGGGTCCGCGCAATAAAGATGCAGCATCGCATTTCCTGGCGCGACCGGGCCGCCGATCATCACAATGGTGTCGTCGATGCGCATCTCAGCATGCATCCCGCCTGCGCCACCCGGCTCTAACCGGAGGCGCTCGGCCGCAAAAACCGCCTCACAAAACGCCAAAGTCGCCTCGACATCTTCGACTAGGAGATAAGGCGAAAGGCTCTGATATCCTGAGGGTTTCCACGCCATCGGCAAAATGGTGCGCGCGGCAGGCACGCCCTGTCAACCGGCATGGCCGTCCCCGCGGGGGGTTCCCGCGCTTAAAGCCGCAGCGCCAAGCGAATGGGCCCGCGCGCAATAAGCGGATCGACCGGCACGCCCTTCTGCGTGGCACGCAGCGGCAGTGACGCGGCAACCCGCCTTATTTCGGGCATAAGCGGCCGCCAATCATCGGCGAGCCGACGCGCAGCCTCAGACGGACAAAACGTCTTTGACCCCCGCACCCGGGCAAGCGCCATCAGCGCCGCGGCGATCTCTGCATCAGTTGGGTGCAAGCTTGTCCTGCGTACGGGTCTCAAAATCGCTGGCGGCATGGCGCTCATGGAGCTGCATTTCAGGTTCGCCGAAGGCGCGATTGACCATACGCCCTCGCTGCGTCTCCGGCCGCGCATCGATCCGCTTGGCCCAGGCGATCACATTTTTATAGACGCCGACATCCAGGAACTCACCGGCATCATAGCTGCGCCCGAGCGCGCATTGCCCATACCACGGCCAGATCGCCATATCGGCAATCGAATAACTGTCGGTTGCGATCCAATCGCGCCCGTCAAGCCGCTGATTGAGCACATCAAGCTGGCGTTTGGTCTCCATCGTGTAGCGGTTGATCGGGTATTCGAATTTCTCCGGCGCATATCGGTAGAAATGGCCAAAGCCACCGCCTAAATATGGCGCCGAACCCATCTGCCAAAAGAGCCAGCTCAGCATCTCTGGCCGCTCATCGGGGCGTCCCAAAAAAGCCCCGAACTTTTCGGCCAGATGCAACATGATAGCTGCAGATTCGAAGACCCGCACGGGTGCCGCGCCCGATCGATCCCACAAGGCCGGAATCTTGGAGTTTGGATTGGCCTCGACAAATCCTGACCCGAACTGATCGCCATCGCCGATCTTAATCAGCCATGCATCGTATTCGGCAGCATGGCCCGCGGCCAAAAGTTCCTCAAAGAGTATCGTGACCTTCACCCCATTGGGTGTGGCCAGTGAGTATAGCTGATAGGGGTGCTCTCCGACGGGCAGTACTTGGTCATGTGTGGCGCCTGCTGTGGGTCGGTTGAGCTTTGCCCACTCGCCGCCGTTTTCCGCGTCCCACGTCCAAACCCTGGGCGGCGTGTAAGTCTCGGTCATTGGGCAGCTCCTCTTTTCGCATTCACCATCGTTCACCTAGGTCAAACAGATCGGTTCCCCAAGGCAAGCCAAGCGTAAAAAAATTGATGCGAAGCTATATCGGATTTCAAGCATTCAGCACCGCGTCGGCAGGAAAGTGTTAGCCCTGCACGACCTATCAGACGCCATTCCACCACATGGCTCAGAAGGGACCTTTGAGATGATGGAAAACACCATGACCGGACAATTTGCCGGTCGCAGCATCGAGACGATGCAAAACCGTGCGATGAACCGATTCGACAAAGATGGCTCCGGCGATATTTCGATTGCCGAGGCCGGAGATCGCGGCCGCCTTGCACGCAATTTCACCTTGATCGACGCCAATGATGACGGCCTTTTGACGCGTGATGAGCTTGGCAATGCCATGGCTGCGCGGGCTGAGGGCACGTATGCCAGGATGGGGCCCGCGCGCATGAATGCGATGGCAGCTTGGATGCAAATGCAAAATGCGCAAAGCCAGCAGGTGGCCGAGTTTGACCGTATCGATAGCGACGGCGACGGTATGCTCAGCGATGGCGAACTGGCCGCTGAAATGGCGGCGATAGAAGCCGCCGAAGAGGCCGCCCGCCTGCGCGAGACAAAGATCGCTGAGATGGCGCGGCTGGACAGCGATGGCGATGGCCGCCTGTCGATCTCCGAATTGCAGGCAGAGCTGGACATGCGCGCCGAAACCCGCGCAGTGGCAGAATTCGACCGGCTCGACAGCGACGGCAATGGCAGCTTGAGCGACGGCGAGTTGGCCGCCGAAGTTTCTGCCCAGCAGGCAGCGGCTGAACAGCAGGCACAGGCTGAGGCGGATGCGGCGGCGATTGCAGAGAGCGTGACAGAAGAGATCGCCGAAACTGCGGCGCCAGTTGAAGTGGCGCAAGAGGCAACAGATACGGTCGAGGTTGCGCCGATAACGCCGGCCGAGGCTATCCCGGAAAGCGCGGAAACCGATGAGCCCGAAGTGATCTCGCTTATCGAGAATGTCTTTGAAGAGCTGCTCGAAGATCGCGGCCTGGAGGTCAGCATCGACAAGCTCATGAGCATGAGCCAGTCGCTTTACCAAGACGCCCAGGAAATACTGATGACCCAGCTTGAAAGCGGGGATGAGGCGGAAGAGGTCGCTGCCTGATCAATCACTGCAAACGGCGCAGCCCAAGCTGATTTGGGCTGCGCCACCTGTTAGTTCAGCGCCGTGTCACAGCGTGCACAGACGGCCGCATGCTGATGCATGCCCACATCAGGCAAGATCTTCCAGCAGCGCTCACATTTCTGGCCTTGCGCCATCTCGAATACCACGCCGACGTCTTGGACGTCGGGCAGGCGGAAGGCTTCCGGCGGTGTTGGATCACCGGTTAAAGTGATCGCCGAAGTGATCGCAACATCTTCGAATGAAACAGTTTTCAGCGCCGCCAGGACTTTAGCATCTTCGACATGCACAACAGGTGCCGCCTCCAGGCTCGCGCCGATGACCTTATCGCGCCGCGCGATCTCCAACGCTGCCGTCACAACCCGGCGTACGCGGCGAAGGACGGCCCATTTCGCCGCCAGTTCCTCATCGCGCCAGTCGGCCGAGGTCTCCGGGATGTCCTGCAAATGCACCGAACTCTCCTCGCCGGGGTAGCGCTCAAGCCATACTTCCTCGGTCGTAAAGACCAGGATCGGCGCAAGCCAGGTGGTTAACCGGTGAAAGAGAATATCGAGAACTGTACGGGCCGCGCGACGGCGCAATGTATCGCCGTCACAATAAAGCGCGTCTTTGCGGATATCGAAATAGAACGCCGACAGATCCGTGGTTGCGAACGTGAAAATCGCCTGGAAGACACCCTGAAAGTCGAAGGCGCGATACCCGGCGCGAACCTGCGCATCCAATTCGGTCAGCCGGTGCAGAACCCATCGTTCAAGCTCCGGCATCTCCGCGGGATCGACCCGATCGGCGTCATTGAAGTCGGCCAAGGAGCCCAACATGAACCGCATCGTATTGCGCAAGCGGCGGTAGCTGTCGGCCACGCCTTTTAGGATCTCGGGCCCGATGCGCTGGTCGGACGTGTAATCCGTCTGCGCCACCCAAAGGCGCAGAATATCGGCGCCATATTGGTCGATCACTTCCTGCGGCCCGATCGTATTACCGATCGATTTCGACATCTTCAGACCCTTTTCGTCCAGGGTCATGCCGTGGGTGATGACGTTTCGATAGGGCGCCCGGCCGGTCGTGCCGACCGATTGCAGAAGCGAGGAATGGAACCAGCCGCGGTGCTGGTCGGTGCCTTCCATATACACGTCCGCGACGCCATCCTCGGTGCCGTCTTCGCGGTCGCGCAAGACAAAGGCGTGCGTCGACCCGCTATCGAACCAAACATCCAAGATATCAAAGACCTGGTCGTAATCCTCGGGGTTTGCATCATTGCCGAGGAAGCGCTCCTTCGCACCGGGCTGATACCAGGCATCGGCCCCTTCCGCCTCAAACGCTTCCAAGACGCGGGCATTCACGGCATCATTTTTCAGCAGGAAGTCCGGATCAGTGGGTAGCGCCCCCTTCTTGGTGAAGCATGTCAGCGGCACGCCCCAAGCGCGTTGGCGTGACAGAACCCAATCGGGCCGCGCCTCCATCATGGAATGCAGCCGGTTGCGCCCGGATGCAGGCGTCCAGTTCACGTTGTCGATCTCTGTCAGCGCCCGTTCCCGGATTGTGGTGCCGCAGGTGTCTTGCCCATCGCCAACGGGCCGGTCGATGGCGGCAAACCATTGCGGCGTGTTGCGGTAAATCACCGGCGCCTTGGAGCGCCAGGAATGTGGGTAGGGATGCTTGATCTTGCCGCGTGCAAGGAGCCCCCCGACCTCGGCGAGCTTATCGATCACTGCCTTATTGGCCGTACCCTCGCCACCTCTGCGGCTGAGGATGTATTTCCCGCCAAAGAAAGGGAGATCATCGCGAAATTTCCCGTCATCCATGACGTTATAGGTGATGACCTGATCGAGCATGCCGAGATCGCGGTAGAGCTCATACTCCTCCATCCCGTGGGACGGCGCGCAATGCACGAA
>JBCCXT010000060.1:0-23488 GCA_039191215.1 Pseudomonadota bacterium
GCCCGGCCGCGGTCGCAACGGGGTGGCCAAGATAGGTATGCCCGTGTTGAAAAAAGCCGCTGCCTTCGGCGATCCGGTCATAGATCTCGCCGGTGCAAAGCATGGCACCAATCGGCTGGTAGCCCGCGCCCAAGCCTTTTGCAATGCACAGGATATCCGGCGCGATGCCGTCGGCCTCACAGGCGAACAAATGCCCGGTACGTCCCATGCCGCACATCACTTCGTCCAAAATCAACAGCACGCCGTAACGGTCGCAGATATCTCGGATGCGCATGAAATAGTCCCCAATAGCGGGTACTGCGCCCAGTGTCGCGCCAACGACTGGCTCTGCGATGAAGGCCATGACCGTTTCCGGCCCGAGCCGCAGAATCTCTGTCTCCAACTCGGCCGCGCTGCGCGCGGCATAAGCCTTTGCGGTCTCGTCCTCGGCCCGTTCGACATACTCATAGCAAGGCGCAATATGGCTGACCTCGATCAGAAGGGGCGCAAATTGCCTTCGCCGGGCCGCGTTGCCGCCTGCGGCCAGGGCACCGAGCGTGTTGCCATGATAGCTCTGCCGCCGCGCGATAAGGCGGTGCCGCTCCGGCGCGCCGTTTTCCAGATGATATTGCCGCGCGAGCTTAATCGCAGCCTCCACCGCCTCAGACCCGCCGCTTACAAACAAAACCCTTGTCAGATCGCCGGGCGCATGGGCGGCAAGCAAATCGGCCAAGGCCTCGGCCGGTTGGGATGTGAAAAAGCCGGAATAAGCGAAGGCCAGCGCGTCGACTTGATCTTTGATCGCCTGGGCGACGCGCGCGTTGGAATGGCCCAGACATGACACCGCCGCGCCGCCTGAGGCGTCAAAATAACGCCGACCGGATGAATCGATCACATAGCAGCCGTCGCCGGAGACGGCCTGGGGCAGCGTTTCATGGCAATGCCGGGGAAAAACATGACTCATCCCAAGAAGCCTAACTGTGATGCGCGTCGATATCGATCAGAATGTAGCGGCCCACCGGCCAAACGGCGTGTGTCGTGCCGGGTTGGTGCGTGGCGCAAGGCTTGCAGGTCCAGATCTTCGCGATTCATGCAACCGATTGCAAAAATGAAATTTGGCTCTACAATGGTCGCTAGGAGGAGTGTGGTTGCATCGTGGAGGAGGCACCATAACCGTGCAGGAATTCGGCCTGAATCACGTGTCTTTGCCGGGCATGGATTGGGCGGGCTTGGTCTCGATTGCCCGCGAGCTTGGCTGCGTGGGCGTTGAGCTTCGCAACGATCTGCAGGGCGCCCTTTTTGGCGGCGACGCGCCGGAGCACGTGAGATCAGTGCTTTCCGAACAGGACATGCGCCTGGTTGCACTGGCCCAGATCGGGCGCTTCAACGATCTTGATGAAAAAGGCCTCACAGATGCGGCGGCGCTGATCGATACAGCCCGGCGCGCCGGGGCGGAAGGTGTCGCCCTGATCCCCAAGGTTGGCGATGGGCCGGTGCCGCTGTCGCAGACCAGCGCTGCGCTAGAACGGCTGGGGCCGATATTGGAAGATGCCGGGCTGCGCGGTTTTGTTGAGCCAGTTGGTTTTGCCACCAGCAGCTTGCGGCGCAAAGAGGACACATTGGCAGCGATCGAGGCAGCCGGTGGCGGGCGGGTTTTTGCGCTGATCCACGACACGTTTCACCATTACCTCGCGGGCGAGACGCAATACTTCGCCGCTGAGACGTCGTTGGCGCACGTCTCGGGCGTGGAGCGGGATGTTTCCGCTGACAAGATGGCTGATGCCGACCGGGTACTGGTCGGCCGGGCCGACCGGTTGGGCACGCTGGCGCAGGTTCGCAACCTGGCCCGGGCGGGCTTTGCCGGGCCGATTTCAATCGAGGCGTTCAGCCCCAGCATACAGCGCCTGACGGCGCCCAAGGAACCTATGGCGCGCTGCTTGGCAGCACTGCGCGGCGCACTGCAGGAGGAGATACCAGTGCCGGTGGCTTGAAACAGGCCGGACGCTGGTCCCGGGCAAAAGATCGCGCGTTCCGGGCGCGCTTTTTGGGAGGAAATGATGAAAAAAATTCTTGTTGCAGCGGGGGTTACGGCCCTGATGGCGGGCACTGCCATGGCGCAAACAATCGGTGTGTCGATCGCGCGGTTCGACGACAACTTCTTGACCGTGATGCGCAATGGTATGGTCGAACATGCCGCAACGCTTGATGGCGTGGAGCTGCTGGTTGAAGATGCGCGCGACGACGTTGCCCGCCAGCTTGACCAGATCAACAACTTCGTCGCCTCGGGCGTCGATGCGATCGTCGTCAACATTGTCGACACCTCGGCCGCCGATGCGATGACGGCGGCGGCGGAAAGCGCGGGCGTGCCGCTGGTTTACGTCAACCGTGAGCCCGACAATGTTGCAACGCTGCCGGACAACCAGGCCTTTGTTGCGTCCAATGAGATCGAGTCGGGCACACTGGCCGCGTTTGAGGCCTGCCAGCTTCTGCGCGCTGCCGGTTTGGCCAATGGCGCACGCGGCTACATGCTGATGGGTCAGCTGTCGAACCAGGCCGCGATTGCCCGCAGCCAGGACGTGCGCGACATCCTCGGCATTGCGATGTGCGATTTCATCGAGCTGATCGATGAGCAGACCGCAAACTGGTCGCGCGACGAAGCCCAAGACATGATGACCAACTGGCTGTCGGCCGGTGAGGAGTTCCATGTTGTCTTCGCCAATAATGACGAGATGGCCATTGGCGCCATTCAAGCCATGTTGGCCGCTGGCATCGATATGGATGATGTTGTGGTGACAGGCGTTGACGCGACGCAAGACGCGCTGGTGTCGATGGCTGAAGGCAATCTCGACGTGACAGTGTTCCAGGACGCGTTTGGCCAGGGCGCAGGCTCTGTCGATGCAGCATTGTCGCTGGCCGCCGGTGAGGATGTGACGCAGCGCGTCTACATCCCGTTCCAGCTGGTCACACCCGGCAATATGAGCGACTTCACCGACGCCAACTGATCGGCGCAGATAGCGGCGGTTGCCGAGCATCTCGCCTGGCAACCGCTCCCTTTCACGATACCGACCCCGCGCATGGCCCGCGCCGCGCGCACGTCCCGACCACAGGATGGCACCATGGATTCCTCGGCCCACGGTACTGGCAATCTCACCTACGATCAGAAAAAGCGGAACTGGCCGAACGAGGCCAACGTTTTCATCGCGCTTTTGCTGTTGATCGGTCTTTTCGAGCTTATTGGCCAGTTCCGCGTTGGCCAGAGCATGCTGTTTGATTTCAACACCAACCGCGACGGCACCGTGCTGAATATGGCGCGTATCAAGATCATCATCTTGCAGGTCTCGATCATCGGGATCATCGCGCTTGGCGTCACCCAAGTAATCATCACCGGCGGCATTGATCTCTCTTCGGGCTCGGTCGTGGGGATGACCGCGATGATCGCGATGAGTTTCGCGCAAGTCGCCGAGGTCAACGGTTTGGCAAACCCACGGGCCATCTTCGGGCCATGGGCGCAAGACCTGCCAATTATCGTCCCGATATTTGTCGGGCTCTTATGCGGCTTGGCGGCGGGTCTCGTGAACGGCTTGTTTGTCGCCTATACCGGCATCCCGCCATTCATCGCCACGCTTGGTATGATGGTGTCGGCGCGCGGCGTCGCAAACTGGTGGTCCGAGGGCAACCCGGTCTCTTTCCCGACCGAGGCCTATGCCTCGCTGGCCAACGGCAACCTGGTCGACAGTCTCACCTTCGGGCTCTTTTCTGAGACCTGGACGATGCAGCAGCTCTTTAACGGCCAGAACCCGGCCGTTTTCTTCATCCTGCTGGCCATCGTCTTCCATTTCATCATGCGGCACACGGTTTACGGCAAACACACCTATGCCATCGGCTCAAACGAGGCCGCGGCGCGCATGTCGGGCATCAATGTCGGCCGCCAAAAGGTCATGGTCTACGCCATTGCCGGCATGCTGGCGGGTTTTGCCGCCGTGCTGCTGACATCAAAGAACCTGACGGCGCAATCGGGCATGGGCCTCATCTACGAGCTCGACGCCATCGCCATGGCGGTGATCGGCGGGGTCAGCCTGTCGGGCGGGCGCGGGTCGATCCTGGGCACCGTTCTGGGTGCGATGATCTTCGGGATCATCATCTCAGGCTTCACCTATCTCAGGCTCGATGCCTACTATCAGGAAATCGTCAAAGGCGGCATCATTGTCGGTGCGGTTGTTCTTGATCAATGGCGCCAGACGCGCGCAACTCGGAGTTAAGCCCATGGATCAGTTTGGCGATGTTATTCTGAAAACCGAAGGCCTGACCAAACATTACGGTGGTGTGCACGCCCTCAACGACGCGAATTTCCAAATTCGCCGGGGCGAGCATGTCGCTATCATGGGCGATAACGGGGCGGGCAAATCCACCTTCGTGCGCCAGATCACGGCGGTGGAGCAGCGCACCTCGGGCACGGTCTGGTTCGATGGTGAGGCGGTGAATTTCGAGGGGCCGCTTCAGGCCCGCACAGCCGGGATTGAGACGGTTTTCCAAACCCTGGCGCTGGCCGATGACCTCGACGTGCCGGACAATCTTTTTCTCGGGCGCGAGATCACAAAATGGAACTGGCTGGGCCCGTTCCGGCGACTCGATTACAAAGCCATGCGGGCCCAGACGATGGAAGGTCTGCAGAAAACAGCGGTGAAAATTCCAAATATCAACAATACGATCCGCAACATGTCAGGCGGGCAGCGGCAATGTGTGGCCATCGCTCGAACGGCGACCTTCCACTCCAAGCTAACGATCATGGATGAGCCGACGGCCGCCCTTGGCGTGCAGGAAACCGCGCAGGTCGAGAACATCATCCGCACGCTGAAAGAGCAAGGCGAGCCCCTGATCCTGATCAGTCACAATATGCGGCAGGTGATGGATTTAGTGGATCGCATTGTGGTCTTCCGGCGGGGCCGTATCGTCGCCAATCTGCACAAAGAAGACACCGACGGCGAAGATGTGGTCAGCTACATCACTGGCGCCAAGACCCAAGACGAGCAGGAGATCGAGGCAGCGTAGCCAGATGTTCAATCTCGACACCCCCTTTTTCCGACCGCTATGGCGGCGCGCGTTGACGTTGATTGTCTGCTTTGGCTGGGGGCTGTGGGAATTGGCAAATGGCGCCCCGTTCTGGGCCATGGTGTTTGGCGCGCTAGGCGGGGCGGCGGCCTGGCAGTTCTACACAATTGACTGGGCTAAATACGACGCGCCCGAGAGCGAGGAGGGCTAGGTGGCTGTCACCCTACGGGAGGTGGCCGCTTTGGCGGGTGTGTCGCGCTCGGCCGTGTCTAGGTGTTATACTGAAGGCGCCTCGGTCAGCGCCAAGACGCGCGCCAAGGTGGAAAAGGCTGCCGATCTTCTGGGCTATCAGCCCAATGCGCTCGCCTCATCGCTGACAACAGGGCGCACCAAGCTCATTGGCCTTGTCAGCAACAATTTTCACAACCCGATCTTTCTGGAGGTCTTCGATCTTTTTACCCGTGGTCTGCAGGATCGCGGCCTGCGCCCGCTTCTTGTGAACCTCTCCGATGAGACCGACCCGGCAAGTTCGGTTCGGATGCTGGGCCAGTATTCGGTCGATGCGGTTATCGTGGCCTCCTCGACGCTGCCGACAAGCTTTCCCGAGGGCTTTCAGGCCGCGGGCATCCCGGTCGTACATGCGTTTGGCCGATATGCCGAGCATCCGCCGGTCAACACGGTTGGCATCGACAACATCGCTGCGGGCCGCTTGGCCGCGCAAGAGCTGGTCGGCCGTGGCTACAGGCGCGTGGCCATGCTGGCCGGGCCGAAAAGCGCAACCTCGACCCAAGACCGTCTTTTGGGCTTTCTCGACGCGCTCAAGGCCTATCCTGGCATCGAAGTCAGCACATCGTTTGCGGCCCAGTATTCCTTTGATGCAGGCTTTGCCGAGATGCAGCGCCTGATCGCAGCGGGCCCAATCGCCGAGGCGTTTTTCTGCGGTGACGACGTGTTGTCGATCGGGGCGCTGTCGGCGTTGCGGGCGGCCGGGCTGGATGTGCCGGGTGATGTCGGCATCATCGGGTTTAACGACATGGAAATGGCGCGGTGGGGCAATATCGATCTGACCACGATCCGCCAGCCGATCGACGAGGTGGTCGAGATTTCGATGAACATGGTCAGCGCGATGCTCGAGGCGGCGCCACTTCGCCCAGTCTCTCGGCTTTTGTCATGCCAATTGGTCGAACGCGGCACGCTGCGCGCGGTTTGACTGCCGGGCTCAGCGAAACATCGGTGGGCGGGCATCCATCCAGGCGCCGCGCGCCTTGGCTGACGCCACCGATTGCTCGACCGCCGCGATTGAGCGCAGCCCATCTTCTGCGGTCGGGAAGGCGCCATGGGCCTGCCCCCGGATCGCAGCGGCGAGGTCGAGATAGATATTGGCCACAGCCATCGGAAAGCCCTCCGGGTGCGCGATGGCCACGCGGCTGAGCCGCCCGGCCTCATCCGACAGCCCGGCCTCGGCCTTTTCCATGATCTGTGTGCGCTGGCCGAGAGGTGTGTAGTAAACTTGGTTGGGCTGCTCGGCGGCCCATTTTAACCCGCCGGTTTCCCCGAAGACCTGGATCTCAAAGCCGTGCTGGCGCCCGATGGCAACCGATGAGGTCCAAAGCCTGCCGACCGTGCCGCCTTGCATGCGGAAATTCACCATCGCGTCGTCTTCCAATTCGCGCGACGCGATGGCCGAGACGAAATCGGCCGAAAGCTCAGCGACTTCGTCGCCGGTGATGAAGCTGGCCATATGCATCGCGTGGATGCCGCAATCGGCGAACTGGCCCGAAAGGCCCGCCATCGCCGGATCGTAGCGCCAGCGGACGCGGGGATTATCTGCATCACCCGCATCGCCGTGATGGCCATGGCTGAACATCGTGTTGACCACCCGGACCTTGCCGATTTGGCCGCTGGCGACCATCTGGCGCATCTCGCGCACCATCGGATAGGCCGAATAGCAGTAATTCACGGCGCAGATTTTGCCGCTGGCGCGCGCGATCTTCACAATCTCTTCGCCCTCATCGACACTCATGGTCATGGGCTTTTCGCAAAGCACGTTAAAGCCCGCCTCAAGGAAGGCTTTGGTGATCTCAAAATGCGTCGAATTGGGGGTGGCAACGGTGACCAGATCGACCCGGTCGTCGCGTGCGGCCTCACCTTCCAGCATCTCCGACCAGTTGCCGTAAGCACGATCCGCCGCCACGCCAAGCTGCTGGGCGTAGGCCCGCCCGCGTGCGGCATCATGATCAAGCGCGCCCGCCGCCAGGATGAAATTCCCATCGGCCTGGGCGCCCAGGCGGTGGGCCGGGCCGATCTGGCTGCCTTCGCCGCCGCCGATCATGCCCCAATTCAATCGTGCCATGGCGGGCCCTCTCAGAAACCGATGGATTGCAGATATTCGCGGTTGGCAACCGCATCGCGCGTAGGCGTGCCCGGCAAGGTTGGATCGCAATCCTGCTCAACCGTGCACCACCCCTCAAAACCAGCATCGAGCAGCACCTGCCGCACGGCTGGAAACTCCACATCACCCTGGCCGAGATTGCAGAAAATCCCCTGGCCGCAAGCCGTGTAGAAATCGGTCCGGTTGGCCACAACATCGGCCTTCACCTGCGGGTCTATATCCTTGAAATGCATGTAGCTGATGCGCCCGATATGGCGCTGCATAAACGCCACCGGATCAAAACCTGCATAGGAATGATGCCCGGTGTCAAAGCAGATTTTCAGCAGCGCTTCGTCAACCTCGGCCAGCAAGCGCTCAAGCTCGGGCTCGTAATCCATGAACCCGGCGGCATGGGCGTGAATGCCAACGGTCAACCCGTGATCCACACCGATCCGGGCGGCTTCCGCAATGCGGTCGCGGAACGCGGTCCATTCGGCCTTTTCCATCTGTTCGGCCTCGTCAGCGCGGCCCGCAGACGGCGCCCGGCGGGGCGAGATGCTGTCGATCAAAACCAAATGCGTGGCGCCATGGGCTTGCAACGCGGCACAGGTCCGAAGGGTGCCATCAAGCACCTTGTCCCAGGCGTCAGGGTCGTGGAACGGGCGAAAAACTACACCGCCGATGAGCTCCAATTGGTGCTCCGCCAAGGCCTCAGACAGCTCAACGGGGTCTTCGGGCATGAAGCCTACCGGCCCAAGCTCGATCCCGGTATACCCGGCTGCGGCACATTCCTGCAGCACATTGCGCCAGGTTGGATTGCGCGGGTCATCCGCAAACTCCACGCCCCAGGAACAGGGCGCATTGCCGATTTGAATGCTCATTGCAGGTGCCCCTTTCGTTTGCTCAGGATACGGTTTGCCAACTTTGACTTTGCGATGATTTGAGGACCGCCTCGACCACCCGGATGACGGCCAACCCGTCTTCGAAGGTCGGCCAGATGCCGCGGCCTTCATGGATGGCGGTCAGGAAGTCCTTGGCCTCGATGATGATCTGATCCTGGTAGCCCGTGCCATGGCCCGGCCCAAGGCAAAACGGCTGGTAGTCTGGATGCGCGGGCCCGGCAAGGATCTTTGCAAAGCCTTGCGTTGCTTCCGGGCCCGTCCGGCGATAGAGCCAAAGCGCGTTTTGATCTTCTTGGTCGAACCGGATCGCGCCATCGGTGCCGTGAATTTCATACGCGTAGCCCATCTTGCGGCCCGTCGCCACGCGCGAGGAATAGATATGGCCCATCACGCCAGTGCCAAACCGGCACATGATCTGGGCGTGATCGTCATTGGTGACCGTGCCGCCTGGCCGCGTGTGATGCACCGTTTCAACCTCGGCCAGGACCCGGTCGATCGGCCCCATCAGCGCCAAGGCCGCGTTGATGATATGGGGTGCGAGATCCCCCATTGTGCCGTTGGCCATCCCCTCGGTGCGCCAGGTCGCGGGCGCCTCTGGGTCGGCATAAAAATCCTCGGTATGTTCGGCGCTAAACCTGGTCGGAGTGCCGATGGCGCCATCGGCCAACAATTGGCGCGCAAATTGCGAGGCGGGCGTGCGGATGTAGTTATACCCCACCATGTTCACATGGCCTTTTGCGGCGGCCACCATCGCTTCGGCGTCCGCACGCGACGCACCCATCGGCTTTTCGCACAAAACCGGCAGGCCGCGGGCAAAGGCGGCCTCCGCAATCTCGCGGTGAAATTTCTGAGGTGTGGCGATGATTACGGCCTCGACCTTGGGGTCTGCGACCAGCGCGCGCCAATCGGCCGTGGCGCGGGCAAAACCAAAGCTCTTCCGGTAGCGCTCGGCGCTTTCCGCGCTGGTCGCACAGATCATCTCTAGCCGTGGGCGCAGCGCGGTGTCGAACACCGCCCCGACAGCGGCCATCGCCACGCTATGGGCCTTGCCCATATAGCCGCCGCCGACGATGCCGATGCCGATCTCCGTCATGCCGCTTCCCTCCTCCCAGAAAAAGCTTGCAACCGGTTGCAGGGAAGCCTTACCTTTCTAACCGGCGGCATACAAGCTAGAAACACCGCCACTGGGAGGAGACGATGAGCCAGGATACCCTGCGCCTAACCACGGCTCAGGCCATTATCCGCTATTTGGCCAATCAGTTTATTGAAATTGATGGCACGGAGTGGCGAGTCTGTGGCGGTGGCTTCGGCATTTTCGGGCATGGCAACGCCACCTGTCTGGGTGAGGCGCTCTATGACAACCAACAGGCGTTGCCGCTTTATCGTGGGCAGAACGAGCAGAGCATGGGGTTTGCCGCCGCGGGCTATGCCAAGACCTGGCTGCGACAGCGGTTCATGTTTTGCACCGCGTCGGCGGGTCCGGGCACGGCCAACCTGCTGACGGCTGCGGCTTTGGCCCATGCAAACCGCCTGCCGATGATGATGCTGTGCGGCGACACCTTCATCACCCGTCTGCCCGACCCGGTCTTGCAACAGTTGGAACATTTCGGCGATCCGACCTTTGGCGTGAACGACGCGTTCAAACCGGTATCGCGCTATTGGGATCGGATCACCCATCCTGCGCAGATCATCCAATCGCTGCCCGCAGCCCTGGCCACGATGCTAGATCCGGCCGATTGCGGGCCGGTCTTTTTGGGCCTGCCGCAAGATGTGCAGGGCTGGGCTTATGATTATCCCGCTGAGATATTTGCAAAAAAGCTGCATCGCGTCCGCCGGGTTGCGCCTGATACAGCCGAGGTCCACGATGCAGTCTCAGCGCTGAAATCGGCTGCGCGGCCGATGATTATCGCCGGCGGCGGCGTGCAGTATTCGCGCGCCGTGGCCGAGCTGACCGCCTTTGCCGAGGCGCACCAAATCCCGGTGGTTGAATCCATCGCAGGTCGGGCCAATTTTGTCGCAAGCCATGACCTCAATATCGGGCCGATCGGGGTGACCGGGTCCGACAGCGCTAATGCCGTGGCTGAGCGGGCTGATGTCATCCTTTCGGTGGGCTGCCGGTTGCAGGACTTCACGACCGGATCGTGGACGGCTTTTGCCAAAGACGCCCAAATCATCGGTCTGAACGCGGCTCGGCATGATGCCGGCAAGCACCGATCCTTGCCGGTTGTCGGCGATGCCAAGCTGGGATTGACGGCCTTGACCGCTGGCATGGCGGGCTACGCCGCGCCGGGCGACTGGGTCGCGTTCGCGCGCGCGGAGCGCGCGAAATGGGATAGCTACGTGGCCGACAACGTGGCGTACGGGGACAACCGCCCTAGTTCATATGCCCAGGCCATCGGTGTGGTAAACGCGGCGTGCAATCCGCGCGACCGGGTGGTTGCCGCCGCCGGGGGGCTGCCTGCCGAGGTCACGGCCAATTGGCGCACACTTGATATTGGCACGGTTGATGTCGAGTTTGGCTTTTCCTGCATGGGATATGAGATCGCCGGCGCCTGGGGCGCGCGCATCGCGCAGATGGAGCGGGAACCGGACCAGGACACCATCACCTTTTGCGGCGACGGCTCTTATCTGATGCTCAACTCTGACATCTATTCCTCTGTTCTGACGGATAAAAAGCTGATTGTGCTCTTGCTTGACAATGGCGGGTTTGCCGTCATTAACAAGCTGCAGATGAATACCGGCAATGCCAGCTTCAACACGCTGTTTGTCGACACACCAACGGCGACCACGCAAATTGGCGTTGATTTTGAGGCCCATGCCGCAGCCATGGGGGCGGTGACCGAAACCGTCGATAACGCGGCCGATTTGGGCGCCGCCTTCGCCCGCGCCAAAGCGTCTGATCGGACCTATGTGATCGTGATGAAGGTCGATGCCTATGAGGGCTGGACGACCGAAGGCCATACTTGGTGGGAGGTGGGCACCCCCCATGTCACCGAAAACGAACGCGTTCGCGCCGCCCATCTAGAGGTCGAAGCGGCGCGCGCGAAACAGCGCAAAGGGGTGTAGCCGATGCTAAGCTTCACCGCAGAGACCGCCGATCCCGTCCGGATCTGTGATGCGTTGATGGATGGTGATGGTGCGGTCCGGGTCACCGGTCTCTTTACGCCCGACCAGATTGCCGAGGCCCGATCGATCATCATGGCCGAAAGCGATGCCGATGACAGCAAGGTCACGCATTTCCAGGGCGAGGCGATGCGCGACGGCACGGTCAACCTGCAGCGCCGCGTGTGGAACCTGCTGGCGAAGGGGGCCGTCTTCTCAGAATTTGCCGCCCATCCGGTGATTATGAATGTGTTGCACCGATGGCTCGGATCAGAGTTCATCATGGGCTCGATTGCGGCCAATCGCCTATTGCCGGGTGGGCCAGGGCAGGAGCCCCATGTCGATTACCCCTATTGGGATTTTCACGCGCCCGAGACACATCCGATGGGACTGAACGCAAGCTTCCCGATGAACGCGCAGGTCACCATCGCGCTGGATCCGTTTACCGAAGAAAGCGGTGCGACGGCCTATCTGCCGGGCACGCAGAAACATCTGCGCTATCCCACGGAAGGCGAACAGCAGGAGTTTTACAGCAAATCCGAGCGTATGCTGGGCGACCCCGGCGACACCGTTATCTTCTTTGGCGCCGCTTGGCATTGCGCCATGCCCAACCGGGCTGACCACGACCGCAATGCCGTCTTGATCAATTATCTGCCGAAATGGGTCAAACCGCTGGAAGATATGCCAGGCGCCATGCCGCCAGGTTTCATCGAGACGGCCAGCCCGGAGATCAAGCAGCTTCTGGGGCTCAACTACCCTTACCCGCAAGTGCTTGACGCGGCGGCTGCCAGCAATGCGGCGGGCCGCAAGTGAGCGATCTTTGGACCGGCATTGCGAAGAACAATTTTGTTGTGGTCGGCCGGGCCGGAATTGACTTTTTCACCGATCCTGGCGTCGCGGCCGAAGATGCCACGCGGGTTGGAGTTGGCTTGGGCGGGTCATCGGCCAATATCGCAGCCGGTATTTGCAAGCTCGGGGGGCGGGCTGCCCTGGTCACCCGGGTCTCTGATGACAGCGTCGGCAGCTACTGCGTGGGCCAGCTTAAGCAATATGGCGTCGCAACCGATCATGTCCGTCCCGTTGGTGGAGAGTTTCGCAATTCGCTGGCCTTTTATGAAAGCCGTGTGGCGGGCCACCGCAATGTCATCTACCGCAATGGGGCCGCGGATTTTCAGATGGATAAGGGTGATGTTGAGGCGGTGGATTACGGTCATTTTGGCGCGCTGATAACGGCTGGTACGGTCTTTGCGGCGGAGCCATCGCGCAGTGCTGCGTTCCGCGCCTTCGAGCTTGCCCGAGCGGCCGGTCTGCCGATCATATTTGACGTCGATTACCGCCCCTATTCCTGGCCCTCGCCGCAGGTCGCCGAAGAGGTGTTGAGCCACGCGGCGGATCTGAGCGACTTGATCGTTGGCAATGACGAAGAGTTCGGGTTCATGGCGGGCGGGATCGAGAAGGGCCTCGATAAGGCGCGCGCGCTGGCCGCCAGCACCCAGATGATCATCTACAAGATGGGTGAATTGGGCGCGATCACCTTTGTTGGCGGCGACGAGATTCGCACGGGCATTTACCCGGTTGAGGCGCTGAAACCGACCGGTGCGGGTGATAGCTTTATGGCGGGGCTTGTGACCTCACTGGCCGATGGCCATGATCTGAAAACAGCGGTGATGCGCGGGTCGGCCTGCGCATCGATCACCGTCTCGCGCCCGGGCTGTGCACCCGCCATGGCCGACAACGCCACGCTTGAAACCTTTCTGGCCGAGCATCCCGGCCCGACCGAAGTCTGACCCGCAAGGAGACGAACCGTGCACATTGCACCCTACGACAACAAAAACGCGCCCCTTGTGGATGTCGATGATGCGACCGTCCCGCTGAACTATTTCAACATCGTCAAGTTGGATCCGGGCCAGGCATTCAACTATCAGGTGCCAAGCTACGAGACCTGCATCGTTCCGGCCACGGGTACGGTTGACGTCGAGGTCGAAGGGTTCACGGCGGATGATCTTGGTGGCCGCGGTGTCGATGTTTGGGACGGCGAGCCCGAAGGCGTCTATGTGCCAAGCGGTGCCAAAGCGCAGATTGTCGCCAAAGATGCCTGTGAAGTGTTTGTCGCGGGCGCGCGTTTTGAGGAAGCGTTGGAACCTTTTGTGGTGCGGGCCCACGAACTTGACCTGGTGCAATACGGATCAGACGACACAAAAACGCACCGCAAAATCAAGCATATCCTGGGCCAAAAGCAGCACGGCAAAGTCGGTCGCCTTCTTGTCAGCGAGCTCTTCACCGTCGGCGCTGGCGGTTGGTCGGGCTTTCCCAGCCACAAGCATGACACCGACCGTCTGCCGGTCGAATCGCGCCATGACGAGACCTATAATTTCCGCTTCCGGCCAAACCATGGCTCCGGCGTTCAGATGTTGCAACGCGAAGACGGCAAACCGGGTGATGCCTATCACATCGTCGATGGATCGACGATTTGTCTCGACAATGGCTACCACCCCTGCGCGGCGCTGCCCGGATATGAGATGTATTATTTTACCATTCTCGGCGGGCTGAGTCAGCGCAGCCTTGTGCAGTTTTTCCAGCCCTCGCACGCCTATCAGATCGAAACGATTCCCGGCATTAAAGACATGATCGCGAAGTTCAAGTGACACTTGCCACGTTGGCCGACGTGCTCCAACCCGCGTTGCGTCAGGGCCATGCGGTGGCGGGCCTCGTGACGCTTGGATGGGAGGATATGCGCGCCTATGTCGCCGCAGCAGAGGCCGAGGATTGCGCGGTGATCTTGCAGGCGGGACCCAGCTGCCGCGCGCATACCCCGCTGCCGATCTTAGGCAAGATGTTTTGCCATCTGGCTGAGACGGCTGCTGTGCCGGTGGTGGCACATCTTGATCATGGCTATACGGCCGAGGAATGCCGCATTGCCATCGATAGCGGGTTCAGCTCGGTGATGTATGACGGCTCTCGCAAACCCTTTGCCCAAAACGTGGATGAAACGGCTGCGATCGCCGATTTGGCCCACGGCGCTGGCATTTCTTGTGAGGGCGAGATCGGCTTTGTCGGCTATGCGGGCGGTGAGCAATCGGATGGCACCGACCCGCAAGAGGCCGCAGATTTCGCCCGCCAAACTGGGGTTGATGCGATGGCGATTTCGGTCGGCAATGTTCATTTGCAACAGGATCAATCGGGCGGGCTCGACGAGACGCGCATCGCGGCCATTGATGCCGTGACCGACCTGCCGCTGGTCATTCATGGCGGCTCCGGCGTGCCTGCAGTACAGCGCGCACGCCTCGCGCGGGCAACTGCGATCTGCAAATTCAACATCGGGACCGAACTTCGCATGGCCTTTGGCGCGTCCCTTCGCGAAGCGGTAAACGGTGATCCCGCACGGTTCGACCGCGTCGAGATATTGCGCGACACGCACGAACCCATGGTCAACGCCGCGCGTGGGGTGCTGCGCAGCTTGCGCGGCTAACCCTCAGCGCGTTTCATCTGCTGATGCTCATCTTCGATCAGGCCGATCTTCCAATAGCCGGAAATATACGTGTCGTGCCGCGGTAGTTGCTTTTCTTGATGCAAAAAGCCGCGCAGCGATTTGATCACACCGGATTCCCCGGCAATACAAGTCTGGACGCGGCCTTCGGGCCAATCGAGATCGCGAATGAGCGCCTCTTGCGCGGTTGAGGCTGCATGTGGGTCGGGATGGACCAGCCAGTGCACCTCAATCCCGTCGGGCATGTCGATCTCTTGCTGGTCTTCGAGCGCTGTCACCTCAAAAATCGCGACACCTTTGGCATCGCGCGGCATCGCCTCCAGCACAGCAGCCGCGACCGGAATGGCGGACGGGTCAGCCGCAACAAGGTACCAATCGGCCTCAAAACTTGTGACTTTTGGCGCGCTCGGCCCGGCAAATCCCAGAAAGTCTCCGGGCTTTGCATGACCTGCCCATCGTGAGGCCGGCCCGTTATCGCCATGGGCGACAAAATCGATGCTCAATTCCTGGCGCGCGGCGTCGTATTTGCGAACCGTATAGGTCCGTTTGACCGGTGCCGGGCCATTCGCCAACCGCTCGGCGAAACTTTCGCGCGTCTCGTCCGGCTCAGGCAGCAAAAGCTTGCAATTGCCGCCATCGCGGCCTTCGGGAAAACCATCAAGCTCAGGGCCAGCAAAGATCACGCGGATCATGTTTGGGGTGAGATACCAGGCCTCTTTGACGGTCAAAAGACGTGGGCCCGGGCGGTTTGTGACTTTGCGCATGGTTTCCTTTAATCCCGATATGACACTCATTTCTTGCCGCACTCCCAAAATTCAACCGAAAGATATCTCAAGCGATCAGATATGTTGTGATTGCTGCAGTGCAATATGCCGCTTGTTGCCGATGCCGTTTGATCAAGAAATGCGCCGCCAAGCCAACGGTCCGCAAGCGCGCATTGGAGCTGTAATGCCCGATGGCAAGCGTCACCGAGCGGCTGCCGTATCCGCCAAGTCAGGCGTGTCACCAGGAAGATCTGAGCATTCCAGAAAGACCCGGAAGGAGCAGGTCTCACAGATCGTCAAGTCAATCTCACCAAAAGCCGAGGCAAGGGCGTCGCCCTTGGAGATATGCAGGTGGTCATCGCCGATCTCTTGGACCACGTCAAACCTGCGCAGGCTTTCCAAAAGCGGCGGAAAAAGCGCCACAATCCTGAACGAGCCGCCTTCGCCGCGCACCTCACGGATGGCGTGGATCAGGAAATCTGCCCCTGCTAGGTCGATCTTTCCGACGCCTTTGAGGTAGAAAATGATGTGTTTCTGGCCCGGGCGCTTGCGGCGCATCTGGGAAAATTCACGCTCCACATGTTCGACCGAGCCAAAGTAAAGCGGGCCGTCCAGCCGGATCGTGACGATCTGCGGGCATTCGGGAATGTTATGCATGTCGGCGTTGCGGAATTTGCGGCGGCCAGACGCCGTCTCCACCGGCGCGCTGACGCGGATCGCGGGGTGAGAGCTTTCGTAGATGAAGACGGCAAATGACGCGATCACGCCAACATAGATAGCAAAGTCGAGCTCCACCACGAGGCCGGCAAAGAGCGTGGCAAAGAGGATCACGGTTTCCGGCCGGCTGGTCGACAGCACGCGGCGGATCTCGGCAAAGTCGATCAGGCGCCAGGCGACATAAAGGATCAGGCCCGACATTGCGGGAACGGGGATCAGGTGGATCAGATCGGACAAGGCCAGCAAGGCGGCAGCCAGAAAGACGCTGGACAAGATTGCCGATAGCGGCGTGGCGGCGCCTGCTTCTGCATTGACCCCGCTGCGGGTGAAGGAGCCTGAGCCCGCATAACACTGAAAGAACCCGCCAACGGTGTTCGACAGACCCTGGCCGATCATCTCCTGATTGGCATCGAACTTCTCGCGTCGCCGGATGGCAAAGGCCCGCCCGATCGAGATCGCCTCCAAAAGACCGACAAGGGCGACCGCCAGCGCGCCGGGCAACAGAAGGGCCACATCGTTGAACTCCATGGCCGGGGGCGAAAAGGCTGGCAGCGCGGCGCTGACTTCACCGACCATGGCAACACCCTGGCCAACTCCGTCCAGCGCCAGGCAAAGTAACGCGCCAATGATCAGCGCGATCAAAAACCCGGGCAACCTGGGTGCGAAGGTTTGAAGCAATACAACGGACCCAAGCGTAACCCCTGCAATCAATGCCGAGAGCGCCGTCGCCTCCCCCATACCGTGAAAGACCGCGAGCAACCGTTCCAGCACATTGCCGCCGCCTTCGACCAGAATACCAAGCGCGCCAGGCAGTTGGGAGACGGCGATCAAGATAGCCGCGGCCGCGGTGAAAGCCGTGATCACCGAATGGGAGACGAAAGAGACAAGGCCGCCCAGCCGGGCGATGCCCGCGACGATCTGGACCAGGCCCACGAGGATGGTCAGCACCAGCGCCAATTCGACAAAGCGCGGTGTGCCGGGCGGGGCGAATTCTTCCAATGTAGCAAAGACAACCGCTGAGATCGCTGTTGTGGGGCCCGAGATCATCACCATCGAAGAGCCCCAAAACGCCGCGATGGCCGCGGTGATCATCGCCGTGTAAAGCCCCATTTCCGGTGGCAGGCCGGCGATCGTGGCAAAGGCCACGCCCTGTGGGATGACAATGGCGGCATTGGCAAAGCCCGCAGCGGCATCCGATTTCAGCGTGCTTGCCGTGACCCCGCCAATCCAGTTGCGCGCGGGAAAGAGGCGCTGAGCAAGATCAGCCACGTCTGCGGGCGGCCTTGCGGCGCGCGAAGATGTCTGCGGCGACCTCTGCGGCAGGTGCGGTGAAGGCCGCATCACCTAGCATCTCAGCTGAATTTGCCAGGCCAGATTGGGCAAGAAGGTCCGAAAGATCGCGCCCGGCGGAGAGCGCCGCCTTGACGCGCTTGGTCGCCTCCGCCCGGCCCAGGCTCGGCGCCAGGGCAAAAACCGCCGCTTCGGCGCGCACATCGGAGGCGGCATCAGCCCGGGCCTGCATCGCGTCTGGATTGACCGCGAGCGTTCCCAACAACACATATGCCCGGGTCAGCCCGGCGCCGGTCGCTTCAAAGAGGCTGGGCATCAGCGCCCATTCAACCGGCCATTTGGCGCCGTCACGCTCTTCGGCATGGCTTGCCGATGCAGCCAGGCCCGCCTCACAGGCGACCGCGATGGCGGCAATGGACTGCAAGGCCTCAGCCCCGACCGGGTTGGCTTTATGCGGCATCGTCGACGATCCACCGACATCACCCAAGCGTATCTCAGCGATTTCGCTGCGCGACAGCAGCGCTAAGTCTCGGCCCATTTTGGCAATAGCGGCGATCAACCGGCTAAGCGCATTGGCAAGGCGGCGGATAGCATTGCGGTCGCTATGCCAAGGTGGCGCCTCAGCCAAGCCCAGGCGTTCGCCCAGCAGGCGGGTGGTTTCGGCGCCCTGGCCGCCGGCACTGCGGCTGCCCGATGCGCCGCCAAACTGGACACATAAAACCTGCGATCTCAGCGCGCCAAGCTCGGCCTCCAACGCGATCAGCGGTTGCGCCCAATTGGCCACGCGCAGGCCGAAGGTAATCGGCGTTGCAACTTGCCCTCGGGTGCGTGCTAGCATGACCGTGTCGCGATGCTTTTCCGAGATCGATTGGAGCTGATCGATCACCTCAGCCAGTGTTGCCTCAAGCGCCGTGAGGGCGGCGCGGTAGCACAAACAAAAGGCCGTATCGACAATATCTTGGCTGGTCGCACCGTAATGCACCCAATCAGCCGCTTGTGGCGAAAGATGCCCGCGCAATTCGGCCAACAATGCAGGGATCGGCACGCCTGTACGTGCTACCCCTTGGGCTAAGGCTCGGGCCGCGATATCGGCGCTGCGGCAGGTACTGGCGATCTCGACCGCGGCACTTTGTGGGACAATGCCCAACTCCGCTTGGGCCTGGGCGAGTGCCGCTTCGACCTGCAGCATTGCGGCGGTCAGGGCCGCATCATCGAAGCACGCCCGTAGCGTAGCGTCGCCAAATATCGGATCGATGAGGGCCCCGCGCATCAAACTCATCACTTCAATGCGCCAAGAATATCGGAAACGGGGCGTGCGCGATCACATCCGTTGTGACGCCGCCAAAAATGTCATGGGCAAATTTGGAATGCTCATAGGCGCCCATAACCATCAGTTTGGCGCCGTCCCGCTGCGCCTCGGCGAGAAGGGTTTGCGCGATGCTGCCGTCCCGCGGAACGGTGCGCGTGTCAACGCTGATGCCATGGCGGGCCATGTTCTGTGCGATGCGTTCGGTGCCAAAGGTGCCCGGTCCGACCGTCAGAAGTGTGACGTGGGATTTTTCAGCCAGAACATCCATCGCATCACCCAAAGCGCGCGCCGCAGACCGCTTGCCGTCCCAGGCCACAACCGCGCGGTCCGCGAGCCCTTCGGCCTCATAGCCATGCGGGACGACCAGGACCGGCCGCCCCGATTTGAGCGCCAGGACATCGGGATGGCAGGACAGATGCGACTCAACCGCGGCGTCCTGCGGCACACCCGTCACGACAAGATCAAAAGCGCGGGCAAACGCCGATAGAGAGCCGTCCTTTTCCGGATCGATCTCGACAAATTCCGTGTCGCGCAGGCCAGCCTCGGACGTGATTTGGTGGAACCGTTTGGCAACCTCTTCGATGTGCGCGGCGTCGATCTCTCGCAATCGCTCTAGCAGGTTTTCGGGCACTTCGAGCGCGTAGCGGCCGCTAACAGCCGAGGTGCCATGCCGCAAAACGCCGGTCAATTGCGCGTTGTGGTTGCGTGCCAGTTTCACGGCATGACGCAATCCGCTGCCGCGCGCGGCGTCACCGCTATAAGCGCATAAGATCGATTTTATGAACATGGCGCTGTCCTCCCACGGTCCTGGCGCCGGTGCTTTTCGACCGGGACTACCCGGGCACCTGTTCCAGTTCCAAAATCCCACGCGCCTGCTTCCAGGTCGCCACGGGGCGTTCGTACTTTTCGCATATCTCCACGGTGCGCCGGACAAGGGCGGCATTGGACGGCGCAAGTGTGTTTTTGTCGAGCCGCACATTGTCTTCCAGCCCGGTTCGCGCATGGCCACCCGACGAGATCGCCCAGTCATTGAGCTCTAGTTGGTGGCGCCCGATACCCGCTGCGCACCAGGGCGCCGTCGGTCCAAAGAGCCGTCGCACGGTCGCCACGTAATAGGCAAAAATCTCGCGATCGGCAGGCATGGCGTTTTGCACACCCATGACAAATTGCACGTAAGGCGTGCCTTTTATCTCACCGTTTTCGGCCATTTCAGCCGCTTTGATGATGTGGCTGAGATCGAAGGCCTCGATCTCGGGCTTGATATTGTAGTGCACCATCTCCGAGGCCAGCCAGTCGACCAGATCGGGCGGATTTTCATAGACGCGCGTCGGAAAATTGTTCGACCCCACGCTGAGAGAGGCCATGTCCGGGCAAAGCGGCAGCATGCCGCCGCGGGTCTTGCCTGCGCCCGACCGCCCGCCGGTCGACAACTGGACGATCATGCCCGGGCAATGCTTTTCGATGCCGTCCTTGAGCTCGGCGAACTTCTCCGGATCGCTCGACGGGCTCTCATCGCTGTTACGGACATGGGCATGCACGATGCTGGCGCCGGCCTCAAACGCCTCATGCGTACTTTCGACCTGTTCGGAAACCGATATCGGCACGGCCGGATTGTCCGATTTGCGCGGCAAAGAGCCGGTGATGGCAACGCAAATCATGCACGGATCGGTATTGGCCATTCTAGACATCAAAAAAGACCGTCTCGTTGCCGCCCTGCAAGCGGATGTCGAAGCGATAGACCGGCTGCCCGTCACGTTCGCTGCGCGTGGCAATCAGTGTTTGGCGCCGGTGTTCCCACTCGATCAGGTTAAGGACCGGGTCTTTTGCATTCGCCGCCGCCTCGTCGTCAAAATACATCCGCGTATTCAACCCGATATTGATCCCGCGCGCGACCAGCCAAAAGCTCAGATGCGGCGCCTGGATGCCGACATTTCGGCCCGGGCAGGGGCCAGGCTTTACCGTGTCAAAGCCCCACTCACCGGTGGCAAAATCGGTGATGACCCGGCCCCAGCCACGAAAGCCGTCCTCGACCGGACCGCGGCCCTCTGGATGCGCGTAATAGCCTTCGGAATTCGCCTGCCAGACCTCGAGCAGCACGTCCTTGATCGGCGCATCCATCCCGTCAATGACCAATCCTTCAACCCGGATGCGATCGCCGGCAGCGTTCGGCCCGGCAATATCGTGGCCCAGCTCTTGGTCGTAAATGTCAAAGCCGGCCGCCCCGGGGGCCAGCCCGATATGAACATAAGGCCCCGCCGTTTGCGACGCGCTTTCCTTAAGATAATTCAAGGATTGGGGCATGGTTCAATTCCCCTCTAACCGGTTTTCAAAAAGCGTTGAGCGGCGCCCCCGGAGGATAATGTCAAACTTATATGCCATCGTATCTAGCGGGATGGTCGCATTAAGATCCAGCTTTGCCGTCAGCTGCTCGATTGCCTCTGGGTCCTGGATTGTCTGCACAATGGGGCAGATCGGGATCAGCGGATCGCCTTCGAAGTAGCACTGCGTGATCAGCCGCTGGATGAAGGCTGAGCCAAAGACCGAGATATGGATATGCGCCGGGCGCCAATTATTGACGTGGTTGCGCCAAGGATAGACGCCGGGCTTAACCGTGCGAAAATAGTAATAGCCTTCCTCGTCGCTCAGCGTTCGCCCGCAGCCGCCGAAATTTGGATCAATCGGCGCGATATACGTGTCTTTCTTGTGCCGGTAGCGCCCGCCTGCATTGGCCTGCCAGGCCTCAACCAGCGTATGGGGGACCGGCCTGCCATGTTCGTCGAGCACCCGGCCATGCAGGATGATGCGCTCGCCGATCGCGCTCTGGCCGGGCGCGGCGTAATTGGTCAGAAGGTCGTTATCGCCGGGATCGATATCACTGTGCCCAAAAACTGGACCCGTGACCTCGGACACCGAATTTTGCAAGCTTATCAGGGAGTAACGCGGCGACCTTGCGACAGAGGTTTTGTAGCCCGGCGCGTAAGCCGGTGGATGCATTTCCCGGTCCCGCTGGTGATAATCTCCTGGCACTGGCATGGCTAGGCTCCTCCCTTCTGGTCGTCTCAGTTTGGGCGCGCCGGGGCGCCGAACGTCTTCCCGCTATGCGTCCTCAATCTCTCGTGCGGACAGTAAATAGTAATTGCGGGTCGGGGCATTCACCGTTTCATCGGCAAGCACGCGCAGCGCACCAACCTTGATCGCACGTGCCGTGTCTTTTTCTTCACCCGCTGCCAATAACCGGTCTGCCAATTCCATCGCCCATTGCATCTCACCGTTTGAAAGTGCGGCTTGCGCGGCCGCAACCACGGCGCCAGCACCACCGGCCAGCGCGATCACCTTGCGTGCTTCCTGCGCCGCGGGCAAGCGCGACAGACTTGTCGGATTGCCGTCAAACCAGCCCAAAGTGCCGGCGAAATAGGCTTGCGACGCGTAGCTGACCTTGCCGTAAAACTCCCGCAGGTACGGTTTGTCTTTCAGATGCGCGGGAAGCGTGATGGCCGCGGCGATTGTGACCGGGTCGAGACCCGCATTCATTCCCTGCACTGTTTCTGACACGACATGGCGAATTGCGTCGCGGTAATCGCTCAGCGCCTGACGGATTGCCTCGGCACCAATGATCGGCAGCGTGTGGCCCGGTGCCAGCACATCTGCCTCATAGGCCATAAGCTGATCCATCGTGTCGGCCCAGGAATCGAAATCCCGATAGGGCGTGCCGCGAATGGCGTAAAGATTTGGAAATGCGTGATAAAAATTGTCACCGCTGAACAGCACTCGGTCTGAGGCCAGCCAAGCGATCAGGTGATCCGGCGTCTCGCCGGGCGCTTTGGCCAACTCAAGCTCGAACCCTTCGCGCTCAATCTTCGTGGTCTCTGCGATGCGCAAAGTCGGCTCAAGATAGCCCGCCCCCATGCCTTTCATCGGACGATTGCCTGGACCCACACCCAAGCTGATCCGCTCTGCGTCATTAAGCGAGATGCCGAACTGACGCTTGGTCCGCGCCATCAGCGCCTGACTGGGGGCAGGGCGGCCGGTGCCGACAGCAACAAGATCGGAGGCGAAGTTATTCGCAGCAATGATCTCGACATCCCCCCCCTCGGCAAAAACCGTAGCGCCGGATATGTGGTCGCGATGCGAATGTGTGTAGAGGATCGTGGTGACCGGCAGGGTCGAGATCTCGCGAAAATCAGCCAGAATGTTTTCCGCGGCTTGCGTTGTCTCTGTCGTGTCGATCACAACGACGCCTTTTGCGCCAACCAGGAAGTGCACGTTTGAGGCGGCATAGCCGACAGCGGCGTAAACATTCGGCGCAAGTGTGTGGATCTGGCGTTCGAACTGAGCGTTTTGCTTGATCAGGTCGGGATGGGCAGACATTTGGGTCCTCAGCTAGCGGCGCCATCTGTTTCGGCAGTTGAGTATGCGACGAGGTCTGAGACGGTGAGTTGTGCGTCGCGTTTTTCGAAGGTTTGGATGTATTTGATCATGGTGTGGGAATGCTCGCGCATCATGCCTTCGGCGCGGACC
>JBCCXT010000061.1:0-23142 GCA_039191215.1 Pseudomonadota bacterium
CCACGCAGGAAGATTTTGGGGACGGATACACGCGGGCTCATCAAGTTACTGTAGCAACCAATTGTAGCAAAGCAAGGAAGTCAAAGCCCCATTTTGCATTATCATCCTGAAAAATACGGAGGATTTGGGTTGGTGGCGGAGACGAAGGGATTCGAACCCTCGAGACGATTCCTCGCCTACTCCCTTAGCAGGGGAGCGCCTTCGACCACTCGGCCACGTCTCCGCCGACCCGTTTAGTGCCGTGCGTCGGTCGGGGCAAGTCCAAAGCAGATCAGTTAAAGGCACGATCCCAGTTGTCGGAAAAGCCCTTGGGCACCAGCAAGTGGTCGCGCGAGATATCCGCGAGCTGCTTCTCACCGCATAGCGCCATTGTTGTCTCCAATTCCTTTTGGATCACACCAAGTGCTGCTGTGACGCCCGGCTCACCCATAGCGCCCAGGCCATAAACAAAGGCGCGTCCAATCCAGGCGCCTTTTGCGCCGAGCGCCAGAGCCTTCAGCACATCCTGTCCGCTTCGAATGCCGCTGTCGATATGCACTTCAACCCGATCGCCCACCGCTTTCACAATCGGCTCAAGCATCCGGATCGAGCTGGGTGCGCCGTCAAGCTGACGGCCGCCATGGTTCGACACCACGATGGCATCAACGCCCAAATCCGCTGCCCGCCGGGCATCTTCGACGTCCAGAATGCCTTTGAGGATGACCGGACCGCCCCACCAATCGCACAGCGTCTTTATCCGGTTCCAATCCAGCGACGGATCAAACGCCTCCGCGGTCCAGGACGCCAATGAGCCGGGGTCGCTGACGCCTTTCGCATGGCCCACAACATTGCCGAATGACCGCCGGCTCGTTTGCAGCATTTCCAAGCCCCAGGGAATCTTCGTCATCATGTTCAGGATTGAGCTTGGCGTGAGCTTGGGCGGTGCGGAGAGGCCGTTTTTGATATCCTTGTGACGCTGACCCATCACCTGCAGGTCCACCGTGATGACGATTGCTGAGCAATTTGCCGAGCGCGCGCGTTCAAAGAGCCGTTGCATGTAATCGTCATCGCTAAGCGTATAGACCTGAAACAAAAAGGGTTTTTTTGTATGCTTGGCGACGTCTTCGATCGAGCAGATCGACATTGTCGACAAGCAGAATGGCACACCGAAACGTTCCGCTGCGCGGGCTGCTTTTATCTCGCCATCGGCTGACTGCATACCTGTCAGACCAACCGGTGCCAGCCCCACGGGCATAGCTACCTCATGGCCGAGCATTTTGGCGGTTGTGTTCCGGCCAGCCATATCTCGGGCAATACGTTGGCGCAGATGAATTTCTTGGTAGTCGGATGTGTTTTCTCGGAACGTTTGTTCAGTCCAACTGCCGCTTTCTGCATAATCGTAGAACATCCGCGGCACACGGCGGGCATAGATGCGTTTAAGGTCAGCGATCTCTGTGATTTGTGGCATGCCCAACTTCCCATCTGGATAAATTTCCTTACCAATAAGGAAAAATTCGGGCAAGCGATCCAGCATGAGGGGCCCAATATGCCGCAAGATCAGGGCAAGATCTTTGCGCGTGTTAACACCTCGTTCACCAATATGAGCGAAAAGCTACTTTGTGGTGTGCCCAGAATCTCGCGCCACTCAGCAAGGAGAGTGTCATGGCGTCAGACCCGCGCAATGGCGTAATACCGCATATCCCAGTGGAACGCGGCAAGGCGACTCTCAACCCGAGATCTTTGGCCAACAAGGCGACATTAGTCGCTGGATTGGCGATGATCGCACCTGCTATTGCAGGCGTTCTGGCAGCGACCGGGAACCTTGGTTCGTCTGCGACCAGCGCCATTGTTGTTACCGCGACAGCACTCATGGCCGCCATCGCCGTTGTTTGCGTTCTCAAGCTGATTTTGTCTCCGATCCTGGCCCTTGAGCGCGCGCTTGAATATTATCGCATCAATGGCGTCCACAAAATTAGGCCGCGCCAGGACGCGAGCGAGGAGCGCAGAGATCTTGTGCACCTTGTCGACCGGTTGGTCTCGAACGTGCAGGCCGAGCTGCGTCAGAGCCGAACGGCGGCTGATACCGATCCGCTAACTGGCCTGCTGAACCGCCGCGGTTTTGATCGCTATCGCGACGCAGGCCAGACCGGTAGTATTGTCTACATCGACCTCGATCATTTTAAGCAGGTCAATGATCAATTGGGTCACGATACGGGCGATTTAGTGTTGTCTGATGTGGCAGACTTGCTCAGATCAGGCTTGCGCGAAGGCGAACTCGTTGCGCGATTTGGGGGCGAGGAATTTGTCGTCTTCTTGCCGGGGATTGATCTGAGCACGGCTCAGCATGTCGCCGAGCGCATTCGCATCTCAGCATCACGCCGCCTTTCCACGCCGGTGGGCCATGTGACCATCTCTGCCGGCGTCGCGGCGTTGCGTCCGGGCGAGGAATTCTCGTCCGCGCTGGCGCGCGCCGATCGGGCGGCATTGTCGGCCAAACGCGCCGGACGTAACTGCGTTCATGTCGACAACGAGCTCGACCGAACAGAGACAAGTACACCGGTGGAACTGAAGGAAGTTGCGGCCACGGCCGCCGAATGACGCGTTTGCCGAAGTTGCGCGTCAACACGTAGGTTACATCCGAACGCATCGGTTCCGAGCGCTCTCATGGCCCTACCTGTGACAGTGTTGGGCAAATCAACATAGACAACCGACAGAGCGCAGGTCCAAATCGCGCTGGCCGTTGGCACGCGTCGCCCTTTGACTTTCGCAAAGCGGATCATCATGGCCCATTCGGGCCCAGGTTGTGCGCTGCGCGAAACGGCAGATGCGCCGTTGGCAATCGGTTGGTAAACCCGCGTTCGGCGGCCCTTTGGGCGTAAGCCCTTCTCGGGAGAATTGTGCCGAAGAAAGCTGCTTGGCAGACCGATGCCAAGGGCCGCATGTGCTACTTTGAATTTGTCTTCAAATGCCTTGTGGCGCCGCTTCGCTTTCGGCGCAGGAACGCCCATTTCTTTGGCTTTTTGGCAAATCCAAACCCCACCTTCTGCCCTGCAACGAAGGGGAAGGCGTGCGCCTTCAAATAGCTTTGGATCACCGATTTGTACGCTTCGTTTTTGATCTCGGGCTTCAAACTTAGGAAATGCTGAACGAGATCAATATCCAGAAACGGATAACGGGCTTCCATCCCGAACGAGCCCGCCACCATCTCTTCTTTCATCAGATAAGCGGCTTGCGTGCTGCCGAATACGGAGGCCCAGGGAAACCTGCCCAGCAGATTTTGCGGATATTGCCCGCCGAAATTACTGTGCGCGTATAGCTTTTGTCCCTGATGCCCGTAATCGGAATAAATCTCGTCTGCTCCGCTGCCAGAAAGATACACTTTCGCACCTGCATCCTTCGCGGTCTGGCAAACTGCCGCCAGGATGAGTGAGGCATTGTCCTTATGGATGCTTTTGCCGATCTCCACGCGCTCTCCGGCATCATTGACAATCTCATAGGGCTCATCTTCGACGTATTTGGACAGCCAGCGAGACCAGGCAGCCCGGTCGATATCCTCTTGCGGCAGCAAAATCGCCCTGTTGCCGGCGCGTTCCACTAGCTCACGCCTTGCCGCGACAGTTGCAGCGTCCTCGCGTCCTTCCACGGTCACCGACAAAAAACTGGCGCCTTGTGCAATCAAGGATGCCGCAATCGCGCCGCTATCGTAGCCGCTGGACAATCCGACAAACGCCGCACCCCTCAAATGTGTCACTCGCTTTGCTACGGCGCGGTCGAAAGTGGCGTGCCAGCCATCCAAGTCGTCTGAATATTGTGCGATGTCGAAGGAGATGATCTCTGACGACTTGATCGAGGTCCCGTCCAGGGCATAGTCCACGATCGTATTGGGCTTTAGCGGTTGGACCTCGCGCATACCGATATGTTCCAGGGCACTGCGGTAACTCGCTAGGGCAAAATCGCTTCCGTTATGGCCGAAAAACAAAGGCTTGGTGCCAAAGCAATCTCGCGCAGCAAGGAAACTGCGGCTGTTGAAATCAACGATGACAATCGCAAATTCGCCATCGAGCTTGGAAAACAGCCCAGAGCCATGCAGGTTGTAGAGTTTGTAGAGGTACTCTGCTTCGTTCGGTTCTGTCTCGGGGCAGTTGTAGATCTCTCCGTTGAATAAGATCAGGACATTCTCATTGCGGGATACGTAAGGCTGCGCCACGTAATCACCGCGCATCGACAGCAGGTTATGGCAAAAGTGATAGCCGTTCACCTCCCGCTCATGCGTCGCGTCAGGCCCGCGCAGGCGCATGGCGCGGTTAAATGCAGCATCAATCGCCGGGACTGAGGAAAAGACGAAGCTGCACATGCCGTATCCTAGCGTGACTTCACTCCGCCCGGGCTAACGAATGCGTCACCGTCAGGCAAGAGCAGCCGTTATCAATGAAGATGACCGGTTGGGCGCCCATCCTAACGTCCCGCGCAGGGCGGCGCCAGATTGCGCGGTCTGCGCCAATCGATCATTCCGCAAAAGCGCTGCTCAGATATATACACCCCTGCGCCAGGCTGGCTGTCGCGATCAGATATCGAAACCCGCGCGCCAGCGCCCCGGGATGCGCTGCGAAAAAGGGCTTGAACAGCGTAATGGATTAAGCTCACAACGCCGCAGCGTGCCACCGATCACCTGAGTGCAGCTGTTGCGCATCGCGGGAGGGGTCCATTGGGAATTAACTACGCGAGTTTCTTGCACCTCGCCGATCTGTCGCGGCGCTTTGCGCCCACGGGGCGGACGGTGATGTTGGGGCGGCAGAAATTTGATCTCAGGGTGAACCGCTGGATCAGCCGGTGGCACTTTTCGCTGGCGCTTAAGAAGGCAGGCATCGACAAATCGATCCGCGATTTCGCTCAGTCCGACAGGTACGCAGAAACCATGTTCCGCGAGCTTGGGCTGGGTAAGGTCGAGGCCCTGGACGCGTCAGAATTCGAAGGTGCGGGCTTGGTTTGGGACTTAAACGCCCCGATCCCGGACGAATGGCGCGGGCAATTCCACCTTGTCGTTGACGGAGGCACACTGGAACATGTCTTTGACGTCGCACAAGCCTTCGACAATGTGGTGGAGATGCTTGCGCCCGGGGGGAGATTTGTCTCATTCACGCCGTTCAACGGCTATCCGGGTCACGGATTTTACCAGTTCTCGCCAGAGGTGGTTTGGACGTATTGGAAATCGACCCGCGGCTTTAAGGTGCACAAATGCCATGTATCAACCCCGAAAGGAGAGTTTTCGCGCGACCTTATCGACACCCGAGAGCTGGGCAAACGCATACAGTTTGACATCGGGCCATCAATCCTGGGCCGCTTCCCCGCGCGCCGATTGCTGATGTGCTACGAAGTGGAAAAACCTATCTCCGCGCCGAATGAAGAAAAGCGCCCGGCATTGCAGAGTGATTATGAAACGCGGTGGGCATCAGCCCGCTAAGGGCGTGTTTTTTCGGAGATCGACTTGGCCATTAAACCCAAATTGTTTTGCAAACGACACGCAGTCGGGTAGTCGAAATGCCGCTTTCAACCTGCAGGGTCGTCCTCGGAACGGCGGTCTATCCGCAGCCTTCTGAGACCCCTATGACGGCACATGCAACAACATTATTCGACGGCAACACCGTTATCGTTTGTCGCACGCGTCACGCGACAAACCCGGCAGACCGAGAGACTTTCGCGCTTGACGATGTCGCGCGCAGTTCGGTGCCGTCGATGAGGTCTGCGTTGGATCACATCAGAAATTTTCGCGAAGTCGGATCTATCAAAGCCCCGGTTGGCGCAAAAAGACGCGCGCTAGAGCAGTTCCTACAGGCGCAGTCGCCGGATGTCATGCTGATCGAACAAGGTCAGGAAGCCAAATTCTTTTGGCTTTCGGCAAAACGTCTGGGCATACCCGTTTTTGTCTATTTCCGCGGCATCGATGCAACCGGTTATTTGCGCCCGGGCCGCCAGCAACCCAATCGCATACGGTCCTATCGCAGAATGATGAAGCGAATTGACGGCATCTTCGCGGTCTCACAATTCCTGGTCGACGAGCTTGCTGGACACGGCATCACGCACCCCGTCACACATGTGATCCCCAGTGGCGTGGAAACCGCGCGCTTCGTGCCAGGCGACAAGCGCCCGCGCGATGTGCTCATGGCCGGTCGGCTCATCGACAAGAAGGCGCCTTTGGTGTCTATCGGGGCGTTCATATCGGCGTCGGCCTCGATTGCCGACGCGCATCTGCATATAGTCGGAGACGGCCCGCGCCGCTTGGAGTGCGAAAACCTGGTGCGCCGGCAGGGTGCGCAAAGCAAAGTCACCTTTCACGGGTATCTTGAGCATCAGCAAGTGGCACAGATGATGGCCACAATCCCGCTTTTCATCCAGCACTCCGTTACCAGCAAGGATAACGATAAAGAGGGCGCCCCGACATCCATCCAAGAGGCGATGGCTTGCGGTATGTGTGTGGTCTCAACCCGTCATGCCGGCATTCCGAACCTGATAAAGGACGGCGTGACGGGTTTTTTGGTCGACGAACACGACGATGTGAGTTTTGCAGAACGCATCCACACAATGCTAAGCAACCCGCTCGAATGCTTAGAGGTCGGTCGTCACGCACGAAGGATCGCCGAGCGGGAGTTGGACAAACCCATGCTGCATCGCCGCCTTGAGAGCATTTTGCAGGAACATGCAAAGGGAAGGGGCTGAAGATCGGTATTCCAGGCGAAGTCAAACGGTTGCGAAGAAAGCTGCACAGCTTGCAGGAGGCGGGCTATGCGTGGTTCGACGCGCAGCGCGTGGGCCGTCGTGGCGGAAGAAAGCTCTTCATCGATGCTGGCGCCAATTTGGGCCAAGGTTTCAGCTGGTTTTCACGACGGTTCAAAGACGCCGATATTGATTTCGAACTTCTAGAGCCAAACCCGCATTGCCAGGCAGCGCTGACCGATCTCACGGCTGGATTTGACAGGCAAGCGACGGTTCTGCCGGTCGCCCTGGGCACCGCTGTCGGCAAGCTGAAATTTTATGGATTGTCGGACGACCAAGGTGGTGCAACATCTCAAGGTGGCTCCATTGTGAAGGCGCACAATTCCGCGCTTTACCAAGCCGATGACGCCAGCGCGATTGAGGTCGACGTCATTGATGCCTGTGCCTATGTCAAAGCGCGCGCCCGCATATACGACGTAATGCTCATGAAAATGGATATTGAGGGTGCAGAGCTCGATGTACTCGATGCGATGGTGGACGACGGCTGCATCGATTTGATCGACACGCTCTTTGTGGAGTTTCATTCCCAGTATCGCGACGGCCAGGCCCGCCACCTGGCCGAAGAGCAGGAGCGTAACCTAATCGGCCGTTTGCGACGCCGGGGCGTCCGCTTCCGCATCTGGCATTGAGACGGGGGGGCACGGGTGTTCGGTGCGGGGCAGCGGCGCCTACGGACAAGTATCCGACCCACGCCAATGAAAAGCGCGGCACACCGCGTGTCGGGTCGGTTATGAGGCCGCGCGTTCTTCCAGCAATCGGCTGAGCCAGTCTGGGTCCATCTCCGGGACCGAGGACAACAAAAGCTCGGTATAGGGATCGTGCGGCGGCTGGAACATCTCCGATTTTGGCCCTTTCTCGACCACAACACCTTCTTTCATGACCACAACCTCATCCGCGATTGCCCGCACGGTGGCAAGGTCATGGGTGATGAACATATAGGCCAAGTTGAACTCGCTTTGCAGCTTGTCGAGAAGCTTGAGGATCCCTTCGGCCACCAGTTGGTCCAGTGCCGAGGTGACCTCATCGCAGATGATAAAGGCCGGCTCCGCCGCCAGCGCCCGGGCGATGCCGATGCGCTGCTTCTGCCCGCCCGACAGCTCTGACGGAAGGCGATCAATGTAATTCTCGGGCTCCAGCTCGATCAGATCGAGAAGGTTTTTTACCCTCTCTTCCAGCGCCTTGCCGTTCAGACCAAGATACATCTGCGCCGGACGGCCAATCAGATCGCGGATGCGCAATTTCGGGTTCAACGCGGTGTCGGCCATTTGGTAGATCATTTGGGCCTGGCGAAGTTGGTCTTTGCTCCGGCTTTTGTAGTTGGGTGGCAGGGCCGTGCCGTTAAAGAGCACCTCCCCCCGGCGCGGCGGCAAAAGCCCAGTGATTACCCGCGCCGTCGTCGATTTTCCCGAACCAGATTCGCCGACAACCGCCACTGTACGTCCTTGGTGGATATCAAAGCTGATGTCTTTGAGCACATCGATCGTGCCATAAGCAGCGGTCACATTTCGCACGGAAATAACCGGGGTTACATCACTTGACACGGCTGGTTGTTCGGCCCGGGCATGGCTGCGCACGGCCCACAGCGATTTGGTGTAATCCTGTGTCGGCGTATCAAGCATCGTGCGCGTGTCAGCCTCTTCGACCTCTTCGCCCTTCAGCAGCACTTTGATCTTGTCGGCCATCTGTGCCACGACCGCCAGGTCATGCGTGATATAGATGGCGGCTGTATCAAATTGCTCCACGATATCGCGTATTGCAGCCAGCACCTCTATCTGCGTTGTGACGTCAAGCGCGGTTGTCGGCTCATCAAAAATGATCAGATCGGGCCGGCAGGCCATCGCCATCGCTGTCATCGCGCGCTGCAACTGACCGCCGGAGACCTGATGGGGATAGCGAAAGCCGATCTCATCGGGATCGGGCAATTGCATCCGGCGATAGAGATCGGTCGCATCGCTTTCGGCCTCACGGCGCGCCATGACGCCATGTTGGATCGGCGCCTCGGAATACTGATCGATGAGCTTGTGCGACGGATTGAAACTCGCCGCTGCCGATTGCGCGACATAGGCGATCCGTTTGCCGCGCAGGCCGCGCCGCTCGGCCTCCGAGGCGTTGCGCAGATCGATCCCGTCAAACAGGATCTCGCCACCCGAGATCCGACAGCCATCGCGGGCAAACCCCATCGCGGCCAGGCCAATGGTTGACTTGCCCGCGCCGGATTCTCCGATCAGGCCCAGAACCTCGCCTTTATGCAGCGTCAGGTCGACGCCCTTGACGATTTCCGTCCAACTTTCATCGGAACGCCCTTCGATCCTAAGATCGCGGATCGTTAGCAGGATTTGCTTGTCGCTCATCGACTTACTCCTTCAATCCGCTGGCGCGATGCAGCTGCCAATCGACCACAAAATTCACGCTCACCGTCAGCAGCGCAATGCAGGCAGCCGGCAGAAGCGGCGTGATATCGCCAAATGAGATCAGCGTCGCGTTGTCCTTCACCATTGAGCCCCAATCCGCCGTGGGGGGTTGAATGCCCAGGCCCAAAAAACTGAGCGCTGAGATGGTCAGGAAGACAAAGCAGAAGCGGAGCCCAAACTCTGCCACCAGAGGCGCCATAGCATTTGGCAGGATCTCTCTGGTGATGAGATGCCAGAGCCCCTCGCCCCGGAGCCGCGCAGCCTCGACATAATCCATCACCACGATGTTCATTGCCACGGCCCGGGCCAGACGAAACACACGCGTGCTGTCAATCAACGCAATCACCAGGATCATGTTGATGATCGAGGTGCCAACGATGGTCAGCAGCAACAGCGCGAAGATCAGCGCCGGGATCGCCATCAAGACATCGACCGCGCGGCTGAGGACCTGATCCAACCAACCGCCAACAATTGCCGCTAGAAGGCCGAGGATTGATCCAAGGATAAACGCTAAGGCGGTTGTAACAAAAGCGATGCCAACCGTGTTGCGCGCCGCATAAATCAGGCGCGAAAGCATATCGCGGCCCAGATTGTCGGTGCCTAGGATAAATTCGTTGCCCCAAGCCTCATATTCGCGGCCGACAACTTCGGTTTCCGGGAACGGCGCGATCAGCGGGGCAAAGACCGCAGCGATCACGTAGATCAGGATCATCAATAGCCCAAAGCTTGCTGTGAGCGGCATCGTTCGCAGCTCTTTGGCGAGGGGCGATGGTGCTGCGGCGATAGTGCCTTGCTTGAAAACCCAACCCGCCGCCATGGCCGCGATGATGACAACGGCGATCCAAAAGAGACCCATCAGAAATCCCATGATGCCCTCCTATCGCCGATGCACGAGGCGCGGGTTCGACAGGGTCGCCAGCACGTCTGCGGTGAGGTTCAAAAGGACGTATGCCCCGGCAAAAACCAGCGCTACGCCTTGCACGACAGGCATGTCGCGCGCGGCGACGCTGTCGACCATAAGCTGGCCCAGGCCGGGATAGACAAACACGACCTCGACCACGACCACGCCAGTGATCAGGTAGGCGAGGTTGAGCGCGATCACGTTGATGATCGGCGCCAGCGCGTTTGGCAGCGCGTGTTTTACGATGATCCGCATCGGCGCCATGCCCTTCAGACGCGCCATCTCGATATAGGGCGAGGCCAGCAGGTTTATGATCGCAGCACGGGTCATCCGCATCATATGCGCGGTCACAACCAGCGTCAGCGTCAATGCCGGTAAAAACGCGCGGTAGAGAAATTCGGAAAACGCCGGATCGGCCCGAAAATTTGCCATGGACGGGAAGACACCGCCCGCACCGGCCAGAAGAAAGATCAGGATATAGGCGACGAAGAACTCTGGAAACGAGATCGATGTCAGCGCCGAGGCATTGGCGAAGCGGTCGAAAAAGCTGTTGCGAAAGAGCGCGGCCAGAATGCCAAGTGCGAGCGACAACGGCACGGCAATGGCCGCCGCATAAAGCGCCAGCGCGAGCGTGTTGCCGAGCCGCCTGCCGATCAGGTCGGAGACCGCATTGCCGTTGGCGAGGCTCTCGCCGAGATCACCCCGCAACACATCGGCAAGCCAGCCGAAATAGCGGATATGCATCGGCTGATCGAGGCCCAGTTGTTCCCGCAACGCGGCGACAGTTTCAGGCGTTGCGGATTGGCCTAAAATTTCCTGGGCAAAGTCGCCCGGCAATAATTCTGTGGCCATGAAGATGAGTAGCGAAACGATGATCAGCGTCAGCACCCCGAGTGCCAGGCGCTGGCCAATCATTTTCCAAATATGTGACATCTGTCCCCCTCATGCGCCGCCCTGTTCTTTTGGCGGTCTGCATGTTTTTGTCGCGTTCCCGGCGGCGTGCATCGCCGCCGGGACGCTTATTGATCAGGCGTTGAACCACCAACGCTCGCCAAGGCGATGGCCGTCGTTGCGCCAATTGCCCGCCACCACATCCGGGTGGCCGAGACTGTCGCTGTATGCGCCGACATAAGAGGCAAACATCGGGATGATAATGCCGCCTTCGTTGGCGACGATCTCTTGCATCTCGAAATACATGTCGCGGCGCAGATCTTCGTTGAGCTCTGAGCGTGCCTGGAGGAGAATTTCGTTGAAGCGCTCGTGGCTCCAATAGGTCTCGTTCCAGGGGACACCTTCGGCATAGGCGGTTGCGAACATCCAATCCGCCGTCGGCCTGCCACCCCAATAGGTGCCTGCAAAGGGTTTTTGCATCCAGACATTGGACCAGTAGCCGTCATTGGGCTCTCGCACGACGTTGAGGTTGATGCCGCCGGCAGCTGCACTTTCGGCGAAAAGAACGCCGGTATCCATTGCACCTGCAAATGCAGCGTCAGCCAGGTGGATATCGACATCCAAGCTCTCAAGCCCCGCCTCACGCAGATAGAACTGTGCCTGGTCGGGGTCGTATTCCCGCTGCGGCAGCTCTGTGTTGTAGAAGCGCTGGCTTGGGCCGATCGGATGGTCATTGCCCAGAGAGCCGTAGCCGTTGAGGATCGTGTCCACCAATTGCTGTCGGTTGATGGCAAATTTCAAAGCCTGCCGGATATTGACGTCATCGAACGGCGCCGCACGGGTATCCATGGGCAGGCCATAATGCTGCGTGCCCGTGACCGACAGCACGTTGATGCCCGGTGCGCGTTCCAGCAAGTGCACCGTGTTGAGATCGGCCGTGCCAATATAGTCGACCTCGCCCGAGATCAGCGCGTTTTGCCGCGCCGCATCGTCGAAGATGACAATCTGTTCGATCCCGTCGAAATAGGGCAAGCCGGGCTTCCAGTAGCCATCGTGGCGCGTGTAGTCGGCGCGCACGCCAAATTCGAGATTGTCGATCTTGAACGGGCCGCAGCCATCCATTGTTGCCGGATCGATTGTGCCGTCGGCTTGGGCGGGCAGGATCGGCAAGTGATAGTCCGACATCACAAACGGGAAGTCGGCATTACCGGCCGCCAGCGTGAAGATTACATTCATGCCATCGCGGCGATATCGACAATCTCGGCCACAATCGGGGCGGCGGCGGAGGTCGAGTCCTCCCCCCGGTGGTGGTTGATCGAGGCAATCACATCTTCAGCGGTCAGGACATGGCCGGAATGGAATTGCACACCTTCGCGCAGGGCGAAAGTCCAGGTGGCCGCGTCAGCCGACGCCTCCCAGCCGGTTGCCAATTCCGGGATCAAGCTGCCATCTGCGGCAATCTCTGTGAGGTAGTTGTTGCGCGTATGCGCTTGAAAGATCATGAAATCCGCTTCCCAGGAGCCTGGGTCAAGCGAATCCGTCGTCGATCCGTGGGCCGTGCCCACGCGCAGGATCCCCCCAGGCTGCGGCTGGGCCCGCAAGGGCGTGCCCCAAGGCGTCACAAGCGCTGCGGTCCCCACCGCAGCGGCGCCGGTTAGTAGGCCGCGCCGGTCCAGCCGCCCTGTCTCCAAGAATCTTCGCATGTTTTGTCTCCCTGTTGGATTTCGTATCCGCTTTGCGGAATTGTTTGCGCTTGATACTGCCTGCAGCAGCCGGTCAATCAACCGGTTTTTTCATTTTCTCTCCAGAAAGCAGGCCCAAGCGGCCCAAGCCGAACGCCCGGGCGAAGATGTTTATAGTGGACAGAACTTGGGTCACTGGACAAGGCGCCCGGTACCGCGACCACAATGGAACCTTGTGCGATCGGGTCAAAATCGGCGCGAAAATGGACCGTGCTTTTCACGCCAATTATGCGCGCCGCCTCTGGCTCTAGACCCAAATGCCGGAATTGCGCGCGGTCCAGGCATTGGCTGCGGATCGAGCTGACAACGATCCTTAGATCCGCATCCGTCCCAAGTACACGCAAGGCGGCAGATGATCCGATTTGACCGATACCACCGCCATACATCGCGCCTTCATAAACCACGCGCCCGTCGGACAATGCCTCGACCGCGAAGCGGGACGAAAAGGGCGCATCTCCTGTGCAGCCGGAACGCCCGCCAAGCGGCAATGTGATCTCCGCGCCAAGGCCCGCCTCATGCGCCGCTTGCGCAGCCCAAGGGTCGTGGAGCAGGCCTAGCATCGCGCCTTTTGCGCCTTGTGAAACAAGCGCCTGGATGAGGCCCGTCGTGTCCGACGCGCCCCCGCCGCCGGGATTGTCTTCGACATCGGCAAGCACCACCGGTAGGCCCTCCGGTCGGGCCATGGCCGCTTGCACCGCCGCATCGGGGCTGAGCGGGCTGCCGTCAAACCAGGCTTCGGCTGATGCGATACGCGCGAGCATCCGTGCAACCGCCGCCTCGGCCTCCGCCAAATCCTCGCGGTAGGCCAGACAGGTTGGGCCGCAAAAGGGCGTATCACCAGCGGTGAATCCGGCGGCAAGTTCGACGCCTTCCAGGGCCGCTTGGGCGTAAAGCTCGGCCATCGGCCCCGCGCCGGTGTACTGGGCATGCAACGGGATCAGGTAGCCGGCTTGGCCAAATGCCCGCGCGCGCCGCTTGCCCGCAATCACGTGCATGAGTGGCGCCAGGCAGCGCGCGCCGGTTTCTGCCATGTCGAGATGCGGATAGGTCCGAAAGACACAGATCGCATCGGCCAAATCAACCATCTCTTGCGAGATATTGGCGTGCAGATCGAGGCTGACGGCGATTGGTAGCTCCGGTCCAAAGCGGTCACGAATCAATCTAAGCAGCGCACCTTCGCCATCCATATGGCTTTCAGTGATCATCGCACCGTGCAAATCCAGATAGACACCATCAGGGGGTCCCGCCGTGGCGATACCGTCCAGAATGCGGCCTGAGATCGCTTGAAATGCCGCGTCGGTTACGGGGCCCGACGGCTCTGCCGCACACCACAGGATTGGCGCAAGCCGAATTTCGGCCTGCGCTGCACTGGCCGCGAAGCCCGCGATCGGCAGGTTCATGCCTTCTGTTTCTTGGATGACCGCATCACCCGACAGCAATCCCGGCCAGCTATCGGCCATTTCAAATTCGGCCATCCCGGCCGCGCCTTTGGCAAAGCTGTTGGTTTCGTGCTGAAACCCGGCGATGGCAATTGTAATACTCACATCATGTCCCGGGGAATGCGATCCGACCAGCTCCTGCGAAAGACCTCCTTTTCGTCTTCGTAAGCCGTCAGGCGGGCCTCGATCAGCCAATCTGTCTGCGTCACCCGCAAGGCGCCTTCCGCCTCAACCCGCGTGCAAATGCCATCGCGCCAACGCGTGCCAATACACATCTCGTTGCCTGCCGCGCTAAGCGGGTCATCCGGCGTGATGGACCAGTCAGATTGCCGGTCGTCCTGCCAGGACAGGCCGTGGCCCGGATGCGTCGTTCGGCCCGAACTGGCGCGCACGGAGACCGTGACCGGCCCGCCTTTTTCGCCGCCGGTGACACGCCGTTCGGCCAGCGGCGGGCTATCCTTGGGAAAGCTGGGCCTTGGATCGTCACAATCGGGCAGATCGATTTGGCGGAACGCGTGGCATGGCAAGCGCAGCGCGGCGCGCGACAGATCAAGCGTGGCGGTCGCGTCGGTGGGATGCGGCAGAACCAATGGAAAATACGCCGTCGACAGGGCCAGCCGGAGACGGTGCCCAGGCAATAGCCGATAGGCAGTTGCATCAAGTGTGAGCGTTACGTCTTCTTCTCGGCCAGGAGACATCAGCGTGGGCGCGGCAGAGCCATGGCGGTGTGCCAAGTTCAGCACGCCCATCGTGATCCGGTGCGATGTCCCGTCGGGATGAAGATCGCACAGCCTGGCAATCAGATGGCCTTGTGGCGAATCAAGGGCGACAGGCACGCGAAGTTCGGGCATGCCGATGATGTCCAGCTCCGCCTCCAAAGGCGCGGTATCGAAGCATAAAGACAACGCATCGTCGCGTGCTTGGTCGCCCGGCAGATCACCCGGCGCTTGTGTAAAGTACTCACCGCCGTCGAGCCCACAATTGCCGGGCGTACGCAATGTCTGCCGGCCGGTACCAGGATGCGCGTGAAGCGCGCCAGTCGAAAGATGGAGGACCTCAGTTGTGTCCTCCGCCTCGGGCGTGATCGAGATCCAGCGGCCCGGCTCGTGCAATCGCGGGGCTCTCGGGTCAACCGCTTGGCTGAGCCAAAGCCTGTGGGCGGGGCTATGTTGCGCACCAGTATCGCGCCCACCAAGCCAATGCTGCCACCACGCGACCGTTTCAGCCACAAAATCAATACGTGGCCCGGGCTCCGCGAAATGCGGATAAAGGTGCACCCAGGGGCCTGTGATGGCTCGGACCAGCGGCCCCATACCCGCCCGCGCTTTCCACGGTGTATTGCGGTAGCCATCGGCCCAGCCCGCAATCATCAGGCACGGGATTTGGACAGCGGTGAAATCCTCGCAGATCGAGCCATGCTGCCAGTAGGCGTCACGGCGCTGTGCTTTGTGCCATCGGGCGGCAAGTGAGGGCAGGCTTTCTAGCCTTGCCATCCAGCGCGACCGCCATTCCTCGCCCAAAACTGCCGCATCAGGTGGCAGCGCCGCACGGCCCAGCATCTGCGTTGCCCAATAAAGGTTCGACGACATCATCGCGCCGCCTTTGAAGTGGATGTCATCGGCGAAGCGGTCGACCGTTGAGGCGATGGAGACCACGGCTTTGAGCGCCGGTGGCTTGCGCGCCGCGAGCTGAAGCGCGTTGAAGCCGCCCCAGGAAATCCCCATCATGCCAACTGCGCCCGTGCACCAGGGCTGATCGGCGATCCATGCAATCACGGCTTCCGCGTCGCGCAGCTCTTGTTCCGAATATTCATCATCGAAGGTGCCGCCACTATCGCCTGTACCGCGCAAATCAACCCGGATACCGGCGATCCCGGCCTGCATATAGGCCGGGTAAGTCGCCTCATCCCGGGCAGCCGTTACGTCGCGGCGGCGATAGGGCAAAAACTCAAGCACGGCTGGCACCTGGCAGGATGCTGCACGTTCCGGCAGAAAAAGCCGCCCCGCCAAGGCCACGCCATCGGGCATGGGGATCCAAATTGTCTCTGTTATCGCGCCGCCCATTGCTAATAGCCCCGGCGCGGATCAACGACATTCAAAAGCGGCTTTCCTGCGATCCAACGCGCAAAGTTGTCAAGAAAGAGCGTGAAGGACGCTTCTTCCCATCCTTCGTAGACAGACGAGCAATGTGGGGAAATCAGCACGTTTTTTGCCCCCCAAAGCAGGTTTTCCGCAGGCAAAGGTTCGGTTTCGAACACATCAAGCACCGCCGCAGCAACCTTTCCATCAGCCAATGCGGCCAGCAAAGCCGTTTGATCCACAACCCCGCCGCGCGACACATCGGCCAAAATCACACCCTGCTTCATGGCCGCAAATTCGCCTGCACCGATCAATCCGCGTGTCGCTGGCGTCAACGGCGTGCATATGGCGATGAAGTCGGCCCGCGGCAGAACCTCACCAAGGTCGCTGGCCGGGTGAACCTCGTCCACGTCAGGCATTGCTTTCGGATTTGCGCGTGTGCCAATCACCGACAGGCCGAACGCCTTAGCGCGGCGCGAAAGCGCGCGTCCCGTATGGCCAAGGCCCACGATCAGCAATGTCCGGCCCGCAAGCGGCCGCATCACCAAAGGCTGCCAAATGCGGCCTGCTTTGTTAGCCAGAAGCGTCGGCACATTCAGCGTGAAATGCAAGAAACCGCCCAGGATGTATTCGGCCATCATATCGGATGCGACACCGGCGGCATTGGTGATCTGAACCTTGTCGGCATCCCAAACGCCAAAATGGTCGGTGCCGACGCCGCCGTTGCAAATCCAGGCTGGGGCATGTTTGCCCAAGACGGCGGCGCGCGGAAAGCCATCGGTGCCCGCAAATCGCACCGAATAGAGAATGTCGGGTTGGAAGTGTGACAAAGCCGCAGGCAAATCGGCATAGGTTTCACAGGTTTCGAACGGCACTTCAGGAAAGTTAGCCCGCAGGCGTTTTGAAAGCTCCGCCGTGCGATCGTTGTGCAAGAGGACCCTGGGCGTTTCAGCCATTCCTAACCCCCGGTGCGGCGTGCAGAAGTGCTAGGAATTCGACGAAAAGTCGATCCGGGCGCAATAGCCCTTGCCGCCAGCCCCAGATATCGGCACGCCGGGCTGGAGCGAGATCGGCAGCAAAGAGTTGGAACTTTGCTTCGACCTCACTCAGTTGCATCGGCGCTTCCGGCCCGCCGCGCGCATGAACATCGCCAGAGCTCAAGGTATCGCCGCTCTGCAAGCGCAGGGTTACATCGCTCCAGCGCGCGGCCGGAAAGCGGCTTGAATGGCGTGAATCTTCCACGATGTGGATGCGCGGCAAGAACGCCTCAACACGGCGATCAGCCAGCGCCTTTCCGGTGATTTCCTGAGGCCCGATCTCGCCATGGACCAACAGGGCCGCAAGTGCAAAGCGCAGCGAATACTGCGCCTGAGAGGTGGTCTGTGGCATGCCTGGGTAAAGCTCTGCGGCCTCGGCGAATGTGTGCACCTCGACGGCCTCGATATCGGTGATCGAAAGCTGGGCATCTTTGACCAATGCGCCAAGCGCATCAAGCGCGGCATGAGCCCACCGGCAAATCGGGTAGGGCTTGATGTAATTATCCGGCAGCGTCCATTTCTGCCCAAGATCACGCCAGATATCTGGCGCGTTTTCGACTGTGATTGCCGGAGCGCCAGTAAAGCCATCCTCGGCCAGAAAGACCGCCATAGCGCCAACGAGCGCGCCCATGCCCGATCCGTCATGCAACATGGTTGGATTGGCAATCTCGCGCATCATCTGGCTGCGCGGCCCGTGGTATTCGGAAATGCCCAGAGCCTGGCGCAGCACATCCGGCCCAAGACCACGCAACCGGCAGCCCAGCGCAGCGACGCCAAGCCCGTTCCATGCACCCGACGTATGGTAATCTTGTGCCGTTTGGTGAAGTGCCATGCCAGCGCGGGCCGCAATCTCATATCCGGCGACCAGTGCGACCATCGCGTCGCGCGCCGACAGATCCGGCCGCTGCTCGGCAAAGGCGCAAAGCGCCGGAACCAAGGCGCAGCCGATATGTCCTTTTGTGAGGTTCAACCCGTCATGGGCATCGAGGTTGTCGATTTGGCTTGCTGCGGCAAAGGCTGCACCAGGGATCGCAGCCTGGCGGCCATCAAACAAAAGCGTGGCCTTATCTCGGACTTCACTGGCACCAAGAAAACGCACTGCATGATCGCGCGCGATCCGGCCCGCCGGAAGTGACGCCGCACCAGCGGCAACGCCAAGCGTATCGAGCAAGAGCGTGGCGGCGAATGCCTGCACATGGTCTGGCGGGTCAAGCGGCCCAAGGGCGAAATCCGGCAGGTTCATGGACGCAGCCCTGCCAAAAGCGCACCGAATCCTGCAACCGGTTCGGTCAAGCCCAACCGGCTGAGCGCCGCAAAGAGCATTGCTTGGTTTGAGGTCACAACAGGCTTTCCAGTTTTCGCCTCCAGTGTCTCAATAACCTCGACACTGCGCATATCGGTGCATGAAAGCACAATCGCTTCGGCCTCTTCGGCATCGGCGCGCAGGCCAAGCGCCTCTACATCGGCCGGTTGCAGCCTGCCCTGCCCCTCATTGTCGAGCACCGAGGCAACCTCCGACCGGTTGACGATGTCGAACCCGGAGAGTTCCAAAAATTCAACCGCCAAGTCATTGATGGCAGACACATATGGCGAGGCAAAACCGATCTTGCGCAGGTTTAGCGCGTCCAGCGCTTCGACCAACGCGCCGGCAGCTGTCACGGTGGCTGCGCCGCCGAATGTCGAAATACGGTCGCGCAGGTCGGCATCAAATGTCGGGCCGTGGGTCAGCGTGGCAGAGGTGCAGCCATACAGGATCACATCGGGTCGGGCACCCGCCAAAAGCTGCAAAGGTCCGTCCAGATCCGCAGCACCCAGCGCCTGCATTTGCCCCGCATCAGGGATCTGATCGGCATCATAGCCACCCATACGCGCAGTATGCAGCACTAGTCCAGGCGGCGCCATGAGGGCAAGATCGGGTTCAAGATTTGTGTTGGTGAAGGGGACCAATAGCCCCAGATGTGCCCGTCCGCGCCGACCGGTCATGAGTGATCCTCTCGGTCCCGTTCTTCGAGCCGGGTGAGTGCGGCCACAGCGATTTCCACCTCGGCGCGCGGGCCGATGGTCATGCGCAAGGCATGGCCAAGGCCCGCAGCGCGCTGCGGGCGCAGAAAAATGCCGCTATCTGTTAGGCGTTTGTTGATGCGCGCAGCCTTGGCGGCGTCCTGAAACGGGATCAGCAGAAAGTTCGTGGCACTTGGCACAACGGGGACGCCGGCAGTGCTCAGCGCCGTGCAGGCCCATTCGCGAACGGCCTCGGTCTCGGCGACGGTTTCGCGCATATAGGTGTCGTCTTGCAGCGCGGCCAAAGCCGTCGCCTGGCTGGCCGTAGGCAGATTGCCTGGGTTGAGCACTTTGCGCATTTCCAACGCGACTGCATGGGGGAAGTACCCCCATCCGACCCGAAACCCTGCCATCCCATAGGCCTTGGAAAAGGTGCGTAGCACGACCACATCCTCGCGTTCAGCGAGCTCAAACGCACCGGCCTCGGACGCAAACTCTCCATAAGCCTCGTCGATGATCAGCAAGATGCCATCGCGCAGACCGTGCCGCAGACGCCGCAATTCGCTGGCGCTTATATGGGTGCCCGTGGGATTTCCAGGATTTGCGACGAAGACCATCGCGGTGTCACGCTGGACCGCTGCCAAAAGACCGTCGACCGAAACGCACAGGTTGCTTTCAGGCGCAAAATCAACGCGCGCATTGGCCAATTTGGCGGCTGTCGCAAAAAACGGATAGGCGTACGCTGGAACCAGCACGGCGCGACCTGGCCCGGCATAGGCCCGTGCAAGTGCAGCGATCAGATCGAGCGAACCAGCGCCGCAGAGGATGCGCGCCCGGTCGATCCGGTGATGCGCGGCCAAGCCTGCGCGCAGTGCCGAGCATTCGGGATCGGGATAGAGGGCGGATTGGCAGGCCGCGGCGGCAGCCTGGCCCACAGCTGGACTGGGCGGTCGGATGCTTTCGTTTTGGTTCAACAAAACGGCCCGTTGACCGGATGGGACGTTTGAATTGGCCAGCGCATAAGCGTCCAAAGCGGCGATATGAGGAGATGGCCGGATCATGTCTCCACAAACCCGTCCGCGATATCGGCGGCGCGCGCTTTTGGGTCGCGTTTGTCCGGTGGGCCGATACCGCCGCCACCCGGTGTCTCGAAAATAAGCGTCTCGCCCGACGGGATGCGCAACTCTGCTTTGCCAGGCAGATCGGCGCCGCTTTCACCCAACCGGATGCGCCCGGGCGCCCCGTCAAAGCCGCCATGACGGCCCCGCGCGGGTTGGCGGATACGCTCAACCGAGATGAACGCCATAAGATCGTGATCGCCCGCCGCCCGCATCTCAATGCGCTGGCCAAGACCACCGCGATAGGTACCATCGCCGCCCGATCCTGGGCGAAGCTCGCGGCGGTCGAATATCACCGGCGCGACGGCTTCAGTTGTCTCGATCTGGCTGCCCCAAACACCGCTTGGAAACGCCGTCGCTGAGAGCCCATCGCGGCCCGGACGTGCGCCGGTGCCGCCGTTGAAGACAAGCTCCAGCGCGAATTCACGAGCCCCCCCGCCAGCCGCATCAGGCGCGTTACGCAGCGGCAGATCCCACATGCAACTGGCGCCCTCCGCGGGCACCTGGTCCGGCAGCGCCTGGGCCAGGCAGCCATAAACCAGATCCGGTGTCATCTGGCCGAGCGTATGGCGCATCGCAACGGGTGCTGGTGGTTGCGCATTTAAGATGCAGCCCGCAGGGGCTGTAACCCGAAACGGTGCCAAAGAGCCGGCATTGTTGGGAATTTCCGGCCCGATCAGGCAGCGCAGCGCAAACACCGTATACGCGGTGGCATAGTTGAGCGGCACGTTGATGCCTTTGCCCAAACACGGCGCGGTGCCGGAAAAATCAACGACAACGCTGTCGACGCCAATCGTGACAGCGGCGGCAAGCTCAATCTCCGCGTCATAGCCGTCAACCAGCAACGTGTGGTGCCAGGTACCTTTCGGCAGGCCGGCAATTGCATCAACGGTTCCGCGATGGGACGTGCCAATAACGTAGCCCGAAAGCGCGCCAAGATCAGATAGCGAAAATTCCACCATCATCTCAGAAAGGCGCTGTGCGCCAGTCTCACAACAGGCGATAAGCGCGTAGATATCACCTTCATTGGCGATCGGTTCGCGGGAATTGGCCTTTACGATTTCCAGGATCACCGGATCGATCTTGCCAGCGTGAACAAGCCTGCAGGGCGGCAGCCGTAAGCCCTCATCGAAGATATCGGCGCCCTCAGGCCCCATGCCGCGCCCGCCAAGATCCACAAGATGGGACGTACAGGCGGTATAGCCGACGACCTTTCCACCATGCATGACCGGCATCATCAGCAAAAAATCGTTCAAATGGCCCGACGCGATCCAAGGATCATTTGTCATGTAAATGTCGCCGCACTGCATCGCTTCGGCCGGGAAACGCGCGGCCAGGTGCCGGACGGCTTCGGCCATGGTGTTGATATGGCCCGGTGTGCCGGTCACCGCTTGCGCAAGCATCCGGGCATCTGCATCGAAAATCCCCGCAGAGATATCGCCGCATTCGCGCACGATTGGGCTGAAGGCCGCGCGCATCAGGGCTTGGCCTTGTTCCTCGACCACGGCCAAAAGCCGGTCCCAAAGCACTTGCAGGCGGGTTGTTGATATTGTCATGGCCGATCCTCTCTTGTCAGCCAGATATTGCCAACCCCATCGATCCTGGCGCTGAAATCGGCGCTGACTAGGGTTGTTGTCTGGGGCTCCGCGATCAGCGCCGGACCCGCGATTGTATCGCCCGGGCTGAGCCTATCGCGGCTGTAAAGGGCGGCTTCGCGCCAGACGCCTGCGACATCGCAAAAGATGCGCCTTGTTTCCTGAGGCGCAGCGGTTTGTGTGGCTTTAGCGATGGGTGGCTGTTGGCCTGGATTGACCTGCGTCGAGAGCATCAGGGCCCAATTCAGAATCTCGATTTGCATCTGGGGCACGGGCCGACTGAATTGGCGGCTGTATTCAGCTTCGAAAGCGGCGATCAAGCCGGGTAGATCGCCCGTTTGCAGGTCACGCGCTGGCAGCACCACTTCAATCTCATGTCCCTGCCCGCGGTAGCGCATGAAAGCTATCCGGCGTTCTGCCAGCTCGGCGCCACGTCGCGCACCTGCTTGCACCACGGCCAGGCCCTCTGCTCGCATCTCGGCAAAGAGCCCATTCACGGCGCCTAATTCAAGATCTGCAAGCAAGGCGTAATGCGAGCGGACAATCTCAAAGGATACCGGTGCATATAGAAACCCAAGTGCGGAGCCCACGCCAGGTGCCTTCGGGATCAGAATACGGCGTACCCGGGCGCGGCTCGCAACGCGGGTGGCATGAAGCGGTCCGTTCCCGCCAAAGGCAATCATAAGCCGCTGCGAGAGATCCTTGCCGGATTCGACGGCATGCATGCGACCGGCACTGGCCATGCTTTCATCGACAATCTCACTTACGCCAAAAGCGGCCGCGTCTGCGTCGAGCTCAAGCGGCTGGCCGATATGCGTGCCAAGCGATGCGGTCGCGGCCTGCGCATTGAGCGTCATTCTGCCCTCGGCAAATCCCTCAGACGGCAACAGACCCAATGCCAGATCGGCATCTGTCACGGTTGGCACCGTACCGCCCTTCCCAAATGCCACGGGGCCCGGGTCAGCGCCGGCGCTTTCTGGCCCGACGCGCAGGCGCCCCAGCCGATCAATCCCGGCCAGCGATCCCCCACCCGCACCGATCTCAATCATGTCGATCACCGGGATGCGGACCGGCATGCCGGACCCTTTGATAAAGCGTTCGGCGCGGGGGCGTTCGTAATTGGGCGCCGGGTGGGGCCGGGGCGGATCAAACAGACCGAGCATGGCAGGGGGCCCCCCC
>JBCCXT010000062.1:0-22674 GCA_039191215.1 Pseudomonadota bacterium
AATGGTGTGGAGTGTGGCTTCGGCGGCGGCCACCAATGCGCCCTCGTCAAGATCGGTGAAGGCGCCATCGCGCCAGACGATGCGGCCGTTGATCATCGTCAGATCAACACTTGTCCCGATGCCGACCTTGGCGATCAGGCTGACCGGGTCATGGCGCGTGCCGACATAGTCAAGCTTGCGGGTATCGATGGCAAAGAGATCCGCGGCCATCCCGGGCTGCAATGCGCCGATATCGTCGCGCCCCAAAAGCGCTGCGCCGCCTTCGGTGGCGTAGGCCAAGAAGCGCGCGGGCGCGGGCACCGGATCGGCCCGGCTGGATGCAGCAAGGCATTGCAGCATGTAGGATGAATGCACCGCATGCATCAGGTTTGAATTGTCGTTTGAGGCGGCCCCGTCACAGCCCAGGCCGATGCGGACGCCAAGCGCCTCCATGGCCGGGATGTCGGTCACTTCGGCGCCGACGAGGTAAACAGGCTCCGAGCAATGGGCAAGCCCGGTGCCGGATGCTGCCATTTGTGCAAGCTCTGCCCGGGTTAACTCCCAACCATGAGCATAAAACGTATCCGGCCCGGCAAATCCGATCTCTTGGCAATAGGCGACCGTGCGCTGGCCATGGACCCTTTCGATCACCGGACTTTCGCCTTCGCCGACATGGCTGTGCATCTGCACGCCCTTGTCGCGGGCCAGGATGACGGATTCAGTGAAGGTTTCGCGATAGCAGTTTACCGGCTGGCAGGGCGCCACAACAACTTGGCGCATCGAAAGCGGCGATGGGTCGTGATAATCGTCGATCACGCGCGCGCAATCGGCGATGAAGGCGTCCGTGGTCTCCAGCATCTCATCGGGGATTGTGCTGCCTTCGGATTTCGGCAGCGTATTGCCGCCGCGCCCGGCATGAAATCGCAAGCCCATAAGCTCTGCCGCTTCAAACTGCCGGTCGATGATGCGGCTGCCGGCATGTCGTGGAAAGCAATATTGGTGGTCAAACGCCGTTGTGCAGCCGTGTTTGATCAGCTCGGCCATGGCGACGACGGAGCTGTGGTAGAAGCAATCCTCGGTCAGGCGCGAGAAGATCGGATAGATCCGATCAAGCCACTCGATCACCGAATACCGCGTCCAGTCAAGCTCGGCCCGATTGCGCACAAAACACTGAAAGAAGTGGTGATGTGTGTTGACCAGACCGGGATAGACAAAAAGCCCTGCGCCCGTGACGATCTCGGCACCGGCTGGCGTTTCGCGCTCAAGATCGGGTCCAATTGCGGCGATGGCGCCGTCATGGCAGAGGATATCATGATCCCACAAAACCGGCGCCGATGCTGCGGTCACAATGGCATCACAGCCCTTGATCAAAACAGCACTCACGCAGGCACCTCTAATTCGTGCAGGCGGTGGATGCCAGGCATCTCGATAAATCCGGGCAGGGATCGGATGGCCCGCATCCACAGCCGGATAGAAGGGTAGACATCGATGCTGACACCGCCGTCAGGCGCCAGTGCTGTGTTGGGAAAGCAGGCGATATCGTCGATCGTAGGATGCGTGCTGGTCAGAAAAATCTGACCATCGAAGCGCCGCTCGGCCAGATGCGCCTCAAGCCGGCGGAGCTGGGCCACACCGGCCCGTCGGACCGCGTCGATATCGGCCTGATAGCCCAAAATGTCGTGCAGGCGGGCCAGACCAAGACTGGCATTGAGACCCGTGGCGTAGTCCAGCCAGACGGCATCGGGCCCGCGCCATTGCGGCCTGTCCGCCGTCAGGTGGCGCAGCATCTCAGTGCTTTCGGTCAGGATCAGTTTGCCGTCTTGCAGGATCGGCAGGGTGCCGGCGGGATTGAGCGACAACATCTGCGCAGATTTATGTTCGCGTTCGGGATGGAAGTTCACCGCGCGCAATTCCAGCGGCACGCCCAGCAACGCCGCCATCAGGCGCACTTTGTAGCAGCTCGCGCTCAGTACATAATCATATAAGATCATGCGGCCACCAATTGCGCGCCATACGTGTAGCGAATCTTTTTCAGCCAGCGGCGATAGGCGATTGAGGTCATGTCGGCTTGTGTCGGCACCTCCATCCCCGGATCGAGCGGCAATTTGCGCGGGATCTGGTTTTCCAGGATGGAGCGATCTTGCATAAAAATGAGCTGCTGGAAGCTCACAAGCTCCGCCATCGTGGCGTCGTCATCATAAAGCGCCATCCAGGGCCAAACCTCACACCATTCCTCAGTCAGCGGTTGGACAAAAAGGGTTATGATGTCCCATTCTCCTGGTCGCGGCGGGCAGGTCTTGTACAGCACCGCACAGGTCGGCGCGGGAACGCGGTACATGTATTCAGTGATGATCCCGCCCTCGGCGCTTTTCGCAGCCTGCGGCTGAAAAAAGCGCACCTTGGTGGCCCAAACCTCATCGATGCCTTCGCGGATCTCCACGTGGTAGCGTTCTACCTCGGTATGTGGCTCAGCCCCTAGAATATCGGTATGCACAAACGGAAAATGCGCGATATCCAGGAAATTCTCGACCGCGCGCAGCGGTGAGCATTTGACCCGGACAGAGCCGACATCGACAAGCCGGCGACCGGGGCTTTCAGCCTCCGGGATGGTGAAAAGATCACGGTTGGGATTGCCCGGGCTTGTCCAAAGATGGCCGAAACGTTCGACTGTCGGAAGCGCGTGATAGGCCGCGTCGTTGACCCAGCCCGCGCCGTCTTTCAGCCCGACCGTAATGGGCGCGCCCAAAAGCTGTGTCCGGCGCGGCTGTGTTAGGTCTGAGAGCAGCGCCACAGGATACCAGTGGTTGCCTTCGCCACCGCTCACGCCGCCGCCTCCCACTCATTGCGGAGATCTTCGAGATGCCGCGACACGGTCTTGGGGTCGGCGCCGCTGCCCGCAACGGCATGAACCAGGCAATGTGAAGGCCCGCTTGGCTGCACAGCCAGGGCAATGTCAAACGGCCCGTCAACCGGCAGGACCGGGGCCAAATCAAGGCCCAGCATGGCCGCCACGTCGGCGGCTGACACCGCAACATCGAGCGAGCGCACAGGCACACGGTCACCAGTTTCGGGCACCGTGCTGTCGGTCGCTTCAAGGGCCACCCAGATCAACCCGTCCTGGGTGCTGCAATCGTGGCGCTGCGCGCAGATCGTCTTGGGTGGCGTGAGGTCAGGATGGGCGGGGATGTAGTCGCAGGCGCCGTCGAGGTCGTATTGCCAGCCATGATAGATGCAGGCCAGTTTGTCTTTGCGGACAAATCCGTGCGACAGGCGCATGCCGCGATGCGGGCAGCGGTCGCCCCAAGCCTGAACCTCGCCTGCCGCACTGCGCCAAACCGCCAGGTCGACGTCATGCACCCGGCGCGGCACCACCTGGCCCGCCGGCAAATCTTCTAGCAATGCAACGGCAATCCAGTCCAAAACACGCGCCCCCAAGCCCTCGAAACGGTAGGGCGCGGGCCAGCTTAGGATCAAGGCATGTGACCGAATTCTGGGCTATATCGGCTATGTCACTGGCATCCGACCCGCGCATTGCCAAAAGTTTAGTCGTTTGTGCGGAAAGGCGCAGCGGTTTCCATGGCCAACGTGTCGATATAGACGCCCTTTGGGCCCAAGGAACAGGCCAGCGCGAAGGCTTCGACCATTTCAGGCGCGCCTTGCGCGGCGACCTGCATTTCCCGGGCTGAGGCGCGTTCGACCACAAAAGAAACGCCCAGTTTGCGCGCGTGCCGGGCCATCCAGCCACGAAACTCCGCGCCTGCAGTAAGTTGGCCCGTCAGGTGGAAGGTCAGGGCGGGTTCGGCGGAATTCGAGCTCATTGCCTGTCCTATGTCGCCGCGACCGCCTTGCCAAGGCTCAGACGCGGCGTGGCTCAAAAGAACGCGCGGTAGAAATAGACGGCCGAAAGGATCAGGCCAAAGCCTGTAACCGCCATTCGCAGCACGGCCTGATTGACTCGCTTTGCAACCTTGCCACCGGCATAGCCGCCGATCGCACTGCCGATCATCATGGTGATGGCTTCAGGCCATGCGATAAGGCCGCTGACGCCGAACAGCGCGATGCTGATGAACGTGAAGCTGGTCGCGGTCAGGTTCTTAATCGCGTTGGCCATATGAAAGTCGCGGTAGCCAAGCAATTGGCCCAAGGCCAACAGGATCACGCCAACCCCAGCGCCGAAATAGCCGCCATAGATCGAGACACAGAATAACGCGGCCAAGACCGCCCGTTCGCTGCCAGCGTCACCGGCAATTGCCAGTAATTGGGCGCGCAAGCGGTCGCCGAAGAAAAACAGCGCCGTCGCGGCGAGCAGCAGGAATGGGATCAGCAGCTCAAAAATCCCCGGATCGGAGACGATGAGCAAAATCGAGCCAATCAAGGCGCCTGCGCCCGAGAAGGCCACGATCGGTATCAGCCGTCGCCCGATCTGGCGAAGCTCAGCCATGTAAGGTGGCAGGGCAAACAAGTTGGCCGGTGCGAGAGCCAGAAAGTTTGTCGCATTGGCCACGACGGGCGGCAATCCGACCGCCATCAGGACGGGGAAGGAAAACAGCGTAGCGCCACCGGCGATGGCGTTCCAGGCGCCTGCGATTATGCCGATGCCGATCAGAAGTGAGATATCAAAAAGCTGCATCGCCCGCGCGTCCTGACTTGTTGCGCTATCACTTCTATGGCGCTAGCATCATCATGAAAAACGAAAGCTATCTATCGTTGTAATCGAAAAAACAGAACGCTTTGACATGAATACTGACCAACTCCGCACCTTTGTCACAATCGCCGAGCTGGGCAATCTCACAGCCGCCGCGGCTCGCTTGCACAAGACGCAATCGGCCATCAGCGCGCAGCTGAAAAACCTCGAAACCGGCCTGGGTGTCGCGCTCTTTGCTCGTGCCGCAAGGGGCATGATGCTGACCGATCAGGGCGAGCGCTTTCTGCCGCATGCAAAATCGGTGATCCGCGATCTGGGCGCGCTGTCGGCTATGTTCGACCAGCCGCTGAGCGGTGCCATCCGGGTCGGCGTTCCGGATGATTTCGAAGATGGCCGCCTAGAGCAATTGCTGGGCCGGTTCGCGCAGGAACATCCCGGGGTTGAGGTCCGTGTGACCTCTGGCTGCAGCCAGGATTTTCAACAGGCCGTTCAGAGGAATGAACTTGATGTGGCGGTAAGCTCCGGGCCTGCCTATGGCGACGGAGAGCCGCTTTACGAAGAGAACATCGTATGGGTGAGCGCGCGACACCGCGTCGATCCACCCGCGGGTCTGGTGCCGCTGGCGCTGCTCGACCGGACATGCTGGTGGCGCTCGGTCGCGCAAACCGCGCTGGAACGCGCCGGCAGGCCCTATCGAATTGCGTTTTCGTCCAGCAGCTTTGCCAGTGTTTGCGCCGCGATCTGCTCGGGGCTGGCGGTGGGAATTGTCCCAGAGCGTGTGGTTAAGGCCGAGATGCGGGTCTTGGGTGCAAAAGGCGGCTTTCCCGCATTACCGATCGTCCGACGCACCATTCTGACCCGCGAAGGCGCACCGCCGGATCTGGTAAATGCGATGAAGCGATCCCTGATCAGCCTTGCCGCGCAAGCGCCGGAGCGGGCCGCGTGAACCGCGCCTTGCAGCGCAGCCATTCGACCCGAAGGTGTGTAAGATGAGATTTGCGGCCCTTGCCGACATCCATGGCAATCGCTCCGCATTTGAGGCTGTACTGGCGGATATGGACGCCCTGGGCGTGACCGAGGCGGTGCATCTGGGCGACTATTTCAGCGGCCCGCTGGATGCCGCCGGAACCGCGGCGCTTTTGGCAAGGCGGGCCTATCTCTCGATCCGCGGCAATCATGACCGATGGCTCGTCGAGCAGGACCGATCTGAAATGGGAGCGTCCGACAGTGTCGCTTATGACAATCTAAACGCGCAGGATTTGGCCTGGCTGGCCAGCCTGCCGCCGACCCTGGAGGTCTTCGACCGGGTTCTGTTGTGCCACGGCACGCCAAGAAACGACCAGGTTTATTGGTTGGAACGGGTCCGGCCCGATGGCGGCGTGCGACCCGCTACATTGGCCGAGATTGAGGCCGAAGCCGAAGGTATTGCGGCGCGTCTGATCCTTTGCGCCCATACCCATATCCCACGGATCGTCCGGCTGCGCGATGGACGGATCATTCTCAACCCCGGCAGTATCGGGTGCCCCGCCTATGACGACGACAAACCGGTGTACCACCAAATGCAAACCGGTACGCCGAACGCGTCTTACGCCATTCTAGAGAAGCGGGGCCGCGATTGGTCCGCGACGTTTCGATCGGTTCCCTACCGGACGGACGAGATGGCCGCGCTGGCGCGCAAGAACGGACGCGAGGACTGGGCGCGCGGGCTGGCAACCGGTTGGTTTGACGGCTAAGCCGCAATGTCGCCGGCTCCGGCCTAGTCGGATAACTCCGCCGACAGCCAATCCAATAGATGGGCCGCATCGGGGTGTCGTGATCTGACATTGCCATGAAACACCGACAGCCCGGTCGGCAGCTCCAAAACCTCTCGGCAGGGTCGGATGAGCTTGCCTTCGTCGATCATCGCAGACGTCGTCCGGCGCCAGCCAAGGGCTACGCCCTGGCCCGCAACCGCCGCCTGGAGCGACACTGGATAGCTGTTGAACGGCAAGATCCGCGCCGTCTTCGGCAGCACGGCACCGACATTTTGGAACCAGTCGGGCCAGTCCATCCAGTCCTGCGGCAAGACCCGGTGCGAGACCAGCGGGAAGGCGGCAAGCTCACGTGGTGTGATAGGCTGCGCGCGACCGGCCAGAAGCGATGGGGCGCAGACCGGAAAGATCGCGTCGGACGCGGTGAAAGCCAGCCGCGCCGAGCCCGAGGCGCGGCCCGTCGTCTGAAACGCAACGTCGAAAGCCTCGGATGCCTGCGTCAACGGCGCAAGCGCGCTGACCACACGCAGCTCAATATCGGGATGGCGCTCGTGAAAGCGCGAGAGCCGCGGCATAAGCCAGTAGAACGCCTCGCAAAGCTGGCAATGCAGGACAAGTTCGTGGCCGCGCCGTGTCCCGCGCAAGGCTGCGATTTCCGTCGCAATCTCTGACAGCGCCTGGCTGACTACCTGACCAAGCTGCCGCCCGGCATCAGTTAAAAAGACGGCCCTGTTGCGGCGCTCAAAAAGCGGGGTGCCAAGCTCGCGTTCGAATTGCGCGATCTGCTTGCTCACGGCGGTTTGTGTCATGCCCAGTTCCGCGGCGGCGAGCGAAAAGTTCTCGTGCCGGGCGGCGGCCTCAAATGGTCTGAGCCGCGACAACGGTGGCAAGGATTGCTCTGATCTATCCATAACCTAGGCTCATGAAAAGTAGCAAATATGTCGTTTTTCCTATTCTCCAATACATGATTTTTGTGCCTGAGGTCGATCCCTGGATAGAGGCGATTATGGCACTTGCAGCACACATCACACAGACCCGCTATGCCGCGTTGGCCATTGTCGTTTCCGTGGCGGCCTTGTCTCTGGGCGATGCGCTGATCAAAGCGACCGGTCTGCGCTTGCCCGTCTGGCAGATGTTCATCTTACGCTCCGCCCTCGTGCTGCCGGTTCTTTACTGGCTGGCGCGGCGGCGCCGGCCCGTGGCACCTGCGGCGGCGTTCGGCGTCATCCTGCGTAGCCTGCTTTTGGTTGCAATGTGGCTCAGCTACTACGCCGCACTGCCATTAATGCCGCTTTCCTTGGCGGCCGCCGTTTACTACACCGGGCCGCTCCTCATCGTGCTTTTTGCCGCAATCGTCGCGCGGCATTGGCCCAGCTTGCGGGCGCTTGTGGCAATCGGTGGCGGCTTTGTCGGGGTCTTGCTGATCATCCGACCCGATGCGACCGGGTTTGACATCGTCACGCTGCTGCCGCTGGTCTCGGCCATCCTGTACGCAATGGCGATGGTGCTAACCTCGACGAGGCTCGCGCAAGAGGACCCGTTTGTTCTGGCGCTGTCGCTCAATCTTGGCTTCATCCTGGCGGGCACGGTAATGGGTGTGTTCTCTGGCCCAAACGGCGCTGTCATTTTGGCCCCCTGGCAGATGATGGATCTGTCCCTGTGGCTGACTATTGCCGGGTTGGCTTTGAGCATTTTGATTGGCAGCGTCGGGGCCGCGATCGCCTACCAAAACGGCCCGCCCAGCACCATTGCCAGCTTTGATTACTGTTATCTGGTGTTCAGCCTGATCTGGGGCAGCCTGTTTTTTGCCGAGATGCCGGATGTTCTGGCGCTCATTGGTATAGTGGTGATCGCGGGCGCCGGGATGCTGGCTCTGCCTAGGCGCCAGCCAGGTGCCGCCTAAGCCAAGTCCTAGCCGCGCACGGACTGTGGGTCGGATCAAGCGGTGGGCGTCAAAGACGTCGGACCTTGAGTTTGGTTTTCAGATCGGTCCGACAGAAGGCGTGCAGAAAACACGTCTGCTCGGAGATATCGAGCATCTCCTGCGCAGTCTCATCGCTTTCCCCGGTTTCCAGATAGACATGTGTCTCGATCGGGTCGGCCTCACCCGCTTTGCCCGTGCCACCTGAGGCACCGCCCAAGCTGAAATGGGTGTCCTGCACGATCCGGTAGTCGGGCAGATCCAGCTTCAGCATCGACACAAAACGCCCGAACTGGGTCATGAAACAAAAGCCGATACCGGCGCTGATCAGCGTATTGGCATCCGGCGCGCGCCCGTCCTCAGAGCTTAGGAAACGAAACGAGGTCCCATAGGGCGAATACTGCATCTGCTGGATCTCTTTGATGCCGTCGTCGCGCATCACCGCCACAGCGCCGATATTGAGCCGCCTGTCCTGTTCTTCTGCCAGGCTGGAGCCCCCGGAAGTCGTGCCCAAAACCACGTCTTTCTTGGGCGTCGGGCCGACCGGGTCCATCAATGTCAGCGCGCCCGCCTCGGGCACGGATTTGGCGAAATGATTGCCGGGATCGGGAAAGAGCGTACCGTCAAGTTCGGCCACCTTGGCGGTTGGCAACTCAACCCCGTTCTTGCCCAGCTTGAAGAGGCTTTCGAGTTGGCCGCGCATCAATCCGTTGAGCGGTGAGGCGAAGGTCGCGTTGATCAAAAACTCATTAAGTGCCGCATCGCTGAGATCGCAATCGATCTCGACCTGCAGGTCGATGTTTTCCGCGCCACCGACCATGGTGCGTTTCGGCATCGAGCCTTTCATCGTGTAGTAGTTATCCTGTATGAGCTTGAGCTTGCGGATCTCCACGTCCTGTTTGTCGGCCAGCGCGGTGATCTCGTTCATGAAGCTGGCTGCCATACCGGTCGACAAAAAGGCCAGCGGGCAGGGCGCTGCGTCATGGCCGTTCAGATACGGCCCCTCATCGGATACAAGCCGCCAAGTATCGCCCGTTTTGGCGGATCGGATCAGCGCCTCTTTCTGAAACCCCGACAGGGAACGGACCCAGGTGCGCAGTGCGTCGCCCTTGCGATTTTCGGGCGCGTCAATGCCAATTTCGTCTGGATTTCCAACCTTGAAAAACGGCGCCAGACCGCTTGTCCCGATGATGTCGTCGCCCAATTTGGCCATGTCGCAATCTCCAATCCGTCGTTCCTGCATCGCCCCATGGGGGCGCGCCGATTTGCAAGTGAACCGCGCCGTTTCAGCCCCTAAAGTTGCCCGCCGCGGATGGGTGTCCTGGTGCCGGTTTGTACCCGGCACCGGAGCGGGTTCATTCAATCACGCCGACCTCGCGGTAGTAACGCTCAGCCCCTGGATGCAGCGTCATGCGACCGGGATTTGAGGCCGAGAAGGCAACGTCGAGTGCTTGCGTCCAAGGCGCATCCGACGAGATCTGTTCGAGGTTTTCCCAAAACGCCTGGGTCACCTGGTAGACCAGTTCTTCGTCCAGATCAGCGCGCACGCCGATCCCGACCATGGCGTTGAATGCCATGACCTCAGAGTCGTTCATCTGCCCTTCGTAAAGGCCTGCCGGGATCTCCTCGCGAAACCGGAAGGGGCCGAGATAGTCGGTGACCTCGTCACCCTCATTAACTTCCGGTCCGAGAAAGCGGACCTCTTCGGTTTCGGTGAACTGGATGAACTGACCGCAGGGATCGAGGCAGCCATTCACGTAGACATCGATCGTCCCATCAAGAAACGCCTGAAAACCCGTCTGCCAATTGGCGGTGATGGTTTCATAGTCTTCACCGGCAACAAGCCCGGTTGTCACCTCAATCCAACCGCGCGCGGCGTTAAAGGCGCCACCGCCTTGCGGGCCCAAAAAGACCGACGCGCCTTCGATATCGTCCAAAAGCTCAATGTCGCTATCGGCACGTACGGCGAAATGGTAGGGACCGTAGGGATACAGCATCAAAAGCTGCAGGTTCTCCGACAGGGCGGGCGCTTCGGGCTCATTGGCGTACATTGCCCGGCCATCGGCCATCAGCGCGAAGACAACCGGGTTGGTCATCGAGAATTCGAGATTGCCGCGCGCGACCTCCATCATATGGAGCGTGGCCGCACCGCCGGCTGCAACCTCAATGGCCACACCGTCGAGATTGTCGGTCACGATATTGGCGAAGGTCGACATGGTCGTGGCCGCGCTTAGCCCGGGCGAGATTGTTGCCATGCGTAGGGTTGTGTCTTGAGCCGAGACAGCGCCTGTCAGGGCAAGTGCCGAGCACGCGGCGGTGGCGAAGATGCGCATGAATTTCTCTCCTCATTCATTGCTTAAAGGTTCGGCGCCGGCCTCGATTGGCGAAGGCTCGCCACCCAAGAATCGGTGCACCACGATCAGTCCCAGGCCAAGCGCGAATGCGGGCACAGCCAGGGTCATATTTGGCAGAAGAACGCAGATGCCGACCGCCCCGCGCGCCAGCCGCTCAATGGCGTGCAGCCGGTTCTTTTCAAACCCGGTCAGGGACGAGGCCATCAGCCAGACCGCCAATCCGAAGGCTCCGATCACCCAGAAGAAATCGGCCCAACTGACGGTGGCGATGTCGATCATCGCACGCGAATTTGGCAGCTCTCCGCCAAACCAGACAAAGAGGATCTGCAGCTTATATAGCACCGCAGGGTGGTAGACGAAAACAAACGGGATCAAGAATCCCGCCAGCGACAGGCGCGCGGCCTGAAACCCGGTATGCATCGGGCTTGCCCCAGCAATGGGTGCAGCCGCAAAGGCCGCCAGCGCTACGGGTGGCGTGACTGTCGAAAGGACGGCGAAAAACACCACAAAGAGGTGCAATGTCAGGGGTGGGATGCCGACCGCTTCAATCCCAGAGCTGAGCGCGATCACGATGATAAAATACGTCGCCCCCGGCGGCAGGCCCATGCCCAGCACGATGGCGCCAAGAGCCACGACAATCAGCGTGGTGAAAAGCGGGCCATTTGCCAATTGTGCCAAAAGCAGAGCCAAACGGCCGGAAAAGCCGGATACCTGGATCAATCCGACGATCAGCCCGATGGCCGCCACGATCACCACAATTGCCGCCGACATGCGGCCGGCGTCGACAAAAGCCCGGTAGACCTTTTTGCGGTCACGGAAGCTTGGAAACAGGACCAGCGCGCTGATCACGGCTGCGATGAAGCCGTAAAAACCCGCCTTCTGTACCGAGGGCTGGGTGAAGAGAAAGAAGCTCAATACCCCCAAAGGCACGATGAAGACCAGACACTGCACCACCTCGCTGCGCTCAAGGCTGACGCGTGCATCGATTGGCAACGGGCCCACACCCTGGCGACGCGCTTCGAAATAGACGGTCAGGAACGTGCCGAAATAAAAGAAGATCGCGGGCAGGATCGCGGCCACGATGATATACCGGTATTCCAGCCCAATCTGGCCGGCCACAAAGAAGGCCACCACGCCCATGACCGGCGGCATGATTTGGCCACCTGTGGAGGCGGCAGCTTCAACCGCCGCGGCAAAAGACGGCTTGAACCCCGCGCGCTTGATGACCGGGATTGTCATCACGCCGGTGGAGACAACATTGGAAATCGCCGCCCCGCTTAGCGTGCCAAAAAGCGCCGAGGAGGCAACCGAGGCATGCGCTGCCCCGCCCGTGAAGCGCCCGGTCAACCGGTTGGCAAGTTTCATCAGCAGATCGCCCGCGCCCGAGGCCATCAACACCGCGCCAAAGACGATGAAGATCAGCACATTCCCAGAGACGACCTGCAACGGCTGGCCGAACATGCCGCCGGTTTGCGACCAGAAGTTCAGCACCATCGCGCGCATCGATTGCGCTGCGGTCGATTCCGACCCGGCCAGAATGCCCATCCATTCCGGCAAGAAGCCGCGAACGAAGAAATAGACTACCCAGAAGAGGCAGAAGCCGACGATAAAGCCGCCGAATTGCCGCCAGGTGAGGTAGAGCACCAGGAGTGTCGCGATGGGAAAGAGGACAAAATCCAGGCTGCTGGCCGAAGGCAGCGCGCCGCTATCGACACGCATCAGTTTTGCAATCCACAGTACAAACACAATGGTCGAGAGTGCCGCCAGCGCCGCATTCAGCCATTGCCAGCGCATCGGCAGAGTGAGAAACGACACCGCAAAGGACAGCACGATCGGCAATCCCAGGATCAGGCCTGTGGGCAGCAAAAACGCGCGTTCAAATGCCCGAAAGCTGGCGCCCAGCCAATGCTCGCGCAGGATCAGGCGCTGGTCCCGGCGACTGGCCTCTTCAAATCCTTCGACTGTGTTTTCGATGATCAGGCGCACCAGCTCTGAAAAGGGGCCAGCCGCGGCGTAGATCAAAATGACAATCGCAAACGCAAAAGCGATGAAATCAGCGAGATGCTTGCGCGGTGGTTTGGCCTCGGCTGAAGGTGTCATGCCAACACCTCTTGGCTACCTATTGATTGGCCTGGTCCTCTGGTCGCGTTCATAACTTGCCTCCCCCAAACGTGCCCCGGTCAGGGACCTGTCTGATCTTGCTGCCTTGGCGCATTTGCCGGGTCAATCAGATCATCTTCGTCCCAATACCCAATCAGCACACCGGCCTTCTCCTCAAAGGCGGTGAACTTGGCGGCCATTTCGTCGCTATAGGTCTCGCGCTGGCGGTATTGCAGCGCCCATTCGGCCAGGCGGGTATGCATCTGTCGCCGCACCGCCTCATGATCGGGTGAGCGGCCCAGATCGTTGAACTCCTCCGGGTCGGCCTTGCGATCAAACAGCACCGGCGCAAAGCCCGGCGCGTGGATGTATTTCCAGTCTTCGGTCGCCAGCATGTAGATGCGGCAATCGCGCGGGCCACGCTTAGTTTCAGGCGCGAAAACCTGCTGGTGGTAGTCGTATTCGCTGACGACAAACTCATTTACCGTTGCAGCCTGACCGCGCAACAAAGGCAAGAGCGAAACACCGTCTAATTGGTGTCCGGGCGGCGTGCCGCCAAAGTGTTCGATGAATGTCGGCAGAAGGTCGATGCCTTGCACCAGCGCATCACACACCGTACCGCGCGTCGCATCAGCGCTGGCATCGGGATCGGCGATGATCAGCGGCACCTTTACGGACGGATCGTGGAAGTAGTCTTTGTCGCCCATCCAGTGATCGCCAAGATAATCGCCATGATCGGAGGTCAACATGATCGTGGTGTTATCCATCATCCCCCTGGCTTCCATGAACGCAAAAAGCGCGCCCAGTTGATCGTCGATCTGTTTGATCAAGCCCATATAGGTCGGCACGACCTTTTCGATCGCCTCGTCGCGGCCAAAGGTCCGGCCCGCGATGCGGTCGATAAAGTGTTTCATCAGCGGGTTGGGGTCGGCAAGCTCGGCCTCCGACCGGATCGGCGCTTGCAGGTCATCGGGGCCAAACATCGCGTTGTACGGCGCAGGCGCGATATAGGGCCAATGAGGCTTTATGTAGGACAGGTGGAGTAGCCAAGGCGACTGACCGTCATCTTCGGCCAGAAACTCCATCGCGCGCCGGGTCATATAGGGCGTTTCGCTGTCTTCCTCGGCCAGATTGGCTGGTAGATCGGCGATGTCGTTGTAAAAGCCGGAGCGCACGCCGTCGGGTGTCTGCACAGCATTGGCCGCCCAGTGCCAGGGATTGGCGCCTTCGTGCCCTTTCTCGCGCAAATAGTCGTTATAGCGCGGCTGCGATTTCATCATCTTGTCGGGATAGACGCCATCGTCGCGTTCATAGGGCTCAAAACCGGCCTCGCGGTAGTGGACACCGATCTGACTTTCGGGATCGACACCAAGCCGCGCCATGCCCTCCCGGTCTGCCATCATGTGGGTCTTGCCAACCAGGACGGGGCGCACGCCCAAAGGTCTCAGGTGATCGCCGATATTGCGCTCGCCCACGCGCAGGGGGACGAAATTGGCAGTGGCACCATGAGACGACATGTAGCGACCGGTATAAAAGCTCATCCGGCTGGGGCCGCAGATGGGCGATTGCACATAGGCGTTCGAAAACCTGACGCCGCGCGCAGCCAATGCGTCGATATTGGGGGTCTGCAAGGTCTTGTGCCCGGCGCATGACAGGTAATCAAAGCGAAGCTGGTCGCACATGATGAATAAGATATTGCGATGTGCTGACGCCATGTTGGTTCCTGTCATCCTTTCCCAATTGGCACGCTGCCGCGTGTCGCGGCGTGTGGTTTATCCTTCGACCGGCAAGCTTCCTGCGGGTGGCAAAAGCGGCTCTGTAAGATCAAGCGGCTGCGTCACCGACCAAAGCTGCCGTTCGATCGCATCGGCCGAGCAGGTATCCATCGCCACCGACCGCGCCCGGTAGCGTTGCGGAAAGCGCCGCCCGCCTGGCGTCAGTTCTGAGACTTCATCGGCGATTGTGATGCAGAGCGAGGGGTCCGCAGCAAGCGTCAGTCGCGCAGCAGAGCTGACCCAATGGGCCAGTTCTGCGCCGCATTCGACCAATACCAGATTTGCCCCCGCGCTCGCCGTTTCGGCCGCCAGGCAAAGCTCGTATTGCGGCATCTGCAGGCCCATCCCGTCATTGATCCACTCAAAGCGCTGGTCGTAATTCCACATCCCATCCTTACAGGTATGAACCGTGAAGGGCTGGGTCGGGTCCGAGGCCTCACCATGGCCGGGAAGATCGATGCACAGATGGCGCGGCTCGTCCAAGGGCAGGGCCGCACGAATATAGGGGGCCTGGTCGGCGCCGTTGATCGGGTCGGGGTCGACCATCTGGCCTGCGGCCGACTGCGCCAAGAACGGCAATGCCAGGCAAGCTGAAAGGCAGAGGATCGGGCGCATATCAAATTCCTTCGTCATAGTGGAATTGAGACCGGCGCAAGCGCCTCGCGACCGGGATTGCGGGGCTGGGACAGAGCTGAGGGGCCCGGTCAGACATTCACCTTGCCGCCATCGACATTGAGTGTCTGGCCGGTGACAAAATCGCTGTCAGACGATGCGAGATACAACAACGAGCCCAACAGGTCCTCGGGCAGCATCTCGCGCTTGATCGAGCGTGAGGCAACCGTCGGGCCGCGGGCCATGTCAAAGCCGGAATTGGCCGCCAAGCCTTCGCTTTCGGTCAGGCCCGGGGCGATGGCGTTCACTTGGATATTTTTGTCGCCAAGCTCGCGCCCATGGCAGCGCGTCAACGCGATCACCGCACCTTTTGAGGCGGTGTAATGCGACAGGCCCGGAGGGCCGTAATAAAACGTGCCTGAGGCGATGTTGATCACCTTGCCGCCGCCTGCGCCGATCATTGTTGGCACGATCGCCCGCATCACTTGGTGCACGCCGCGGGCATTGACCCGCATGATCAGGTCGAACTCATCCTCGTCGATCTCAAAAAAGGGCTTGGGTTGCAGCGTGGCAAAGATCGAGGCGTTATTGACCATGATGTCGAGCCCGCCCATGCCTTTGGCGGCCTCGACCATGGATTTGAGGTCATCATTATTGGTGACATCCACCTTCATGCCTTGGGCAGTACCACCGGCATCTGTGATTGCGGCCACGGCCTTGCCGGTATCTTGCACATCAGTGACCAGAACCTGGGCGCCTTCAGCGGCCATCGCCTTGGCCATCAATGCACCGATGCCCTGAGCGGCCCCGGTTATCACGGCGGTCTTTCCATCCAAACGACCCATATTCGCCTCCCTTTCGTTTACCCAGCCGCTGCAGCGCCTTGGGCGTGGTCAGATATCAATTTCCAGTATTTTCGCGACTTCGGGCCAGCTTTTGGCACCGTTTTCGCGCAGATCTTTTGTCAGCCCCTCTGGCACCCAATCGATAAGGCACTTCTTGAAGTTCGGGCGCGCCTCAATCCGCGCGAACCACCCCTCGACATTGGGCAGTCGGCCGTTTTCCCACATCCCGCGCATCGACATCATCGCCAAGCGGTTGACGTAAGGCGTCATCGCGATATCGGCGATTGAGAACTTGTTGCCGACCAGCCAGTCGTCGCCACCGGTCAGCGCGTCCTCCATCTTGTGCAGATAGGTGTCATAAAGCTTGACCTTCTCGGTCGCGCCCGGCGCCTCAAATCCGTAGCGCGTGAATGCGTCCTTCTGGGCTTTCCAATTCGAGGTCACCGAAATTTTCGGCGTCGAGGCCAAGAACTTGTCGCGCCCTTCGGGGCCCAGATTGTTGAGCACTGTATGCCGATGCGAGCAGACGAAGGTCACCGCCCCGCAAGCGGGGTGCAGATCCTCGTCGACCGCCTTGGTCCAGTAGCGCACTTGGGCACGCTCCCACGGATCGGTCGGATGCACGCTGGTCTCCGGCTCGATCTGGTCGAGATACTCGATAATAACCGTGCTGTCGGGGATGACCGTGTCGTCATGCACAAGCGTCGGCACGACGCCTTTTGGGTTGAGCTTGAGATAGGCCGGATCGAACTGCTCACCCTTCAAGATGTCAATATAGACGCCATCCCAGTCGAGCCCCTTTTCGTCCATCGCAAACCGCACCTTGGCGGCACAAACCGACGAGCCATGGTGATAAAGCGTGAAGCTCATAGCTGCACCGTGACCCATTTGAGCTCGGTCATTGCTTCCATATCGGCATCGGTTCCTTCCCGGCCGACACCGCTTTCGCCGTTGCCGCCAAAGGGCACGTGGGCCTCGTCGTGGATGGTCGGGCCGTTGATATGGCACATGCCCGCGCCCACATGCCGGGCGAAGTGAAACGCTTTGTCGATATCTTTGGTGAAGATCGCCGAGGACAGGCCGAACTCGGAATCATTTGCCCGCTCCAACCCCTCTTCGTAGCTCTCTACCGCATAGATCGATGTGACCGGGCCGAATGTCTCGGTTCGGCACACGACCATGTCTTCGGTCACATCGGCCAGAAGGGTCGGTGGGCAGCGATTGCCGTCCCAATCGCCGCCGCCTGCCACAAGCGTGGCCCCTTTGTCGAGCGCATCCCTGATGTGGTCCCTGACCCGGGCGCGCTGACGATCAGATATGATCGGCGCGACAACGGTGTTGGGGTCGCGCAGATCGCCCATCTGAATCTTCGAGACGATCATCGCAAAGCGCTTGATGAATTCGTCATAAAGCGGGCGTTCGACGTAAAACCGGCTCGACGCGATGCAGGCCTGGCCCGAGAACATGAAGACCGACCGTGCGGCCAGCGGCATGACCTTATCCAGATCGGCATCCGCTAGGATCAGCGTGGCACTTTTCCCGCCAAGTTCCAGCGTGTTGGGCGTTTTGTTCTTCGCGCAGATCTCATTGATATGCTGGCCGACGATCGTGGACCCGGTGAAGGTGACAAAACTGACATCCTTGTCCCCGGTCAGGTCGTCGCCGATCTCATGGCCATAGCCTGTCACAACGTTATAGGCGCCGGGCGGGAAGCCCGCCTCGGCCAGGATCTCCGCGAATATGATGGTCAGATGCGGCGCCATTTCTGAGGGCAGATGCACCACCGTATTGCCCACCGCCAACGCATTGGCCACAAGCCGCGTGGTCTTGATCAGCGGCACGTTGAACGGCGTGATCACCGCCACCACGCCAAGGGGTTCTCGGATCGACATGGAAAACTTGCCCGGCACATCGGACGGGATGGTCTCGCCGCGCACATTGCGGCACAGACCCGCCGCAGCGCGCAGCATGGTCAGACCTTTATTGAACTCAAACATCGCCTTTTGGATCGGTGAGCCGATCTCATCGATCAGGCAATCGATCAGGTCCTTTTGCCGGTCTTCCATGATCTCAGCCGCGCGCAAGAGCATCCGTTCGCGTTCGGTCGGTGTGGTTTCGCGGTATGCCGGAAACGCTGCCTTGGCGGCCGCGACCGCCCGGCGCATATCCTGGCCGGTGCCCTTGGCAGCCTGACAATAAAGGCTGTCATCGAGCGGGTTCAGGACATCAAATGTTCCGCCGTCCTGGGCATCGACCCAATCACCGCCGATGAAGTGCCGAAGCGTCTTTGTGTCTACTGCTTTGTCCATCTTCAACTCCTTTGGGTCTTGGGCCCGGTAACAGGGCGCGTTAGTCGGTTGGTGTCAGGGCCCGCATCGCTAGCCCCCGACCAATGTCTGCGGCAGGAAAAGCGCGATTTGCGGGAAGATGATCAGAAGCGCGATCATCAGCGCCATGGCAAACCAGAAGGGCCAGATGCCGCTGAATATCCGGCCCATCGGGACGTCGGGTGCTATTGATTTTACGATGAAGACGTTGATGCCAACAGGCGGCGATATCATCCCCATCTCCAAAACGATCACCACGATGATGCCGAACCAGATGAGGTCCCAGTTCAGGCCCATCGCGATGGGGATCACCACGGGAATGGTCAGAACCAGCATCGCCATCGATTCCAGGAACATCCCCAGGATGATATAGATCGCGATAATCACCAAGAGCACGCCAACATCACCAATCGGCAGTGATGTCAGAAGAGTTACGGCCTGCGCGGGCACCTCTGTCAGCGACATGAACGGGATAAAGACAAACGCGCCGATGATGATCAGGAAGACCGTGGCGGTCGCGTTGAGCGTCTGCGCGACGACAACTTTGAGCGCCTCGAAGTTCAGTGATCGCCGGTAAAGCGCGACAACAAAGGTGAAAAACGCGCCGACGCCGCTGGCCTCAACCGGCGTGAAAAAGCCGGTATACATGCCGCCGATTGTGACAACGACGACGCCCAAGATCGGGGCCGCGTTGCGCAGCGCTTCCATTCGCTCAGGCCGGGCGAAACGCTCACCCCGTGGGCCGGCCTCGGGGTTGCGCGCAACCACAAGGTTGATGGCCAAGATGAACACCAGAGTCAGGACGATGCCGGGGATGATCCCGGCCATAAAGAGCCGTCCAATCGACTGTTCGGTCAGCACCGCATAGATGATCATCCCGCCTGAGGGTGGGATCAAAAAACCAAGCGTTCCGCCCGCCGCGACCGATCCGGTCGCCAGGCTGTCGGAATAATTGTAACGCTTCATCTCGGGCAGCGCCACGCGGCCCATCGTGACCGCACTCGCCAGCGACGAGCCCGAAAGGGCGGCAAACCCGGCGCAAGCGGCGATGGTGGCCGATGCCAGCCCGCCGCGCATATGGCCCATCCAGCGGTAGGCGGCGGCGAAAAGATCGTTCGACATGCCCGAGACACCCGCCAAGCTGCCCATCAGGACAAACATCGGGATGACCAGCAGGTTGTAATTCGACGCCGCCTCAAACGTCTCGCCCGAGAGGTTGGAATAGGCCACGCGAAAGCCCCGCGCCCAGGCTTGATCAGCCTCCATCCCCAACAGAAGAAACTGGTTTGCATTGGCCAGGATCGTGCCGACAAAGCCCACCGTAAGCATCGAGATTGCGACCGGCATGCGCAAAAGGAGCAGCACCAGCAGCGCAGCAAGCCCCAGAAGGCCCAGAAGGGTCATGCTGATCATAGCGCGTCACCGTCGAGGTCTGTGCCGGTTTCGGAGCGCGGCAGGGCACCGCCCCGGAGCAAATGAATAATCTCGGCCAAAAGCAGCAGCGCATAGGCCGCAATCGCGACCGAGAGCAGGTAGTAAAACGGCTCAAACGAGATCAAAAGCTGCTGCGTCGTCTCGCCAAACTGGGTCGCGGCCTTGCCCGATTCCCACAAGCGCCATGACATGATCACCAACAATCCAAAGCCGATCACTTTCATCAAGATCAGCGTCACCCGGGAGATCAGCGGCGACATGTAGGGCTCCAGCATCTCGATCTCGATATGGGCGCCGTTGCGCGCGCCGAATGGGATCGAGATGGCGACGACAAAGACCAATGCGAGGATTAGGATATCTTCGGCGCCCTGGATCGGCGAATTGAGCGCTTTGCGCATGATCAGAACGTTGAAGACACTCAGACCGGTCATTCCGGCAAGTGCCAACCCGCCTAGGGTCAGCGAGATCGTCCGCAAAACGGCGTCCGCCCGGCGCCCGATCGGCGACTCTTGTGTCATGGGTGTCATCCTCATCAGAAGAGAGGGCCGGGCCATTGGCGCCCCGGCCCGAAGCCCGGGCCTACTGGTTCATCGCCTCGTAGATTTCACGCGCATTGGGAATGCCGCGCTCGGAATAGTCGGCATAGATCTCCTCCATACCTTCTGCGGCAGCAGTTTCCATCCGGGCCCGCTCCTCGTCCGACACCACGATCCACTCGACATTCAGCTCACCTGATGCGCGTTGCTCCGCGGCCCATTCCAACGCAACCTCGTCGGCATGATGGAAGGAGCGGGCAAGCTCCATCGAGAAGGGCAGCCCGGACAGCTCGTCGATGATGGCCCGGTGCTCCTCGCTCAGGCCCGCGTAGCGTTCCCGGTTCATCACGAAGTAGACCGGGTTGAACGTCGCCGGCACATTCAGGATGGCATAATCGGCAACTTCATCGAGGTTCCAGGGCGGCATGATGTTGTTGATTGTAGAAAAAGCGCCATCGATTGTTCCGGTGCCAAGCGCGGTATAATGCTCCGTCGTGTCAAGCTGGACAGGCACTGCGCCCATGCCTTGGATCACCGGCGTCGTCATCGATGCAAAGGGCACGAGCTTGGCGCCGCGCATGCCGTCGATGGTCGAAACATCTTGGTTGGCGATGATTATGCCACCGGCGGGGTTCCCGATGGCGAGAACCACAACCTCTGACCATTCCTCAGCCATGTATTCATCGAATACCGCCCACATACGCTCGGTGGAATCGAGCGCGTCTATTGCGCGGCCCGGTGGCACCGCAAGCAGCGTTCGGGGAAACAGGGTCGGCGTCGCCGAGGCGATGCCGAAGGTGATGTCGGCCACGCCTTCGACGGCACGCCGGTATTGCTGACTGGGACCGGCCCCAAGTTGCCCCGCAGGATAGAGCGTCATCGTCAGCGTGCCACCAGAGCGTTCGGTGATCTCTTGTTCAAACCAAGCCAGAGCGCCGGTGACCGTTTCGTGGTTTGGCGGCACGAAGGTCGCGACCGAGAGGTTCTCAGCGGTTGCCGCCTGGGACGAAAGGCCCAAAGCCGCCGATAGCATGAAAGTTCGAAAAGCGTTCAGCATTGGATCAACGCCTCCTGCGCTATTGGTTCAAAGCGCCATAGATCTCGCGGGCATTGGCGATGCCGCGGCTCTCGTAATCTGCGAAGATCAGCTCAAGCCCGTCAGCGAGAGACGCGTCCAGCAGGGCCCGTTCCTCATCCGACATGCGCACTCGCTCGAATGTCGCGGGGTCTTGTGCATCCATCATTTCAAGCGACCGCTGGTCGGCGCCGTCAAAGCTCGCGGCGATTTGCATGGAGATCGCCTCACCGCGCAATTCATCGATGATGGCGCGATGCTCGGGGCTTAGACCCTCATAGCGCTCGCGGTTCATCAGGACAAAGACCACCGCGTGCTGAACCGGTACATTTTCGACGAAATAGTCCGCCACATCCCAGAAATTCCAGGGCGGCGTCATATTGTTGTAGGTCGCATAGGCGCCATCGATCGTGCCGGTCGACAGGCCTGTATACATCTCGGTCACCGGCATCTGCACCGGCACCGCGCCCGCCGCTTCAATCAATGGCGTCGTCAGGGCTGCATAAGGTACGATCTTGGCGCCCTCAAAGGCCTCCATGGTCGAAAGGTCGCGGGTTGATGCAATGCCGACACCGGGCGCTGTGGCCAAGCCCAGCATGACGACGTCTTCGTATTCTTCGGCCAAATATTCGTCATAGACCGAAAGGATCCGTTGCGTGGCCTCAGCCGAGGTCTCCGCCTCTCCGGGAAGGATGGCCAGCATGGTGCGCGGGAAAACCGTGGGTGTGTAGGCGGACACACCGAACGTGATGTCGGCCACGCCTTCTACGACACGGCGATATTGCTGGACCGGGCCTGCGCCAAGCTGGCCTGCTGGGAATACCTGCAGCGTCAAATCTCCGCCTGAGCGGGCCTCAAGCTCTTCCCCGAGCCAGGCAAACATAACCGAATTTGTGTGATGCTGTGGCGGCACGAAGCTGGCAACGGTGAGCTGTTCGGAGACCGCAGCGGTGGCGGACAAGCCCAGGCCAAGCGCCAATGCAGTGCTCAAATGTAAGCGAGTGAATGCCATAGTTTCCTCCCAGAACTGGCCCTGCGGCCGGCGCACTTTGGGATCCCAAAACGGCTGACCGCATCTGTATTCCGAACGATTCCCGTTCGTATTTGCTTAAGAAACACTATTTTAGGATCCTATATCAAGAAAAAAATGCAAAATGGGCTTGGTGATTTGCGCCTGAACTTGACTTTGGGATCCCAAAGGGGGTGAATGTGGGTATGGACTCCATCGACGCGAAGCTTGCAGCGCAGATCCGCAATGACATCATCCATGGCGTCTACGCCGAGGGCGCGCGGCTGTCGGAGGCGCAGCTTTGTGCCGCC
>JBCCXT010000063.1:0-22629 GCA_039191215.1 Pseudomonadota bacterium
GCATCGCGCGCGAATGTCGCGGGGTTGCACGACACCATAGCGATGCGCGGCAGCGCGGCGCGGGCAAGTTCGGCCGTTTGCGCCGCCGCGCCCGCGCGCGGCGGGTCTATGACGGCGGCATCAAAGCCTGCCAATTCATCCGCATCTAGCGGGCGGCGAAAGAGATCGCGGGTCTCATGGGTGACCGCCTTTAGGCCTTCGGTGTTGCGCGCGGCCTGATCAAGTGCGCGCAACTGGACCGCTTCGCCATCGACGGCGTGCAGGCTGGCGCCCGTCGCCAGCGGCAGGGTGAATGTGCCACATCCGGCAAAGAGATCGATGATGGACTTAGCACCCAGGACGGCGCGGCGGACGGCCTCAATCAACGCTGCCTGCCCGTGATCAGTCGCTTGCAGGAACGCGCCGGGTGGTGGGGTCACGCGGGCCGGGCCTAGCTGCACAACCGGCGCCGTTTCGGCCATCACCAGCTCTGCGTCCCAGCTGAGCCGCGCGAAGTGCTGGCCGTAGCGCGGCAGATCGCGGGCCAGCGCCGCGTCAAGCGGGCCACCGCCGCCAACGGCACAATCGATGCCGCTCGTGGTATCGGTCACGGCAAATTGCAACATGCCCCGGCGTGATCCAGCGCGGGCGGTGATGTCAGACAGGACCGGCAAAACGGCGCGCAGCCCCGGCGACAGAACCCGGCATTCGGCGATCGCGGCGATTTGTTCGGAGCGCGGCGCGTGGAAGCCCACAACCGGCCCCGATCTCAGCCGCCGACCGGCCAGGGTGGCCCGCCTGCGGCTTTCCGGCGGCGAGGTTGAGACCTGGGTGATCGGCGCTGCAAGCCCCTGGGCGGCCAGGGCGTCGGCCACGACCTGTGCCTTCCAGCCTTCGACAAACGCATCACTGGCATGCTGCAACTGGCAGCCGCCGCAAGATTTGTAATGCGGGCAGGCCGGGCGCACACGATCAGGCGACGGTGCGACAATCTTGGGCGCATCGATACGCCCGTCCCGCACCGTGCCGCGCACCACTTCGCCCGGCAGCGTTCGCGGCACATAGACTGGCCCGGCTGCGATCCCGTCGCCCTTCATGCCCAGCCGCATGATCGTCAGATCAGTCATCGTTCCGGGCGATGGCCGGCGAAAAAGCGTAACCGTCGGGGCTGAGGATTGTCGCTTCGCGCAGGCCATGGGGTTTGTCGGTTGCGGGCTCAATCACCATTTGCCCGGCCGCCTCTGCCCGGCGGACCGCCGCGTCCGGATCGATGCCAAACAAGTAAAACTGCGTGCCGCCGCCGCGCGGCGGGCTCTCTGGCACAAGACCTAGCAGCGGATGCGCGCCAAACGTGCCATCGGCATGCAATTGCAGCAAAGCGCGACCGTGGCGAATGATGGCGAAGTCGTCGGATACTTGGTGGACCGCCAGGCCAAAGACCGCCTCTAGAAAGTTCGCCAGCAGACGCACGTCGGATGTCAGAATGTTGACGCCGAGCCCGGCCAGGCTGCGCCCGAAATCGCCCGCTGAAACTGTTTCAAGGTCCATAGCCGTCAGCAGAGGGCCAATGACAGGATTTGGCAAGGGATCGAATGACGCAAAGGCTCACATTGGGCCTGCCGTAAGGCCTGTATTGCTGGGGCCTTGCGGCGTGATTTCAACGCCGTGTGGCGAGCCAGCGATCCCATGCACGGCGCGTGCGAAAAACATGGACATCACATATGCCGCTGTCGCGCGCGCGCGCGCAAGCAGCCTCGTAGCGGATGCGCTGGCTGCGCCGTGTCGTCCAAATGTAGCGCCAGAAAACCGGATCAAAGCGTTCGGGGCAGCCTTCCGCCAGATCAGCGCGCGTGCGGCCGTAATAGCGCAAAGTGCGGAAGAAGATACGCCAAACGCGCAGCCCTAGCGGGGTGTCGAAATGGATAACTGTATCGGCGCGCGACAGGCGGATATCCCAGGTCGCCGCAATGCCGCCTTCGATGATCCACGCGTCCTCTTCGGCCGCTGCCCGGGCGAGGCCTTCGCGCGCGGCCTGATCGCGTTGGACCCAGCCGGGCGTCCAGAAGATCTGGTCGGTATGGACAACCGGCAGGCCGGTCAGCGCGGCAAGCTGGCGCGCGCCCTCGGACTTGCCGGAGCCGGGGGGTCCGATGATCATCACGCGCTGCATGCGATTACTCCGCAGCAGCCGTTTCCGTCACATTGATGAAACCGCCCGATTGCCGCGACCAGTAGCGCGCGTAAAGCCCGCCCAATTGCAGCAACGCGTCATGCCGGCCTTCCTCGACGATACGGCCCTCATCCATCACAACGATTCTGTCCATCGCAGCAATCGTCGACAGCCGGTGGGCGATCGCGATCACGGTCTTGCCGTCCATCACCCGGCCCAAGGTCGATTGGATGGCGGCCTCAACTTCGCTGTCGAGCGCGCTGGTCGCCTCGTCGAGCACTAGGATCGGCGCGTCTTTCAGGATGGTGCGGGCCAAGGCAATCCGCTGACGCTGGCCACCAGAAAGCTTCACGCCACGCTCGCCCAGAAAGGCGCCGTAGCCCTCTCGGCCGCGATGATCGCGCAAGGTCGCGACAAATTCATGGGCCTCGGCCTGGCGCGCGGCTTCGATGACCTGATCTTCGGTCGCCTCGGTCCGGCCATAGCGGATATTGTCGAGCGCTGTGCGATTGAACATCGCCGTTTCCTGCGTGACCATGCCGATCTGCGCGCGCAGGCTTTCCTGGGCTGTTGTGGCGATGTCCTGGCCGTCGATCAGCACACGCCCGCCTTCCGGCTCATAAAGCCGCATCAAAAGGTTCACCAGCGTCGATTTCCCCGCCCCCGAGGCCCCGACAATGGCAACCTTTTCGCCCGGCGCGATCTTCAGGTCGATCCGGTCAACGCCGCCGGAGCTGCGGCCATAAGCAAAGCTCACGGCATCGAAATGGATCGCACCGCGTGCCACATCCAGCGCCGGCGCGCCGGGCGCATCTTCGATCCGAACGGGCGGTGCGATTGTCTCCATCCCGTTTTCGACCTCGCCCAGATGGCTGTAGATGCCCATCAGCGTGAAGCTGATCCAGCCGGTCATCTGGCTAAGCCGGATCGTAATCGCACCCGCCGCAGCAATGTCGCCCGGCGTGATCCCGGTGGATCGCAACGCGATGGCCACACCGACCATGGCAACCGGCAAAATGCCCGCGATAAAAATAAGCCCGAAACGAAAGACCGTCTGCGCTTCGCCGAAAAACAGCGCCTTCTCGCGCAGCGTTTCCATCGCGCCGATGGCCATCCGGTCCTCATGCGCGGAGCCGGCAAAAAGCTTGACCGTCTTTACGTTGCTGATCGCATCAACAACCTGGCCTGTGACCATCGCGCGCGCTTCTGCGCGGGCTGAGGATCGTGCCCGGATGATCGGCAGCATGACGCGCAGAAAGGCCACGTAAATTGCAAACCAGGCCAAAAGCAGCACGGCAAGCCAGGGGCTCATCGCACCAAGCAGCACCAGCGTGCCTAGAACCGTGGCCAGGCCGAAGGTGATCGCATTCACGGTTTCGACCACGATGTCGGTCAGCGATGTCGCCGCCTGCATCTGCTTTTGCGCTATCCGACCGGCGAAATCGTTGTCGAAGAACGAAACCGATTGGCCCATCGTCCAACGAAACAGCCGCGCCTGCACAAGCATGGCGATATTGGGCCCGATCATCACCGATTGGGTCAGCGCCAGCCCGCCGAAAAAAAGCGGCCGCAGGATCAACAGCGTAAGGATTGAGATTACAATCAGGGCCCAGTGTTCGGACAGAAAGTTCTCATTGGGGGTCTGATCGACCGCGTCGACCAGCGCGCCGAGCAGATACATTGACAGCACTTCGGTCACACCGGCTATGACCGAGATGATCGTGCCCAGCCACACGACCCGCCAGCCGCCCTTCAGGCACCAAGCAATGAAGGCCCGCAGTGTCTGGGGCGGCGCGCCGTCGGCCAGTTGATCAGGATCGATCTGGTTGCCGGCGATCTGCATAAGGTGGCGGAATTTGGCAATCATTCCGCTGCCTCCGTACCAATGAACCCGCCCGATTGGCGCCGCCAGAAGCTGGCATAGAGGCCGCCTTGGGCCAACAGTGCGTTATGGCTGCCCTCTTCGACGATCCGACCTTCATCGAGGACTATGATCCGGTCCATATGGGCAATCGTTGACAGCCGATGCGCGATGGCGATGACGGTCTTGCCCTCCATCATCCCGTAAAGCGTGTCCTGGATTGCCGCCTCGACCTCGCTGTCGAGCGCGCTTGTCGCCTCATCCAGCACAAGGATCGGAGCGTTCTTTAAGATAACCCGGGCAAGAGAGACCCGTTGCCGCTGCCCGCCAGACAGCTTCACGCCACGCTCTCCGACATGGGCGTCATAGCCCGGACGGCCCTGCGGGTCCTCCAGATCAAGGATGAAATCATGCGCCTCGGCCTGACGCGCGGCGGCGATCATATCGTCCTCGGTCGCATCCGGTCGGCCGTAAAGGATGTTGTCGCGCACCGATCGGTGCAGAAGCGAGCTGTCCTGTTGGACCATCCCAATGGCCTGGCGCAGGCTGTCTTGGGTAACGGCGGTGATGTCTTGCCCATCGATCTCAATCCGCCCGCTTTCGGGATCGTAAAAGCGCAGCAAAAGCTTCACAAGCGTCGTTTTGCCCGCCCCCGACCTGCCGACAAGTCCGACCTTTTCGCCGGGTGCAATCTCCAGATCGATATGGTCTAAACCGCCCGATTGGCGGCCGTAATGATGGCTGAGCGCACGCAGCGCAACATGTCCGTCGCGAAAGGCCAGCGGCTTGGCATCGGGCCGGTCGGTCAGCGTCACAGGGTCGGTGATGGTCTCCATGCCTTCGGCGACAACACCAAGCGAGCGAAAGAAGGTCGACACCGCCCACATGATCCAGCCCGACATCGCGTTCAGCCTCAAAGTCAGCGCAGTTGCCGCAGCAACCATCCCGACGCTTGCCGTTCCTTGTGACCACAAAAACAGCGACCAGCCGACCACCGACACGATCAAAAAGCCGTTCAGCGTGACCAAACCCAGATCCATCTTGGTGAAGATGCGCATTTCGCGGGCAAAGGTCTGGCGGGTTTCTTCGATCGCCTCTTTGGCATAGGCTATCTCTTTGTCGTGATGGGCAAAAAGCTTGACCGAATGAATGTTGGTATAGCTGTCCACGACACGGCCGGTGGTCATCGACCGGGCCGCCGATGACGCCTCGGATGCGGGGCCGACCCGCTTGATCGTCCAGCGCACCAAGAGGCCGTAAAGCACAAACCACGCCACCAGCGGCAGCGCCAGGCGCGGGTCCGATCCGGCCAAAAGGATCATCGCGCCGACCAGATAGGCCAGCGCGAATGTGATGGCGTCAAAGACCTGAAACAGCGCCTCACCAGCCGATGCGGGCGTTTGCATGACCCGGTTGGCGATGCGTCCGGCAAAGTCGTTTTCGAACCATCCGACCGATTGGCGCAGCACCTGACGGTGCGCCCGCCAGCGCACAAGCGTGCCGAAATTCGGCAGGATGGCGTTGTTGAGCAAGCCGGTATCGATCGATTGCAGCGCTGTGCGGATGAACAGAAGAAAGACCGCGACGGCGATGAATTCCCAGCCGTATTGTGCCAGCACGGCCGCAGGCTCGCCCGAGCCCAGCACATCGACCAGGCGGCCGGTATACCAGATCAGCCAGATCTCCACCGCCGCCACGACAACCGACATCACCGCCGTGAGGGCAAAGAGACTTTTGAACGGCTGAGCGTAGTCCCAAAGGAAGGCAAAAAGGGTGCGCGGCGGATGATCCGTTTCAGGATAATCCGTGTACGGGTCGACCAGCGATTCGAGAAAGCGGAACATGAAAAGACCTCAGGTCCCGTCATATAGGTTGCGCGTTACAGAAAGACCATCGCCGCAGAGCAGCCAAGCAAGATTGCCATGATCCTGGCAAATAGCCGCCAAGCGGCGGGCTGGCTTAGCAATTTGGCCAAGCCCGCCCCGGTAGCGGACCAAAACAGGCAGACGATCAAATTGAGCCCTGCGAATATGGCCGCCAGGCGCAGCGCTTCGGCGCCGGGCGCCAGGCCCGAAGGATAGCCCGACGCCGCGGCCATCGCGACCGCCCAAATCTTTGGATTGACCCACTGAAAAAGCGTGGCCTCAACAAATGTCATGGGCCGTGCCGCGGGGTCTTGCAGCGCGGCAGAGGATTGCCAAAGCCGCCAAGCCATCCAAGCGATCCACAGGGCCGCAGCGATCTTCAGCCCGAGTTCAAGCCCGGGTCGCAGGGCCAGAGCAGTGCCAACGCCCAGCCCGGTGGCCGCGGCAATCACGCCCACGCCGACGACCACACCGGCCAAATGCGGCACCGTCCGCCCAAAGCCAAAGCGCACACCCGAAGCGGTCAGCATCAGGACATTCGGGCCCGGCGAAAAGAGGCCCGCAAAGACAAACAGGAAGATCGGTTGGATCATGGCAGGGCAAGAAGGTCATCGCGCCCCAAGCGAAACCCGCTTTCAATCCACGCACTCTCCAGCGTGCGCAGGCGCTGCCCGATATCGGGCCCGCGTAGCGTGTCGGGCAGATCGGCCGCGCGCACTGGAAATTGCGCGCGTGCGCCTTGATCGATCTGCGCCAGATCGCGCGCACCGACGGGCTGGGATAAAAGTGCGGCGCGCAGGACCAGCACGCCCCGCCCGCTGGCGGCACCCAACTGGTAGCCCAAAGCGCCCGGACCGTCACTGGATGCGATGGCCGCGCGGATCTCACCCAGGCGCTTGGCCTCCGCCCGCGTTAGGCGCAGCGCGTCAGCGGGGCTCTCGGCGCCAAGGGCCGCCAGGCGCACTAGCGGGTCGGGCGCGAGGCCAATTTCCCGCTCGATATGGATCAGGGGTGCGGCATTGGCGCCGTTGGCCCCAGGCAGAACCTGCATCAAAACGCCTGTCTGGCCCATCGTCGCAAGCTCCGGCGACGGATCAGGGGCGGCAAGCAGTTTGCGCATCTCTTGGCCGATCCGCTCGGCTGAGATTTGCCCCAAGCCCGCGCGGTGTTCGGCGATTGCCGCGATTGTGTTAGCCTCAAAGCCCACCTCCGGGTCACCATACCAGGCGTGAAACCGGAAAAAGCGCAGGATGCGCAGATAATCCTCGGTGATGCGGTCCTCGGCCCGACCGACAAAACGCCAGCGCCGCGCCGCCAGATCGGCAAGCCCCTGGCCGGTGGGGTCCAAGACGGCGCCGGAGGCATCGGCGTAAAGCGCGTTGATCGTGAAATCGCGCCGCATCGCGTCGTCTTCAATCCTGCTTGAATACGCCACAACGGCGCGCCGACCGTCAGTTGCCACATCGCGGCGGAAGGTTGTGACCTCAAAAGCCGCGTCATGAGCCAGAATCGTGACCGTGCCATGCTCAATCCCGGTTGCGACCACGTTGAAACCCTGCGCTTCGGCCAAGGCGGTGACAGTCTCCGGTCGCGCATCGGTGGCAATGTCGATGTCGCTGACCGGCACGGACAGGAGGGAATTGCGCACGCAACCGCCGACAAAATAGCCGGCATGGCCCGCCGAGCCCAAAAGCGTCATCACCGCCTGCGGCCCCGGCGCGCCCAGCCATTCGGCCTCAAGCTTCATGGCCGACCCGATCGGCGAGCGCCTTGAGCATGCGCGCTGTTGCCCCCCAAATGTAGTACGGACCAAAGGGTACCACGTAATAGCGCCGCCAAGCCCCCCGCCAGCGCCGCCGCTCAACCCGGAAATTCTCGCGCTGGAGCAAAAACGCAAGCGGGACAGAGAAGACCTCCGCCACCTCGCCCGGTTCGGCCACGGGCGAAAAGGGCGCCACGATGCGCGCCAAGACCGGCGTCACCTCGTAGCCCGTGACGGTTTCATGCACCGGCATCGTGCCGATTACGTCTGCGCGGTTCAGCCCGATCTCCTCGCGTGCTTCGCGCAGCGCGGCGTCAACCGGCCCCTTGTCGCCCGCATCGATCTTACCGCCGGGAAAGGCGATCTGGCCGGGATGGTGTTTTAGATGCCGGGCACGCTGTGTCAGGATCACCTGGGCCTCTGGCTCGGTTTCATCGATCGCGATCAGAACAGCAGCCGGGCGCAGTTTTCGGCCCGGCGGCAGAACAACATCGGCATTGAGGTCATAGTCGGAAGATGGACGCGCTGGCCGGGCAAGCGCGGCGGCCAGCACTTTGGCATCAAGTGTCACGCGTTTCGGCCTCAAAACCCAAAGTCTTGGGGTCGAATTCATAATGCGCCCCGCAAAACTGGCAATCAGCCGTCACGATGCCGTCATCGGTGGTCATGTGGGCGATGTCGCGGGCTGAGTAGATCGACAGCGACTGGCGCACCTTTTCAGGCGCGCAGGTACAGCCGAACTCAACCGCCTGGGCATCGAATACCCGCGGACCTTCTTCGTGAAAGAGCCGAACAAGCAGGTCGGTCGGCGCCACGTGCGGCCCGATCATCTCCAGCGGCTCAACCGTGTCGAGCAGCAAGTTGGCGCGCCGCCAATCCTCGCCGTCCTCATCGCCGAGGAAATCTTCGGCCGCCATTAGCCCGCCCTCACCCGATCCGCCTTCGCCCGGCCGTGGTGGCGCCTCCGGCATAAGCTGCAGCATCAAGCCGCCGGCACGCCACGTCTCACCCTCACCCGGCTCGGTCGATTTGCCAAAGCTCAGTTGGAACCGCGTGGGCAGCTGCTCAGATTGTGCAAAATAGGCCTCTGCGCAGTCTTTCAGAGCGTCGCCGGCGATTGGCGTGATGCCCTGATAGGGCGTCGTGCCTTCACCCTGATCGATCAGGATCGCGAAATAGCCCTTGCCGACCTGCGGAAAGGCCGCGCCTTCCGATAGCCGTTCGCTGTCGAAGCTGGCAAAGGCCCGGATCCGCGCAGGTGAACCGTCATCTGTCGGGGCGAAGTAATCGGTGGCGATCAGCCGGATGGGCCCGTCGCCGCGCAATTGCAGGGACAGTTTCCAGCGCAGCTTGATCGTCTGCCCGATCAGTGCCGTCAGCAGCGCCATCTCAGCCACAGCCGCCTCAACAGCGGCCGGGTAGTCATGCTGCGCGAGGATGCGGTCGAGCGTGCCATCAAGCCGCGCGACGCGGCCACGGATGTCCGAACGGTCGAGTTGAAACGGCAGGACGGTATCGTCCCAAGCTATCTTGGTCGTCAGTGTCATTGGGCTTCCCCGGATCGACATGTCAGATTTATCGCGCCGATATAGGAGGGCGTAAACCAATTGCAAAACCACCCCGGGCTAGGGCAGATCGGCAATAGCCCGAAAGCGGACGGAATAGCGGCAATGAACATCCTGATCGTACATCAGAATTTTCCCGGCCAATACAAGCACATCGTGCAATGGCTTGGCGCGCGGGCAAAGGTTGTTGCCCTATCGCAGCGCGAGGCGCCGACTATTCCCGGCGTCACGCATATCCGCTATGCGCCACATCACAAACCCGCCGAAGGCAGCTACGCGCTCAGCCAGTACTGGGAGGAATGCGCCGGTGCGGGCTATGGCGCGGCGCGGGCGGCACAAAAGCTGAAAGACGACGGATTCGCGCCCGATCTGATTTTGGGACATATCGGTTGGGGGGAGTTGACGTTTCTCAAGCTCATCTGGCCCGAGGCACCAATTTTGGGATATTTCGAGTATTTCTACCTCGCCCGAGGCGGCACGGTTGGCTTTGATCCCGAATACCCTGCCACAGAACACGCGCCGTTTATCATGCATGCGCGCAATTCGGTGAACTTCGCCAATATCCAAACCGTGGATCTGGGCATGTCGCCGACACGCTGGCAGCACGACACCTTTCCCGCCAGTTTCCACGACAAACTTTTTGTCTGTCACGACGGGATCCGCACCGATCAACTGGCCGCCGACCCTGGGGTCGCCCTGCCCTTGGGCCGCTTGCCAAAGCCTGTGACCCGCGCGGATGAGATTTTCACGTATATGGCGCGCAATATGGAGCCGGTTCGCGGCTTTCACACTTTCATGCGCGCCCTGCCGCAGATCCTCGAGGCGCGGCCCAATGCACGCGCCGTGGTTGTCGGTGGCAACGAGACCTCATACGGCAAGAAGGCCAGCGAAGAAGGCGGCTACCGCGCGCAGATGGAAAAAGAGGTGGGTGAGCGGATCGACTGGGACCGGGTGCATTTCATCGGTCGCGTGCCCTATGCCGATTTTTGCCGGGTGATCCAGGTGTCGCGCTGCCATATCTATTTGACCGTGCCGTTTGTTCTATCCTGGTCGCTCTTGGAGGCGATGGCGATGGAGGCCACAATTGTTGCCGCCGACGTGGCCCCGGTGCGCGAGGCGGTCGAGGATGGCAAGACCGGCATCTTGACCGATTTCTTTGACCCAGACGCGCTGGCCGCCAAAGTCTGCGACGTGCTTGCGCGGCCGGGCGATTACGCCCATCTGGGACCGGCCGCGCGGTCGCATGTTGTTGACGCCTACGATTACGAGACGCGCTGCCTGCCCGAACAGATCCGGCGCATGAATACGCTGCTGCCTGCCGCAAAGCAGTTGGCCTGACAGGCCGCGTGCCGCCTTTGGGCTTGATTTGAACGGCCACCCGCGCCACGGTTTTTCCTATGGTATTGCAGATCGGACCCGGCGCGCCGCAAAAAGCGCCAGATACCGTGGCCTTCGACCGGCGAGAGTTGGGGGTAATCTTGGGACTTTACGGACGCATGGTCTCGGCCGGGGAATGGCGCGATTACGGGATGTCCTTCCTCAGCGACGTGGCCGTCTTCTCGATCTTCCGCCGCACAGCCGAAATGCCGATCTACCGGATCGAAAAACGGCCAAAGCTGCAATCCAGGCAAGGCATGTATTCCGTCATAGGCATGGATGGGCGCATCCTCAAACGCGGCCAGGATCTCAGGACGGTGCTGCGCGTGTTGGAACGCAAGCTAATCCGCGCCGTGGACTAGCCCCGCACAAGCCTCAACTTAGCCTGCGGCGTGCGACAATGCCGCCCTCACCCTGGGCGGCGATGCGGGTAACCGCCTCGCGCAGCGGTTCATAGGCCACAGACATATGGTGGGCATTGGCATGCAAGATCATGTTTTCGTTCGCCATAATCCCAACATGGCCGTCCCAAAATACCAGGTCGCCGCGGGCGAGCTCTTCGCTGCGATCCAATTCGCGGCCCAGAACCTCCAGCTGCTGGTCGCTGTCGCGCGGGCACGGCATGCCGCAAGCCAGGAACGCGGTCTGAATGAGGCCAGAGCAATCGATTCCCCAGCGGCTGTTGCCGCCCCAGAGATACGGCGTGCCAAGCAATAAATCGGCGACACCGACGGTGTCGCCATAGCGCACGCGCAGCGGCTGAAGATGTGCGGCGGGCACCCAATGGCCGGTATGGATGCGGCGATAGGCTTCACGCTCGCCCGTGACATGCACCGCCGAGCCGAAAAAGATCGACACATCGGGCGGCGCTTTCATGTCGGGGCGCGGGTAAAGATGTGTCGCCGGAGACGACACCCAATGGGTCGTGTCGACCGGCTCGGTCAGACCGGCAGAGGTGATATAGCCGACATAGCCGTCGCGTTCGGCCTGTCCGAATGCAACACCGTCTTTCGCCTCTAACACCAGGAAACGCTCTCCGAACAGCAACTGGCTGACGCGCGATCCGCCCGGCGCGTCCAGCATATTGGCCATCGGCTGCTGGATCATCGTCCAACGGCCTTCGACAAACCGATCCGCCGCGATATGGCCCTGAAGTGAGACATGGGCGACCCGGCCGTTAGCGGGAAGAATGCGCGGATCACTCATAAAGCCAAAACCTTCGGCAGCGCTGAATAGAGCGCACGCGCGCCCTGCATCACCCCGCCGACAGGCCGACCGGGCAGGGATGCCGCGCTCCAACCGTAGACGTCGAAATGCAGGTAGCGCGGATGCGCATCGGTGAAGCGGCGCAAGAAAAGCGCCGCGGTGATCGCCCCGGCCATGCCGCCTTTCGGGGCATTGTCCAAATCGGCAATCTTGGGCTCGATCATGGCCTCGTAGGGCGCGTGAAACGGCAGCCGCCAGACAGGATCAGCAGCCGGGCCGGCGGCTTCGCCCAACGCGGCGGCAAGCATGTCATCACCGGTGAAGAACGGGGCCAGATCGCCACCCACGGCGACGCGCGCGGCCCCGGTCAACGTCGCCATCGAGACCAAAAGCTCCGGCGGGTCTTCGACCGCATAAGCCAGCGCATCGGCCAGCACCAAGCGGCCCTCGGCATCGGTGTTGTTGATCTCTACGCTCAGGCCATTGCGGGCGCGGAAGATATCGCCGGGCCGGAACGCATTGCCGGCAACCGCGTTTTCAACCGCCGGGATCAGCACACGTAGGCGGCACGGGATCGCGGCGGACAGAATCATTTGTGCCAGGCCCAGCACATTGGCAGCACCACCCATATCCTTCTTCATCAGGCCCATCGAGGCGCCGGGTTTGAGGTTAAGGCCGCCGGTGTCAAAACACACGCCCTTGCCGACAAGGGTCAGCACGGGGCCCTGATTGCCATGGGTGATTTCGATAAGCCGCGGCGCGCGGTCCGCTGCCCGCCCGACCGTGTGGATCAGCGGGAAATTCGCGTCGAGCAGGTCAGGGCCGATGATCACCTTGATGGTCGCGCCATGGGCCTTCGCAAGGGCGCGTGCGGCGGCCTCAAGCGCATCTGGGCCCATATCTTCGGCCGGGACGTTGATCAGATCGCGGGTCAGCGCCTCACCGGCGGCCAGTCGCTCAATCTCAGCCGGATCGATGCCATCGGGTGCGACCAGCTTGGCCCCCGGCACCGTTTGCTTGCGGTAGCGGTCAAAGCGGTAAAGCGACAGCAGATAGCCAAGTGCGGTTTCCGGCTCGACCGCGCTACTTAGCTGGTAGGTCGCGGCGGGCAGACCGGCGATGGCTGCCCCTATGGCGAAGCGCTTGCGCGCCCTGTCATGTGGCGCACCGGCCCCAACCAAAACCTTCGCCGCGCCGCCCTGCCCGTCGGGCAAGACGCAGACCTGCGCCAGCGATCCGCGAAACCCCATGAACCGCGCCCAGTCCCCGTGTGCCGCAGGCAGGGCATCGAGAACGCTGTCCGCGGCGTCTTTCGCGACCAAGTCGATCGCAATTGCATCTGCATCGGGGGCGGCAAAGCTCAGGCCCATCGTGTCTCGCATTCCCTTTTGGCGCTGCGCGCGACCTTAACGCGCGGGGCCGGGGCCGCAAGGGCGGTCAATGAGGAATGGCTGCCGCTAAAACCTCAGACGATTTGGTCGTCGAGGTCGAATATCGCGTGGATCGACCGGTCGCCGACGCGGTAGAGCCGCGCCAGCGTCGCGGCATAAGCCACCACGTCACCGCAATCGATGCAGGACCGCACGTCTGCGGCCACGCGCGCCAAGGTCGACATGCCGATCCGGTCGGCGGCGTCGGCCAGCCGGTCAATCCGGCGCGCAACGACGGCGTCGTGCAATCCGTGATCCGCCGGTGTCAGATCGCGCAGGATCTCACCGATCTCACCCAATGCCATCGCCGCTTCGCTTTCGGCCTGCACTTCGCCCTTTTCACGGCACAATTCTTCCAGCCGCCCGGGATCAAACCGCGCAACTTCTCTGAATTGATCCAACCTGACAGGGTCGTTCATCCCGTCGCTCCAAAATCCAATCATCCACACACCCGGGCGCGAGGATGGTCAAACGCGGTGAAAAATGCATTGATACCGCTCAATAAAACGTTTTCAAGTTGAACGACATCTTCGCTACTCAAAGGCCGCCGATGCACCGCGTCAAAGCTTTGCCGCCCTATCTGGCTGAACGCTACCGTACCTGGACGGAGACGTCATTCGCCGAAAACCGGGCACATTTCCGCAAATTGGCCGATGAAGGCCAAAATCCGGGCGCGATGGTCATTGCCTGCTGTGACAGCCGCGTGTCCGTCGAGCCGGTATTTGGCCCCGGCCCGGGTGAGACCTTCATCCATCGCAATATCGCCAATCTCGTGCCGCGCCACGGATCGGGCGATCATGGCACCGGGGCGGCGATCGAATACGCGGTCAATGCGCTCAAAGTCTCGCATCTGATTGTCATGGGTCATTCCGGCTGCGGCGGGGTCAAGGGCTGCTGCGACATGTGCGAAGGGCGGGCGCCTGAATTGGACAAGCCCGGCGGGCATATTGGCCGATGGCTCGACGAGCTGCGCCCCGCCCATGCCCTTGTGGCCGATATCGGCGATCCCGACGCAAAGCTGACGGCCATGGAAAAAGAGGGCGTGCATGTCTCGCTTGAGAATCTCATGGGCTATCCGTTTGTCGCTGAGGCGGTCGATCAGGGCCGGCTGAGACTGCACGGTCTTTGGGTCGAGATCGGTGCGGGTGCCTTCGAAAGCTATGACGGCCATTTGAAACGCTTCAGCCCCGTGTGACCCAATTGCCAAAAGCTATGGCGGCCATACGATGCCGCCCTGCCCCATTTGACGTTTCTGCACCTGCACATTAGGCCGCCGTCATGGACGGCCTATTTACTCTTGCGATCGACAATCTGCTCTCGCCCATCATCTTGTTTTTTGGGCTGGGATTCCTTGCCGCCTTTGCTCGCTCCGATCTTTCCGTGCCCGAGGCCGTGGCCAAAGGCATGTCGCTTTATTTGCTTTTTGCGATTGGCTTCAAAGGCGGGGCAAGCGTGGCAGATCACGGCATTGACGGGCGGCTTATTGCGTCGCTTCTGGCTGGCACGGTGCTGTCGTTTTTGATCCCGTTCATCGCCTTTGCGCTGCTGCGCGTCATGAGCAATCTGTCAACCGTCGATGCCGCCGCGGTTGCGGCCCATTACGGCTCGATCTCGATTGTGACCTTTGTCGCCTCCAGCTCGGTGCTGGGCTCGGCGGGGCTTGATCCCGAAGGCTATATGGTCGCTGTGGCCGCCGTCATGGAAGCGCCCGCGATCCTGTCAGCGCTTTGGCTTGCAGCCCGGTCACAGGGCGGTGGCCGGATGGAGGCGGGCCTGATTCAGGAGATCTTGCTGAACGGCTCCATCGTGCTGCTGGTGGGATCATTCCTGATCGGATTTGTAACCGGGGCCGAGGGGCTGGCGATGATCGCGCCTTTTATCGTCACGCCGTTTAACGGTGTTTTGTGCCTGTTTTTACTGGATATGGGTCTGGTGGCCGGGCGTGGCCTGCGCTCGGCACGCGGCGATCTGCGGCCGCCGCTGCTGGCCTTTGGCGTGATCATGCCGCTGATCGGCGCGGCCCTGGGGCTTGTCGCGGGCATCATGATCGGGTTGAGCGCGGGCGGCGTGGCTTTGTTGATGACGCTTTCGGCGTCGGCATCCTACATCGCTGTACCGGCCGCGATGCGCGTGGCCCTGCCCGACGCCAACCCGTCGATCTACCTGACATTGTCCTTGGGTGTTACATTCCCGTTCAACCTCACCATTGGGATCCCGCTATACCTAGCCATTGCCGGTGCCCTTGTAGCAGGAGGCTGAACAAGATGCAGACCCATGACGCAAAACGCGTCGAGATCATCATCGAAGCCGTGATGGAGCGGCGCCTGACCGAAGCCTTGAGCGAAGCCGGTGTGACCGGCTTCACGGTGCTGCCGGTTTTGGGTGGCTCTGGCCGTTCCGGGCAGTGGAGCCGTGAGGGCCAGGTTGGGCGCGCCGCGGGCATGGTGGCCGTCATCTGCCTAATCCGACCGGACCGGCTGGATCAGCTTCTGGACGCAGCTTTTGGCGTGGTCTAGCGGCACATTGGCGTGGTCAGCATCTCTGAGGCGCAAGTTTTGCGGGCTGAGCGCTTTTGAGCGCAGGCTTTTGACATAAGCCCGTTTCGGCTGCAGGTTATACTTGCCGCAGACAAGGGAGAACGAGATGGTCTTTGTTTATATATTGATCGCGATCCTAGCCGTTATTGTGATCGGCGCCTATCTGCGCCCGCGCCATGTGATCGTCGAACGCAAATTGCAAATCGCCGCGCCACCGGTGGCGATCTTTCCACATGTCGCGTCCCTGCAGCAATTCCATCAATGGTCTCCCTGGACCGGGCGCGACCCAAACATGGAGGTCGCCTATTCCGGCCCGGAAGTGGGCGTCGGCAATGTGATGGAATGGCGCTCGGACGTGAAAGGTGTGGGCAATGGCCGCCAGGAGATCACGCGCGTGCAAAACAATGCCCGCGTCGACACCGCGCTGGATTTCGGCTCGATGGGCACGGCCGAAGCTTGGTGGATACTCGATGAGGCCGGCGACGGCACCGAGGTTACCTGGGGCCTTAATGCCAATATGGGCAACAACCCGATCGGCCGCTGGATGGGCATGATGATGGATAAATGGGTCGGCGCCGATTACGAACAGGGGCTTGCCAACCTCAAGGCGCGGGTCGAGGGCGGCTGATCGCAATCGCCCTGCGCAAAATGTCTCGCTATGCCGCGTTGCTGCGGCGCGGTTTCCGCTCAGGCGCTCTGACGTCTTGCTCGGCCCAGGCTCAGACCGGCAATACCGACAATAGCGACTGCGCCTGAAATCAGCGCGAGCGCGACCCAACCCAGACTTGCAATCACAAGGCCTGAGGCAAATGCAGCAAGTGTCGAGGCAAGCGCAATGATCGTGTCATTGGCACCCTGCACCGCCGCTTTTTCAGCCTCTGACAAGGCTTCATCCAGCATCGTCGTGGCGCCGATGAAGCCCAGGTTCCAGCCAAGGCCCAAAAGGATCAATGAGCCATAGAAGTGCGCCGGCGAAAGGCCGGATGCCGCGGCGAGTGCGGCCGCCAAAATCATCACCAAGCCGCCTATCGCGATGGCTTGCGCGCCGAACCGCTTGATTAAGAAACCTGTGAAAAAGCTTGGGGCAAACATCGCAACGATATGCCAGCGCACGACATCGCTGGCGGTCGCCTCACTAAAGCCGCACCCCACCATCGCAATTGGCGTGGGGATCATCAGAAAGACCATGATGCCTTGGCACCCTGCCGCGATAGCAACCGCACGCCGGACGGGGCCACGCCGAAGTGCCGCGAGCGCTGCAAACCTTGTTTGCTCCTTGCCCGCAGCCTGCCGTCCTGGTGGGGAAAGCCGCACGACGACAAGCGGCAGGAGGCCAAGGATCCCAATCAATCCTACCGCGGCATAGGCGCCCACAAACGGGATCGGCCCAAGCGCGTCCGTTGTTGCAATGAACACTTGCGGACCGGCGATGGCCGCGAACAGAAGCGATCCGAGCATCAGCGAGATGGCAATAGCGCGCCAGTTTTTATCCACCGCCTCACCGGCGGCGAAGCGAAAGAACTGAAACGAGGCCCAGCCCGCACCCATCAGAAAATGCGCGGCACAAAGAAGGGCGAAACGCTCTGAGTAGAGCGCCTGCATGGCAGCGGCGGCGCCAATGAATGTCAGCAGGCCGCCAAGCGCAAAGCCCGCGCGCCGGCCCAACCGCCCCATGAGCAGCGAAAATGGCGCGGCAGCAAGCAGACCGGCAAAGGTCTGAACCGACGACGGTAGGGTCGCCAGCGCAGGTTCGGGGGCCAATAACAGCCCGGCTAGCCCGCCCAAGATTAACTGGATCGGGAACGCAGCCCCAAGGATCGTGTTTGCCAGCAGAAGCCCCGTGAAATTCCGGTTTCGAAGAACGCGTGCAACGGGCAATTTGACGGGCCTCTGAATGTATCCTGACAGGTCATGTTATAGAACGATCACAGACGTGTTCATGGCGCATGCCGCAGCTATTTGGGCGAAAGCTGCACGGAGCGGGAGGCAGCGGATCTGCAGTCGTCGGGCGGCACCTGCGACGGGCCACACACGCGGCAACTGCCCGGGTCGATCAATAAATCGTGTGACCCTGCGGAAGGTGGTGTTCGACCGAAGCGATCTAACGCAGCGCCCGAGGTCGCAGATATCGGTAGGTGCGTCACCGCAGGCGCGCTATAACGGCGCGACGGCGTCCCTTGAATTGGGTGCTGCGCCGACGGTCAACCTCATCTGACACTCGTCGCAGAGGCGCGGGGCGAATGCCTACGGCCGCCAGTCCAGAACCTGCCCGTCGGGCCAGCTAAACTCGAACGTCATGGCGATACTGGCCTCTTCGCCCGCCTCAAGCGCCAAATCCCAGGCATAGACACCGCGTAGATCCTCCCAAGCTTGCGCAGTGGGCGGGAGCGAGCTTGTCACATCAACTTCTAGGTCTTCCTGCTCGGAAAAAGGCGTGGCGTAGAGCAACTCAAGCTCGACCGGTCCACCAGATAGGTTCTCCGCTGTCACCATGACCCGCCGTTCCTCCGTGTCAGAGCTGGCAAAGACGCCGCGGTCGCCGGTATCGCGGCTCAGATCGGCCCAGGAGAGCTGGATCTGATCAAGCGGACCAAACGGCAATTCAACTTCCGCGCCTCGGGCGACAAATTCCAAATAGCCGTCCCCGATCAGGTCCCCGTCGCGGAAAAACCGGGCCTCACCCGGCAAAATCGGCTCACCGCTTGTATTCTCGATCTCAGCCATCAGATAGGCCGTCATGTCGCGCCGCGGGATAGCCCGGTTGGTCAATTCTGCCTCCAGCGCCAAGGCGCCGAACGGCAAAAAGACCTGGCCCGAGGGCCCAATTGTCACCGGGTTGGGGTAGTCGTAGGTGATCGACAGGCCCGCAACAAGCGGCCCGGCAGCGCTGTCTTCGACGATCATGGCCGGCTCTACCGGGGCCGGTAGCATCAATCCGGACACCTCACTTTCGCTCAGCGCATCGGCGGAAATGCTCCCCCGCGTCAGCGGCTGCGGCTCAAAGATTGAGGCGCGCGACGGGAAGACCGGGCTGGGCCTGCGACCCCGCGCCGGATCGGCGGTCGACAGCGTCACCGCGACATCCTGCCAGGCCAGGCCCGCATCGGCGATCAGCCGGATGTGGCGGTCGAGCCGAACGGCTCCAGTCTCACTATCAAGCGACACCTCATAGCCAGGGCTCCAACCGGCGCGCGCGACATCGCGGATCTCAAACCGCACCTCTTGGGCCTCTGCCACACGCACGTTGACCGACCAAAGATCGGCGCGCGCGCCCACAGGCTGCAGGTCATCAAGCGCATCGCGGGCATCCTCCAGCGCCTCTATGCGCGCGACCACCTCCTCCTGGCGCGCAATCTGCGCCTGCCGCGCGGCGTGCAGCTCCGCCTCAGCACGCGCCATCTCCGTGCCCAAGGCCGTCAAGAACGCGATAAGCGCCTGCGCATCATCGGGCAGGCCAACCCCGCCTTCACCGCCACGGGTCAACGCTGTCAAATACGCCACCTGCACCTCTGCCGCGCGCACAGCGCCCGCACCGGCCTGCAGATCGGCCTGGGCCGCCGCGGCCGCATCCTCAGCCGCCTCCACCGCCGTTAGCGCCGCCGCCTGCGCGGCCGTATCAAGTGCGCCATCGGGGATGCGCGTGTCTGGCGCGGGCTCAACCTCACCGATCACAACGCCGTCCGAGGCCGCGACAAGCGGCGGAAGATTGAGCCACGGATCGCCCGGAAAGAGCACCCGATGCTCTCCGGCAGGCAGGCTCAGCTCCGCCTGCCGCAACGTCTCCGCTCCACTTGCAAAAACGACCGCCGCCGCCACATCCGCCCGAACGAAGAAATCCTCGGCCAGCGCCGGGCTCGCCGCCAGCAGTGCCGCGATGGAGAGGGAAACACGCATGGGGCAAACTCCTTTTTGGTCCAACTACGCCCAAGGTCATGGGTCGTCGCCACATAAGCAAAGGTTCAAAAGTTTTCTCAAGCAATCGCGCCGATGGCCCGGGCATAGGTTTCAAAGATGCCAATCGTGGAATTGAGGATAAAGGGCCACCAACGGAAAAGCTCCACAATCGCGATGATCGGTATCATGATCGCCGCCGTCACCGCGATGCAAAGCGCAAACCGCCCGCCCCGCGCCGCGACAGAGTCCTCGGGCCCGAGCTTCAGCCAACCCGCGATGCGCTGGCGCGCCGCCTCTGGATAGACCGTAAACAGCGCAATCAGCGCAATCACCAGATGCAAAACGGTTGGGATGAGCGTAGAGAAAAGCGTGAAGAGCAGCCACCAATAGGCCCCACGGGTTTGCGGGTCAGCCAGGTCGTTGAACAAAACGCCCAAATCCAACAGGGCCACGCCGTCCTGCGGTCGGACGAAATGGATGAAGCTGATGAGGCCAAAACCCAACGCCAGGAAGATCAAAATCGCGCCGAGAAGATCGATCACCGAAGACCACGGCAAAAGCCCCTGCACCCCGCGCCGCAACGACCAACGCGTCAGCCCGATTGAGGCAAAATCGGCAAGACCATTGGCCAGCGGCAAGAGGCTGAGAAAGAGAACCTGCCCTCTCTGAGTCGCCGAAAAATCAGGGGTCAGCTCAGTTGCACCCCAAACAATGCCAAAGCCAATGAACACCAGCAGCGCCAAAAGGAGCGTTGGAAGTCCTGGCCTGCCCGCAATGCGATCTGCTGCGGCTGAAACGGAGACGGCTACGATTAAGAATGCGACTGCGCCCACGCCTGCGACTGCGACTGCGCCTGCGACTGCGACTACGACTACGACTCCGCCTGCGAAGCCGGCTGCGACTGCGACTGCGACTACGACTACGACTGCGGCGAGATTGGGCCATACCCCTATAGCCATTACAGCTATCAGGGCCCCGCCAGCGACGAAGCGCAGCACGTGTCGCTGGCGCAGCACTGCGCTGAGCCTACCAAGGAAAAAGGCGCAGAACGCGATGACAATCCCGCCAAAAGTAGCAAAGCGCAAAACCGCCCGATCATCCGGCGCAAGAACCGGCAATCCGCCGACTATGCCGTCATTGGCAAAGGTCCAGCGCACAAACAGCGACAGGGTTGGGTAGGCCAACGCGAAAACAAGGGCATACGAAAGAAGTCGCATGCTCCAAGCGCGGCGGGCATCCGTCGGTCGAAGCTCCAACTCCGCCGGCACACAAAGGCGGCCATCCAGCCAATCCAGCGCCCGTGTCAGAAGCCCGCGATAGGCCGCGCCCACCTGGTCGTAATTCAGCGCATCCTGGATTTTCCGCCGGCTGATATCGCTCTTTTCCAACCCGGTGGTGAGCCACCAGAGGAAACCCAGCAAAACCCCGCTGGCAATACCCCACCGGCCCAACGCCGCCAGAAGCTCAATGACTGTGTCCAAATGCGCGCCTCAAAAATTCCCCTGGCGCTCAGGCTACTCACTCCGCCCCAGAAGAAAAGAGGGAGCGCGAGGGGCAAGCCCCTCGCAAAGCCCGTCCGGCCAGGACCACGCAGGGGCAACGGGCCCGAAGGGTCCAGGCGCCCATGCGTCCGCCCCTCTCAGCCCTTTTTGAGTTGCCGCTTGCCCAAAGTCTCGGCGATCTGCACCGCGTTAAGCGCGGCCCCTTTGCGCAGATTGTCCGACACGCACCAAAAATTCAGGCCGTTCTCCACCGTGCCGTCCTGGCGGATACGGCTGATGAAGGTGGAATAGTCGCCCACCGACTCCACCGGCGTCACATACCCGCCCGGCTCGCGCTTATCGACGACCATGATACCGGGCGCCTCGCGCAGAATATCCCGTGCCTCGTCTTCGTCTAGGAAGTCTTCAAACTCGACATTGACCGCCTCGGAATGGCCGACAAAAACTGGCACGCGCACGCAGGTCGCCGTAACCTTGATCGCCGGATCGACGATCTTCTTTGTCTCCACCACCATCTTCCATTCTTCTTTGGTCGTGCCGTCTTCCATGAACTTATCAATCTGCGGGATCACGTTGAACGCAATCTGGCGCTGAAAAGTCTCCGGCTCGACCTCCTGGCCCGGCACATACATGCCCTTGGTCTGATCCCAAAGCTCATCCATGCCCGACTTGCCCGCGCCTGAGACCGATTGATAGGTCGAGACAACGACCCGCTTGATCCGCGCGCGGTCATGCAGCGGCTTTAGCGCCACCACCATCTGCGCGGTCGAGCAATTCGGATTGGCTATGATGTTGCGGTTTTTGTACTGATCGACCGCCTCGGGATTCACCTCGGGCACCACCAGCGGAATGTCGGGCTCGTAGCGGTAAAGCGAGGAGTTATCGATCACCACGCAGCCAGCCTTGGCCGCGCGCGGGGCATAGGTCTTGGTCGCGTCCGAGCCGATGGCAAAAAGCGCGATGTCCCAGCCTGCGAAATCGAACGTGTCGAGGTCTTTCGTCACCAGCGTCTGATCGCCAAAGCTGCATTCGGTTCCCAGCGATTTACGCGACGCCAAAGCCGCGATCTCATCGACGGGGAACTGGCGCTCGGCCAGGATGTTCAGCATTTCGCGGCCCACATTGCCCGTGGCGCCCGCAACGACGACTCGGTAGCCCATATCTTCTTCCTCGCATCGGTAAGCGCATGGCGCATAGCCGATCACCACACGAAGTGAAAGCCACCTTTGGTGATGGGGGTCATCAGGAGACGGATTGGCGAACAATCCAAGCCAATTTTCGAAGATAGAATTGGTATATTTGGCGGATATCAGTGGTATACCTCTATAAGAGATGGTGTGCACATGGCATCACAGCATGCTTCGGAAGGCATCTGACCCTTTGAGCGGCAGCAATATCGTCCCCGCGTCGAGCAATCTGGAGGCGCTGCGCTCGGCATTTGATAGTGATGGCGATGGCAAGCTGACGAGTGCGGATGCGGA
>JBCCXT010000064.1:0-22233 GCA_039191215.1 Pseudomonadota bacterium
CACATGGCATCACAGCATGCTTCGGAAGGCATCTGACCCTTTGAGCGGCAGCAATATCGTCCCCGCGTCGAGCAATCTGGAGGCGCTGCGCTCGGCATTTGATAGTGATGGCGATGGCAAGCTGACGAGTGCGGATGCGGATTTTGCCAAGTTCAAACTGCTGGTGACGAAGGCGGAAGGTACGACCGAAGTCAAAACCCTCGCCCAGCTCAACATCACCGAGATCGAAAAGGCGAGCGATTCCTCACATGTTGAACTGCCGGATGGCTCGCTAATGACTGGCCAGACGAGCTTTTTGCGCGGTACCGAGCGACTAAGGTCGTTCACCAGACGGGCAGAGAATTTACCCGAAACACAATCACGATGAGGGCCGGCGAAATGGATTCTGCCAGCTCAAGAACTGACTTGAGACAAGCGTTGGAGCAGTAGAAATGTCCAAATCAGTTGAGACCAAGGGGCGCGGCTTCTTGCTTAGCTCGCATGACTTCTTAGACGGAAGAATTCTCTCTATGAGAGGTTTCTTCATAGTGTTTTCCGTAGCGGTCTTGGGCAATTTTCTTTGCGGTTTTGGCTTGGCATTCGTTTTTGGAGGCGAAGTTCCGGAGCACCTGCAACAGAGCCTTTTATTTGGAGCGAGGCTGTCCAGCTACTCAGCGATTGGGCCAATTTCGGCTTTTAGCTATTTGGGTTCTTACTTTTCGGCGATTTTCTTCCCGCTTGCTGTCTTCATTATAGCAAAGCCGCGCCTTTTACCCAGGCGGCATCCATTCCCAGAGCGAGCGATGGTAAAGTCCATTGTGTATTCCTCAGCGCTGTTTGTATTGATGCTATCCGTTTATTTTCTTTCGTTCATAACTGAAGAAGGTGAATTCCAACCCTACTACTACATATTTTTATTTCCAATATTCCCAATATTTTCAGCATTGTGCTCTGTTCTGCTGACTTTCCCAGCAATTCAGTTGTTGAGCCTATTCCAACTAAAGGATGGACCTAATGGCCGGACCTGAACAATTCAACGCTTCGGACGCTTACATCATTGAATATCTTCTTGACGGGATGGAAGGTTTCGGAGAACGGCTTTCGTCAGATTATGATGAGGCGTTTCCAGCAGATCGAGCTATTGGGTCGCAAGAATACTTGGAGGGGTTGCTCGAAGCGCTCGGTGCAGAGATTGATCGAGAAGGACTGACTCCAGCAACACTGTCTGAGATGCGTCTGGGCGCGGCACTGCGGCAGGCAGGGAACATTGGCGATGCAATCGAGGTTGGAACTGCAATTTCCACGGGGTCTAGATACGATTTTGTCGTGGAGTCCGGAGGTTGGGTAGCTTCGGCGGGCGCTGCGCTTGCAACTGCTAGAGCGACCGCAACTCTGGGCGCCGAAATTGGCGAATTACTCGCCCCTGGAAAGATAGAACCGGCATTTGAGGTGGTGTTTGGTGCGATTGGTTGTGTTAGCGGTTTTGTTTTTGGCAACCATGCCGAGGCCTATGCTGAAGATCTGCTGGAGAAGGCGCGCCCAATCGACGATTTTATCGACGCCCTGGAAGCTCCGTACACATATGAGAACCTAGCTGCGGGGGTCGCGCCGGATGTACGGCGAATTATGGAGATGTCAAATCGGCCAGAGCCTTGGATAGATCAGTATCCAGACCCTTGGATCAATTAATATCCGGCTTGGGTTGAGGATCCTTCGGTTGATTTCGACGATTCAAATAATGAAGGTCGAAATGGCAATAATTCAGACCGCGATGACAACGACCGAGGTGTAAACCGCGACTATGGTTTGAAGGGCGGAGATGGATCGTACGGGTCGTCGAATGGCCCAAGCAACGGGCACAATAAGTTTGGCGGCTACGATCACCACGGCTCCGGCACGACGACTGGGAACTTCACACCGTCGGCTGGAAAATGGGAAGGTGGCAAAGGTCGGCAAAGTCATGGGACGCCGCGCCCCGATAGACCTGTCGATCCGGACTACGAAGGTGTTAGCCCCATCCTGCTGGACCTCGATGGCACGGGTGTTCGGCTGACGGAGCTTGCGGAGTCGACGCAGTACATCGACTCCGGCAATTCTGGCCTGCAGCACAAGACGGCCTGGGCGGGGGCTGGTGATGGGGTTTTGTTCTTCGACCCGGATGGCCGCAACGCCATCACGGAGACCAGGCAATATGTGTTCACGGAGTGGGACCCGGGCGTGTGAATGCGCGCGGACTGCCGGCAGTGTATCGCGCGCCACGTGCTCGGGGCGGCGCGCTTCGGGTTCGAGCACGCCAAGCTTGTGCGCAAGCGGCCTGAGACTGTTTTGTAACGCGTTGACGTTGCCTGCGCGGATAACCCAGACGCCTTCGAACCGGTTCTTCATTTGTCGCGCCACTTTGATGGCGCGTGTTGTTTTGCCGAACCCGCCTGCGCCTTGGATCGTGGCTTCCACAACCGTCGCTTGGCCGCCGGGAGCAGGTCTTTGAGCTCGCGTAAGCGCTCTGTCCGACCGATGCACTCGGGGCGGCAGCGCCTGAGAGGCGAGGTATCGTGAATGGGCCAGGCGCGGTTGGTCGGCACATCCTCACGAACTGTGGCTAGCGTTTTGCCCGCGGTGCGAAACGAAGTGGCTCCGACCGCCAAAGGAGCCACAAGAATGCTTGCAATGCTACCGAAGAAAGATACCGCAAAAACAGGGGCGGCTGTTCAGCAAGCCAAGAGATCAATGAACCCATACCGCGCTCCAAACCCTTCGCGGATGGCTTTCGGAAAACAGCGAACCTCAACGGCTTTACGTGCAGATCAGCCGTCTAGTGCGCTTGGTCGATAGGTAAAGCCAATTATTTCCGAGTGTTTTAGTCAGAGTCTGTTGACAGTCAGGTACCCATCAGTATGAACGCGCCGTGACCCAGCTTGACGAAAATTGTCAGGTACCAACGATCACAAACGTCTAGGGAGACCAAAATGACCCGGATCACTTCTACCCTGCTTGCGTCGACTATTCTCGTCAGCGCCGCAGGTTATGCTGCTGCACAAGAGCTCAACCTCTATTCCTCGCGTCACTACGACACCGACGAAGCGCTTTACACCGATTTCACCGATGCCACTGGCATCACCATCAACCGCATTGAGGGCAATGCCGACGAGCTGATCGCGCGCATGGAAGCCGAGGGCGAGAACAGCCCGGCCGATGTATTCCTGACCGTCGACACGGTCCGCCTGACGCGCGCGGCCAATCTGGGCCTTCTGCAGCCGATCGACAGCGACGTGCTCGAAGGCTCGATCCCGTCCTTCCTGCAAGACGACGAAAACCAGTGGTTTGCCTTCTCGCAGCGGTCTCGGATCCTGTTCTACAACCCCGAGACGGTTGAGAACCCGCCGATGACCTATCAGGACCTGGCCGATCCGCAATATGCCGGACAGATATGCATCCGGTCGTCCTCGAACGTCTACACCCAGAACATCACAGCAGCCTTGATTGCGCATTTGGGTGAGGAAGCGATCCAGGATTGGGCCACGGCGGTTGTCGGCAACTTCGCCCGCGCGCCCCAGGGCGGTGACACCGACCAGCTTCGCGGCATTGTGTCGGGCGAGTGCGACATCGCGATGTCTAACACCTACTATTTCGCCCGCGCCATCCGTAAAGATGTCGAAGGTCTGTCGGATTCGACCGACATGATTTCCTGGGTGTTCCCGAACCAGAACGACATTGGCGCCCATATGAACATCTCGGGCGGCGGCGTTGCAGCCCATGCACCGAACCGTGACAATGCGATTTTGTTCCTGGAATACCTGGCCTCAACCCAGGCGCAAGAATACTTCTCTGCCGGGAATGACGAATATCCGGCCGTGCCGGGCATTGGTTTGGCCCCGTCTGTGGCGTCTTTGGGCTTCTTCCGGCCCGACACGATCGATCTGTCCGACATTGCCGACAATATCGACAGCGCCGTCGAAGTGCTCAACAATGCAGGCTGGGAATAATCCAACCTTGCAAGTGATTACGAACGGGCGCCCATCATGGCGCCCGTTTTTTCTGGCCGATCCACGGCGCCCTCGCGCCGAATGGACAGGCATAACAAGATGACCGGCAAAAGGCCCACCGCGCCGATCAAGAGGCTTGGAACGGCCGCCTCATGGAGCCGTTCGTCAGAGGCCAGGCGATGCGCCTGCACAGCCAGCGTGTCGTAATTGAACGGCCGCAAGATCAGCGTCGCGGGCAGTTCTTTCATTACGTCGACAAACACAATCAGCAGCGCGGTCAGTATCGCCGGTCGCAGGATCGGGAAATGCACCCGGCGCAGAAGGCCGGTGGGCCGCTGGCCCAACGTGCGTGCCACCGCATCGACGTTTGGATTTAGCGTCGCCATGCCACCGTCATAGCTGTTGAGCGCAATTGCCATGAATCGCACCATATAGGCGATGATCATCAGCCAGATCGATCCAGTGATCAAAAGCCCTGTATCGATGCCAAAACGCGCCTCCATGAACGCATCAACGGTATTGTCGATCCAGGCAAACGGAAAAAGCAGACCAACGGCGATGACGCCGCCCGGCACCGCGTAGCCGATGGATGCCACGCGCTGCAGGCCCTGGGCACGGCGCGTGGGATAAAGCCGACCATAAAGGCCAAGTGCAATGGCCGCCGCCACGGTCAGAACGGCAGCAATGCCCGCAAGTGTCACCGAATGTTGGAAAAAGCCCAGGTAGCGCGGTGTCCAAAAGGCCTGGCCCGATCCGGCCGCCAGCATGACCAAAAGGAAGGCCGGCAGCAGAAATCCAAAAAAGACCGGCAGCGCGCAAAAGGTAATAGCGCCGAGGGCCTGTCGCCCGCGCAGCTCAATCGGCTCCATCCGTTCGAAACGGCGACCGGCATCATGGTGGCGGATATGATTGCGCTGCGCCTTTTCCAAGATCGCCAAAATCAGCGCGACGGCCAGCAAACAAAGCGCAAGCTGGGCGGCAGCGGGGCGGTCGAATAATGCAAACCAACTGAGATAGATACCGGTGGCAAAGGTCTGGACGGCAAAGTAGGCGACGGTGCCGTAATCGGCGATTGTCTCCATAACCGCCAACAACACGCCACCGGCAATCCCGGGCCGCGCGATCGGCAGGGAGACACGGAAAAACGCCCGCCACGGCCCATGGCCCAGCGTGCGGGCCGCGATATAGGCCGTCGCCGACTGGCGCAAAAAGGCCGCGCGCGCCAGAAGGTAGACATAGGGGTAATGCACAAAGATCAGCATTGCCGCGGCCCCGCCGAGCGATCGGATCTCGGGAAACCAGTAATCGCGCGGGCCCCATCCCATCAAATCGCGCAAGCTCGTCTGGACCCAGCCGGGATGGTCCAGCAGATCGGTATAGGCATACGCCAAAACGTAAGCCGGGAAGGTCAGCGGCAGCGCCAGCGCGATCTCAAAGAGGCGGCGGCCGGGAAAGCGGCACATCGCAACAAGCCAGGCACCACCCGTGCCGATGAAGGCTGTGCCAAGGGCAACGATCAGGACCAGCAGTGCGGTATTGCCTGCATAGCGCGGCAGCACGGTGTCCCACAGGCTGGCAATAGTGTCTGTGCCGCCGCTGAACGCCGCGACAATAACAGACGCCATCGGGATCAGGCACAAACCGGCTGCCGCCCAGCCGACGGCGCTTAATTGCCAGGGGCGCATGGATTTTCGAAAGGCGCGCATGAAGGGGGTTTAGGTCGCGGCCATGTCGAAGGCCAGTGTTCCGTGGCGCTTGGTCTCGGTCAGGATCAGATTGGTGCGAACCTTAGAGACAACCGGCAGACGGAAGAGCACGTCTTCGAGGAAGGCGAAATAGGCCTCCTTCGACCGGCAGACGACGCGCAGATGGTAATCCGCATCACCCGTGGTGGCATAACAATCAAGCACCTCGTCATGGGCCGCGACCATATCGCCAAAGCTGCCGAGCGGTTCGGCTGCGTGGCGGTTCAGCTCGACCTGGACGAGCGCGTGAAATCCCAAACCACACGCCTCGGGGTCGATGGTGGCGCGATAGCCGGTGATGATGCCGGCGGCCTCAAGCTCTCTGACACGACGCCAGCAAGAGGATGGCGACAGCCCCACATGAGCGGCCAGATCCTGGTTCGAGATCCGGCCATCCAGCTGCAAAGCGCGCAGGACGCGAATGTCAGATTTCTCCAATTTGATGGGTGAGCCTTTCGCAAAACGTAATCCAGCGGAATTTCTTGCCAGAAATATGCCATTTTCTGCGGACTTCGGCAACATCTTGCAACCGATCCAAGTTAGAGTTGTGACGGTTCTTCTTCACCCTCCGATCAGGCCCCTAACCAGCGCGCAAAGGAATTTGATGACCGATCAGACCCCTATCCTGTCGGAATACAGGCTTGATGACCGCTATACCGCGACCCAAGGCCGGGTCTTTCTGACAGGGACGCAGGCTTTGGTCCGGGTGGTGCTTGATCAGGCGCGGCGCGACCGGGAAGCAGGGCTTGATACGCGCGGCTATGTCTCGGGCTATCGCGGCTCTCCCTTAGGCGGGGTCGACCAGGAAATGGCCCGTGCGAGCGCGCATCTGGAAGCAGCGCGTATCACGTGCGCACCGGCGGTGAACGAAGAATTTGGCGCCACCCAGATGATCGGCACGCAGCAGGTCGAAACCGATCCGCACAAGACCTGCGCCGGTGTCTTTGGGCTTTGGTACGGCAAAGGCCCGGGCGTGGACCGTGCCGCCGACGCGCTGAAGCATGGCAATGCCTACGGCTCATCGCCGACAGGCGGCGTGCTGGTTGTTGCCGGCGACGACCACGGATGTGTGTCCTCTTCGATGCCGCACCAATCGGATGTGGCCTTCATGAACTTCTACATGCCCACACTGTCGCCCGCCGATGTGTCGGATTTCCTGCGCTTTGCCGAGTTCGGCTATGCACTCAGCCGGTATTCGGGCATGTGGGTTGGGTTCAAGGCGATCTCGGAGATTGTCGAGTCGGGCCAATCGGTGGCAATTCGCCCCGACCATGCCTTTGTCGAACCCGATCATATCGTGCCGCCAAGCGGTTTGCATTACCGCTGGCCTGACCTGCCGGGCCCGCAGATCGAGGAGCGGATGGAAGCCAAGAAAGCCGCAACGCTTGCTTTCGCCCGGGCCAATCCGATCGACCGCGCGGAATGGGGCCATCCGGCACGCTACGGTATCGTGACCACCGGAAAGGCCCATGGCGACACGTTGGAGGCGCTGCGTCTTTTGGGCATTGACCAGCGGCGCGCCCGAGAGATTGGCCTTGATCTTTATAAGATCGGGATGGTCTGGCCGATGGAATACACACGCGCGCTCGCCTTTGCTGCCGACAAGCAAGAGCTTTTGGTCATCGAAGAAAAGCGCGGCATCATCGAAAGCCAGCTGAAGGAATATTTCTATGATTTTCCGGGTCAGAAACCAGCGCGCATGGTCGGCAAGCGCGATGAGCACCAGGAAAGGCTAGTACCTTGGACGCACGAGCTTTCACCCAAAATGCTGGCCCACATCATCGCGCGACGGCTCGACCTCAATCTTGGCCTGACGCTGTCAACGCGCGCGGCTGATCTGGCAAAGACCCCCGATCTGATCGCCGTCGACGGTGCGGCAAGAACGCCTTATTTCTGCTCTGGCTGCCCGCATAACAGCTCCACCCGTGTGCCCGAAGGATCTGAGGCACTGGCCGGGATCGGCTGCCATTTCATGGCGTCCTGGATGGACCGCAACACAACAAGCCTGATCCAGATGGGCGGCGAAGGGGTCAATTGGGTCGCGCGCAGCCGGTTCAACGGCAACCGCCACATCTTTCAAAACTTGGGCGACGGTACCTATCACCATTCCGGCTCACTGGCGATCCGCCAGGCGATCGCTGCCGGCACGAACATCACCTACAAGATCCTCTATAACGAAGCGGTGGCGATGACCGGCGGGCAGGCCGTTGACGGACCGATCTCGGTGGAAGGAATTGCGGCAGCGGTTTTGGCCGAAGGGGCTGCTCGCGTCGCCGTGGTCTCAGATGCGCCCGAGGCCTTTGTTGGCCGACTGCCACCTGGTGTCAGCCTTCATTCACGCCGGTCGCTTGACGCGGTTCAGCGTGAGTTGCGCGAGGTTCCTGGTGTCACCGTCCTGATCTACCAGCAGGTCTGCGCCACCGAAAAGCGGCGGTTGCGCAAGCGGGGCAAGCTTGCGGATCCCAAGCGGTTTGCGGTCATCAACCCGGCTGTCTGCGAAGGCTGCGGCGATTGCAGCGTGGCGTCGAACTGCCTATCGGTCGAACCGCTGGAGACCGAACTTGGCCGCAAACGGCAGATCAACCTCGCAAGCTGCAACAAGGACTTTAGCTGCCTTGAAGGCTTTTGCCCCAGCTTTGTCACTGTCGAAGGCGCCGCGCTGAAAAAGCGCGGACCGGCGGATCTGGGCCAGGCCCGCGATGCGCTTGCAAAAGACCTGGCCGCGCCCGATTTGCCTGGCCTTGCCCGCCCGTTTGATCTGCTGGTCACGGGGGTTGGCGGCACCGGCGTGGTGACGGTCGGCCAGGTGATTGCGATGGCCGCACAGCTTGAAGGCAAATCGGCGAGCGTGCTGGACTTTATGGGATTTGCGCAGAAGTTCGGGCCGGTTCTCAGCTATCTGCGCATCGCGCATACCGATGACGCGTTAAATCAGGTCCGCATCGATACGGCCTCTGCCGACGCGCTGATCGGCTGCGACCTGGTCGTCAGCTCCTCGCCGAAAGCCTCTGCCGTCTATGCGCGCGGCCATACAAGCGGCGTGCTCAATTCCGCACTGATGCCGACCGGCGATTTCACCCGCGCCCGCGACGCCGACCTAAAACCGGTCGAACGCGAAGCCCGGATTGCCGAGGCGTTGGGCGGGGAGGATCGGCTACACCGACTCGACGCCAACGCCCTGGCCGCCGCCCTGCTGGGTGATCCGGTCTTTGCCAATGTGCTGATGTTGGGCGCGGCCTGGCAGGCCGGGCTCTTACCGCTCAGCGATGCCGCTCTGCACCGTGCGATTGAGCTCAACGGTGTCAAACCGGAGGAAAATCTGCAGGCGTTTTTGTGGGGAAGGCTGGCCGTCGCTCAGCCCGATCGCGTTGCCGCTTTGGCGGGGCTGATCCGGCCGGAGCCGCTGAGCCCGCGCGGCCTAGTGAGCCGTCGAGCTGAGATGCTAACCGGCTACCAGAATGAGGCTTATGCCAGGCATTACCGCGCGCGTCTGGAGGTGGTCATGGCGGCGGAGACCCGGATCGCAGGTGCGCCGGGCGCGCTCAGCGAAACCATTGCCAAGGCGCTTTATAAGTTGATGGCCTACAAGGACGAATACGAGGTCGCGCGGCTACACACACAAGGCGGCTTTCTGGATGGCCTACAGGACCGGTTCGAGGACGGTTTTGCCGTGCAATTCCACTTGGCACCGCCGTTTCTGGCCAAGGGCACCGATTCTCGCGGGCGTCCCGGAAAGCGGCAATTCGGGCCCTGGATGGCGCGTGCCATGCGCGGACTGGCCGCGCTCAAGGGCCTGCGGGGTACGCCCTTTGATCCGTTTGGCTATAGCGCAGAGCGGCGCATGGAGCGCGCGTTGATCGGTGAATACAACGCAAAGATCGACATGCTTTTGCAGCACCTCAGCGCAGAGCGCCTGCCAAAGGCCATCGAAATCGCGAGCCTGGCGCTGGAGATCCGCGGCTTTGGGCCGGTAAAGGCCGAAGCAATTGCCAAATTTCGCGCCGATGCAGAGGCTGAGCTGGCAAATTACGTTACCAAATGACGAGAAAAATGTAATTCGTGTAACGTTTTTCTTGGCCTCCTGCGGTCAAATGGTGTAATTTGCTGCCAGGCGCGTCAGCGGGAGGCTAACCAAATGTACGCTCAAATGGTCAAATCCACCGGCCGCGGGGTCAAATCCCGCGATGAGATGAGCGCCGAGGAACGTGCCTTTCAGGACCGCATCGATGCCGGCGAAAAGATCGAGCCGAAGGACTGGATGCCCGAGGGCTACCGCAAGACGCTGATCCGTCAGATCGGCCAGCACGCCCATTCCGAGATTGTCGGCCAATTGCCTGAAGGCAACTGGATCACGCGCGCGCCGTCGCTTGAACGCAAGCTGATCCTGTTGGCCAAGGTCCAGGATGAGGCCGGCCATGGGCTTTATCTTTATTGCGCGGCGGAGACCCTTGGCATCACCCGCGATGAGATGACCGAGCAGCTTCTCGATGGACGGATGAAGTATTCGTCGATCTTCAATTACCCAACGCTGAGCTGGGCTGATATGGGCGCGGTCGGCTGGCTGGTCGATGGCGCGGCGATCATGAACCAGGTCCCGCTGCAGCGCACCTCCTATGGCCCCTATGCCCGCGCCATGGTGCGCATCTGCAAAGAGGAAAGCTTTCACCAGCGTCAGGGCTTTTCGATCATGATGCACATGGCCAAGGGCACCGATGCCCAGCGCCGGATGGCGCAAGATGCGCTCAACCGGTTTTGGTATCCCGCGCTGATGATGTTCGGGCCGTCCGACAAGGACAGCGTGCATTCTGAGCAATCAATGGCCTGGAAGATCAAAATCAACACCAATGATGAGCTGCGCCAGAAATTCGTCGATCAGACCGCGCCGCAAGCCGAACTTCTCGGCCTGACCGTACCCGACCCAGACCTGTGCTGGAACGAGGCAAAAGGCAGCTACGATTTTTCTGAGCCGGATTGGCGCGAGTTTTTCGCCGTGGTCAGCGGGCATGGCCCGTGCAATGCCGAGCGGATTGCGGCCCGGCAAAAGGCCTGGGATGACGGTGCCTGGGTGCGCGAGGGGCTGATGGCCCATTCGAAGAAGCATCAGGCCGCAAAGGTGGCCGCGGAATGAAGCTGGCAGAACTGAATGTCGGCTATGCGGCCCACCCGCTCGACGATCCGCGGATGGCGGATTTCATGAACAATCTCGACCGGATCAATGCGCTGGCTGAGCGCTCCCCCGGCTTTGTGTGGCGTCTGCAATCGGGCAGCGGCAACGCCACCGATATCTCCGTTCCCGGCGATCCGGACATGATTTCCAACATGTCGGTCTGGGATGATGTCGCCACGCTCGGCCATTACGTCTTCAACACGCTGCATGCGCGTTTTTACGAACGCCGCGCAGAGTTCTTTGAGCTGATGACTGCGCATCACTTTGTGATGTGGCACATCCCCGATGGCCATATCCCGACGCTGAGTGAGGCCTTGACGAGGCTGGAACATCTGCGGGTGCACGGCTCCTCTGAACACGCATTCGGCTGGGATTTTGTCGATCAAAGCGCCTGGCGTCGCTGCCGTATTGCCGCCGAATGACAACGCTGCGCGCCATGCCCGTGCTGCAAGTCAGCGATGTGACGGCCTCGGCCGCGTTCTACGAACGCTTGGGCTTTCACTCGCACGGCATCTGGCATCACGAAGGGACCGCCAAATTTGCCATCCTGCAGCGCGGGGATGTGACTTTGGCGGTGCAGCTTCTGCGCGGGCCCCTTCGTGTTAACACCCATTGGGCAGCGTATATTTATGTCTCGGATGTCGCAGCACTGCATGATGAATGGGCTGGCTTGGATTTGCCCGAATTGACCGCGATACGACACGACAATCCCTATGAGTGTGACGAATTCGACATTCGAGACCCTGACGGACATCTGATCTGCTTTGGACAGGATATGATCCCAACCCATGGCCCAGGGCTGAGCGACAAGAAGGGGCGGGGCTGATGAATACCGAATGGCCGCTATGGGAGATCTTTATCCGCGGGCAATCGGGGATGAGCCACCGCCATGTCGGATCGTTGCACGCACCTGACGCGGAGATGGCGATCAAAAATGCCCGCGATGTCTATACCCGCCGCAAAGAGGGCGTGAGCATCTGGGTTGTTCCGGCCGAGGCAATCACCGCCTCGAACCCTTCGGCCAAAGGCCCGATGTATGACCCGGCGGCCGACAAGGTCTACCGCCATCCGAGCTTTTACGACATTCCCGATGATGCAGGCCCGATGTGACCGATCACCTGGAATTCCTGCTGCAGATGGGCGACAGCGCCTTGATACTCGGCCACCGGCTAAGTGAATGGTGCGGCCATGGTCCGGCCTTGGAAGAGGATATCGCGCTGGCCAATACAGCGCTTGATCTGATCGGCCAGGCGCGCATGTGGCTGACGGTTGCCGGCCGGGTCGAAGGGTCCGGACGCAGCGCCGATGATCTGGCATTTCACCGTGACGCGATGGATTTTCGCAACCTGCTGATCGTGGAGCGGCCGAACGGCGATTTCGGCCATACACTCATGCGCCAGTTCCTTTTCGACTGCCACCATCTAGCGACGCTGCGCGCGCTGTCAGACGCCGCGCCGGAGATCGCCGAGATTGCCGCCAAAGCGCTCAAAGAGGTGACCTATCACCAGGAACGCTCCGCCGATCTGGTGCTCCGCCTGGGCGACGGATCCGAGGAAAGCCACCGGCGCATGCAGGCGGCGCTCGACGCATTGTGGCCCTATACCGGAGAGCTGCGGGACCCTATGCCGGAAATGCACGATCTGGCGGATACCGGTGCAGACTGGGCAATGATGGTTGGCCCGGTCTTGAGCCAAGCCACGCTCAGCCCGCCCGATCTTGCCCATTTCCAGACCGGCGGCCGGACCGGGCGGATGCATTCAGAACATCTCGGCCATCTGCTGGCTGTGATGCAGTCGCTGCCGCGCGCCCATCCGGATGCGACATGGTAAAGACGCTCACCGATACCGCCACCGTTTGGGATTGGCTTTCGGATGTGCCGGACCCCGAAATTCCGGTCATATCGATCGTCGATCTGGGTATTGTGCGGGCCATTGAATGGGCCGGTGACACGCTTCGGGTCACGATCACGCCGACCTATTCCGGTTGTCCGGCTTCTGGCATCATCCGGCTTGATGTCGAAATGGCGCTGCGGCGGAACGGGATCGAAAAGCTCGATATCCAAGAGGTGCTGAGCCCGCCCTGGACGACCGATTGGATCGCGCCTGCCGCCCGCAAGCGGTTGGAAGCCTATGGCATCGCACCGCCCCAGGCTGCCGGCGGGCCCGAACGCTGCCCGCATTGTGGCAGCACGAACGTCACGCGCGTCAGCCAGTTCGGCTCCACCCCGTGTAAAGCGCAGTGGCGCTGCGAGGCCTGTTTGGAGCCTTTCGACTACTTCAAGTGTATCTGATGGCGCTGTTTCATCCGCTCACTGTGACCGATATCCACCGCACCATCCGCGATGCGATTGTGCTGACGCTGCAGCCGGACGATGATGGGAATTTCAGCTTTTCGCCCGGGCAATACCTGACGTTCCGCACGCAGATCGATGGCGAAGACATCCGGCGGTCCTATTCGATCTGCGCGGGCCTTGATGACGGCAAGCTGCAGGTCGGCATTAAGCGCGTCGCCGGTGGGGCATTTTCGACCTTCGCCAATACCGCGCTGAGCATCGGCGACCGGGTCGAGGCGATGGCGCCGCAGGGCAAATTCACCACGCTGTTCGATGCGACTGCGCAAAACAGCTATCTGGGCTTTGCCGGCGGCTCCGGCATCACACCTGTCCTGTCGATCCTGCGCACCGTTCTGGCGCGCGAGCCGCAAAGCAGGTTTACCCTGATCTATGCCAACCGCATGGCCGGTACGATCATGTTCCGTGAAGAGCTCGAAGACCTGAAGAATCTCTATCTGGGGCGGCTCAACATCATCCATGTGCTAGAAGAGGGCGGCCCGGATGTGGAGCTTTTCTCGGGCCGCGTGACCGAAGACAAGTGCCGCGCGCTGTTTTCCAGCCTGATCGATATCGGCCGCATGGACCGCGCGTTCATCTGCGGGCCGGAGCCGATGATGCTGGGCATTGTGGCCGCGCTTAAAGCTGCCGGGATGTCCGAAGACCGGATCGGGTTTGAGCTATTCACCGCCGCGCAGCCCGGGCGGTTGGCCAAGCCCGCCCCCGTGCCGGAAGGCGCCAAACCGGCCACGATGCGCGTGACGCTTGAGGGCGCGACCCAAGGCGCGCGCATTGAGCCTGGCATGTCTGTCCTTGAAGCTGCCCGTGCCGCCGGTCTCGATGCGCCCTATTCCTGCCGCGCAGGGGTGTGTTCGACCTGCCGCGCGCGTGTCACCGAAGGCCGGGTTGAGATGCGCGCCAACCACGCGCTCGAAGATGATGAGGTCGCGTCCGGGTTTGTGCTGACCTGCCAGGCCCACCCGCTCAGCGATACGATCGCGGTGGATTACGACGTGCAGCATTAGGAAGAAACAATGAGCCTTCAGGATATCTATTGTTTCGCAAAGGGCGAATGGGCCGCGCCCGACAGCCAAGCCCGCCCGATCGCCGACGCAGTCACCGGTCAGGTCTTCGCCCAGGCCGGCCTGGACGGCCTGGATGCAGCCGGTATGCTCGATTACGCACGTGGCATTGGCGGGCCGGCATTGCGCGCCATGGGCTTTCATGACCGCGCCAAGATGCTCAAAGCGCTGGCCCAGCACCTGAGCGGCCATAGGGACGCGCTTTACGATCTGTCGTTTCGCACCGGCGCTACTCAGCAAGACCACCTGATCGACATTGATGGCGGCATCGGCACCGCCTTCGTTTACGCCTCAAAAGGGCGCCGAGAGATGCCCGATGGCCAGGTCTATCTTGATGGCGGGGTCGAGCAGTTATCGCGCCAGGGTAGCTTTCTGGGCCAGCATATCGCCACGCCCCTGCCCGGGGTTGCGGTGCATATCAATGCGTTCAACTTCCCGGTCTGGGGCATGCTGGAAAAGCTCGCACCGACCCTGCTCGCTGGCATGCCGGCGATTGTAAAGCCCGCGACGGCCACGTGTTATGTGACGGAATTGGCCGTGCGGATCATGGTTGAAAGTGGCATCCTGCCCGAAGGTGCCGTGCAGTTTGTCGCCGGCAGTTTGGGCGATATGTTGGACCAGCTTGGGCCGCAGGACGTGGTCAGCTTCACAGGCTCGGCCGAGACCGCGCTCAAGCTGCGCGCCAAGCCGAACCTGCTGGCCAATGCCACCCGATTTGTCGCCGAACAAGACAGCCTCAACGCCTCGATCCTGGGACCAGATGCTGGGCCGGACACGCCGGAATTTGAGCTTTTTGTGAAAGAGGCCGTTCGAGAGATCACCACCAAGGCGGGCCAGAAATGCACCGCCACGCGACGCCTTATCGTGCCGCAAGCCCATGAGATGGCGGTGCGTGCGGCCCTGCAAACCAAACTTGCGCAAACCACAATCGGCAACCCACGCGGCAAGGTGCGCATGGGCGCGCTCGTCTCATCCGATCAGCGCGAGGATGTCCGCGCCAAGGCCGCGCTCATCGCGACAGAGGCCGAGAGGGTCCTGGGCGATCCCGGCGCCTTCACACTCGACAATGCAGACTGGGAGCATGGCGCATTTGTGCCGCCAATGCTGTTTCACTGCGGCGATCCCGATAGCGCGCAACGCATCCATGATACCGAAGCCTTTGGGCCGGTCTCAACGCTGATGGGCTACCGCGATGTGGCCCATGCGGTGACGCTTGCCAATCGCGGCCAGGGCAGCCTTGTGGCCTCGCTTTTCACCCATGACGGCGGCACGGCGCGCGAGGTCGCATTGGGCGCGGGCGCCTTCCATGGCCGCCTCTACATCAACAACCGCGACAGCGCCGCCGAGGCGACCGGACATGGATCGCCGCTGCCGCATATGGTCCATGGCGGGCCGGGTCGGGCGGGCGGCGGTGAAGAATTGGGCGGCATCCGCGGGGTTTTGCATTACATGCAGCGCACCGCCATCCAAGGCTCCCCCGACATGCTGCGCGCCATTGGTGGTGTCCATGTGCCCGGCGCGTCCGAACATACTGGCCCCGCGCATCCCTTCCGCCGCCACTTTGGCGAGCTGGCCATTGGTGAAACCTTGGTGACCCCGCCGCGTACCGTCACGCTTGCCGATATCGAGCAATTCGCGCATTTCACCGGCGATAGGTTCTACGCCCATATGGACGAGGAAGCGGCCCGCCGAAACCCACTTTTTCCTGGCCGCGTGGCCCATGGCTACCTAATCTTGAGCTTTGCGGCCGGGTTGTTCGTTGACCCCGATGAGGGTCCGGTTTTGGCCAATACAGGCCTAAACGAATTGCGGTTTTTGAAACCCGTCGCGGCGGGCAGCGCGATCCATGCCCGCCTGACGGTTAAGCGCAAGACGCGCCGGACCGAGGACTACGGCGAGATACGCTGGCATGTTGATGTTCGCGATGAGGTCGAAGAGGCAGTGGCCAGCTATGAGCTGCTGACGATGAATGCCTATTAACACCGAAGCCGCCACTCCGTTTGCGGAGGCCGCCCTGGCGCTATGCCCCGATGGGCCGCCGCGGGTCTGGTCGTTTATCGTGACCGTTTTTGGCGACACGGCTGGCGACGGCTCGGCCGACATCGCCGCCGGGCCCCTGGCGCGCATCCTCGCCCCGGCAGGCATCAGTGGCGCGGCCATGCGCGTGGCGCTGCACCGGCTGAAGGTCGATGGCTGGATTACCGCGCGCCGGGTTGGCCGGTCGAGCGCCTATAAACTTCACCCAGACCGCTTGGCTGAAACGCAGGCCGCATCGCGCCGCATCTATGCAGCTGAGCCGCCCACCGAAGATGCCTGGCAAGTGCTCATCGGCCCACCTGGCGCTGCCGTTGGCCAGCCGGGTGCTGTGCCCATCGCCCCGCGCATCGCGCTGCGCCCAAAACCGGCCGCATCGCTGGCCGAAAACACCGGCGCTGACCAGTCGGGCAGCGCCCATATGTTGATCCTTGATGGCCGAAGCAAAGTGCCCTCCTGGTTGCGCGCCGAAATATGTCCCGATGATTTGTTGGACGCTTATGCCGCGCTTTACACAGGGCTTCACCAGGTCGAGCGGCTGACGCGTGGGGCCGTATTTGGCACGCCTGCAGAGACCATCGCGTTGCGCCTCTTGGTCGTGCATGCTTGGCGTCGCGTCCTTCTGCGCCACCCGCACCTGCCCGATCAGCTTTTTCCCGAAGGCTGGAAAGGCGCCGATTGTCGCCATCTGGTCACCACGCTTCTGGCACGCCTGCCACGGCCGAGCGAGGCGGAAATCGCTCAGCTCTAGCGCGGCAAGCTGCTTGCCCGGCGGCTATTCCGCCACATCAAAGCCCGGGTCTTCACCGGTGTCCCGAATGACCTCCATCCGGCCGCGCAGCCGATCCACCCGGGGGCCCAGGATCTCTCTCACCCTGTCGACATAGGCGTCATTTTCGGTGGCGGGCACGGCGGGGTCATAGACATCGGCCACATCGATCATCGCCTGGCGGTCATCTTCATTGAATGCCTGAACCATCATCTCAGCACGCTCACGATCGACGCCCAAGGCTTCAATGGCCGAGCGGCCCATGCGCAGTGAGGCATCATAGGTTTCGCGGATGATGTCGCGGCAGCCCATGAACCACAGATCGTAGACATGGTGGCGGTTCACCGCCCGGGCGATGATGTGCACTTGCGGGTGGTTGTGCAGAACATGGCGCACGATCGTGTCGATCTGTTCTTTGCCGTCGACTGCAACGACCAAGATCTTGGCCTCCTCGATGCCCGCGGCGTGCAGCAGGTCGGGACGCGTGGCATCGCCGTAATAGGTTTTGACGCCGAAGGTGCGCAGGTTTTCGATCTGGCGCGAGCTGTAATCGATCACCACCGATTGATGGCCAGCCCCTTCCAAAATGCGATGCACTAGCCCGCCGACACGGCCGCGCCCGGCGATGATGATCTTGGCATCTGTATCGATTTCATCGGCCTCGCGCTCTTCAGCGGCTGAATAACGCGGCGCGATCACCCGGTCATAGACGATGAACAGGACCGGCGTCAGCAGCATGGAAAGCGCAACCACCAGCAAAAGCCGGTCGGCCAGCGGCTCGGGCAGCACCGCGTTGGCGACCGTGAAGCTCAAAAGCACAAATCCGAACTCACCTGCCTGGGCCAGCGACAGAGACATCAGCCAGCGATCCCCGCCACGTGCGCCAAAGATCGTGCCAAGCCCAAACAGGACCAGGCCTTTCAGCGCCATCAGGCCAAAGGTCAGCGCCAAAATCGTAACCACACTTTCCGAGAGAAGCGCAAAATCGATACTGGCCCCAACGGTCATGAAAAAGAGGCCCAAAAGCAGGCCGCGAAACGGGTCGATATCGCTTTCAAGCTCGTGGCGGTATTCGGAATTGGCCAAGACGACACCGGCCAGAAACGTGCCCAAAGCCGCCGAGAGGCCGACAAGCGTCATCAAAAGGGCGATACCGATGACCATCAGAAGTGCCGTGGCGGTGAACAATTCGCGCAGATTGGCCGCTGAGATGAAGCGGAAAACCGGCCGCGTCAGGTATTGGCCGCCTAAGATGACCACCGCGATGGCGGCGACGTTGACCAGTGCCGTCTGCCAGCCGGTCAACCCATCAACCAGGCTGAACGAGGCGCCATGATCACCGTGGTCGTCATGGCCATCGCCTGCGCCATGGTCATCTGTTGCGGCCTCGCCATGCTCGACCGCGGGGGCGGCGCCATGAGCAGCTTCGCTGCCATGAGCGCCGGAGCCTTCGGCCATCCCGGCCAATTCCGGCAAGGCCAGAAGCGGCAAAAGCGCCAGCATCGGGATCACCGCGATGTCTTGCGCGAGCAGGACCGAAAAGCTCGATTGCCCGCCATCAGAGCGCATCAGCCCTTTTTCGTTGAGGGTCTGCAGCACGATCGCGGTTGATGACAGCGCCAAGACCAGACCGATTGTCAGCGCGATGCTCCAGCTTTCACCGAGCACCAAGGCTGCAGCCATGACCAGCACCGTTGTGATCGCAATCTGGCCGCCGCCTAAGCCAAAAAGCTGGGTGCGCATCGACCAAAGCGCCTTCGGCTCCAGCTCAAGCCCAACCAGAAACAGCATCATCACCACGCCAAATTCGGCGAAATGCTGGATCGAGATGACATCAACGTTGAGCAGCGCCAGGATCGGGCTAATCAGAATGCCCGCGATCAGATAGCCTAGGACAGAACCCAGGCCCAATCGCGTGGCAATCGGCACAGATACGACCCCTGCAATCAGGAAGACGAAGGCAAGCAGCAGGAAGTCGGTCATCGGGATCCCCGTTCAGCGTCAAAGGGTAGCATAGCGGGGATTTTGCCCGCGTCGATGGGCTGAGGACCGAGCAAGCCTCGGCCCAGCGAGGAAAATTCGGGCAAGGCGGCCATCACGCTGCTTTCAGGCAGCCCAACGGCCGAATGTGTGCCTGCAAAAGCACGGCGTTTGATGGCTCAGTTGCGCGACGCGCCGACTTCTTCGTAGTAACGCGCAGCACCGGGATGCAGCTGCATCAGCCCGCGCTGCGAGGCGGCAAACTCGACATCCAGCGCCTCGGCCCAAGGCGCATCCGAGGTGATCCCGTCGACATTGTCCCAAAAAGCGCGGGTGATCTGATAGACGATCTCCTCATCGAGATCGGCGCGCACGGCAATGCCCACGGCTGTGTCAAACGACATCACCGCGCTGTCATTGGTCTGGCCGTCATACATACCAGCAGGGACTTCCGCGCGGTAGCGCCACTCGCCCAGCCATTCATCGACCTCAGCATGGTCGTGGCTTTCCGGTCCGATGAAGCGCAGTTCCTCGGTTTCGGTAAACTGGATGAACTGACCGCAGGGATCGAGGCAGCCATTGACATACATATCGACCGTGCCGTCGAGAAACGCCTGATATCCTGTCACCCAATTGGCTGTGATCGCTTCGTAATCTTCGCCGGCGACAAGCCCGGTTGTGCTTTCGATCCAACCGCGCGCGGCGTTAAACGCCCCGCCGCCCTGGGGCCCAAGAAAGACCGCCGTGCCTTCGAGGTCGTCGAGCAGTTCCAGATCGCTATCACCGCGCACGGCGAAATGGTACTGGCCATAGGGAAACCACATCAGCAGCCGGACGTTTTCAGCCAATGCCGGGGCTTCGGGTTCGTTTTGATACATCGCCCGGCCCGCCGACATCAGGTTGTAGATCACCGGCGAGGTCATCGACATCTCCAGATTTCCGCGCCCGACCTCGACCTGGTGCAAGGTCGCGGCCCCGCCGCCGGATACTTCGATGGAAATATCATCGAGCTGGCCGTTCACGACATTGGCGAATGTCGCCATCGTGATCGCTTGGCCCAGAGAGGGCGCAATCGTTGCCATCCGCAGGGTTGTGTCCGCGCCGGAGGCCGAGGCCAGCGACAGGGTGATGGCGGACGCAGCCACCATTTGGGTTATACGCATTTTATCCTCCCTAAATGATGCGTTTGGTGGGTCACAGACCGAAGCCCGGGGCGCAGGATAACGCCAACGGCTCAATCGTCTGGAAGCGGGGTGACAATAGTCTTGGCCGCCCCGCGATAGAATTGCGTGAGATCTGCGGGCGCTTCGGTGCCATCATAAAGAAAGGGCAAGATGCCGCGCCGTATCGAGCGCCCGCGCATGGCCAAAAGTTCCCTGTCAGAGCGGGTTACGCGCTGCGCCATCCGCCGGCCCCATTGCGCTAGATAGCTGTACATTTTCTCAAACGCGGCCTCGTGGCCGGACTGACCGCCAAGATCGAGAAATTCGTCGGGGTCGGTTTCAAGATCAAACAGCATTGGACGCATGCCGCCTTCGGCATGGATAAGCTTGTGGCGCCCGTCAAACACCATAAAAAGCCGTGCGTCGCGGGTGTCATCGACCAGGTCCTTGGCAAAGGGTCGCACGGAATAGTCGTATTCCGAGATGACAAAGTCGCGCCAGGTCGGGGTCTCGCCGCGCAACCAGGGCAGCAGTGACCGGCCCTCGAGCACGTGATCGGGCACCGTACCGCCTGCGACGTCGGCAGAGGTCGCCGCCACGTCGATTGCCTCGACAAGCGCGTCGCAGGTTGAGCCGCGCGTGCCATCTGCCGAGGCCCGCGGATCGTAGATAATGAGCGGGATTTTGACCGATGGCTCATGGAAGAGGTCTTTTTCGCCCATCCAGTGATCGCCGAGATAATCGCCATGGTCCGAGGTCAGAATGATGATCGTGTCGTCAGCTTTGCCGGTTGTCTCCAAGTGATCGAGAAGGCGGCCGAGATGGTCATCACATTGCTTGATCAGGCCCATATAAGCCGGGATGACGGCCTGGCGGACCTCGTCGCGCTGGAATGCCTCAGAGATTTTGCCGTCCATGAAGCCGCGATAGACCGGGTGCGGGTCGTCCCGTTCGCGCGGATGGCGGTGGGCAGGCGGCACTTGATTGGCGCCAAACATGTTGTGATAGGGCGCGGGCGCGATATAGGGCCAATGTGGCTTGATGTAGGAGATATGGGCGCACCAGCGCCCCTTCACGCCGTCGAGAAAGCGCATCGCTTGCGTTGTGAGCCAGGCGGTCTCGCTATCCTCTTCGCGGATGTTGGCGGGGAGGCTTGCGTTTTGCATCATCCAGCCCGATGCGATCTGGCCATCTTTGACGCCGGCATTGGCATGGTTCGCCCAGGGGTTCTCGCCCTCGTAGCCTTGGGCGTTGAGATAGGCGTTATAGGGCGAGATCTTGGCGTCGTAATAGCCGTCTGGTCCCTGCCCCCAAAGCCCGTCATCGCGCAGTACTGCGTCAAATCCACATTCCGCCTGGCGCCGCCCGATCTGGCTGTCCGGATCGATGCCAAGCCGCGCAATGCCGTTCTTGTCGGCGGCCATATGCGTCTTGCCCAGAAGGTAGCAATCCATACCCGCGGCGCGCAGATGATCGCCCATCGTCAATTCGCCGACCCGAAGCGGAAAGCCGTTCCAATGCGCGCCATGTGATGCGGTGTAACGCCCGGTATAGAAGCTCATCCGGCTGGGCCCGCAAAGCGGCGATTGGCAATAGGCGCGGGTGAAACGCACGCCCTTCGCTGCGACGCGATCAAAATTGGGCGTCTCGAGATGTGGGTGGCCAGCGCAGCTGAGATAATCGAAGCGCAATTGGTCATACATCACAAAAAGGATGTTCATCGGCGAACGTTCTGACCGGTGATCGACCGGCCCCTCCCATATGGGCCATCTCGCGCAGCCCCCAGGGCGAATAGCGTACTCAAAACGTGCCCACGCACCAGCGTTTTCTTTGGTGTGGCTTGCGCATTTTTAAGCCACGATTGCGTGGGATGGCGGGAAGAGGCGCTTAGAGGCGGTTTCAGGTTTGCAATTGGATTTCGGGGCGGGCGCGCCTCCTCGGTGCCCCCAATTGGGGCGCCCTCGTCGGCGTGGCTGCCGCGGGACGGGTGGCGGCGGGCGGG
>JBCCXT010000065.1:0-20345 GCA_039191215.1 Pseudomonadota bacterium
CGCCCGGCAGGCTCGACGGCTCCGACCCGCTGGCAATGACAATTGACTTGGCCTCATGCACGGCATCGCCGACCTTGACCTTGCCAGCCTCAGGGATAGAGCCCCAGCCCTTGATCCAGTCTATCTTATTCTTCTTAAAAAGAAATTCGATGCCTTTGGTGTTTTGGCCGATGACGTCGTCTTTGTAGGCGAGCATCTGTTTCCAATCCACCTTCGGGGCCGCGACCTTGAGGCCCATCTTGGCGAAGTTATGCTCCGCCTCATGCAATTGATGGGAAGCGTGCAGCAACGCCTTGGACGGTATACAGCCGATATTCAGGCAGGTGCCGCCGAGCGTCTCTCGCCCCTCCACACAGGCCGTTTTAAGCCCCAATTGCGCGCAGCGGATGGCGCAGACATAGCCGCCTGGGCCCGATCCGATCACTATCACATCATAACTTGCCATCTCTGGGCTCCTTCAACGGTCGTTTGGGACGGTGGTGTTTAAAAAAGCGAAGCCACCAGCATGATCATAGTGGCGGTGAAGCTGACAAACCAGATGGCGGACCGCCACGGAGACCAGCCAAAGGCATAGGCCGGGATGTAGGCCACCCGGGCGGCGAGATAGGCCCAGGCGCAGACCTGCGTCAGCAGGGTTGAGGTGTCGGCCAACGTGACCACCACCACGGCTAGGGTGAAGAGGATCAGCCCTTCGAAATGGTTGTTGAGCGCGCGAAAGAGCCGCCCGGTGATCGGGCTGACCTGCGCCTCGATCGCGGTCCCTAATCGCGCCGGATCGCGCGGACTTGCCAGCTTGGCTGGGCCAAGTTCCAGATTGGCGGGGATCGAGACGAGCGCAAATTGCGCCCCCTGCAGAAGCCCCGCGAGCGCCAGGACGGTGATCTCAGCGCTCATGGGCCGGACATGGCCGGGATCAGCATCATGACAAGCCCCGCCATCGACACGAACCAGGTAATCGAGCGGCCAAGCGGGATGCCCGAGGCAAAGGCCGGGATATAGGCGAGCCGCGCCCAGAAATAGAGCGCCGCCCCCGTGGCCGAGAGCGCCGTTCCGCGTTCGGTCACCGCCAGGATCAGCGCGAGCGCCGCAAAGGCCGCGAAGGTTTCCAGGTAGTTCCTCAGCGCCCGCTGCACCCGGTCCGCGATCACATTCTGCTCGCGCGGTTCATCCTGTGGCCCAAGCGCCCATAAAAGGCCCTTGGAGAGATCCGAGAACGTCGCCTGCACGATGATATGGGCGATCAACAGGATGACGGCGTAGAGGAGGTAGGTGAGTTCTGGGGTCATGTTTCTTCCTCTGCGTTTTCGGCCTTCGTTAGTCTTCCGTCGAGAGCCGCATCCAACAGAGGGTCAAGATCGGGCATAGAAGTGCTGCGTAAGCCCAAGTGCCTTTCAGCACCAACAGGCATCGGTCTTCCAAATTCTTCTTCAATGGAGTGGAGTTTTTCGAACAACTCCAGTTTCAGTCTCAAGATTTCTAACTGCTCTCGTTCGCGTTTGAGTTTCCGGTCCTTTCGACTCGCAGCGTGGGAGATAACAAATTGAAGTAACTCCCGAATTTCCCGCATTGCCGCAGCGAGCCCTGCCAAATCGGTGAAACCCGGGGAAGCAAACTCTATTCGTCTAACATCGAGCCTGAATCTAAGGTCACGTGGCCTGCCACCTCGAAATGGATAAGCGTAGACACGACCGAACTCAGGATAAAGTTCGCGCTCGAAAGTCACACATAGGTAATTGTAAAGCTCGTCGATGCTCTTGAAGAACGCGGCGAAGTCCGCCGCGTCCCAATCGCCATCAATGTGGAGCCTCAACATGCGTCACAAATCCATCAGGAGCCTGCGGGGATCCTCCAGCGCCTCTTTCACGCGCACCAGGAAGGTCACGGCGCCTTTGCCGTCCACGATCCGGTGGTCATAGCTGAGCGCCAGATACATCATCGGGCGGATCACGATCTCTCCGCCGACCACCATGGGCCGGTCCTGGATTTTGTGCATCCCCAGGATCCCCGATTGCGGCGGGTTCAGGATCGGCGCCGACATGAGCGAGCCGTAGACGCCGCCATTCGAGAGCGTGAACGTGCCGCCCTGCATTTCCGCCATCGACAGTTTGCCGTCCCGCGCACGTTTGCCCTTCTCGCCAATCTCCTTCTCGATCTCAGCGAAGCTCTTTTGGTGCACGTCACGGATCACCGGCACAACCAGGCCCTGCGGTGTGCCCGCAGCGACGCCCATATGCACGAAGTTCTTATAGACGATGTCTGTGCCGTCGATCTCAGCGTTCACCTCGGGCACCTCGCGCAACGCATGCACACAGGCCTTGGTGAAAAACGACATGAAACCCAGCCGCACGCCGTGCTTCTTCTCGAACTCTTCTTTGTAGGTTTTGCGCAGCTCCATCACAGCACCCATATCAACCTCATTGAAGGTCGTCAGGATCGCGGCCGTGTTTTGCGCATCCTTCAGGCGGCGCGCAATGGTCTGGCGCAGGCGGGTCATCTTCACCCGCTCCTCGCGCGAGGCATCTTCGGCCGCGACCGGGGCACGCGGGGCGGGCGCGGTCGGCGGCGCAGCCATAGCCGCCGGGGCCGGCGCCGCGACCGCTTTCATCACGTCCTCTTTCATCACCCGGCCATCACGTCCCGTGCCCGTGACCTGGCCGGCTGTCAGACCCTTTTCCGCCATCAGCTTTTCGGCCGACGGCGCGTTGGCCACATCCGCGCCGCCACGTGTCTCATGGGCGGCCACCTCTGGCGCGGCAGTCGGCGCGGCTGCAGGACTGGCGCTTGCCCCGCCGATGACGGCGAGCTTTCCACCCGCCTCGACGGTCGACCCTTCCGCCGCGACAATTTCGGACAAAACGCCCGTTGCGGGTGCCGGCACCTCAACCGAGACCTTGTCGGTCTCTAATTCACACAGCATCTCGTCTTGCTCGACCGCGTCGCCAACTGCCTTGAACCATGTCGCAACCGTCGCTTCCGTCACACTTTCACCGAGTGTCGGCACCATGACGTCATGGCTGCCGCCACCGCCCGCTGGCGTCGACTGTGCGTCGGGCGCGCTTTGCGGTGCCGATTGAGCGGCCGACGCAGGCGCGGAGGCACCCGCGTCGCCAAGCGTGGCAAGCAAAGCGTCGACCCCAACCGTTTCGCCTTCGGCAGCGACAATCTCAGCCAGCGTTCCCGCCGCCGGTGAAGGCACTTCGACGGTCACCTTGTCGGTCTCCAATTCGCAAAGCATCTCATCAACCGCGACCGCGTCGCCTGGCTTTTTGAACCAGGTCGCAACCGTGGCCTCGGTCACACTTTCACCCAAAGTCGGGACACGAACCTCTACCGACATCTCTTAGTTCCCTTCGATCGTGAGCGCGTCGTTGACCAGCGCGCTTTGTTGGAATTTGTGTTGGCTGGCAAGTCCGGTAGCGGGTGAGGCGGCTGCCGTGCGCCCGGTATATTTGGGTCGCTTATTGGTCGCCCCAATTCGGGTCAGAACCCATTCGAGGTTTGGCTCCACAAAGGACCAGCCGCCCATATTTTTGGGCTCTTCCTGGCACCAGACAATCTCCGCTTCCTTGAACCGCTCCAATTCTTTCACAAGGCTGAGCGCCGGGAAGGGATAGAACTGTTCAAGCCGCAGGATATAGACATCCTTGAGGCCACGTTCATCCCGTTCTTCTAGAAGATCATAATACACCTTACCCGAACACATCACGACCCGTTTGATCTTGTCGTCGGCGACCAGCTTGGTGTCGGAATTGCCCTGTTGGGCGTCATCCCAAAGTACCCTGTGAAAGCTCGACCCGGTGGTGAAATCAGCCGCGGTTGAGACCGCCAGCTTGTGCCGCAACAGTGATTTCGGCGTCATCAACACCAAGGGCTTGCGAAAATCGCGATGCAACTGGCGGCGCAGGATGTGGAAGTAATTTGCCGGCGTCGTGCAATTGGCCACGATCCAGTTATCCTCGGCACACATCTGTAAGAACCGCTCGAGCCGGGCGGAGGAGTGTTCGGGACCCTGGCCTTCGAAGCCATGCGGCAACAGCATCACAAGCCCCGACATCCGCAGCCATTTACGCTCTCCGGAACTGATAAACTGGTCGAACATAATCTGCGCACCATTGGCAAAATCGCCAAACTGCGCCTCCCACATGGTCAGGGCATTGGGTTCGGCCAGCGAAAAGCCGTATTCGAAACCAAGCACGGCGTATTCGGACAGCATCGAGTCGATCACTTCGTAGCGCGCCTGACCGTCGCGAATGTGGTTCACAGGATAGTAGCGCTCTTCAGTGTTCTGATCGATCAGGCCGGAATGGCGTTGGCTGAACGTGCCGCGCGTGCTGTCTTGGCCCGATAGGCGCACCGGATACCCTTCGGTGAGAAGTGAGCCGAAGGCGAGCGCTTCGGCCGTGGCCCAATCAAACCCGTCCCCGGTTTCAAACATCTTGGCCTTGGTTTCCAGAAGCCGCGCCACCGTTTTGTGCAGCGCAAATCCTTCCGGCGCCCGGGACAGCGCGACACCAATCTCGGCCATCGTCTCTGGCTTGATCGACGTCTGTCCGCGCTCGTATTCCTCGCCTTCACGGTCGAGATGGCTCCACCGCCCGTCGAGCCAGTCGGCCTTGTTTGGCTTGTAGTTTTTACCAGTCTCGAATTCTTCGTTCAGATGCGCCTGGAAGGCGGTCTTCATATCGTCGATCTCTCCTTCGGGGATCAACCCGTCGCGCACCAGCCGTTCGGTATAGATCTGAAGCGTGGTCTTCTGCTTCTTGATATTCTTATACATGATTGGGTTGGTAAACATGGGCTCGTCGCCCTCGTTATGTCCAAACCGGCGATAACAGAAGATGTCGATGACAACGTCTTTGCCAAATTTCTGGCGGAACTCGGTCGCGACCCTTGCAGCATGCACAACAGCCTCTGGATCGTCGCCATTTACGTGAAAAATCGGCGCTTCCACCATCAACGCGATATCAGTCGGATAGGGGCTGGAGCGGCTGAAATGCGGCGCGGTCGTGAACCCGATCTGGTTATTGACGATGATATGCATCGTACCGCCAGTGCGGTGTCCACGCAGTCCGGACAGACCCAAACCTTCGGCCACAACGCCCTGACCGGCAAAGGCTGCATCACCGTGCAACAGCACGCCCATCACCTGGGTCCGTTCGACATCGCCCAACTGGTCTTGCTTAGCGCGGACTTTACCGAGGACCACCGGGTTCACGGCCTCCAGATGGCTGGGGTTGGCGGTCAGCGAAAGGTGTACGGAATTGCCATCAAACTCGCGATCTGACGAGGCGCCAAGATGGTATTTCACATCGCCTGACCCATCGACGTCCTCTGGCTTGAAGCTACCGCCCTGAAACTCGTTGAAGATCGCCCGGTAGGGCTTTTGCATGACATTGGCCAACACGCTCAACCGCCCCCGATGCGGCATGCCGATGACAATGTCGGAAAGGCCGAGCGATCCGCCGCGCTTGATGATCTGTTCCATCGCCGGGATCAGTGCTTCGCCGCCATCAAGCCCGAAACGTTTAGTGCCCATATACTTGACATGGAGGAATTTTTCGAACCCCTCCGCTTCAACCAGCTTGTTCAGGATCGCCTTCCGGCCTTCGCGGGTAAAGGCGATCTCCTTGCCGTAGCCTTCGATCCGTTCCTTTAACCAAGCGGCTTCTTCGGGGTTGGAGATATGCATGTATTGCAGGGCGAAGGTGCCGCAATAGGTCCGCTTCACAATCTCCACGATCTGGCGGATCGTGCCGTGTTGCAGCCCCAGGACGTTGTCGAGGAAGATCGGCCGGTCCATGTCCGCCTCGGTGAACCCATAGCTCTTGGGATCAAGCTCGGGGTGTGGGGTTGCGTCACGCATGCCAAGTGGGTCGAGATTAGCCACCAGGTGGCCACGGATGCGATAGGCGCGGATCAACATCAGTGCACGGATTGAATCGAGAACGGCGCGCTGGATCTGATCGTCGGTGACCTTGGCACCGGTCTCCTCGGCCTTCGCAATGATCTTGTCTTTAGCGCCTTTAATCTCGGCATTGGCTTCGGCCCAATCGCCGGTCAGTGCATTGGTCAGATCATCGGCAGGTATGGGTGGCCAATCGCTGCGCGCCCAAGAGGGCCCTGAAGCCTCCGCCTTCACATCAAGCTCCGCATCTCCCATCGAGGTGAAGAATTCCCGCCAAGCTTCATCCACCGCATTCGGATCATTGGCGTATCGCGCGTAGAGCTGTTCGAGATATTCCGCGTTGTGCCCCTGCATGAAGCTGGAGGCTCTGAACTGGTCGTTGGGGTTCTGTTCGGTCATTGGTTCATTCCCTTGGGATCGGGGCTGACGAGAAGAAATTCTGAGGGCATGTGGGGGCCTTGGGTCACCACCTCAACGCCTGTGGCGACCACATTGCCGGTGGTGCGAACAGCAACGCCTGTGACGGTGCCCGCCGTGCTGACGGCGGCACGACCAAGGCAGCCGGATAGGACTAGGCAGGCTGTGAGCAGAAGGAGCGCGCGAACGGTCATTGAGTAAATATCCTAACCGGATAATAAGCGTTGTCGGTCTCAGCTTCGCGTCGGCATCCAAGTTGAACACCAATCGTATTTCCGCCGTATGAAAAGGTCATCGTTTCGCCTGGATCGACCGAGCGACGTCGTTCAAGCGCAATCCCGGTGAAAGACACGTAACTGCAGCCATTTGTATGGGCAATTGCGGCGATCGGAACCCGATTGACGCAGATGGCTGCGCCGTGATCGATATTCGCCTCCAAAACACCAAGACCGGGCTCAAAGTCGACGCACTCACCGGACCCGTAAATACGCGTTGGGTCTATTGCGGTCGCAACGCTAGCAGCGTTTTGGACGTGACCAGATTGTTGCTCCAACGCCAGAAGGCGTTGCTCTATCTCTTCAATTGCCAGAGAGTTCGAGGCGCCGTCTATACCGGGTGCCCCAGCCGAACCATCTTCTCCTGGCGGCCCAGTCGGACCGGGCGCACCTTCCGGCCCCTGCAACAAGCTCTGCAATTCCGGATCTTCGTCTATTGCCAACTTGATCGCATCGACCAAGTCCTCTGCTGGCATAGTAGAAATGCCGGATTGCTGTGCGACTTCCGAGATTGCGTCAATGCCGCGCGATATCTCACCGACACGATCATCCAAAGAAGCGACACGTGCTGCCTGCAATTCTTGTAATTCGCTCAATCGCGAAACATCGCTTTGCACTGTAGGAAATGTTTCTTCTAGAATTGGCCGTTGCCGCTCCTCTAATCGGGTGACGCGATCGCTCAAGCCTTCGTTTCGATCAGAAGCCCACATGACCCAACCGCTCGCGCCAATAAGCAGCGAGATCACGATACCAGCCGTTTGTAACCGGTCGGTTTTGTTGGCGGAGCCTTCTGTCACCCAATCGCCTCCAGCACGGCTTCACCGAGGCCAGCGGGGCTTTCGGCGACGACGATGCCGGCCGATTTCATCGCTTCGATCTTGTCTTCGGCGCCGCCCTTGCCGCCCGCGACGATGGCGCCGGCATGGCCCATGCGGCGTCCCGGCGGTGCGGTGCGGCCGGCGATGAAGCCTGCAGTGGGCTTGGAGCGGCCCTTCTTGGCCTCATCGGCGAGGAACTGGGCGGCCTCTTCGTCCGCCGAGCCACCGATCTCACCGATCATGATGATCGAGGTGGTCTCCTCGTCGGCCAGGAACCATTCCAGCACGTCGATATGTTCGGTCCCCTTGATCGGGTCGCCGCCGATGCCCACGCAGGTCGATTGGCCCAGGCCCACATCAGAGGTCTGTTTCACCGCCTCATATGTTAGCGTGCCCGACCGGGACACCACGCCGACGGAGCCGCGTTTATGGATGTGGCCAGGCATGATGCCGATCTTGCAGGCATCAGGCGTGATCACACCGGGACAATTCGGACCGATCAACAGCGAGGATGCGCCTTCAAGTGCCTTTTTCACCCGCATCATGTCGAGAACAGGGATCCCTTCGGTGATGCACACGATCAGCTCCATCTCCGCATCGATGGCCTCCAGGATCGAATCGGCAGCAAATGGCGGCGGCACATAAATCGCGCTGGCATTGGCCCCGGTGGCACTTTTTGCGTCATGCACACTGTCAAAAACAGGCAGGTCGAGATGGGTCATCCCACCCTTGCCCGGTGTCACACCGCCGACCATTTTGGTTCCGTATTCGATCGCCTGTTCGGAATGGAACGTGCCCTGGCTGCCGGTGAAGCCTTGGCAGATCACTTTGGTGTTTTCGTCGACAAGTACGGCCATTTCTTTGGTCCTTTAAGTGCTTATCCGGGGTAGCCCATGGTAACCTCTACGGTCCCCGGGGGCTCATAGCGGTGGTTGTTGGTGATGGTGCGCGTTGTGATGATCAGCGGCAGCCCCGACGGCGTGTCGATCATGATGCTGTTTTCCGAGCCCATCCGCGCACCTGGATGCGTTTGAAAAAGCGTCTCGCGCAGCAGCGCGTCGAGTGCGGGCTGCGTCAGATGCGTGGTCAGAACCTGGCACAGGCCGGGATGGCCGTCGGGGTTGGCAACCGAGACTTTGACCGTATCGGCGGGCGCATCCCAATAATGGTCGAGGCCAAGGGCGATCCCGTAGGAATTCACACCGCGATCGATCGACCGATAGGCAAATCCCGCGGGGGCGAATACGGCAGCCGAGGATGTGCCGTCGATCATGGCTTGGGTGCAAAGCCGCAGCGCAAGTGCGGCATTGGCGCGAACGGCCTCCTCAAAACTCTGCGCTGCGGCCAGTTGCGCGCTGATCAGGGCAATCACAATGGCAAAGAGCCGGCCCATCTCAAAACGCTCCGAATAGAATTGCAGCGCTATCACGCTCGTAACACTCACCTGAATTTCCGGCTGAAAGGATCTGGAGTCTGTGCGGCAGCCCGTAGGCTGTGTAGCGCATGATCGGGCAGCCGGCACGCGCCTCTTGCTGCGGCAGGCCCGCCACCCCGCCAGGAAATCGGTAAAGCACCCGGTCATAGGCGATTTGGCCGGCCCGATCCATCGGCACCAGTGCTGATTGCACGGAGCAGAAGAACTCTGGCTCACTGGGCGAAAGGTAGCCGAAAACGCCGGGACCAGTGAATTCGTATCCGCCGCCAAATTCGATCAGCGTAAAACCGGCCGTGTCGAAACGCGGGGCCAGCCCGTCGCGCATGCCATCCTGGTCGGCAAGCTCTTGCAGGCAAAGATCAACCGCGAGCCCCATGTTAAGCGCGGCAGCTTCTGCCTCCGATTGGGCTTCGGCTGCGGGGGCCAATAAAAGCGATATGGCAAGCGCGCGGATCATGGGCGCACCTCATACAGTGGCACCAGGCGCTCTACACTGATGAAGGTTTCCACGCCGTTGGGCCCAGGCCGCGTGCCGACTTGAACGACAGCGATCCGAGTGGGGTTGAGCTGGCGCGCGGCGATGAAGCCGGTGCCAGCCTGCGCCGGAAAATCTGCTGGAACGGCGGCCTCGGTGTCGATGCCTTCCTTTCTCAGGCCTTGGGTCACGGCAGCGATGCCCGCCTCGACGTCGGCACCGTCGAAGGCCACCTCGCAGCGGCGATCGGTGCCGGGCGTGGCCGGGCGGCCCCTGGGCTCGGAGATCGGATTGCTGTCGCGGAACGGGTCGAGATCGTAAAAATCATGGCCCGACGGCAAGTTCGCAGCAGCAGCCTGCGCGGTCAAAAAAGGCGAGAAACAATGGTCGGCGAAAGCGCTGGCAGCATCAGCTTGTGCCAATCCAGATTGTGCCGACACAGAAAACATCCATGCGCCGGCAAGAACAGTTGATAAGCGCCGATATTCTGCCAATAACCGCATGCCCTACAACCTTTGAAGAATGACTATCGAATTTATGGTGAACGAGGGTTCAACGCGAAGTCTGTAGTTTTCACCCAAATGGCCAATCGGGAATCCAATCCGCCGACCGCGTTGCGAGAGTTCACCGACTTGGATCGACCGGCGCGCCAACTCAGCGATAACGGCATTTGCGACCGCTATTGGGTCCGTGTTCGGCCCGATCGACGTGCAATTCTGGTCTCGGTTTGGGCCTTCGGCGATATAGACCTCAAGAGCGCCGCGTTGCCGCAAACTGCTTTTATTGGGGGCCACAAACCCGGCGGCTAAAAGCCGATCTTCAAAGCTGGCGAAGTCATTGAACTTGTCCAGGCACGCGATGCCGAATGCGTCGACGAAGTCTTCCGCTGGCTGCTGCGCAATGGCCGCAATCGGCGCAAAAACACTGCAAAACACAAGACAAAAGCGCCGCAGAAAGGCCAATAGCAGCCCGTCTTTGCCGCGGCGCTCCGTGCGTTTGCCACCCGAACGGTTCGCCGGCCGTTTCACCGACCGTATGGTCGGGGCGAAGATCACCCTTTCACAGCCGCGACGATCTTTTCAGCGCCGTCTTTGAGGTCATCGGCGGCGATCACGGCGAGGCCGGATTGGTTGATGATCTCTTTGCCCTTCTCCACGTTGGTGCCTTCGAGACGGACCACTAGCGGCACTTGCAGGCCGACTTCCTTGACCGCCGCGATGACGCATTCGGCGATGATATCGCAGCGCATGATGCCACCAAAGATATTGACCAGGATGCCTTTGACCTGTGGGTCGGATGTGATGATCTTGAAGGCCTCGGTCACCTTTTCCTTGGTGGCGCCGCCGCCGACATCAAGGAAATTCGCAGGCTCCGAGCCGTAAAGCTTGATGATGTCCATCGTCGCCATCGCCAGGCCCGCGCCGTTCACCATACAGCCGATCTCGCCGTCAAGGGCGATGTAGTTGAGGTCGTATTTCGAGGCCTCTAGCTCCTTGGGGTCTTCTTCGGTCTCATCGCGCAGCTCAGCGATGTCGGGATGGCGGTAAACAGCATTGCCGTCAAAGCCAACTTTGGCATCAAGCACCTTGAGCGAGCCGGTCGGGCTGACGATCAGGGGGTTGATCTCCAGCATCTCCATATCCTTCTCAACGAAGGCTTTGTAGAGGATGGCCATCAGCTTCACGCATTCCTTCTGGCCCTGTTTGTCGAGACCAAGCGCAAAGGCAATGCGGCGGCCGTGAAACGGCTGATAGCCCGTGGCCGGATCGACGCTGAAGCTGAGAATTCTGTCAGGAGTGGCGGCTGCCACTTCTTCGATGTCCATGCCGCCTTCGGTCGAGCAGACAAAAGAGATGCGGCTCGTCTGACGATCGACCAGAAGGGCCAGGTAGAGCTCACGCGCAATATCAGAGCCATCTTCGATATAGATGCGGTTGACCTGCTTGCCGACTGGCCCGGTCTGGTGCGTGACCAGCGTGCGGCCTAGCATCTTGCGCGCCTCATCGGCGGCCTGTTCAACCGATTTGGCCAGGCGGACACCGCCTTGCTCGCCCGCATCGGCCTCTTTGAACGAACCCTTGCCCCGCCCGCCGGCATGGATTTGCGCTTTGACAACCCAAAGCGGGCCATCGAGCTCGCCTGCCATGGTCTTGGCTTCCTCGGCACGGGTGACGACGCGCCCATCCGAGACTGGGGCCCCGTATTGACGCAGCAGGCCCTTGGCTTGGTATTCGTGGATGTTCATGGCGCTCTTCCGGGTAAATTTGACTTTCCTAATCCCAGCACTAAGCACCGCAGAATGTCGCTGTAAAAGGTCAAAACGACGCAACAGCAGGGTTTTTAGCGAAAAAATCGGCATTTGTGATCACAGCCGAAAAATGTGTGATCACAGATAACCACTGCTTCAGCAAAGATTAACCGGTTGGGGCGTTTTCAAATGGGTAGAGCGTATCCGCAAAACTGCCGCGCAGCGCGTCGCTGAGAAACGCCGCGTCGACCGGCGCCAGCAATCCATAACCTGCACGCCGCGCCCGTTCGGCAAATCCGGTGGCTTCGGTCTCGCCGGGGACAAATGCGCGTGTCCCTTCTTGCGGTAGAGTATACTGTGCGCTCCGACGTGGTAGATGCCTTGCTACGGGCGCAAAGGCCGCGTCCGGATTGGCCAGAATGTCTTCGTAGCGCAGCAAAATAGTGGCTTCGTGCACCTCTGCCAGCCAAGCATAGCTTGCAAGTTTCACGCGGTACAGCACGGCCGGGTTGTCCAAGAACGGCTGAGCCAATTCATCGCGCGGCCGGGCAACCCAGGGCGCGCGCAGGAAGGCCGAAAAGCGCGCGGGCACATGGGCTGCAGCATGAAACGGATTGCGGTGCATTGCGGCCAGCCAAGCGGCTGGGTGACGGACGATGCAGATCACGAGCGCGTTCTGCGACCGGGCAAAACGTGTCAGAAAGGCGTTTGTCGCAGCGGCATGTTTCCAGCCGCCCGTCCGCGGCAAATCGCGCACATGATTTGCGTCCCAAAGTGCTTCGCGTAACGGGCCGCGACGCACTCTTTCAGGCTCCGCCCGGCGCAAGTAAGCGCGCTGATCCTGGCTGAGTGAAATACCGCCGGGATAGACCTTGGCATCGAAGTTCTCTGACAGGCATCGCGCAAGAAAGTTGGTGCCGGAATTGCGCTCGCCCAGAATTTTCACGACGGGCGCTGCCATCAAACCATCCCGTGCTGCGCCAGGGCCCCGCCCAGAAAGCTGTCTGGATGGGGCGGAAAGCGGTGCCGGTTGGCGCGCCGGATCTGGCTGCCGTAAAAATGCACTGAAATGGTGTCATCGGCACACCATCCGTCGACGCCGCCATAGGGGTTGAAGAAGATATCGTTTAGCTCCCACGGGACGGGATAAAGCACGCGCTCATGCACGGCATGGCTGTCTTCACCGGTTTGACGCAGGCCCGCCGTCAACGCTCGCGGGCCCAAAATGGTGCGCTTGATATGGTATTGCGCCTCGAACCGCGCCTCCGCCGGCATCCGTTCCAACCGTTTACGCAGCGCGGGTCTGATCCAGGGCGGAATGAAGTCACGATCGAGCAAGAGCCGCTGCAAGAACGCCAGTGTCTCGGAACCCTGGGGCAGCCTGACGACGCCGTTGGCGATCTCGACCCGGTCGTGATAATGGCCGACCAAAAAGCCCGCGCCATCTGGCACAAAGGGTTTGAGGCAATAGGCGTCGGTATCCACCCAGATGAGATCTGTTTTTGCCATCAGATGGATACGGAAGATATCGGCAACATAGGACGGCCCGGTACGGGCAACGAAACCCGGATCAGGCATGTCCCATATCTCATTGGCGCTGGCGGTTGATACACCTTCTGGCAAGCCCGCCACGGGGTCGTAGGAAAACAGCGTCACCGCGTGGCCTTGGGCCGCAAAGGACGCAAGGCAAAGCTTTTCGATCCAGCCCAGTTCGGCCCCGATCCAAAGCGAGGCAATCCCCGCCTGTGCCATTAGGTCAGGCTGTCGTCGATGCCTTTGCAGGCCGAAACCAGGCCTTTGACCGCGTCGACGGAGTTATCGAACATGCCCTGTTCTTCGCGGGTCATGTTGATCTCAACGATGCGCTCAATGCCACCGGCGCCGATGATCGTCGGCACGCCGACATAAAGGCCTTTGAGCCCGAACTGCCCGTCACAATAGGCCGCGCACGGCAAGAGGCGCTTTTGGTCTTTCAGGTAGCTTTCGGCCATTTCGATGGCGCTGGTCGCTGGCGCATAAAAGGCCGAGCCGGTCTTTAAAAGGCCCACGATCTCGGCCCCGCCATCGCGCGTGCGCTGCACAATCGCGTCGAGCTTTTCCTGGCTTGTCCAGCCCATTTCTACCAGATCGGGCAGCGGGATACCGCCAACGGTGGAATACCGCGTGAGCGGCACCATCGTGTCGCCGTGGCCGCCCAACACAAAGGCCGACACGTCTTTCATCGAGACATCAAATTCGTCGGCCAGGAAGTGGCGGAAGCGCGCACTGTCGAGCACGCCTGCCATCCCGCAAACCTTTGCCGTCTGCAATCCGGAAAACTGCTGCAGCGCCCAGACCATGGCGTCGAGCGGGTTGGTAATGCAGATCACAAACGCATCGGGCGCGTTGTCGCGGATACCTTCGCCGACGGCCTTCATCACTTTGAGGTTGATACCGAGAAGGTCATCACGACTCATTCCAGGTTTGCGCGGCACGCCGGCCGTCACGATGCAGACATCAGCACCGGCGATATCTGCGTAATCATTGGTGCCTTTCAACTTTGCGTCGAATTTCTCAGACGGGCCGGATTCGGCAATGTCGAGCGCTTTGCCCTGCGGCGTGCCCTCAGCGATGTCAAAGAGGATGACGTCGCCAAGCTCTTTGATGGCGGCAAGATGGGCGAGCGTGCCCCCGATCTGTCCCGCGCCGATCAGTGCGATCTTCGGTCTGGCCATGAAAATCTCCGGTCCCTCGTGGTAGATTGCCACTTCGGTAGCGCGGGCGGTGTGTGGGTTGCAAGGGCATGGGGCCGCTAACAGCCGGCCTGCGGTCAAATTTGCGGAACGCGAGTGGGCGCGCTTCTGATGGATGGAGCGCGTTTTGATTTGAATTGTGCCGCTGCTTTGCAAGGTCGAAAGAACAGGTGGCACTTGGCTGCGTCGTCAACAACTACTGCCCATCGCCGGACGTGGCGGTCACTTTCCCGCCGCTTCAGGTTTGAGGCCTGTAAAACGGCCCGGGGAAGCGTTCATTGACTGATATCGCAGCGCAGTGCAGTCCATAATGGCACCCGGCATCAGCCCGGCGAAAGGTGAACCAACACATCGCAAAGATGGGGTTTGATGTCGATGGCATCGCGGCATTCTACGCGGCCAATTCGGCTAGGTTCTTGAAATTCGGCAAGATACAAACCGCCAAGGCGTATAAAAGTGCCGATACCAAGGACCCGTCGAATAGATCATTTCGGGTCTTATGCCGTCCGTTCAAGACCGACGGCTAGCTGGCAGACCAGCTTTGGCCGTCGGGATGGATTATAACGGCTCACCCACAGGGGTCGGAACCACAACCGTATAGCTGTCACCGGATGCGACAAGGCAGGTCGTGCCATTGACGGAGGTCACAGTGATCGTCCAGGTGCCGGTCTCTTCGGAGGCAAAGAGTTCCACCACGCGGTTTCCAGGGCCCAGACCAAGCGACACGGCGGTTTCACCGTAGCGGTTTTCCAATGTATCAATGATCAGCGCGCGTTCCGCGCAGACAGGACGGTTTTGCGCAGCGGCGATTTGGGGGGCGGTCGCGCAAGCCAGTAGTGACGCCGCCAGCAGTCGGACAGGTTTCATCAGTCAAGCCTTTCGAGCTTGGCAGACGACCCGCGGCAGATTCGGCCAGCGGCGGGGCCTTTGAGCCCCCGGGTGTCTACCCGTTGCAAAAGGGCGCAATTCCCTGTCAAACATCGCGCCTTTTGTCAGCCTGCGCGGATTTGCCGAAGATAAGGTTAACACCCCGATTCGACGGCGCGCCCGAATGCGCTGAATTGAAACCTTGCCACGGCCGGGCCCCCATGGTCTGACAGATCGGCAATTGACGAAAGGTAGCGTTATGTCCGCCCCAGCCCGGCCCCTTCGATCGGTTCTTTACATACCCGGCTCCAAGGAACGCGCGCTGGAAAAGGCCAAAACCTTGGCGGCTGACGCCATCATTTTCGATCTCGAAGACGCCGTCGCGCCGAATGAAAAGTCCGCCGCCCGCGGGCTCCTGGCCGAGACGCTGGCGCAAAGTGATTATGGCGCAAGGCTGCGGCTTGTGCGCATCAACGGGCTCGACACAGAATGGGGTGCGGAGGATTTGGCAACGATCGCGCCCGCCGCGCCGGATGCCTTTCTCCTCCCCAAGGTTGACGGGCCGGACGGCATCGCTGCGATCCGGGCGCGGACCGATCTGCCGGTCTGGGCAATGATGGAGACCGCACGCGGCATACTCAACGCCGAAGCGATTGCCGATGCACCGGGCATTGGCGGGTTTGTCATGGGCACCAACGATCTGGCCAAAGAGCTGGGTGCGCGGAGCCGTGCGGCGATGACGGCAGCGCTTCAACACACGCTGCTTGCGGCGCGCGCGGGCGGTATTGCCTGCATCGACGGGGTCTATAATGCGTTCAAAGACGAGGACGGTCTGCGCGACGAATGCATTGAGGGGCGCGAATGGGGGATGGACGGCAAAACGCTGATCCACCCAGCCCAGATCGACATCGCAAACCAGGTCTTCGCCCCATCAGATGCAGAGATTGACCTGGCGCGGCGCCAGATGGCGGCATTCGAGGAGGCCATGGCAAAGGGCGAAGGCGTCGCAGTCGTTGATGGGCGAATTGTCGAGAACCTACATATCGAAACGGCGCGGGCTACCCTGGCCAAAGCGGATGCGATAGCCGCGATGGCGCCTATCTGATGGCCAGGCTGATCCTAATTCTCGGCCTCGCGCTGTGGGCGAGCGCGCATCTGTTCCGCGCCGTCGCACCAGGCCCGCGGGCGGTGCTGGATGAACGCTTTGGGCCAGGCTCCAAAGGGCTTTTTGCGCTGGCCATTTTCGGATCGCTTATTGTGATCTGGCTGGGCTACCGCGCGACACCGTTCGTGTCGGTCTGGACGCCGCCATCGTTTTTCACGCACATCAATAACCTGATGATGTTGGTTGCTTTTTACATGTACCTCACAACCGCGACCAAGCCTGGGACGGCGTTTATCTTTGGCAATCTGAAGAACCCGCAACTAAGCGGATTTAAGGTCTGGGCGGCCGCGCATCTGCTGGTCAACGGCGATCTGGCGGCGATTCTTCTCTTTGTTGGACTGGCAGCATGGGCGGTCGCCGAAGTCATCGCTGCCAAGCACAGCAGCGCCGAGCCGCTGGTCAATCGGGCGAGCGCGCCGATCAGCTCACCTTGGGTGCATTTGGCGCTTGCGGTCGCGGCCTTCGCGCTAGTGTCGGCGCTCCATATCTGGCTGGGCCGTTGGCCGTTTGGGTGAGGGCCGACATGGCGACGCTTGAACGCTTTCTAACCGAGGTAAAGGGTTCGGCCGTTCGCCACGAGGCCTCAGCCGCGCCGGCCGGGAAAATGGGCAGCCCGCACGCCTCTAACAGACATCAAGCTGGGTGACGCATGAGCACGAATGGCAAGACAAATCCGGGCTATTTCTTTGAAGACTACCATATCGGCCAAGTGATCGAGCATGCCACGCCGAGGACGCTGCATGACGGCGATATTGCGATGTACCAAGCGCTCTATGGCCCGCGTTTTGCGCTACAATCGTCACGTGACTTCACTGGACAGCGCGGCGCTGCAATTGACGACCTGATTACCTTTCATACCGTGTTCGGCAAATCAGTGCCGGATATATCACTGAACGCAGTGGCAAATCTGGGTTATGCAGAGGGTCGGTTCTTTGCGCCTATGGCGCCAGGTGACACGATCACGGCCCGATCTGAGGTCATCGGCCTAAAGGAAAATTCTAACGGCAAAACCGGCATCGTTTGGGTTCGAACCATGGGGTTCAAATCCGCTGATGCTTTGGTTCTGAGCTATGTCCGGTGGGTCATGGTGCGCAAACGCGACCCAGGCTCGCCGGCGCCCGAACCGGTCGTGCCGAGCTTGGCTCCGGCCGTCGCGCCCGATGATCTGGTGCTGCCAGACGGGATTGATTGGACAGGCTACGACTTCGCCCAAGCAGGAGAGCCGCACCGCCTGAGCGATTACGCGCCGGGTGAGATCATCGACCATGTCGATGGCGTCACGCTTAGCGAGGCCGAGCACATGATGGCCACGCGGCTTTGGCAAAACACTGCGAAAGTACATTTCGACGCCACCCACCGCCCGGACGGCAAACGGTTGATCTATGGCGGCCATATCATCAGCCTGGCACGCAGCCTCAGCTTTAACGGTCTGGCGAATGCGCAGCGGATCGTGGGTCTCAACGCCGGCAGCCATGTGAATCCGGCTTTTGCCGGCGATACGATCCGGGCCTGGTCCGAAGTGCTGGCCTTGGCCGAGACGTCCCGCCCCGGCGTTGGTGCCATCCGATTGCGGTTGGTGGCCACGAAAGGCAGCCCGGCTGGCGCGCTGCGGGGCGCAGACGGCAAGTACCTGTCCGAGGTGCTGCTTGATCTCGATTACTGGGCCTTGATGCCGGTCTAACGCTCATAGTTTATGGCCGTGCGGGGCCAACGCCGATGCGGAGCTCAGGAGGTTTGGATGTCGCACTGGATCAATGCGGGAACGATGCTGGGCAGGTCTTTGGTGCTGTCGGCGCGGTAGTCGCGGATCGGGAGTTTGCGCAACCTGGGCCAATTGGCGATGTTGATAGCAGTGTCGCAGCACTCAATGGGATCCGCGACGCAATCGAGTCAGGAGCGACGTTGATTTAAGCAAGCCCGGCATCCAAGCGCAGGGCGCTGATGCGGCGCAGCCTGTCGCGGGGCTGCTGGCGCGCAATCTCAACGCACATGGCCCGGACGGCATACGCGCCCTGGTTGGTCTGGCTGACGTGGAGCCGGTGGAGACGGCTGCCATGCGCCTGCCATCGTGTGACGCAGCGCAGATCACTTTTTGAGTTGGAATCAGGCGCCGCCAAATGCCGGTTTTGTGGTTTTTGGGGGACGTTTTTGTTGTAACCGCGGGATGGCAAATGCCTGTCGGCCAAACCGATTGCATCCTGGCCGTTATTGGCGCCACGCACGGCGAGGCGCCGTTTGGACGATTTCAACTTTCTTGCTCTTGAGCTAGTGTTTGTGATCACTTAAATTTGCGCTGTGATCACGAATTGGCCAGATGCGGCGTAAAGCCCCAGAAAATCCGAGCATTTTTGCACGACGATTACGTGACAGTTGGGCAAATCCGTTTATTGATACACGCGATGACCGAACCTAGCCGATCCTATACGAGGAACCGCCATGGCTGACGTGAACCGGGGCAACCGCCCATTATCGCCGCATTTGACGGTCTACCGCCCGCAATTGACGTCGATCTCGTCCATCATGGTGCGCATCACCGGGATTGCATGTTTGCTGCTTTCGCCGCTCGTTCTGCTGTGGTTGCTGGCGGCGTCCACATCGGTTGGCATGTTTGCTTGGGTCGATGGGCTGATGCGCAGTTTTTTGGGCGATCTGGTCTTGCTCGGCGGCACATGGGCGATCATTTATCATATGTTCGGACGCTTGCGGCATGTGATTTGGGATTTCGGCTACTGCGTGAATACCGACATCTCCGAAAAAATGGCTATTGGGATGTTCGCGCTTAGCACGATCCTTACTGCCGTCGTGTGGATATTTTTGTGAGGATTTGGGCATGAGCGGGTTTTTAACGGATCGCAAGCGTGCCCGGGGCCTGGGCTCAGGGCGGCATGGCACGGATCACCATTGGAAGATGATGGTCAGCTCGCTGCTATTGGGAATTGCCGTGCCCGCTTTTGTGATCACGTTTGCGCTTGGGCTTGGTAGGCCCTACGAGGAGGCCGTGGCGTTTTACCGACTGCCGCTGCCGGCGCTGGTTATGGCGCTGTCATTGATCGTCATCATCCAGCATCTGATGCACGAAACCTTAGTGGCCGTCGAAGATTACGTGCACGGTGTGCCAGGAAAACTGACCCAAATCGCCGTGACAAGCGTATCTTACACGCTGATCGTCATTGGTCTGTTCGCCGTTGGCAAGATCGCGCTTTAAAGAGGGTAACGACCGATGAGAGACGCAAGTTCGAACGCATACGACCTTACCCAACACACCTATGACGTCGTCGTGGTCGGCGCCGGCGGCTCTGGCTTGCGGGCCACGCTTGGCATGGCCGAACAGGGCCTGAAAACGGCCTGTATTTCGAAGGTCTTTCCGACCCGGTCGCATACGGTCGCAGCTCAGGGGGGGATCGCAGCAAGCTTGGGCAATATGGGCCCGGACCATTGGCACTGGCACATGTATGATACCGTCAAAGGGTCCGACTGGCTGGGCGACACCGATGCAATGGAATACCTCGCTCGCGAGGCGCCGAAAGCGGTTTATGAATTGGAACATTACGGCGTGCCGTTCAGCCGAACGGAAGACGGCCGGATCTATCAGCGGCCCTTCGGCGGCCATACGACCGAATTTGGAGAGGGCCCACCGGTGCAGCGCACCTGTGCAGCCGCCGACCGCACGGGCCACGCAATCCTGCACACGCTGTATGGTCAAAGCCTGAAAAACGACGCCGAGTTCTACATCGAATACTTCGCCACCGATCTCATCATGTCCGAAGACGGCGTCTGCCAGGGCGTCCTGGCCTGGAAGCTTGACGACGGTACGCTTCACACATTCAACGCAAAAATGGTCGTGCTGGCCACGGGCGGCTACGGCCGTGCCTATTTCAGCGCCACATCGGCCCATACCTGCACCGGCGATGGCGGCGGCATGGTCGCGCGGCAAGGCCTGCCGTTACAGGATATGGAATTTGTGCAGTTCCACCCAACCGGCATCTATGGCTCCGGCTGCCTCATTAC